>NZ_JAOXHJ010000009.1 GCF_025780055.1 Ureaplasma zalophigenitalium | reverse complement strand
TTATTCAACAAATTTCTTTATTGAAATACTCAACTTGTTTTTGGGATAAGAATTTGTAAAAAAGCATAGCTAACAAAAAGTTTTTATGATCATTTTGTTCTAGTGAACCACGCATATTAACAGCAGAGTTTCACAGCTGTCTTGCAAGTTCTTCTTTATTGATTTTATTATTCATAATATTCCTTTGCGATTGAATTACATATTATTTATTTTACTAAAATAAAAGAGTCTTTGAAGTTATCTAAGTGAATTAGGGGATAATTTTCACTGTATATAAATTTGTGTTGGTTTTAAACAAAGACACCAGCCAATCTAATTGGTTAGTGTGGATGAGTAAGGTAAAATAAAAATAGGACATTGCTTGATTTCCTATTTTTATAAACTTAAATGGATAATAAATGTTTAATTAGTTACTAGAATTTGTTTGAACCGATCAAGCTTTACCTTGTTTTATTTGGTTGAATAGAGGTTCATCCATTTCATTTGGTAATGTGGCGTGAGTAAAAGAAAGATTTGAACATTCAGCAAAAGCTTCTTGTTTAATTGAAGTAACTTTTGGCATGTGAACGGAAATTAAGCTTTTGCAATTTCAGAAAGCATTGGCACCAATTTCAGTGGCGCTTGGAATATTAACATTTGCTAAATTTCCACATCTCGTAAATGCATAGTCACTAATTAATATAGCATTGGGGATATTTATCGATTTTAATTGATTACAACTTTCAAAAGCAGCTCTACCAATTTTAATTACTTTTGGCATGTTAATACTAACTAAATTAAAAGCATAATTAAAAGCATTTTCATCAATTAATGTTACATTAGGGATATTGACATGTTTTAAAGTTTCGTTTTCGGCAAATGCATTATTTGTAATAGTTGTGACATTAGGCATATCTAAATTAATGATTTTAGCAGTAGAAAGAATACTAAAAGAATCGGGTAACATTCATTTAATAGCTTGAACATCTTTAATTGGTTTTACAAGTTGATAAACGAGAAATTTACCTTCGTCGTTTTTTATAATATAACCATCGTTTATATACTTTTGAACGTTATTTTCATTAATAATTAAAGCGTTAGGAACTTCACTATCCTTATTAGTTTTTTGGATTCGAGCTTGCGCTAAGGCCTCAAGTAAAATTTTGGTTTGCTTTTCGTTGCTAATAACATCACCTCTTGGTATTTGATTGGTCTTTAAGGTATCATTCAGCTGGGTAATGATGTCAAAATAATTATTAGAATTAGGATCTTGACTCAACTGATTTACATACGCTAAAACCTTGATCTTTGCAGTATTTAAATTCTCTTGCGAAAGTTTTAACATTTGCATACTAATATCATTCAGAAGGTCAGAAATTTTATTTTTCAATGTTTGTAATTGATCAATAGATAGTTTAGTCAAATCCTTAGTGTCAGGGACTAATTGAGTAAATTCCTGTGTTAAAGAGTTTAATTTTTCTTTCAGAAGTTGATAAGCATCACTCAGCGATTCTTTTTTTGTAGTAGTTTGGTTTAATAAAATCTGGATTTCTTGAACTAATCGTTGTTTTGTTTGTTCTGTGTTTTCTTCTTGGCGTTTGATTAATTCTCGCATTTTATTAAGATCATTTTTGTGATCATCATAACGCATTCTTCAATTTTCAACAGTATTTGGTTCTATTGGTTGACTGATAGTTGAGACAAGGTTTGATAATTGATTATAAATATCAGGATGATTTTTAGCTAAATCTTCTGTTTTTGCTAAAGTTTCTAAACCGTTTTTAATAGTATTTAGTTTATCAGCATAGATATTTTTATCAGCTTTTTGTAATAATTCTTGTGCAACACGAATAGCTTTTTTAATTTCTTGGCTTGTATTGTGGTTTTGTTTTAAAAAATTGTTAATATCATCGGCTTGTAAAATAGGTAAATGAGCATGAGTATCATTAAGTAAATTAGTAATTTCAATAACTTTTAACTTTAACTGTTCTTTTAATGTGACTAATGTTGTTTGGTCGTTTTCTTTTGTATCTTGTGTTATCAATAACTTTTCTTTGTCTATTTTAGCTTGACTCAAGGCTACTAACAATGCCTTAATTTGTTTTTCGTTAATTAGAATATCGGAATTAGATACTGAGTTAGTGTTTAAAACCGTTTTTAATTGTTCAATGATCTGAACATAATTATTATGTTTAACATCTGTGTTTAATTCATTGATATATACTTGAACCTGGTTTTTTGCATTATTTAAATTATTGACAGAAATCTTTAAAACGTCTGCATCAACGTTTTTTAAGACAGTTTCAACCTTGTTTTTAAATGTTTGCAAAGTTTTTATAGTTACATTAGATAAAACGTTTGAACGAGGAATTAATTGATTGAATTCAGAGTTTAAGGAACTAATTTTGTCTTTAACTTCTTGATACAAGTCGCTAATTGTTTCGTTTTTTTGGTTTACTTGGGCTAAATGAGTTTGAACCTCTTGGAGTAGTTTTTGCTTAGCTGCATTTTCATCATTAGGCTTTTTGTCAGGATTTTTACACGCAAATGCAGCTAATCCGGTTGCGATAGCTACTAAACTCATACCAGCTATAGATCATCATAAATTCTTTTTCTTCACTATATATCTCCTTTTTTGCTATATATAATAATATCATTTTTTAATAATCGGTGTATTTAAAGTATTAAATAGTATGTATACATCCAAAACAAACAATTCGATATTATGTGAAAAAAATGTTTAGAGAATATAATTTAGCATTAGGAATGTTTGAAAAGTCGATATAATTACTAAAAAAAGAATTCTGACCCACCAATCGTTTTGATTAGATAAAAATAAGGGTGTTGTTTAGTTATCTTATTTTCTTTACAAAGTTATAATTAGTGTGTAATTAAATTATAAAGGAGTATTTTAAAATGTCATCTGTAACTAAAATTATTAAACTTACAAAACAACCTTCTAGCGGTTATTTACCACTTAAAAATTGAAAAGAAATAAAGATTGCTAATACATTGGAAATTGATTCAATCAACTTGAATGAATTATATCCATCATTATTGGGGTTAACCGTTGATTATTTATCGCGTTTTTATTTGGATAAGAATACTAAAATAACGAAAGAAATATTATTGATGGATGCAGAAAAAAACCCTTTAAGAATATCATATAAAGGTTCAAGAATGCCTTATGGCAAATTCCGAGGATATGATCAATTGTATGACTTCGTGATTTTTGAACTTTGGAATGAAGCAAATATTGATGAAAATATTAATTTAATTTATTTTTTGTCTCAATTAGATGCCTTATATAGAGCAAATTATAAAGTTGATGTGAAACCCTCTTTAAGAGATTTAGGTATTTTAGAATCATTTATTAATATTAGTGATACAGTTAAGCAAGAATATGGGAAATTAATTAAAAACACTTTAACACCTAGTCAAAAATCACACATCAAGTCAATGATAACTAATATTCAAAATTTGTGTGAATATATGTTAGAAAACTCTGAAGCTAATCAGATGCAAATAGGTTTTACATTCCCCGGAGGGTATACAAACAAGATAAATACTGGTGATGGAGATTTTATACTAGGGGATTACTTATGTGATATAAAAGTATCTAAGAACAAATTTACGTCAAAACAAACACTACAAGTCTTGATATATTATTTAATGGGATTGAAGAGCATAAATCATGAAATCTTTCAAAAAATTAAATATTTAGCTTTATATAATCCAAAATTAAATTTGTTTAAAGTAATTGAAATATCGTCAATCGACAAGAGTATTATAAAAACAATTAACCACGATGTTATTGGTTATAATGAAAATTAATATAACTAAATATAAGGAAGAAGAAAAACCTAAAAAGCAATCTTAGCTTAATAACTGGTGTTTTTTGCGTTATATGCAAAATGCGGTATTCCAGCTTTGCTGCAACAATCTTCATCCGTTCTTTTTTTTGAACGCAAAAACACCTGTATTGTTTTCCATAATTACCTCATTTTATTTTTATATTATAATTATAACCCTATGATGAAAATAAACACATAAATAGACTTTTTCTAATCATTGGCAA
The DNA here is from genome assembly GCF_025780055.1 of Ureaplasma zalophigenitalium. GTDB lineage: Bacteria > Bacillota_I > Bacilli_A > Mycoplasmatales > Mycoplasmoidaceae > Ureaplasma > Ureaplasma zalophigenitalium. The sequence continues at coordinate 4,689 of NZ_JAOXHJ010000009.1, read as the reverse complement.
CAAAAAACACCACTATAAAAGTGGTGTTTTTCATTACTCTATTATAAACACGTGTTCGCCATCCGCTGTGATTTTCGAAATGGTCGCTCTTGCCCGCCGTTCCATACAATGACCCATATCGGCTAGGTCCCACTAAGGAATACAATTAATTCATAAAATGAAAATTGACGACATCGCCGAGTGCTGATTCACTCGTGTAGTACTCACACGCTGCTTAAATTGCTATCTTGCTTTGTGCGGGTGCTCATAAAGAGGTTTCCGAAGAGGAAGCATATTAATAATAACATATTTTCTAAAAAAAGTCAAATATTAAATTTTTATTTTTTTAAGAACGCTGCTTTGACGAATTTCGATCTCGTTCCCTAAGATTAACGACATATGTGTATCACATCAATTTTGAATTTCATCATATGTTTTTGCTGCAAACAAAATCGCTGGCAATCCGTGTGCTCTAATTTTTACTACTTCATATTTAAATTTCATTCAGTTTCACTTGACTTTCTAAGTATATTGTTTCGATTGATACATACATATTTTTAATATGCATGTATGCGTGTGTGCATGTATGTGTGTGTATGTATGTGTGTATGCATTTTGCCTTATTATAACTAATTAAAAAGAGTTAATAACATCTGGACTATTTTATTGATAAATCAATTCACCCACTTAAAATATTATTTTTTAAGAAAAAAACGATTTTTTTAATTGTTTTAGAAGGTTTAGGTTCTATAAGTTTTAAAAATTCATCATTTCCTTGGTATTTATACATCGTTTTTAACATGAATTCACGCTCGTCCATAATTTTGAATTTATTGTTAATGTGTTTGTTCTTGAAATCCGAATACCTTTTAACCAATGCCTTGATACTTTCGTTTTTAACCTTATACTTGGGTCTTTTTTAAATACAACATTATTGCCGATTATTTTTCCTTTTTCCTTTTTTAACACTTTTAACTGATTTATTCGTTTAGTTTTTGTGCTTCCAAATTTTCAACCATACTTACGAATGAAGAATTTAATTAGATAATACAACCTAATACAACGTATAAAAAAGTGTGATAAACTGGGTAAGAAGAGTGATCTACCTTTTTTATAAATTCCAAATAAAATTAATAAACAATTATGATGATTCGATAGCTAACGACCTTGTTAATTATTAAAACATAGAAGAAGAAAAGTTTCGCTTAATTACAAGAAAACAGAACCCTAAATACAAAAGTTGGCATGTTCACACATACAAAAAACATCAATTAATTTATAACGGAAAGATATATTTTTACAACCTAACCGTTTATAAAGATGTACAAAATAATCGTAAATTCACTCATTATCACAACGATACAATCGCTTTGATGCGTCGTAAAAGATATCATCCTGACATGGTAATACAGCAAATAAAAAGCTGAAATTTGAGCAGAAGAAATAAGTTGCAGCCTAACAGTGTGTATAAACTACCTTATGATGTTTACTACTATTATTTAAAAATAAATTACATAAATTCGTTTTATAGGAAAGCGTGTGAAATTGCATATAAACAAGGTATGTATACGCAAATTGAGGCAGATGATTGTTATATAAAAACTCAAGAAAACCACACATTTTTTAAGACTGCAATTAGGGTGATTGGGATTCATAATGGATATAAAAATATCACGAAAAACAATCTTAATTTAGTGAATAAAACAATTATTTTACATATTAAAAAACTACCTAATTATTTACATTATCAACAAAATTCGAATGAAATTTTAGATAAAAAAATTATGGAAGTATTAACGAAGATGTACTGCAAAGACCAGGCAAATGTGTCAGGTGATGGAGGTTTATTTATAAGTAAATTGGCCAAAAAATTAAACACTAAAAGGTCTTATGATAAGTTTCATTTAATGCGAATGGCTTATAATGCGCTAGTCTGAAAAACTAAAAATCATCATGATTTAAAGAAGTTTTTTAAGGAAAATATTGGAGATATATTCTGTATTTTTAAAGGGTTTTTAGACCAGAAAAATTACGAAAAAATATTACCTTTTATAAATCAAATCATTGAATTATTAGATCAAATTAATGGTCCTATAGCAATTAAAAACGCTTGTTTTTTACTAAAAAAACACCGGGGAAAATATGAAAAATCGATTATTAATACATTCGAAAATACGGACTATTACGGTGGAAACGCATAAACTTTCATCTCTCATTATGTCAAAAAATTTACAAAAAGTTCTTTTTCAACTTTTAAAATCAGTACTTTAAAGCAACGAATTTTATTAAATATACCGTCAGATGTTAATGTAATTTTTATTGACTAAAAAATATGTGCTGACAAAAGTGATGTAATTTTTAACCTTTTTTAGAATACTTTATATACTATGTATATATATTTTTTTGTGCATGTAAAAGTGCTGGGACTTTTTACTTTTTTCATTAAAAGTGCATGCACAAAAAACAAGATAATTATTAATACTATGTATTAATAAAAGCCCCTTCGTTAGAGGGTATAGGCGAGCTCTTATCTTGCCCCAATCAAGGGGTGCGCGTGCGTACCTGCGCGTAGATAAAATATAGTTTTATCTTAGTGCCCAAGAAAAGTGCATGCACTAAAATTTAAAAGAAAATTTTTATTTTTTCGTGTTAAAAATGGTGCAATTTGTTTTATTTTGTAAAAAACAGTTGTGTTAAAATGAAGGATATTATCTAATAAAACCTATAAGTTTTTAACGGTTCTAGATTTAATAATTCATTTTTAAAATATGTTATTTCTAAATTGTTTATTCTTTGATAAAACAGTAAACAGACGTAGGGTAATTATTTAAACGAAGGATAAAGCTCAAAGGGATAACTACAGCCCTTATATGGCACCTAGTCGATATGACTGATGTATGGAATAACGAGTAAGAGGGACCGTTTCACAAATCGCAGCGAATGGCGAACAAAAAACTTATAAAGAGTAAAAAAACACCACACAGATGGTGGCGTTTTTTGTTATATAAATTTTTAAGTTTAAATTTTAAAACAAAAAAACGTATTCTCAAAAAAAGATAAATGCCCCATCTTATTATTCTGCAGTATTTATTTTTCATAATTGTATTTTACTCTGTGGATTGTAGATCTAAACGACTATATTTTTTATCCATCATATATAGTTTGTAATTGAATGATATGATTAATAATTAGTTTATAAGATTTTTAATAAATAAAAAGATACTATCTAATCAGAATTATTGTTTTTTAATATGAGGAAAATAAAATAAACAGAATTAATAATTTGTTATAATAAAAATGCATTAAATTGAATAAATATGTAGTTGATACGAGTAAATTATTATATAATACATATTAACATTAGAAAATAAATATATATAAATGAAGGAGAATACTACATTATTTTAATTTCATGTAGTAAAGTCAAAACATTATGAAAAAAAGTAAAATCAATAAAAAGCTTTTATTATCTTCATTAGGTTTAGTAGTTGGTTCTGCAGTTATTGCAAGTGTTGCAGCATCATGTCATGACCCTGCTAAAGATAAAAAACCTAAAACAGATCCAGTTAAACCAGAACCAGGTAAAGAACCAGCACCTAGCGAACCAGGTAAAGAACCAGCACCTAGCGAACCAGGTAAAGAACCAGCACCTAGCGAACCAGGTAAAGAACCAGCACCTAGCGAACCAGGTAAAGAACCAGCAGATCAAAACTAAAACAAAAAACACCACACACCTTGTGGTGTTTTTTTAAAAAAATACAATAAATATTTTAAAAGTTTCGTTATAATATCATGCACTCATTAAAATTGGTATAATTATATTTATGTTTTTATTTTATTGATTTTAAAAGGACAAACTATGAAAATAAAAATACCATTATTCTTATCAATACTAGCTGCCCCTTTCACAATTTCAGCCACTGTGATTAATCAGAATGAAAATAAGCAGTCAGAAATTGAGTTATGAAAACTACCTAGATATGACCAAAGAGAGAACTTCATTCTTTCCCCTGTTAGAAAGCAATTACAAGATATTTGTTGAGCATATTCTATTGTGGGAGTTTCTGAGGCTAATATTGTTAAAAACCAATTATATAAAATTCCAGATACCTTAGATTTATCAGAAAAATCTATTGCCTTTAAAACAAAAAACAGGGATATTAATTCAGATCCATTAGGAAATTCTAATTTTGATATTTATCAAACTCAATTTTGAAATACAGGAGGTTTCACAAAGGATGCGGGATACGCGGTTATGCAGTGAAACAACTTAATAAATGAAACCGAAGATTTTAAAGGTTACAACTTTGATATTCCATATAAGGCTGAGGATTTCATTGAAATAGATCATAAAGATAGATCAGCAATAAAAAAATATATAGTAAAAAACGGTGCTGTTGGTTTTGGCTTCTCTGCAGGAGAAACGGCAACCTATTACAATGAATTAACATCAACTTCACAAAAAAAATATGGACATGCTGCAACTATTATTGGTTGAGATGACAATATTTCAAAAGATTTATTTGGCAACGGTACTAAAACAGACGGTGCATGAATCGTTAAAAATAGCTGAGGAACGCATCTTCTTGAAAAAGGATATATGTATATTTCTTATGAAACAAATATATCAGAAACCTTCACTTTTAATTATGTTAACAAAAATAAATATGATAACAATTACTATTATGATGGTTTTTTAAAGGATATTTA
>NZ_JAOXHJ010000008.1 GCF_025780055.1 Ureaplasma zalophigenitalium | reverse complement strand
TCAATGTATTCTTGTTTTAATTGTTCTAACATACATACTCCCTATATTTATACTCTAACTAATATTTTAATATATAAAACCGACTAGAACCGTTTTTATAAAAATCGTATCTTTATTTAAGGATTTTTTCGTTATTATTAAACAAAAAACATAAACTTAAATACTGAAATATTATTCTTTTTTGTTTGCATTATTTATCTTTTTTATTATAATAAGATGATAAAATATTAGATCTCTATAAGGAGAAATAAAATGAAAAAACATTTGATTAAAATTTTATTAGCACCTGTTGTTTTAGGTGGTGCCCTTATTCTTGTTGCATGTAAGACTGCTAATACACAAGATAAAGAATTAAAAGATGAAAACTTAAAACACGAACAACCAAATAATAATGAAAAGAATCCTGCTCCGCAAACGCATTTACCAAATACTTCATCAGATTCTACAACAAAGAATGAGTTAGAATCTGGTGGGAAAAACGATAATGAGAATCATGATCAAACTCAACATAATCATTCAAATGCAGAAATTGATAACTCGAAAACTAACCCTATTAACCCTGATAATCCAGTTGAGTCTGAAAATAATAGTCAGCCTAAAAAAGAACCTAATACTCAAGATGCTAGCAATTCTGAATCTGAACACACTGACAACCAAAGTTCAAGTGACCAAAACCCCAATAATAATGTTATAGAACCTGATACACCATCCAACCCTCAAACCATTAAACCAGATAATTCTTCAGCAACTTTTAACCAAAAACTAAAAGCAGCACAAAATAAATTTGTTCACATTAAAAATAAAATGTTGAAATTTAACCAAAAGAAATTGCAAATGCCATACTACATGTTATTCAGTAAAAACCAATTTGGTACTAATAATGAAAATGATCAAGGCAGTTGAATTGATGACATGCAACTTTTAATTGGTCAATTAAAAGTTATTACCAAAGAAAATTATTCATCAGATAAATATAATCAACTTGTCGAAATTTTTGATCGGATAGAAAAAAGGTTTGATCAACAAGAAGAAAGTGAAAATACACCCACAGTGGTTTTTGAAAAAAAACCAAATGCGCAACAGGCTCATCAAGAATTATTAAAAGAAATTAAGTCACTACAAAAACGTAATTTTTTTACCGAGAAATATGATACTAATGAAAAAGCTATTTCTATGAAGCAGTTCTATGATGATTACAATGATTTAATATCACACCAGTATTATAAATTTCCGTATTTATCACTTGGTTCAGCTGCGACTGTTATGTTTAAAGAAAAAGATGGCAATCTATTTACTTTTTCAGCTTCTAATAACCAATTGAGCAACGAAGCAAAGCAAGCAATGATCAAGTATGTGAAAGAAGGTTTAGATTTACTCGAAAACGGCATGAGTATCTATGAAAAAGTCTTTGTATTAACTAGATATGTCGATGATCATTTAAATTATATGAACAATTCAAATGGGTTAAATGATGCATACATTCGCCATGCAGGTGTGTGTAAAGAATATGTTGAGCAAGCTGCTATTTTATATTCAATGGCTAATCTAGACTTTCGGATTATAACCGGTGAACAGCACATCTTTTTTGCCTTTAAAAACGCAAATAATAAGTGGTTCATTACCGATCCAACCCATTTAGATACGCGCCCTATTGACATTGATTACCCAATTGCGTATGAAGGTAGCGCTAAATTAATTAGTGAAATGGGTGAGATGTTTAAATGACGCCGTCATTTAACTTGGGATACATTGATCAACGGTTTAGAGCATACCAAATATCTAAATGACCTTAATGAATCGAATATGATTAGTGAACAAGAAAGTAATAGCTTGTTTAATAAACAAATTGATCCACAAAACGAATCAAATTACCATTATTACAATCGTAAATTTTACTTAGTAAAACAAAATGATATCATTAGTTTTCAGTCATCTAACAAAAATGAAACAATAAACTTTTTAGAAGATCAAATTCTTAATGAAGCATATGTTAAGCAAATTAAAGGCGTTCAATTTAAAAATCTAGTTGCTGGGTATAAAAACCATCTTTATGTCATCGGCTCTAAGGATCAACAAACACACATTTATGATATTAATCTAGATGATTATACTATCATTCAAAACAACCATCCAATATCTTTTGATGTATCGGATCTAACATACACCATTAATGAAAATGAAATTATTTTGAATTTGAATAATCAAACAAAAATAAGTCTGCCAAAACCTAATGATTACCAATTCAATGATGATATTTTTAATTTTAATAAACGTTTAAAACTAGCTTATTTAATCTTTGGTTTATATCACGACGAGTCTAATGAAAATGATGCTCATTTACTAACCAAATTAGACAACATTGAACAACTAATTGCTAACTCAAACACAAAATTAAAAGACATTAAAAAATCTTTGGATGATGTTGAAAAAACGTTACACCCAACAAACTAAATTTTTAATTATTACAAAAAAACAAAAAACGGTATAGCTGTTCTTTGTTTTTTGTTATAATTTTACCTTAAAAAACTTTATATTTTAAAACATAATATGTGTTAGTGTCTGTTTATCTTTTTTAATTAATCTAATCATTTCACTCATCTTTATATAACACAGCAAAACGGATATAAAAATAAAAAAAGATGACAACTAGTCATCTTTTTTATTTTGCAATTCTTTATTTAAACACCCTTGGATGTTTTTATATGATAAACGGTGCACACCATTTAGGACTCCGTGTTTTTCAATTGCTTGGGAGTGTTTTTTAGTAACATAACCTTTATGTTCCTTAAAGCCATAGTCTGGGTATAAGGCATGTAATGCAATCATATACTCATCTCTAATCACTTTAGCCATAATCGATGCGGCTGCGATGGAAATACTTAAATTATCACCATGTATTAAATTAATTTGTTTAATACTCGTTGAGATAGGTTCAAAATCAGTTAAAACTAAATCAATGTGCGTTTGTTCTTGAATGGCTTGCACACATCGTTGCATGCCTATTTGGCTAGCTTTTTTAGGGTTAAGTAAATCAACCTCTTGTGCACTTATAAATTCGTAATGATAAAAAAGGGCATCATTTTGGATAATCCTAAACAATTCTAAACGTTGCTCAGGTGTTAAGCGTTTGGAATCACGAATTTTAGGGTGTGTGTAATTACGCGGTAAAATGACAGCACAAACAACAAGTGGACCAGCACAACATCCACGGCCAACTTCATCCACACCTAAAATAATGGGGTTTTCAATCCAATACTTTCTTTCAAAATCCAGCATCAATAATTATTTAATTAACTCTTCAACCAATATTTGGTATTCACTGATTCATTGATTAACAATGTTAATTCCTTCAGATCATGTTTGTGGATCTAATAAATCAACATTTAATAATTTAATTGTTTCAAGTGGCGATTTTGATCCTCCACTCTTTAAAAAGGCAAATAAGTAATCAACATTTTTATGATCTTTGTAAATACGATCACCCGCTAACAAGGCGCAGATTTGGCCAATTGCGTATTTATAAACATAGAAATTACCAGCATAAAAATGCGGAATTCGTAAAGGGGTAATATTAACTAAATTATACAATGTATCTTTTTCATCGTACATGACTTTACCTGCGTACTCCTTGTTTAATTGGGCGTATGTTTGCAAAATCATATCCTCTGTAAAAGCTTCGTTATTATTGATTTTTTCATTTGCAATCCATTCAAAATTAGAAAAGATGATTTGTCGCGTAGTCGTGCTAAAAAAACCTGAAATCATTTCATCTAAGATTAATAAACGCATTTTTTTATCATCTTTGTATTTTTCTAATAAGTAGTAATTTAATAAAACTTCGTTAATCACCGAAGCGATTTCAGCATAAAAGATTTTATAATCACTAAAAATCGGTTGGTTTAAATTAGCGTACATGGAATGCATTGAGTGACCTAATTCATGAACAATTGTTTGTACACTCTCGATTGAATAGTCAAAGTTCATTAAAATATAATATTTATCAACACCACGAATACCCCCAATCGAATAAGCACCAGAGCGTTTCCCTTTGTTTGGTAGTCATGAAACTCATTGTTCATCAAATGCTCTTTGCACTGCTTGAATATACTCTTGACCTAAAACTTGCAAGGATTCCAAAGTCATCTTTTTAGCGTCCTCAACCGAGTATTCGATACGTTTATCATAAAGAGTAATTCGTTTATCTCACTCGTCTACTTGCGGTTTTTTTAATAAATGTTGTAAGTATGTATCGCGCGCTTGCTCATATGACATTACACTTGGTTTATATGTTTTTACTTGGTCATAAATAAAGGTAATTAATTCGGGATGAACCTCATCTTCGAATGTAGCCTGGTGGATGTAATCCTTATAGTTTTTAGCTTTCGCACGTTGGTTGTATGCTAAATAATTAAAGTAGAGCATTTTTGTTAAACTAGCTTTGTTTTTGACATAAGCATTGTGCAAACTAAAATAAGCTTGTTTACGTAAACATTCATCTTCAGATTTTAGATATTTAAAACAATCAGCTTCGCTGTGAATTTCGTATTTGTAATTATTTTGATCAAAAATAGGTTCGAAAACCATATCGTTATTCGTAAAAGTGCTATAAATATCATCAAATCCTGGTGTCATCCGATCCATTAAATTAAAAAGTTCAGTGCTTTTTTTATCTAATGTATGGTTTTTATAACGTCAAATTTGTTCATAACGCAAAGTATATGGCGCTAAATCTTTTTGCAAATACGAACGGATTAATTGTTCGTTATGTAAAACAATTTCATTAAAATCAGCTAGTGCATTGTGTCAGTCAAATAATAAATTACTTACTTTTTGGTTTCATTCATTAAAATAAGCATCAGCTACGTTCGTGTTTAAATGGTTATGTACATAATTATATAACCGGTTTGTTTGTTTTTCTCGTTCGTCCTCAAAATTGATTCATGTTTTAAAATCAGCTTCTGATTTTAAAAAGTTAGGGTAATGTTTTAACATTTGCGTTTTTAAGTCTAAGACTTGTTGATAAACTTCTTCTAAGGTTTTGTTTTGTAATAAATCCTCTAGATTTCATTCATAAGTTTGGTTGTTATTCATAATTGACTCCTTTTTATTTTTCGTCTGGTTTAAGAAAATTGTTTAAACAAATACTTTTGATACCATAATCGTTTTTCACAAAACGATTATCAATTTCCTTGTGTACATATTGTAATTTGGTGCACACTAACGCATCATTGTGCATTTTTAAGTTAAAAATCAACGACTCATTAAAGAGTATGCCGTTCGTTAAAATAATTTGTTTCTTTGTTGGGTTTAAATTAACACCTTTAAGTCCCCGTTTAGAAATGTTTAAATCACTAATTCGAACCATTTTGTTTCACTCATCATTAAACATTCATAAATAAGTTGTTTTTTGGGTAATTAATTCAGCAGCAACTAAATAATCATCAGTGCTTAAACCCATCATTTTCATCCCCACAGCATTTTTATTGGCTTGGTTAATTTCGTTGACCTGAAAAACTAATGCTTTAGCTTGACTTGATAAACATAAAACCTGGGCTTTTGGATCGTGCACGATTTGGGCTGCAATTAATTCATCATCATCTTGCAGTTTAATAATTTTGGTATCTTTAATCTTATTTTTTTCAAAATTATTAAATTCTTGCAAACCTAATAATTTGCCCTTATTATTCTTAGTAATTAATAAGTATTGATCTGAGAATGATAATTCTTCATAGACATGAACCGCAATAATTTTTTCATGTAAATTTCAAGTACAAAAATCATTTAAGTGCATGCCGATGTCTTTTCATTTAAAGTTATTAATTTTATTAACAGGTAAATAAATTAAACGACCGGTTGAAGTAATTAAAACTAAATGGGCGTAGTTTGATAAATATAAATGAGCTATTAAGTTGTCGTTTTCTTTTAAACCTACATCGACATAATTGTTTGTTTGAAAAGACTTCAAACTAATTGCTTTGATGTATCCGTTCACAGAAACACAAACATGTAAATCGGTTTCCTCTAGCATTTGCATTTCATCAATCTTAATATTGTAATCCTCATCCATTAATGTTGATTTACGTTTATAACCAAAAGTTCTCTTATATTCCTCGTACAAACTAATTAAATAATCGTTCATAATTTGGGGGTTTTCCAAGCGATTCATTAATAAAGTTTGTTGGGCTAATAAATTATTATACTCTTCTTGTAAAGATAATAAATCGGTTTGAGTTAAACGGTATAAACGCATCATGACAATGGCTTCGGCTTGGTTTTCACTAAAACCAAAACGATTAATTAAATTCACAGAAGCATCTGCTTTATTTTTTGAGGATCGAATTATTTTAATGATTTCATCAATCACATCCAATGCTTTAATTAAACCTAAAACAATCTCAATCCGTTTGTTAATTTTATTTAAATTAAATTGATCAACATTTGTTAATATGTCAATCGAATGTTCAATAAAAGCTTGACAATACAAGTCTAAATTAAAAACCACAGGGGCACGATTGTAAATAGCGACCATTTTTGTGTGGTATGTAATTTGTAAATTAGTTTTTTTAAATAAATAAGAAATTAAATTATTTAAATCAACATCTTTTTTGACATCAATTACGATGCAAATTCCGTGTGCATCCGACTCATCACGAACTTCAACCATTCCATAAACTTGTTGATCATAAATCATTTGGTCAATGTTTTTTATAATCTCGGCTTTGTTTGTTTCGTAAGGAATTTGGGTAATCACTAATTGATTGATTTTATTAGCATCAGTTTTCTGCTCAATGCGAGCCCGAACAATGAATTTACCAATGCCCGTGCTTAAAGCTTTTTTACACTCGTCTAATTGATAGATTAAACCACCTGTGGGAAAATCAGGAGCTGGCAGGATTTTTAATAATTGACTTTCACTAGCGTGGGGATGTTTAATTTTGTAGATTAAACAATCAAAAACCTCATTAGGATTGTGAGGAGGAATATTGGTAGTATAACCACTAGCAATCCCTGTAGCTCCGTTAATTAATAAGTTAGGGAAGAGTGTAGGCAAAACTGTTGGCTCTTGTTCAGAATCATCGAAGTTATACGCAAAGTTAACTGTTTGCTTGTCTAAGTGCTCTAGCATTAAATCAGCAACTTTAGCTAATCGGGTTTCTGTATACCGCATCGCTGCAGCATTATCTCCATCAATCGATCCTTTGTTTCCATGCATATCTAATAAGCATAAATTGTTTTTTCAATCTTGACTCATTCGTACCATAGCTTCATAAATGGAAGAATCCCCGTGAGGGTGATATTTTCCGATTACTTCCCCAACGGTTCGTGCCGATTTTTTATAAGCTTGGTTTGAAGTAATATTTAAATCGTACATTGCATATAAAATACGACGTTGTACTGGTTTTAACCCATCACGTAAATCGGGTAGGGCACGATCTTGAATGATGTATTTAGCGTATTTTTTATAACTTTCTGATACGACTAAAGAAAGGTTTTGTGTAATAATATGATTAGCCATACCTTAATTCTCCTCTATTGTAATGATATCCTCATCATTACTAAAATCAATATTTTCATCAATTCAGCGTTTTCTAATTTCAGTATCCTCACCCATTAAAACATTAATCTGTTGGTGCACAGCTAAATAATCTTCAATGCCAACTTGCCACATCACTCGATTAGCTGGATTCATCGTTGTATTATACAATTGGTCAGCATTCATTTCACCAAGCCCTTTATAACGTTGGATTTCATAGTTTTTGCATGTTTGTTTTAAACTCTTTAAATCTTTATCATCATAAGCATAATGAATTTGTTTGTTATTTTTGTTGACAAACTTATAAAGGGGCGGTTGAGCAATATAGATGTGTCCATGTTCGATTAAGGGTTTTAAATATTTATAAAAAAGGGTTAGGAGTAAGACTTGGATGTGTGAGCCGTCGACATCAGCATCTGTCATGATAATTACCTTGTGGTATTTTAGTTTTTTAATATCAAAATCTTTGTCAATTCCTGTTCCTAGCGCTCGAAAAATAGAAGCGATTTCTTCGTTTTTAATCACGTTAGTAATGTTAGATTTTAAAACATTAATAACCTTACCTCGCAACGGTAAGATTGCTTGGTATTTTTTGTTCCGACCTAATTTAGCTGAACCTCCAGCTGAATCACCCTCGACAATAAAGAGTTCGTTTAGTTCGGGATTTTTGGACTGGGCTGGTGTTAATTTACCACCCATGCCAATTTCCTTACTAATACTTTTTTGGGTTTTCTTAATATCACGAGCTTTTTTAGCTGCTAGTTTAGCCTCTTTAATATTTTGTGCATTTTGTAAAATTTGTAAAGCACAATCCGCGTGTGAATTTAGTCAAAAAACAAAATTATTGTTCAATACTTCCTGAACTACATTGACCACTTCAGGAGTTGACAACTTATTTTTTGTTTGACCTTCAAAGGCAATTAGTGACTCTGGTACCCAAACACTGATGACAGCAATTAGACCTTCTAAAAGTTCGTCTTCACTAAAACCTTTATCAGTTGTTTTTAAAATCTTTTTGTTTTTGGCATATTCATTTAAAATGCTAACCAGTGTATTTTTGAAACTAATTGCATGTACCCCACCATCCACTGTGTTAATGGCATTAGCAAAGGAATTTAAAATATATTGTGATGATTGGTTGAAACTAAAACCTAAGTCAACAATAATATTGTTTTTTTCATAATTAAAATAAATGGTTTCCCCTAAGTTTTTTGTTTTTGCACTTAGGTCATTAACAAAATCTACAACGTTGTTTGGGTAATAAAAATTAATTTTTTCTTTATGGATCTCATTAATAAAAGTAATTTTTAAACCCTTAATTAAATAAGCTTTTTGTTGTAAACGATTTTTAATTGTTTGGGGATTAAAGTTAAGATTTTTAAAAATTTTTTTATCGGGTAAAAAATGAATATTTGTCCCTTTTTGATTTGTTTCACCGACTACTTTTAATGATTGTTTTGTTTTTCCACCATCAACGAATTGAGCCTCATAAATTTGGTTATCTTTATGTACCTGGCAAGTCAAAAAGGATGAAAGCGCATTCACTACAGCCGCCCCTACACCGTGCAAACCACCAGCATTTTTATACGTTGCTTCACCAAATTTTGCACCTGCGTGCAAGTACGTAAAAATGGTCTCGATTGTTGAACGACGTGTTTTCTGATTAATACCAGTAGGAATTCCACGCCCATCATCAAAGACACTTAATGAAAAATCTTGGTGTAATGTAACCAATAAGTTCTTCCCAAAGCCATTACTGATTTCATCAATTCCGTTGTCAATAATTTCTCAAGCTAAATGGTGTAATCCATTAATATTTGTGTCCCCGATGTACATCCCAGGACGCATACGTACACCCTCAAGACCTTCTAGAACTTGGACACTTTGGTCATCGTAGATCGGTTTGTTTGACATGATTACTTACTTCGCCCAATTTGAACTCATTGGGGGTCCTTATAAAATTTGTTAGAACTATTGATCCGGTCATAATATAAACCGGCGTTAATATGATCTAATTCGTGTTGCATACATATTCCTAAAAAACCACTAAATTTTTCGTGTATCATTGTTTCACGTATCAAATCATAGGCCTTGACCTCAATTCATTCATGACGTATAACAAAACCTTCGCGATCTTTGTGAACCGATAAACAACCTTCCCCGGCGCTAAGAAAAGCTTTGTTGTCTGAAACGCTAATAATTTCTGGATTAATTAGTAAATAATGGTTCTCTTGAATATCATCATCAAAGTGAATGTAAATTACGCGCTTGTTTCAACCAACTTGGTTGGCTGCAATTGCTATACCTGCACGAATATTATATTTTTTTGCCTTATTTAAATAACATTGGTCAATATAGTGAACCATTTGTTTAAGTTTATAAATATCTTCTTTGCTAAATTCATAACCTTGCATGGGATCAAGAACGGTGCGAATAATTGGGTGTTGATCAGAAAACAATCATCCTTGCGTTGGAGCGACTTTTTTCTTTACTAAATCTTGAAATTTAATGTTATACATATGTGCCTTTCTATATCTGTTATTTGATGTAAATAATTTAATTATATATTAAGGGGGCGTAAAACATAAAGCCTTAACTATATATTTTTAGCACTATCTGCTATCATAAATGTTTTTATTGATTCATTTGAAGTTTTTTATTTGCTGCTGCTTTTAGTAAAAGAAGCTAATAACATTAATAAAATAATTTATTTACGATTTAATTATTTTACTAAAAAACCATATTTTTACTTACTTTCATATATAATTAAAATATTATAAAATATCGAAAAAAGGTTGATACTAATGAATACTAAAAATGAATCTAAAATAAAAAGTCCTAGTGATTTACGAAATTTGTATAATGAAACCAATTCTATTCGTAATCGTTTATTAAAAATTGAATATTGTGGTTGTGAAACAGATTTAAGTATTCTTGAACACCAAGAACATTTATTAAGAGAGTCAAAATCAAAAGATATTTTTGCAAATCATGATAGCCGTTATGAAAACTTTGAAACAAATATCATTACAGCAGAACACCAAACTCTAAATATCGATTTAGATGTTCAAACATGCACAAACGATACTAAACAAGTAGTTATTCAACAAGCTGAACCAATTATTAAAGAAGTTGAAAAGATCGTTTATGTTGACCGACCAGTTGAAGTTGAAAAAGTTGTGGTTAAAGAAGTTGAAAAGATTGTAGAAAAAATTGTGGAAGTGCCAAAAGATTCTGTGGCAACTGAAACGCCCAAAACCGAAGCTACACCCGTTGAACCATCAACACCTAAGAATAAACCTAAAGGTAATAGTCAACGTACTGTTAAATATCGAAAATTGAAAAACGGTGGCCTATCAGAAGCTGGATTACGAATACTTGAGTTATTAAAAGAAACTAGAGAAGACGAAGTCGAAGCAAATGAAAAATACGAAGAAGAATTACGTCGTAAAGAAAAGAAACGTGAAGAACGTCGTTTAGCTCGTTTACAAAAAGCTAAAGAAAAAAAAGAGGCAGAAGCTAAAGCTGCTGCTGAGAAACAAACTCAAAATAATTAACTTAAGTAAAGCAAAAGATCCCTTTTGCTTTTACTTTTATAGTACAAGAAGGAAGAAATTATGATAACTAAAATTAAATCGATTTATGAAAATCCATCTGTTTTTGCTGATCAAAAAATCACTCTAACAGGTTGAGTTCGCTCTAACCGTGTCTCAAAAAAATTGGGTTTTTTAGTCATTAATGATGGGTCTGATTTTTCAAATCTGCAAGTTGTTTATAAAGTGAATAACTTAGCCAATTTTGATCAAATTAAAGACGCACGTATGTGAGCAGCTGTTCAAGTAGAAGGGGAATTAAAGTTAACTCCATCTAAACAGCAAAGTTTTGAATTAGATGCACAAAGTATTGTTCTATTAAAACAAAGTGATGAAGATTTTTTAATCAACAATAATGATTTAAGTATGGAAACATTACGTACTAATGCCCACTTACGAATTCGTACCAATACTTTCCATGCCATTATGAAAATTCGTTCAACATTAGCTTTTAGCATTCACCAATTCATGCAACAAAACGATTTTAATTGAGTCGCTTCACCTTTGTTTACAGGTAATGATGCGGAAGGAGCTGGCGAAACCTTTGTGTTAAAAACCAATGATAATGAAGAATTCTTTGGTAAACCTACCTTTTTAACAGTCACAGGACAATTACAGGCTGAAGCTTATGCTCAAGCATTAACTAACGTTTATACATTTGGCCCTACATTTAGAGCAGAAAAATCACATACAAACCGACACTTAGCTGAGTTTTGAATGGTAGAACCCGAAATGGCTTTCGCTGATTTAAACCAAATGCAAATCCTAATCGAAAAACTAGTTAAGTATTGTATTCAACAAGTTCTTGAAAAAAATCCTAAAGAATTAAGTTTTTTAGCAGATAAAAACGACCCTGACCTAATTAAGCGTCTACGCAATGTTGTGCAAAGTGATTTTGTGCGTTTAGATTATCAAGAAGCTATTAAAATTCTACAAAAAGCACAAAATGATGGTTTTGTTTTTGAGAACCAAGATATTTTTTTTGGTATGGATTTAAACAGTGAGCACGAACGTTATTTATGTGAAAAATATGTTTATGGGCCAATTTTTTTACAAAATTACCCAAAAGAAATCAAGGCTTTTTACATGAAATTAAATGATGACCAAAAAACAGTTGCTGCAACCGATTTACTGATTCCAGCGATTGGTGAATTAGTGGGTGGATCTCAAAGAGAAGCGGATTATAATAAATTATTACACCGATGCCGTGAATTAAATCTTGATGTACCTAGCTTACAATGATATCTAGATTTACGCCGTTATGGTTATTATATGTCTTCTGGTTTTGGAATTGGTTTTGAGCGTTTAGTCATGTATGTTACAGGTGTAGATAATATTAAAGACACAATCCCTTTCCCACGTAGTCATGGACAAATCAACTTTTAAGGCACGTGTTAATCGTCATTTGCCAAATGCGATTACCTTTACACGCATCTTCTTAGCGTTAATTGCCATTATCTTACTGTTGATTAATATTTACAGTCCTGATCAAACCGGTTATGTTATTAGTATCCAAGAGAGCTTTGTCAGCTATATTAGTGGTTGCCAAATTGCTGCAGCAGTTATCTTTATACTAGCCTCCTCAACAGATTGATTAGATGGTTATTTAGCACGAAAATTCCATACCGTCAGTAGTTTAGGTAAAATTATTGACCCCATTGCTGATAAAATTTTAATCAATGGTGTTGGTATTTTGCTGGCTGTTAACCATAGTCTTTTAATTTATTTGTTTGTGATTAATTTGCTAAGAGATATTTTATTAGATGCGGTGCGTATCTATGCGGCCTCTAAAAAGATTATTATTCACGCAAGTATCTTTGGCAAAATTAAAACCTGTCTTTTAATTTCTGGCTTTATTTGTGTGTTTTTTACATTGGGCCACATTCAGATCCAAAATAGTCAGCACTGGTTTGTTTATGTCATGAATCTTCTTAACTTTGTCGCAGTCTTCTTTAGCATATATAGTGCTGTAGTTTATTTAATTAATTTCCAAAAAGCCAATAAACGTTCACGCATAAATTAGCTGTTAGCTAATTTATTTTTTTAAGAGAGGTGTTTATGAGTACTAATACAAGAAAAGCTATTAAATTAGTTCAAGAACAAATTATGTTTTTAAAAAACCGTTTTCAAAAATACTTTCAAGAAGACTGAAAAATGTTGCGGGTTACAGCTCCTTTGTTCGTTAAAACATCTTCGGGGTTTAATGACGAGTTAGACGGAGTGCAAAAACCTATTAGCTTCCAAGCCAAAAACATTGATTTAGATTTACAAATTGTGCATTCGTTAGCTAAATGAAAGCGTTATGCCTTAAAAGCTTATGAATTTAATGTTTATGAGGGTTTATATACTGATATGAATGCCATCCGCGCGCATGATGATGTTGACCATTTGCATAGCATTTACGTTGATCAGTGGGATTGGGAGATGCGTATTAACCCAGCTGATAGACATTTAGATTACTTATACTCAATTGTGCAACGTTTATATCGAATGTTATGACAAATCGAACAAGATGTGTGTGCTTTATACCAATTAAAAAGCCAATTACCCCAAACCTTGTTTTTTATTAGCGCACAAGAATTAGAAGATTTATATCCAATAAATACCCCACAAGAACGGGAGTATTTAATTTGTAAAAAATATAAGGCTGTTTTTATTAGCCGTATTGGATACCCTTTAAAATCACAGCAGGTTCATTCGACTCGTAGTCCTTCGTATGATGATTGAAATTTAAATGGTGACTTAGTTGTTTACCACGCCATTAATGATGAAGCTTTAGAGTTATCGTCAATGGGTATTCGTGTGGATGCATCCACTTATTGTTTACAAACAAAAAAACAAGATCAAACAACATTTGCGAACGAATACGAACGTTTATTACTAACAAACCAATTACCATACTGTATTGGCGGAGGTATTGGTCAGTCACGTTTGTGTATGTTTATTTTACAAAAACGCCACATTGGTGAAGTTCAGGTTTCAGCCTGAACTGATGAATATATAGAATTATGAAAGAAAAAAGGCGTGCACCTCTTATAAACACGCATAAGGAGAAAATATGCTACAACCAAAACTTTTAATTAATGGTGAATTTATTACCACAGATAATTTTGTTAATGTGATTAACCCCAGCAATAACCAAATCATCGCCCAAGTCCCCCAAATTAATGATCCTGAGGCGATTCACGATGTGTTTTACCAAGCTCATCAAGCTTTTCAAACCTACAGCCAAACATCTATGGAATACCGAATTAATTTACTACAGGCTTTTGCTAATGAAATTAGTGCTCACCAAAACGAATTAGCTGATTTATTAGTTTTAGAAATTGCTAAATCACCGAAGGATAGCTTGCAAGAAGTCTTGCGAACAATTGATTACATGCACGAAACAATTGCTGTTTATCAAGAAATGATCAATCATCCGCTATCATTTAGTGCTCAGGATTTAAAAACACCCAACAAAACTGCCGTTTATCATCGTGTTCCATACGGTGTTGTCCTAGCTATTTCCCCTTTTAACTACCCTTTAAATTTATTAATGACTAAATTAGCCCCAGCTTTAATCACAGGAAATACAGTGGTTTACAAACCGGCAACGCAAGGTTCATTAGTTGGTTTGAAAATTGCTGAATTAGCTCAAAAAGCCCAATACCCTAAAGGTGTTATTAACTCATTAATGACTAATGCACGTCAAAATGGGGTTTTATTAGCTTCAAACCCTTATGTTCGTGTCATGAATTTTACAGGTTCGCCAAATGTCGGACATTTATTAGCTAAACATACGAACAATGTACATTTAATCCTAGAATTAGGAGGGAAGGATCCGGCCTTAGTTTTAGATGATGCTGATTTTGATTTAGCTAGTCAGGAAATTATTAAAGGAGCCTTTTCGTATTCTGGTCAACGATGTACAGCTATTAAACGGGTGCTAGTTTCTCGTCAGAACCACGATTTATTAGTTTCTAAAATGCTTGATCAATTAAAAAAAGTTTCTGTTGGTTTACCAGCTGATAACCCCGTAGTTGGCCCTTTAATTAGTACTCAAGCTTTAGAATATAACCTAAAGTTAATTCAAGATGCACAGGATAAAAAAGCTACTTTATTAACCCCTTTAAAATACGAATTAACTAATAACCTTTTATACCCTGTGTTAATTGATGGGGTAAATGAAAAGATGCGCGTGGCATTTGAAGAACCCTTTGGTCCCATATTACCAATTCTAGTATATGATGATTATGACCAAGCAATTAAGATGATTAATGATTCTGAATTCGGGTTGCAAGCAAGTATTTTTACAAAAGATATGGCCCTAGCACAAACTTTAGCTATGCAAATTGATGCCGGAACAATTAACATTAATAAAGCGTCATCACGTGGACCTGATATCTTACCGTTTTTAGGTGTTAAAAATTCAGGTTTTGGCGTGCAAGGTGTTAAGGAAGCTTTAGTTTCTATGACCAACTTCAAAGGGATTGTTTTCAACAAATAATGGCTGGTTTTTTCAAAAAGTCTTGACGTATTTGGTTAATAGCAACTACTTCATTGGTTAGTTTAACAGCTATAACTTTTTTAGTAACAAGTTGTCAATCTAATCAGGAGGCTCAGAGTTTTATTAAAAAATACCCTTATTCGCACGCTTGATTTGCGCCACAAACTGTTTTTAAAAATCCTTTTACACAAACATGACAAGTAGCCACTCAAAAAGCTGATATAAATGTTTATGAAGATATGATTAACCAGTTCATCAATTCTCATGGTTATCATTTGCAAACAGCTGGAGAGCAAAAAAAAGATGTTAATGATATTATTGATGAGATTAATGTTTTAGAAACTAAACGACAACAAAACCAGTATACTGGAAGTGATTTATTACGTTTAGAAAAATTAAAAACTAATAAGGATTTGATTATTTATATCGGTTTAAATTTAGAACACAGACCATTAATAAATTCGGCAGAACTAAAAAGTTTTTTAACTTTATATAAAACTTACACAACTTTACTAATTACAAAACTAGATGCTGAATTAGCTCAATCAATTAAAGAGATTCAGGCACAAACAGTTCAAAAAAACCATGATCTTGATCAGCAAAGTCAATACATTCGCGATCCTAATGAACGAGCCTTATTTATTCAGAACCAAACAAACCAAAACCGTGATGTGGAAAATCTAACGATTAATAATGTTAAAAAACATTTTATGCAAATCGCTGAAATTTATAAACACCGTCTGCAGGTCTTAGAAACAAGTTATACAAAGTATTGAAAAATTTTCTAGGTTAGATTTATAATTTTAAAAAAAATTAATAATTTCTAATAATTGTGTTATAGTATAAGTATTATAAAAAGAATTTTGTAAGGATTTATGTTATTGAAACGAAATGCAAAACGCTGAATTATTTTCTGCATAACATGCTCAGTTTACTATCATTTTAGTAAATGTTTTGTTTTCCAATAAAATTTATTCATACATGTTGTTAATACCTTATAATAACCCATTTTAATAAAACAAAACATTTAGCTGCACGATTTCTTTTCACTGCCTAAATGTTTTTTTATTTTTAAAAATAGAAAGAAGGAATTATGAAAAAAAAGAAAAATTTAAAAGCTGCTTGATTGGGTTTAACACCCATACTATTGATCCCGATTATTGCAGCTAGTTGTTCAAAAGATAATAAAAATCAAGATTTACAAGGTTTTAATAAAAAAACTGCTACGGTTTATAAAATCGATGCTGTTTTAAGCCAATTAATGGATGAGCGTTCGTTAGAGGGTTTAACACCTGAAGAACAAGTTGTTTATAAAGAAGAGTTGCAAACTTTAAACCAACGTTATTTAAGTTTAGTGAATGATTTAAATGCTAATAAATTAGATGAACAAGTAGCAATGAATTTAAAAAAAGATGTTGATGCTAAAGCTACGAAAATTTTAAAGAGCAATAGCAATGAAAAATATGTGAAGGAATTAGAAGATTCTTTATATAGTTTGCGTTCAGAAATTAGTAATTTAAAAAAATCAAATGATACATATAAAAACGAAAATGAAGCTTTACAGCAAGCAAATAAAGCGTTAATTGATAAACATACTCAAGAAATTGAAGATATGAAAGCACAATTAAAAGAAGCAATTGAAAATGCTGTTGATCCGGATTTAGAACCGATTGCTAAAACTAGTACTTCAGCCAAAGGTTTCTTAAAATTACTAAGTGATTTTTTATTAAAAGATTTTTTTGGCAAGCTAAAAAAAGAATTCCCACAAACATATAAACACGATGAGACTTTAATTGCACAAATCGTCCAGAGTTTTGATGCTACAAACAAAAGCATTGCTAAATTAGCTGAAAACAAAAATAACTTAGCAGAATTTGAAAAATTAACACTTTTTACGATTAAGCGTGTTTCGTTGATTTTTCAATATGTTAAACCAGAAGAAGGTTCAATTACTTTAGATAATCCAAAGAGTGAATATTTCGATACTTTGTTTGATTGAAGAATGAAGGATTTAGCGGCCGCTATTAAAAGTGTAACTAACAAAGAAGTTAATACTTTCAAGGGTGATAATGCTGAAGAGAAAACTAAGAATAAAAATAAAATTATTGAACAATTAACTAATTTACACGACTCTTACAAAACAGCTAAAACACAAGCTGATACATTGCAAAAACAAGTTATTTATTTTTCTATTCTAGATGATGAAGAGCACTTTGAAGCTGCTCTATCTCAAGATAAACGTTCTTTCTCTTCTAAATATAACGCACAGGATGTAAAAATATCAGAGTTCCCTATTATTCAAGAAATTACCGACCAAGAATTCCTTGACCTAGTTTATCGTGAATTTCATGAAATTGCTCTAAAATTATCTAATCACATTAAACAACATGGAGACGAATATATTCGATCGGTTAAATTTCATAAGCTATATAAAAACTTTACAGATAACGTTAATAACATTATTCGTATGTTAAGAGATAAGAAATCATTAAAATACTTCAATGATTTGGTTTATAAACAAGATTTAGACAAATTCTTAAGAAAAATGAAAAACATTTATTATGAAGTACTTAAAATTGATACATCTAAAGAAATAAAAAAAGAAATGCAAGAATACAAGTCTTTTGTTGATACTCAAGTAGCTATGAATAATCCGAACAACTTCTATGGATTTTTCAAAAAAAATGTTATAGATGTGAGAAATAAACTAGATGAAAATGATAATAAACGAATTTTTATTTATCAACAATTTGCCACAAATATAGACGCTGAAATTAAAAAAATGCGTGATTGAACTCCTAAAACATTTATTGAAGCCTACGATCGTCTAATTAATTTTATGTTAATTAAATCACGTGTTGAGATGATTTTGCAAATAATTAAACTATATGATGTTACTGGTGATAATTTAAACGATAAGACATTTAAGGAGTTAGTTAAATATGATTTAAGCGAAAAATTTGACAAAAATATTAAAAATAGTGAAGCTGTCATTACTAATTTAGAAACTGAAATTAAAGACATTAATACACTAATTAATAGCATAGTTCCTGTTCCAAATAACAATGATCTAACATCTGATGCAACTTATCGAATTTTTATCGAAAAAATGGCTGATCAAATGCTGCAAATCTTAAAAACATGTGAAACTAATTTTGGGGCAGATGGCAAATGAAAATATGTTTTTGAATCTCCTAATACATTAATAAATTTATTAAACGAATTAAATCAAAAAATAATCGCCTTAAATTCATCAAAAGAATCAAAAAATTTAGAGTTGTTAAAATCTGAATTCGAAAAAATTAAAGAAGAACATCACAAAATAAAAATAGTTCTAAACGGAGACGATCATCCGTCATTTAACGGTTCGCTTAATAAAGCGATTATTGATGCATATGCAAACGAAGCTGAAACTAAAGCTGCTAAGGATTTATTTAACAAAGTTAAAACATCTTTACAAAACGTCCAAGTAACTTCGGATATTGCAACTAAAGAGAATGCAACATCTATTTTAAATCAATGAAAAACAAGTTTAGAGTCTTTAAAAACAGAAGTTGATCAATCAACACAATATGGCAAACCATTCGCTATACTTGCAGATGTGGATAATTTTACTTTAAAAACATCTTTATCAAAAATTATCGATGATTTATTAGCTAAGATTACTGCTTTATTGTCAACTGTTGACCAAAAAGAAATTAAAGATATAAAAAATTCATTAGAACAAATTGTAAATGTTTCTAAAGAAGCGCTTGCTAAATTTGGTAGTGAAACAGATGGACAAACATCTCCACTATTCAAAGAAAACCTAGAGGCTATTGAGTCTGAGAAAAATAACTTAGAAAGTTTTAAACGTCGTAAGGAAAAAAATGCAAAATTAGCTGTTTTAGTCCCTGGACAGGAATTATTTGTCCTACTGCGTTCATTCCAAAACAAGCAATTGACTGATCTAGATGCAATTATGATCCCTGAAAAATATCAGGACAAAAAATTATTGGAAATCATTCGAAACCCGTTTGAAAACCTAAAAAAATCAGAAGTAGTTAGTGGTGTATGAAGTCTAAAAGGCGATGATAAAAACTTTGATATTTCAGATCCTGAATTAGTTAATAATGAAACTGAAAAAACTCTTTACGAAAAAATGCGTAAATTAGAAGATGCATATGCAGCAAGTATTTTAAAATTAGTAAATTCTACTGATGAAACTAAAAACGCTGATTTAGCTGATTTTAAGAAAAAACGTGAAGCTTACTATAATTATCTAAACGATTTACATGATAGCAAGAAAGTTTATTTAACGAATCATCATGCTCGTTTCACTGCCGATTTATATCGACGACCAGAACCAAGTGAAGGTACAGTTGGATATACAGCATATAACTTAGTTAATGATTTTGCTACACTAGTAGCTATCGATAACATGATGACTTTCCTTAATGAACAATTTATTAATCCGAAAAAAGCGTCATAATATAGCAAATGTATTTATAAAAAAACACCAGGGTTTCCTTTGGTGTTTTTTTATACTGTTAAATATTTGATAATTCTGATTTTATAATATTTTTTACAATTATTTAGTAAATTAAAAGATTCACACGTTCAATCCTATGTAGGTTTGGCGCCAATGTTAATATTTTAAGTCCGATAAGAAAAAATAAAAAATTAAAAATGGGTGTAGATAATATAAAAGTGTAATTTCAATATTAAAATATAAATATCCAATCATAAGATCATAAAAGCGAGGGGAGTTATGCATATAAATTGAATCAAAATATACTATGACTTAATTGATCTTTGAAAAACTCGTGGCCACCTTACGGGACCGTTTAAAAGTTTAAAGTGTAGTGATTATCAAAAAAATTATCGTCTACCAAATGGGCAATGAAAATATCAAAGACATCATATTGATGAAATTAATATATCTGGACTGGTTTTAAAAGTTCGTTTTCCTGATGAGTACAAAAACAGCGAGGCGATTATTATTACTTTTGAACAACATTTATTGTTGCACTACATTATTGTTAATGCTCGTACCACTTACCCTAATAATGGTATGTTAAAACAAACAGGTGTAGATGAGTGAGATGCTATTGTCCAACTAGAATGTACGGAACATCAAGTGCCTTATTTTAGTGGTTGATATAACCATTTTTCGACCATCGAAGGTCGTAAAAAACAAAAACAATACATTAATGATTGTATGATCCCGCGTTTGAAAAAGAATTAAAATTATTTGCAACCGTAGAAAACCTGAGGAATAAGTAGTTTACTTAGCAGGTTTTTATTACATTTAGAAAAATAACGCTTTTTTTTATTATTTCTTGCTCCAATTTTAAAAAAAGAAGATTATTGAAAACAAAAATCATTTGATTAACTCTTAATAATAGGCTGTTTATTTTTTTAATATTTACGCCTTTTTTGCAAACACTTGAGAACAGAGAAGAGTAGGGGATTTAGTATCAACAATTCCGATTAGAATAAGAAATTATAGATTAGAAAGTATTGGTTATCCGATATATCAGCAAGGTGATTCTCCTATATATGGTTATAGTCT
>NZ_JAOXHJ010000007.1 GCF_025780055.1 Ureaplasma zalophigenitalium | reverse complement strand
TAAATATCCTTTAAAAAACCATCATAATAGTAATTGTTATCATATTTATTTTTGTTAACATAATTAAAAGTGAAGGTTTCTGATATATTTGTTTCATAAGAAATATACATATATCCTTTTTCAAGAAAATGCGTTCCTCAGCTATTTTTAACGATTCATGCACCGTCTGTTTTAGTACCGTTGCCAAATAAATCTTTTGAAATATTGTCATCTCAACCAATAATAGTTGCAGCATGTCCATATTTTTTTGTGAAGTTGATGTTAATTCATTGTAATAGGTTGCCGTTTCTCCTGCAGAGAAGCCAAAACCAACAGCACCGTTTTTACTATATTTTTTTATTGCTGTGATCTATCTTTATGATCTATTTCAATGAAATCCTCAGCCTTATATGGAATATCAAAGTTGTAACCTTTAAAATCTTCGGTTTCATTTATTAAGTTGTTTCACTGCATAATTGCGTATCCCGCATCCTTTGTGAAACCTCCTGTATTTTAAAATTAGAATTTCCTAATGGATCTGAATTGATATCCCTGTTTTTTGTTTTAAAGGCAATGGATTTTTCTGATAAATTTAAGGTATCTGGAATTTTATATAATTGGTTTTTAACAATATTAGCCTCCGAAACTCCCACAATAGAATATGCTCAACATATATCTTGTAATTGCCTTCTAACAGGTGAAAGAATGGAGTTATATCTCTTTTGGTCATATCTAGGTAGTTTTCATAACTCAATTTCTGCCTGCTTTTTTTCATTCTGACTAATCACAGTTGTTGAAATTGTGAAAGGGGCACTAGTATTGATAAGAATAATGGTATTTTTATTTTCATAGTTTGACCTTTTAAAATCAATAAAATAAAAACATAAATAAACGAAGTTGCTTTAAATTAATTTATGCTGAATTTTTATACCATTTTAATGAATATATATTATTATAAATAAATCAATCAAAGCATTTAAATTAGAAGAAAAAAATAAGTAAACATTCTGTAATATGTGATACGAATAGAGGATATATGTGTTAAATTTTCATTAATAAAATATTGTTATTATAGAATGATACTAAACAGGTATGGATGAAAAATTAATTGTCTTGTTAAAGTTTTTGTTTAAATCAAAAAAACACCAGTCAGACTAGTGTTTTTTTGATTTTAAGCTTATATTTTATTTTCCTGCTTGGTCGCCAGTTTGGTCTTTACCTGTTGTTTTACTTACAGCTTTAATAACATTTTCCGTAATAGTATTTGCATATGGAGATGCATAAATATTTGGGTTAAAGATGTTATCTCTCTTAGCTTTTTCTTGATATAACTCTACATTAGTTTGATGATTTGATATATTCCATTCTGTTGGTAAAGATTGAGTACTATCACTAAAAGTATATGTTTCTTTATCTTTAACTAATAAAGGAGCAGTGCTTCATTTTTCTAAGATTGTTTTTCAAACACTATCTAAATTCTTTTCTTTAGATAGAGAGTATCTATAAGTTTGTCAAGTATGAATGAACTTCATTAATAAAGGAGCACCTGAAATAGGGAAGGTTGTTAAATCTGTTATCTCTGGGTGGTTCATTAATACTGTCCCATCTTGTTTATAAGTAGTAATAGTTAATTTATTATGGATAGCATCTATTACTTCTACATCATATGTGTTAGGTTCTAAACCATTAACATATTCTCTAAAAGTGATAATTCCTTGTAATTTTTTATTTTCAGTAATTAAATATGATTTTTGACCTATAAAGTCATCACTAGCTTTTGGACCACCATTATTAGGGGCAAAATCCATAAATATTACTTCTTTAGTATTTTTTGTTTGCTCATTGACATTAAAAGTTTTTTGAATGAAATACAAAGAATTATTGAACACATTGTCAGGGTTGATGTTTAATTGTTTTTCTTTATCATCAGCTTTGAATTCTGATTTTGCAATCACAATTTCAAAATCTTTTGTGTTCTTTTCATTATTTTTATCAACTAATGTATATATAACAGTAATTTTAGTTTTTTGTTCATCTTTAACAGCTGATTTAAAAGTTACGTTAACTGTTTCAGGTGCAGTGAATGTGAAATTACCTGCTACTAATTTATCTTCAGTAACACTTTCAAAAGTTACATCTTTAGCGCCTTTGTATTCTACTTTAACTTCAGATTTAATTTTTGATAAATCAACTTGATTATCATCAGCTTTGAATTCCGATTTTGCAATCACAATTTCAAAATCTTTTGAGTTCTTTTCATTATTTTTATCAACTAATGTATATATAACAGTAATTTTAGTTTTTTGTTCATCTTTAACAGCTGATTTAAAAGTTACGTTAACTGTTTCAGGTGCAGTGAATGTGAAATTACCTGCTACTAATTTATCTTCAGTAACACTTTCAAAAGTTACATCTTTAGCGCCTTTGTATTCTACTTTAACTTCAGATTTAATTTTTGATAAATCAATTTTTTTATCTTGAGTTTGAGAACACGAAGCTGCAATACTTGCGATTAGAGCTGACGTAGCAACTAATCCTAAGCTTGATAATAATAATTTTTTATTTATTTTTTTCATAATATGTTACTACACTCTTACGAATGTAGTAACCCTCCTTTTTCAAATTTTGGATATTAATTTTTGAGAACTAATTCCAATTATCTTTGAGGGTGTTTAATATTTAAATATTAAACACTTTTGCGATTAAATTATAATACATTAAAAACAATAATTTATGAATCAATTTTTGAAAATGGTGAAAATCGGTTCAAAAAAGGCGAAAGTTTGTTTTTCGCAATAAATAACCACCTCTAGAATTCGCACAATATAACAAAAAAATAAAAAGAACGTATTGCTTGCCACTGTTTTATTCTAGAAAAATCCAATCAAAGAGCTATTTCAAATGCCTTATTTAGACTTGAGTTCTTGAAATTTTTATTATTTCTTGTTGTTTTTTCAGCTTGATGAACATAACTATCAATAGTTTTTAACTATTTCGCTTAAGTTTAAATTAACTGTGTCGATTATTGCTCCGGTAAAACTATAACTAACATAAGCATTAACTTAGGAGTGTTTAAGATTTTTAATTCAGGATTGTATGCTAACCCTTATCAAATAAACTATAGTTAGTAATGGGTATCAATTTGCGCTATTTTAGGATTTGATTTAAGACTATGTGGTTCAATAGTTACTAATACAGAATCAACCAGTTTTTCTAAGTTATTTAGATTTTGTGATTGAGCAAAGCGAATTGCTTTATTTCGTGTAAAATAGTTATGATAAAACAAAAAGTGTTGTATAATATACCCTCAAGTTTCCTACGGTACGTAAAATTTTTAATCTAAATATATTGATTACTAAGATAAGCGATAAAATAACTAGAATAATGATAAACAAATAAAGATCAACCAAAACAAACTAAGTTAATAATCCGTGCTTAATGCGCTTTAAAACATTGCTTAAGACAAATATTAACCAAGACAATAATTTTACACAACATCGAAAGACAAAAAAACATCGCAGAGAAGCGATGTTTTTATTTATTTGTTTATTTTTGAGTTGTATTTTCTAAAGGTGCTTTTTTATTGTTTAATTCAGGCACTATATATTGCTGATAATATTCACTCTCTGACAAATTCATTTTTTTTGCATTATGTTTATTCTTGAACTTTAAAAAAGCTACAAGAAACGAAGTCATTGCTAAAAAACCACTTCCAACACACATGATGATTCCAGGTACTAAATAACCTGCTATAAATCTTTGATAATTGAAAGCAAAAATGGTTTTACCTTCTTCGTTGATAAATTTCCCAACCGCAAAGACTTTGGAATATGGACTAACTGTAGTTAGTCCAATACCATAAATAGACAAGAAAGCACTAGCTAATCCTGTTAGTAAAAATAATCAAAAATTTAATTGTGCTGTATCTTTATTTTTTAGTGTTCGAATTGTTTGGGGAAGCACACTTAACGCCAACAATACCGTCCCTATTGCAGAGAAAACTGATGTAGCAACTTCGACACCACTTGCTTGTGCTGATATCGTAGGATTAATATTTCCTTGGCTATCATAAAAATCTGCAATATCATTAATACTATTTCACATATAAAAACCTACCTTTATTAATATTATTCATTTAACTATTAATAGTACTATATTTTGAAGGTTATTTATCACTAAAAAAGATTATTTTTTTGATATAAAAAAAGAAGCCATTGGCCCCTTTTTATTTTTGTCTTTTTAACTTTGAACTATTTGTTAATTTTTGCGTTGATTGGGTAGTGTAGGTTGCAGTATTCTAATTCAGACATACCAGCTTTTTTAGCTTTTTGCATAGTTGAAATCTTCACTGACAGAACAATGATTGTTAAGAACATTGATAGAGTTTCAGAAATAGCAACTAATATGAATCCACCCACTGATACTGAGACTCCCATTCAAGCGAAAATTGTCAAGAATGCTAAACCTAATACAGATAAAACTCACATTCCTAATGATAATGCTTCTGTACGTTTAGATTTAAGAGTAGCAACTACCCCTGGTACGTAAGCGATAAATACTAGAACAGCACCAATTACTTGAAAAAACACTGCTCAAGGATGCATTGGGAAACCATATGTTTGTTCTGCTTCGCCCATATTACTAAAGAAAACATCTTGATTAACAATGAAACCAGCTTTAATTGCATCAGCTTCAGTTAATGGAGCAGTTACTTTAGTACCGCTTTCAGCAGCTTGTTGTAAAAATGATAACATGACTATTTAGCTCCTTTTAAATTTAATGTTGGTTTGATGTGAACTTCGTAGTAATCTAATTCAGACATACCAGCTTTTTTAGCTTTGATTTGGTTTGCAAGTTTAACAAATGCCACCATGAATGATGTAATTGCCATAAAAGCTTCACATGCAAGCAAGAAGATACCTGGCACTAAGAAACCAGCTACGTATTCTTGATAATTGAAGATACCTTTACCTTCTGTTGTAATCCCTACTAAGAAATTAGAAGAGTTTGTTTGAACTGTGATTAAACCAATACCATAAAGAGCTAAGAAAGTTGTAGCTAAACCAGTTAGGAAGAATAACAAGAAACTTAAACTTGCTGTATTACGATCTTTCATAGTTTTAATTGTTTGCGGGAAAACGCTTAACGCAACAACGATTGTACCGATAACACTGAATACAGCAATCGCAATCGAAATTCCAGATGCAGCAGAATTATCTAATTTACTTAGATCAGCACCACTAAGGATTTTTCCTAAAGCACTATCAGCAGCTATGTATTCAGGTGCTGTAATATTTTGTAATATACTCATAATTGTATAACTTCTTTCATTACTTTTTATATATGCATATTTATATTACAACAAAAATATAAAGTTAACACATTTTTAAATTGATTTTGTTATAAATGAATGTTTTAATTATTTTTAGAAGATTTATTCGCATGCAAATCCTCTAAAAATTCGTCAACTAAGCCTACACTAGCCCCGCGACGGATATATTTTCAATTGTCAATATCAATGATAGTTGAAGGTTCATCGGTGTTTGCATTACCTTGGACATATAAAATATTATCCTTTGCACCAAATTTGAAAATTGCTTCTTGCTCGTTGACTACCGGATTTTCACCTGATAAGTTGGCACTACTGCAATACAAAGGGCCGAGTTTTTCAAGTAACTTTAAGATGGGTCGGCTATCAGGCATGCGATAAGATACCTGGTTTTTGACAATAGTAATTTGCCCAGGTCAAATAATATCTAAAAATTGCTTTTGGGCAACAGTTAACTCACCTAATATAGAATAATCAGCGACAAAACGCACAATAGGTTTATTTATCGGGCGTTTTTTAATGGTGTAAATATTCTTTTCGTTTTTAGCTAAAATACCCATGATTGTATCTGTGGGTAAAATAACACATTTATTAGCATTTAAGGCATCGGCAATTAAATTAAGTTGATTGAAATTATAAGTTTTCATTATTTTCTCCCTGGAATGATTAATATACGATCGTGACCATCATAATCTTTTTTAAAAATATAATTATTAATCTGACATTCACTTAAAAAATTTATTAAATATTGTTTTTGATCGAATCCAATCTCAAAAATTAAGGTACAAGTTGGGTTGTATTTTAAAAAATACTCTTTAATTATATAAATATAAAAACTTAATCCATGTTCATGGTGCACATCAACTAAAGCATTATATGGATCGTGTGCAAGGACGTTTTTAGATAAATGATAATTAGACATAATATATGGCGGATTACAAATCAACAAATCAAATTTATATGGATTTGTTTGCAAAAATAATTGGTAATCTTGATTATAAAGTTGTGCTTTTAAATTATAAAGTTTTCGATTTTTCTCTGTGTTTTTAATGGCTAAAGGATTAATATCAACACAAAATAAATCAATTGGTTTTTCTAATAGTAAACTCAAACCTAAAACACCGGTACCACAGCAAATATCGACAACAAAATTTTTCCCGATAAACTCCGATGAATTAAGAAGGTTTATAGCTTCAAAAACTAATAATTCGCTGGCAGGTCGAAAGATAAAAACACCATCATCAACATATCATTGACGATGATAAAAAAAACCTTTTTTAACTATTCGCTCAATAGGAATATTTTCATGTGCATATTGGTTTCATAAATGTTTAAAAAGCTCAAGATCTGCTTCTTTTATAGATTCAGAATAATAATAATATAAAGAAGTTAAATCATGAATTTGAGGGTTAAAAAAATTGATTAATTGGATAATTATGGATGGATTGATTTTTAGTTTACAAGCTTTTTGATAATAAACTTGATAAAGCGCTTGATAGTTCATATTTAAATTTCTAAATTGGTCATTAATGTAGTTTGCTCATCAGCGATCAATGGATCAATAATGTCATCCAAAGTTCCTAACATAATGTAATCTAGTTTATTTAATGTTAAATTAATGCGGTGGTCAGTAATTCTGTTTTGGGGATAATTATATGTACGAATTTTTTCGGATCGATCACCTGTTCCCACCTGATTTTTACGTAAATTCGAAAATTCTTCGTTTTGTCTGCGTTGCTCTTCTTCTCATAATTTTGAACGCAGCATTTTCATAGCAGTTTCACGGTTTTCGATTTGCGATTTACCTTCCTGACACGCAGCTACAACCCCTGTTGGGATATGTGTGATTCGCACAGCTGACTCAGTTCGGTTAACATGTTGCCCCCCAGCTCCACTAGCTCGATAAGTATCAATTCTTAAATCAGAAGGGTTGATAGTGATATCAACCTCATCTTGTTCTGGTAAAACTGCGACTGTAATTGTTGAAGTGTGTACGCGACCTTTTGACTCAGTGGCTGGAACTCTTTGTACACGGTGCACACCCGATTCAAATTTCATACGTGAATAAACCTCTTCGCCCGAAATCATGAAAGAAATAAAGTTAAAACCCACTGATGAAGGAATCATTTCAATAATTTTCATTTTTCAATTACGTGATTCAACATAGGCGCGATAGGTGTCAAACAAATTTCCTACAAAAATAGAAGATTCATCACCACCAGCTGCTGGTCGCATTTCAACGATAACGTTCTTATCATCATTTGGATCGCTTGGCAACAACAAGATTTTAATTTTTTCTTCAATGACAGGAATTTGTTCCTTTGCTTCATGAAGTGTGGTTTGTGCTAACTCTAACATATCGACGTCTTTTTCGGTTTTTAAAATTTCCTCAGCATACACTCCATTATTAATTGCCTGCTCATAATCAGCGAAAACATCAGCTACTTGATTAGTCTTTTTTAATTGGATATTAATTTCCTTCATACGTTTAAAATCATTAGAAATTGTTTCTAACTCTTTTTTTAACTCATTGTTTTTTATGACAACTTTTTTAATTGCATCAAATAATTTTTTATTATATTCCATAAAATCTCTTTCTATATAGGTTGTAAGTTAAAAAATAAATAACAGAGGCCTGTTATTTATTTAACAATTTGAATGTCAATAATCCAAGCACTTGAAATTAAAATGCTTATAAATTAGTTATTTCCTAAAACATCAAAGCCACTTGCAGGACGTGCTTTTGGTTTTTTAGTAACGGTTTTCTTAACTGGTTTGTTTTGCATGTTTTCTTTAGCAGTTTGGAATTTAGAATTAAGTTTTTCAGCACGACCACGTAAAGCAGTAGTAGCATTTTGTTTTCCAATGTAGAAAGAATGACAATTAGAACAAACTTCGACAGCCATATCTGGTGTTTTAAACGTAGTTAAAACCGGATATTCTTTTTGGCAAGTCACACATTTAAAAACAGTTTCGTTTAAATTTAAGTGAATGTCTTTCATTTTATACTTCCTTAATATTCTTAAATAATTATCTTTTATTAATTTTCATTAATATATTAGATTTCACGATCGAAAATTTAATACATACTCTTAATTATATAATAAGAGGAATAAAAACGCAATAATTAAATATGTAGCAAGTTGACTTACTCGTTTTTTGAAACATATTCAATAATATGGTTTAATTGTTGCTTAAACATATCATCTTCGTCTGCTTTACGAGCCACTTTGTCAAAGGCGTATGAAATAGTTGAATGGGATTTCATTTTTAAAACTGAAGCTATTTCAGTAAAAGTCATATTTAGAACGCGACGCAGAACATAAATAACAACTGACCTTACCCAAACCACTTCCTTACGTCGTGTATCTGATAGGATCAATTGCTCATTTATATTCATATATTGTGTAATCATTGTGATGATTTTATTGGGATCTAATTCGTTCTCGATCATCTGTAATCCTATGCCAGATTGAGCGCATTTTTCTTGTAAAAAACCCAATTCAATGTGATTTACTTTTTCGTGACTATTCATTGCTCAATAACTAATTTGTTTTAAAAAACCGATCAATTGTCTAATGTCCTTATGGAAGTTATAAGCAATATATTCCACAGCTTCGGTAGAAATGGTAAACTGTTTATTGATTGTTAGTCAGTTATTAATAATATCTATCGCATCAGATATGCTAGGGTTTGAAAGTTTGATTTGAATTCCTGAAGCTAACCGCGAAATTAAACGGGTTTCGAAAGCAACTAACTCACTAGTTTTCTTATCGCAGGTGATAA
This sequence comes from Ureaplasma zalophigenitalium, assembly GCF_025780055.1. Classification (GTDB taxonomy): domain Bacteria; phylum Bacillota_I; class Bacilli_A; order Mycoplasmatales; family Mycoplasmoidaceae; genus Ureaplasma; species Ureaplasma zalophigenitalium. The sequence goes on along the minus strand of NZ_JAOXHJ010000007.1, from coordinate 27,752 downwards.
TAATTTTCCCGCCATTATTGATAATAGTATTAAAAATATTGAAGAACATTTCTAAGGCCTTTGCCTTATCGCCTAAGTTTTGAATATCGTCAATAATTAATAATTCGGCAGCTTGAATTTCATTTTTTAATTGTTCTACAACGTGAGCGCCTTTGAAAGCGGCAGCGTTAAAACGACGGAAATACTCAGCAGCTTCAATATAGTAAACCACTTTCGTAGGATTATTTTTATGATATTCATTAGCTGCTGCGGCTACTAAATGAGTTTTACCAATACCCACTTTTCCGAAAATAAAGATGGGATTAACTTGTGAGTAGGTCATATAATCAGAACTCAATAATTGATGAATTGCATTGATTGCATCCATATTGTATGTTGTTTTGACTAAACGTGAAAAAGTGAGCTCTTTTAATTCTTTTTTAAAGTTGATAATTTCTGTTTTTACGGGTTTTTCTAATGTTTTAATCAATTGTGATCGTTGATTTAAGCGTTCTACTTCTTGGGGAGACAAGAATAAAATTTCTTGTACAGGCTGATTAAAGTACTCAAATTCTTTAACTAATGTTTGTTTTAAAGTTAAATAATAAGTAGTTGAAGCAAGCAGACAAACATGAGGATCATCAACAACAATCTGTAAAATATTATTGTCAAAACCATAAACTTTTGATTTAATTAAAGTGTTGATTAGTCGAGGATCAATAGTTGATGAAGAAATAGAATTAAGCGCATTTGTGTATTTTTTTTGAATTTCTTTAATCATTTCAGGCACCTCAGACGAAAAACATTGTCATTCTTAAAAATTATAAGATATTGATTAACAATTAGATATATATTATTATATAATAGTAATTAAATGCTATAATTTTTTAATATGTTTTTAAATTTGAAGGTGGTGTAGATATGAAAAGAACTTTTCAACCAAACAATCGTAAACGTGCTAAAACTCATGGTTTTCGTGCTCGTATGCAAACTAAGGATGGTCGTAACGTTTTAGCGCGTCGACGTCTAAAGGGAAGACATAGTTTAACTGTTTCATCTGAAAGATAAAACAACATGGCTAAATTTTTTAGTCTTAAAAAAAATTTAGAAATTTTAAAAATTATCAAAAAACACCAAAAAATTTCAACAAAGATCATGTCTTTCTATTATGCTTTTAGTGAGGAAGACAAACCATGCGTAGCTATCTCGGTTTCAAAAAAACATTTCCGATTAGCAACTACGCGTAATCGCATTAAACGTTTAATTCGTGCTTATTTAAATAATATAAGATGCGATTTTAGCTATTGTAAAATGGTGATTATTGTGAACCCATCTTTCACTGATGGAGTTTTTAATATTAATGTCTCTGTCGTTGAAAAAGCGGTTTTAAAAATAATGAAAATTAGAAAGGAAAAGAGATGGGAACAAAGATAGACAAAAAGGCTGTTGTCAATCGTTTAAGTTATTCTGTAGAAAACTTTTCGGGTGCTCAAACAGCTACATCGCATCTCAAAGCTCGTAAAAAGAAAATTACTAGCTTAATAGTAAAGATTCTTAAGGGTATCATTTACGCTTTCTTTTTAAGTATAGGTTTGTATGGTTGCTTTCAAAATATGGCTAACCACTGAACTGTTCAATCGTTAATTGTAGGGAACGGGTTGGAATTAGGTTTTAATGCTAATCCTGTGAGCGCTACAGGTGATATTCGCTTCGATTTAATATATAACGGTTCTGGACCTTTTTATGCTTATAGCGACTTTACCTGAGCCTATGGTCCTTTTTACGCTTTATTTGTATGACCAATAGGTCAAATTTTATTACATTTTTTATATGCAACACGCGATTGACCGGTTGGTCTAAATGTGATTTTAGGATTAATAATTATCTTATTTATTATTCGTTTAATTACCGTAGCAATTACTGCACGTGCAACATTCCAATCTGAAAAAATGAGTGAAATTCAGGGTAAAATTGCAGAGATTAATGCTAAATATAAAGATGCGAAAGATATGCAATCACGTCAGAAAAAACAATTAGAAACGCGTGAGCTGTATCGCAAACATGGTATTAAACCTTTAGCTCCATTCGAGAGTATGATTATTACCTTACCAATTTTCTTAATTATTTATCGTGTAGTAACAATTTTAAGATACTTAAAATTCATCAGTTTATTTGGTATTTGAGATTTAACACAAACACCAATTTCACAATTATTTTCAAATTTCACAAACGGTGGATGACATTACTTATTCTTTTTATTATTAGTTATTCCTGTACAAATCATTTCACAAAAAACACCTCAATGATTAGCTAAAAAACGTGGGCGAGGTGCTACTACAGTTGGTACAAAAAACCAACAACAATTGAAACGTTCTCGAATGACTCAAAATATTATTATGATAGTGTTAGCTGTTGTAGTTGCTATTTCTTCATCAGGGGTTGGGTTATACTGATTCTTTAATGCGATCTTCACAATTGTGCAATCTGTTATTATTCATAAAATTATTATGAAACGACGAACAATGAGTACTACACGAATAGATTCTAAATTAGCGAAATTAGGTATTAGTTAATGGCAGATAAGAATGTTAAATTCAGATTACAAAAAGAAAGTTTTGTTCCATCCAAGAAAATGGGGCAAAACTTCTTGCTGTCTAATCAGATAAAAAAACAAATAGTTGATGCAGCAAATATTGCATCAGATGATCTAGTAATTGAAATTGGTCCAGGTCTTGGAGCGATTACTGAATTTTTGATTAAAGAAGCTAAATTTGTACAAGCGATTGAACTAGATAAAAGGTTATTTGCTCATTTAAAAAAGAGTATAGTATCATCTAATTTTGACATTATTAATAACGATGTTTTGAAGGTTGATTTAGACCAGTTAGTACTTGAATTAAAAACTAAAAGAGAATTTAACAACGTTAAAGTTGTAGCAAATTTGCCCTACTCCATTTCATCTAAAATTATTGAGAAATTAATTAAAACAGCTAGTATTAAATATAGTTTTGTTATGGTTCAAAAAGAAATGGCGGATCGCGTAACAGCTAAAGTTAATACAAAAAACTATAATGCATTTAGTGTTTTTGTCCAGTTGTTTGCTGAATTGACAACACTGTTTCATGTTCATCCTAAGAATTTTTATCCAGCACCAAAAGTAGATAGTTCGGTTATTATGATTAAAAATAACAACATATCTACCGATTTTGACCATGGTCAAATGTTACTATTCTTACGCATATGTTTTTTAAATAGACGAAAAAAATTGTTTAATAATTTACTTAATAAGTATCATTATAATGATATTATGGAAGCCTTTAAAGCAGAACAAATCGATATCAATGCAAGAGCACAAAATTTAACACAAACCAATTTTGTGAATTTATTCAAAATATTAAATAAGGAGATGAAAAATGAAGATTAAGAAGATGAGAGCTCATGCCAAAATAAACCTAGGGTTTAATATATTAGAAAAACAGCTAAACTGTTCTAAACATGATTTTGAATCTATTTATATTCGTGTTGACAACTTATATGATGAGATTGAAATTAGCGAATCACCAAAACCATATGATATAGTAACTTATTTTATTAATGAACAAGAAGTTTTGGTATATAGTCGATTAATATACAAGACATTAGATTATATTCGTTCGCAACACTTTAGCAAAAAATACTTTATGGTAAAGATCAATAAAAACATTCCTATTGGTTCAGGATTGGGTGGTGGTTCAAGTGATGCAGCAGCTGTTTTACGCGCAGTTTTAGATGAGGACCAATTATCATCCCTGAACTACTATGAAATCGGTACATTATTAGGAGCTGATATTCCTTTCTTTTTATCAGATTATTCTTCTGCCTATGTGACAAACTTAGGCACTGAATTAACTGATTTAGGTGGGTTTATCAATTTTGAATACAATGTTCATATTTTAAACATTAATGTCAACACCCAATTAATTTACCAAAAATACGATCAATCAAATTATCAATCAGAGCAAAACGATTATATGAAAATAATTGATCAATTACGAATGGGTCAAATTCCTGAAGTGATTCATAACAATTTGCAAGATCATTGCTTTGAGTTATATCCTGCTATTCGTCATCGTTATTCTGAATTATCTCAAGATCCAAATCACTTAGTTTTATTATCAGGTTCAGGAAGCTCATTAATATCAATTAACAGATTTCAAAGTAAGGAGTAAAAAAATGACTGTAAGAACACGTTATGCCCCGTCACCCACAGGACATTTACATATCGGGGGAGCTCGGACAGCTTTATTCAATTATTTATTCTCCAAAAGCATGAACGGCCAATTTATTATTCGAATTGAAGACACTGATATTGCTCGCAATATCGAAGCAGGAATTGATTCACAATTCAATTTTTTAAAATGACTAGGTATAGAGGCGGATGAATCATTAAAAAATCCCAATCCGCAATATGCTCCTTATCAGCAATCATTAAAATTTGCACACTATGAAGCGTTAGCTGAAAAATTAGTTAAGGAAAACAAGGCCTATTATTGCTTTTGTTCGAAAGAACAATTAGAGGCAGACAAAGAATTTTGCCAAAAAACACAACAAACATATAAATATAACAAACGTTGCTCATTTTTGTCGAAAGAAGAAGTTGCCAAAAAAATGCAGGAAAACATCCCTTACACAATTCGACTAGCCATTCACGAGCAAGAAAAATTTGCTTGAAATGATTTAATACGGGGGCCTATTGAAATTCATGCAGACGCTTTAACTGACCCCGTCATTTTAAAATCTAATAAAATTGCTATGTATAATTTCGCAGTTGTAATTGATGATTATGATATGGCAATTACTCACGTCATTCGAGGTGAAGAACATATTTCCAACACCCCGTACCAACTCGCTATTAAAAAAGCTTTAGGATATAACGCTTATGATATTCAATATGGGCATTTATCAATTATTGTGGATGAAACAGGAAAAAAACTATCAAAGCGGAATTTAGCATTGAAACAATTTGTAGAAGAATATGCCGCTGAAGGTTATGTCCCGTTTGCTGTGACTAACTTTATTAGTTTATTAGGTTGAAGCCCAAAAAGTTGTGAAGAGAAAATGACATTAGCTGAAATGATTAGTCAATTTGATTTGCAGCAAGTATCCAAAGCACCCGCTTACTTTGATATCCAAAAAATGAATTGATTCAGCAACTTATATTTCAAACACATGCCAGATGATGAGTTTAATAATTTCCTGATGAATCATGAATTAACTAAAGAGTTTGTAAGTAGTGATTCAACATTTATTCAGAAAGCTTGTTTATTTAAAAAAGAAATTTATAACTTACAACATTTATTAAATTTAATCAATGAACACTTTGGTGCTAAAGAGCATTTAGAAGAGTCATTATTATCAGAGATTAACAACGAAAATGCTAAACATGTCATTTTAACATTTTATGATTTATTAAATAAAACGGATGATTTTAGTCCAGAAATGATTGCTGGGTTGATTAATCAAACAAAACAGATAACTAATACAAAAGGTAAAATGCTATTCATGCCCATTCGAATTGCTACCACATATAGCATGCACGGTCCTGAATTAGCTCAAATGATTTATTATTCGACAAAAGCACAAGTGTTGAGAAATATTTTACAAATATTGGAGATATATAAATAATGCGTATTAACGATTTAAACTATATAAACGACCCGATTTTAGGCGTAATTACCTTTGAAGGTGATCCGTGAGCGATGGAGATTATTAATTCCAAAGAGTTTTGGCGATTACATAAAGTAAAACAATTAGGAACTTCACACGGTGGTTTTTATTCTGCATCACACACACGATTTACACACTGTGTTGGTGTGTATTTTGTAGTTAAAAAAATGCTGGCAAAAATCCGTTTTATTGAAAGTGATACCGAAAATTTAGAAGAAGACAAAAGGGTTGTTAAAGCTGCTGGTTTATTACATGATATAGGTCATGGGCCCTATTCGCATTCATTCGAAGAAGCATTGGGCAATTATAATCACGAACAAGTAGGGTTAAGCATCATTACAAATTCTGATTCGGAAATATACCAAATTTTAAAAAAACATAATATTGATCCTCATCGAGTGGCTTCGGTTATTGATCATACAGTAGATAAAAAATGAATGCACCAAATGATTTCGAGTCAAATTGATGCTGATCGTTTAGATTACTTGCAACGTGATTCGCACTACTGTGGTGTTAAATTTGGATTACTAGATTATGATTTATTGTTTGCTTCAATGATTGTTTATCAAAATGAAATTGCGTTCCATAAGAGTGCATGAAATGTTATTGAAAATATTCTAATTTCTCGTTATGCAATGTTTGAAAACGTTTATTATAAAGACATCTCTGTCACATATGATACAATTATGCAAAAAACCTTAAAGAGAGTTTATGATTTGTATCAGAAAAAGCAACGCTTTAATAATCCGCAAGCCTTAAACATCTTTATTCCCTTTTTGAAAAATCAGGAATGAACATATGATGATGTCATGTTACTTGATGACTCTTCTTTCTTAGAATCGTTCAAATCTTTTGCTAACGAAGACGATGAAATTTTACGCACATTGGCTTCAAATTGATTGCACAATAAAGAATTCATTACTTATGAAAGCGGTTTAGTAAATCGTGTATACCCCATTGATAATTCAAAAAAAGAATATTTTTATAAATCAACAGAGTATTATAATAAAAAAATTTACGACTTTTCAAACCCTGTTCGTTTATATAAAACTAATAATAAAAACGAAATAAAGATTTCTCTTTTAGAAGACATCAGCATTTATATAAGTGCTTTAAAAAATGAAGAAAAAATGAAACATAAAAAATATATTTTCTATCGAATTAGTCCCGATGGAAAAGACGAATAAGGAGTTTATAAAATGAACAAAAAATATATTGATATCGCTTACGAGGCGATTGTTAACGATAAGGAAATTCAAAAACAAAAAGGTAGTTTTAATTTTGACTTCATTGTTCACAAAATCGTTGATAATTCAGATTTACAAACAGATGAAATGGTTCAACACTACGGCGAATTATATTCTGCAATCTTACAGGATCCACGTTTTATTTTAATCGCAGAAAAAGAATGAAGTTTACGCGAACATCTATCTTTAAAAGAAATTACTAAAATTGCAAATGCAATGTACGAAGTGGGTAGTTATAAAGATAATGATGTGGATGACAGTGAAGATGTGAAATTAGCTAAAATGAACAAGGAAAAAGAAGAAATGGAAGAAGAAGAAATCGCTCTTTCTGATTTTGAATATGACACAGAAGATGATGAGAATCTTAAAATCGTTTCTTCAGACGAAACAGATGTGGCTGACGATGACTTGGAGGATGAAGAATAATGTATAAACATTTAGTCAACGCCCAAGCTATGATTGCGCATGCTAAAGCTAACCAATATGCTATCCCAGCGTTTAATGTGAATAATTTAGAATGGCTAAAAACGATTTTATTAACTTGCCACCAAACGCGAACCCCAGCATTATTAGCCTTTAGTGAAGGTGCTATTCGTTATATGGGCGGATATAAATGTGTTTTTCATTTAGTCAACCACGTTGCAGAATATTTAAAAATTGATATTCCGGTTTGTATTCATTTAGACCACGGAACTTATGATGGTTGTTTTAATGCTATTGATGCTGGTTTTACTTCAATCATGTTTGACGGATCAGCTTTACCCTTTATTGAAAATCACCAAAAATCAGCAGAGGTTATAGCTTATGCTGAAAAACACAATGTTTCAGTAGAATTAGAAGTCGGGGCTATTGGTGGCGTTGAAGATGATGTAGTTTCTGAAGGTGAATTAACAAAACCTACTGAGGCTGTAGAGATGGCGCAATTAAAACCAAATATGCTAGCATGTGGAATTGGCAATATCCATGGTTTATATCCGAGTAATTGAAAAGGATTAAACTTTGCATTATTGCAAGAAATCAACAACCTTATTCAGGTACCCTTAACTTTACACGGAGGTTCAGGGATTCCCTTAGAACAAATTCAACAGGCCGTTGCTTTGGGGATTAGCAAAGTTAATATTAATACCGAGGTGCAAATTGCTTATGCACAAGCTTTGCAAACTTACTTTTATAATAAAGACATTATGGCAAACAAAGCATATGCTTTTCGTACAATTAACAATTTTGTTTGTGAAAAAATGAGCGAGCAGATCACTACACTCATCTGTGATTTAAAAGCAGATAAACGTGTTTAAAAAAGGAGAGAAAAAATGGCTTTAGCAGCAGGTATTGTTGGTTTACCAAACGTTGGGAAATCAACACTTTTTAATGCGATTACAAATTCACGCGTTGAAGCAGCAAATTACGCGTTCGCAACGATTAATCCTAACGTGGGAGTAGTCGAGGTTAAAGATGATCGTTTGAAATCATTAGCAGGATTAATTACTCCTGAGAAAATTGTTTATACTAGCTTTAAGTTTGTAGATATTGCTGGGTTGGTTAAGGGCGCTAGTCAAGGCGAGGGATTAGGTAATCAATTTTTAGCAAATATTCGCGAGGTAGATGCAATCTGTCACATGGTTCGTTGTTTTGAAGACAAAAGTATTTTACATGTGCATAATAGAATTGATGCTTTGAACGATATTGGCGTCATTAATTTAGAATTAATTATTGCTGATTTAGACGTAATTAACAAACGAATTAACAAAATTAAAAAGAAGGCTGAAGCTGGGGATAAGGATGCTAAAAAAGAATATTTAGCCTTAGATAAAGTTCAGAAAATTTTATTACAAGACCAATTAGCTAGCACTGGTGTGTATGATGAAGAAGAATTAAAAATTCTACAAAACTTTCAACTAATCACCATGAAACCTGTTTTATATATCGCTAATATTGCCGAAAATGAAATTCACAACCCAGAAGCGAATCCTGAATATATGAAGGTTAAAGCTTATGCTCAGGCTAATAATGCAAACTGCATCGCTTTATCAGCTCGCATGGAATACGAAATTAGTGTTTTGGACGACGAAACAAAAACCATTTTTATGAACGACTTGGGAATGCATCAAACAGGCCTTGATGCTGTGACCAAAGCAGCCTATGATTTATTGGATTTACAAACTTTTTTTACTTATGGAAAAGTTGAAACACGTGCTTGAACTTTTAAAAAAGGAATGAACGCCCAAGAATGTGCAGGGGTGATTCATACCGATTTTGCTAAAGGGTTTATTAAAGCTGAAATCATCAGCTATGAGGATTTATTAAAATTCAAGAGTGAACAAGCAATTAAAGAAGCAGGATTATTACGGATTGAAGGTAAAAACTACTTAATGCAAGATGGTGATGTTTGTCATTTCCGGTTCAATGTTACCAAATAAAAATTAATCTATTCGGTTAATTTTTTTATTTTATATATTATAATATGCTTTATGTATTAACGGAGGAGATTGTATGGCTAAAAAAAATGCCTTTAGTAAACGTTTAGGTTGAATTGAATTAATTATGGGCCCGATGTTTGCAGGGAAAACAGCGGAGTTAATTCGTCGGATTGCGCGTCTAGAATATGCGGATGTGCAATATGTTGTTTTTAAACCCAAGCTAGATACTCGCCAAAATTTATTGGTTGTATCTCGTAATGGAACTAAATTACCTTCTATCGAAATCAATGAACCCGAGGAAATTCTGGATTATTTAATGCGTCCAGAAAACAAAGAAAAGAATATTAGCGTAATCGGTATTGATGAAGCGCAGTTTTTTAATGCTAATTTAGTTGAAGTGTGTAATATTCTAGCTGAAAACAAATATGTAGTCATTGTTTCGGGGTTAGATAAGGATTTTAAAGGTGAAACCTTTGGGTGTATGAATGACTTATCGATTGCAGCTGATTATGTAACAAAACTCACAGCCATTTGTCATGTATGTGGAAGCGAAGCTGCTTACTCCTTACGTGTGATTGATGACAAACCAGCGCGTTATGATGATGATTTAATTTTGATCGGCTGTAAAGAATCATACATAGCAGTTTGTCGTCACCACCATAAAGTGCCCGGTCGACCATATCGGTCAGAACTAAGTAAGAAATTTATTGAATATGTAAAGGCTTAATTATGAGCTCAGAAGATTTTTTAATTTTTGAAAAATTCAAAGTTTATTTAACCAACCGTATTTTTTATAAGAATAAATTTTTAGTTATTCTCTTGTTAGTTCTTATGGGTTTATTTTTGATTATTGGAATATGATTTTTGATTTTAATTTTAAACCACGCTTATAATAGCATTTATAGCGCAAAAAAAAGCTTGTTTAATTACCCTGCTTATATCACCGGATGTTGTATTATGCTAATCGCCTTTTTAATTTGTTTGGTTCCTCTAATCATGATTGCACGCGCCAACACTTTAATCAACTTCATTCTAAACAAAGTAGTAAAAAATTATTTACGCAGGCAAAAACCAGTCAAAAACCAAAAATATTTTGTTTTTTTCTTTCAGCGTTTTTTAAAATATTACCGTAGTCATCAAAAATATGACGCGACATATTTTTATAACTTAATGTTAAAGGAAGCACATGGCTCTAATTAATCCAAATAAAATTAACTGATTCCCTGGGCATATGAAAAAGGCCACAGATGAAATCAAAAACAAGATAAAACAAATTGATTTTTTCATCCAAGTTCTTGATGCGCGAGCAATTAAAACATCAGCTAATCCAGATTTACAAACATGAATTAATGGTAAGCCATTAATTAATATAGTTCTTAAAAGTGATTTGGCTAGCAATATTATTAGTGATGAAAATTATTTAATCGGTAACTTAAAAAACAAACAATTTCGTGAAACTATCATTAATCACTTATATAATATGTTTACTGCTAGTATGGAAAAACTAAAACGCAAGGGTTTAATTAATCCTGAATTCACGGGAATGGTTGTTGGTTTACCCAATATTGGCAAATCTTCCCTAATCAATTTTTTAGCAAAGAAAAATCAGTTAAAAACAGAAAACCGACCCGGGGTTACTAAAACCCAGGCCACAAAATCAATTAACCAACATTTCAAATTAATTGACACACCGGGTATATTTATTAAAAATATCGAAAATGAAAATGATGCTTATAAATTGATTATGATTAATTGCATAAGAAAAGAAGTTGTGGACTTAATGTATCCGCTAAGTTATGTATATGAGCATTATGTTAAACACCACTGAGATATGCTAAAAAACTTCTATAAATTAGATCAACCAATGGACTTTCACGCTTTTGTTGATCATATCTGTGCCACGTATCAGTTTTACATGGCGCAAAAAGAATTTGATTATACCCGTGCTTATAATCTATTGTATGAGCATTTTGCAAATCAAAAGATATGCAGGGTGAATTATGATATTCTTTAATTAAAACGTGATGGAGGTAGAAATGAATTTAGTAATCGTTGAATCACCCAATAAGTGTAAATCAATTGAATCTTATCTTGGTGAAAATTATAAGGTAGTGGCCACAGGAGGTCACATCCGTGAATTGTCCACCAAAGGCTTTGGGTTTAATTTAGAAACATTGGAAATGCGTTGACAATTTATCGACACACTCGGTAAGACGAAACAATCAAAACAACAAATTATGCAAGAGATTAAACGTTATGCTAACTTAGCTGATAATGTTTATCTAGCAACCGACCCGGATCGCGAAGGGGAGGCTATAAGTTGACATGTTTTTGATTTGTTAGATAAAGATTGTCAGAGTAAATCAAAACGAATTACGTTTAATGAAGTGACTAAAAAAGCGATTATCAACGCGATAGAAAATAAGTCAGAAATTGACTTGCATTTAGTTAATTCACAATTTGCTCGTCAAATTATCGACCGTTTTGTAGGGTTTAAACTATCGTCATTAACGCGAGCTAAATTAAAAGCTCAATCAGCAGGGCGTGTCCAATCAATTGCCCTATTATTTGTTGTGCAGCGTGAATTAGAACGACGAAATTTTATTAAAGAAGATTGATTTGAAATCAAAACAGTTTTAGAAAACAATTTAGAACTAAATTTATTAAAAATTAAATACAACCTGGATTTATATAAACCCGAAGAAACAAATGTTGTTCGTTTTCTGACACAACAAGATGCTCAGAAAGTATTTGATGATTTATCAGATATTTTTACTATCATTGAACTTTCAAAACCAAAAATCAATAACGGTGAGCGCTTATTAGCGTTAACAACCGATAAGCTTTTACAGTACGCAGCTAATAACTTAGGATGAACAGCATCTAAAATTACAAAAGTGGCTCAAACTATGTTTGAGGGTTTAGAAATTAATCAAGAATTTCAAGCATTAATTACTTATCCAAGAACCGATAGCGAACGCTTAAGTGATGAATTTGTAGCACAGGCGCAGAGTTATATTAGTGAATATTTTGACTCTGATGATATCAATACGCAAGCTAATTATAAAAAAGCAAAACAAACACAAAATACGCAGGATGCTCACGAGGCTATTCGCCCTGTAAATATTTTTGTAACTCCCGAAATGATTAAAGAGCATGTGCCAAGTGATGTTTATAAATTATATAATTTAATTTGAACAAGAACATTAGCTTCTTTAATGAATCCGCCATCATTTGTCCGTCAAGAAATTCTGTTTGACAATAACGGTCACACGTTTCATTCAGCGATTCGTAGTATCCACACTTTAGGATATTGAAAATTAAATTTTTATACGCCAATGAGAAATGAAATCCCCAGGGAGTTAATGCCATTAAAAGTCGATGATCAATTTACTAAAAAAGAAATGCAGATTGTTAGTAAAGAAACACTACCACCTCCATACTATACAGAAGCGTCGTTGATTAATGCTTTAAAAAAAGCTGGGGTGGGGCGTCCATCAACTTATGTATCTATGGTAAATGTTGGGTTGAAACGTGGGTATGTACAAAAAGATAAAAACAAATTAATCCCAACTGACTTGGGAATGCTGGTGATTGCCGAATTAACCAAAGCTTTCCCCGAAGTGATTTCAATTTCCTTTACATCAAATATGGAAGAAACATTAGATGAAATTGCCTTAGGTAAATTAGAATGAAAAAAACCACTATTTGACTTTATTCCTAAATTTACTGAAAATGTTCAAAATGCGTATAAAATTATAGATAAAGTGGAAGATGAAAAAACAGGTAATCAATGTCCTGTCTGTCAATCTGATTTAGTAATCAAAACAGCTAAGAAATATCGTAAAGATTTTATTGGTTGCTCTAATTTTCCTACATGTAAATACATTGAACAAAAAAATGCACCTGAAATTATTGATGAAGAATGTCCAGAATGTCATAATAATTCATTAGTGAAACGGGTTGCACACAGAACAGGCAAGCCGTTTATCGGTTGTAATAATTTCCCTAAATGTAAATACATCCGTAATTACGAAGTAAAAAAAGAAGAAAAATAAAGAGGTAAAATATGTTAAAAATATTAAATAAAGAAGATAATTTAGAAACTTTATTAGCAACTAGTGAAGAAAAACCATTGTTATTAGTTTTCTCAGCTACATGATGCCCACCTTGCCGTATGTTAGCTAAAGAAATCGAACGTTTAGATGAAATGCATGCTGACGAATATAATATTGTGAAAATTGATGTTGATCAATTTAACGATTTAGCTAGTCAATACGGTGTTTCATCAATCCCTTCTTCTTTCTTTGTTAAAAACAAAGAAATTGTAGAAAATAAAGTCGGTTTTATGGATATCAACACTTTATTAACTAAATTAAACAAATTAAAATAGTTTATTAACTATCTGTTTGCTTTTTTAAGGCGATTAATTTATAATAATATAAGTTATAAATTTTGGAAGCATACTCAAGTGGTTAAGAGGGCACCCTGCTAAGGTGTTAGGTCGTTCTGCGGCGCGTGGGTTCGAATCCCACTGCTTCCGCCATTAAAACAAACAACAGATTTATAAAAAAATCACCCTTGTTTAGGGGTGATTTTTTTGTTGCTTTAAAACCTTTATATGTGTTTTTTGAAATTGTTGAATGTTATAATAAATATATTATGTGTTAAGAGGTTATTATGGTTAGACGTAAATATATTATCAAAGCAAAAGTTGAAGATTTTATTAAATGTATTAGTTCATTAGTGAACCAAACATGTGATTTTTCTTCATCAATTAAAGTACACGCCAATAATATGAAGGCGGATGGTAAATCAATTATTAACATTATGGCATTAGGTATTGTGGAAAACACGGCCGTTGAATTTGTTGCAAATGGCGATGATGAGCATGAGGCGATTCAAAGAATTCATGAAATTTTAGAAAGATATGAAGTTATTTAGGGAGTAAATAAAATGAATCGATATGTTAATGCAATGCGTTCTTTAGCATTACAATGTGTTAAACACGCTAATCAAGGGCACATTGGAATGAGTATTTCAGCTGCCCCCATTATCTATACTTTATATAAGACATTTATTAACATTTCATCTGTTGAACCAAAGTGAATTAATCGAGATCGTTTAGTTTTATCAGCAGGTCACGGGAGTATGAGTTTATACCCCGCACTCCACTTTGCTTCTTTAATTCCTATGGAAGCAATGAAACGTTTTCGCCAAGACAGTGCATTAACACCTGGTCATCCAGAAGTTTTAGAAAATAATTTCATTGATGCTAGTACCGGCCCTTTAGGTCAAGGAGTAGGTAATGCTGTTGGGATGGCTTTGGCTGAATCATATTTAAATAAAATGTTTAGTAATTTAAAAGAGTTATTTAATCATTATACGTATGTTGTAGTTGGTGATGGTGATTTACAAGAAGGTGTTTGTTATGAGGCGATGAGCTTAGCTGGTCGTTTAAAACTTAACAAATTGATTATGCTTCATGACTCTAATGATTACCAATTAGATACACCTGTCTCAGCTGTGTTTAACGAAAATTTAGAATTACGAATGCAATCAATGGGATGAAATTATCTAACCTGCGATAATAATCCTGAAAACATTTCTTTGATGATTCAACAAGCACGAGCTAAAAATAATGATAAGCCAACTTTTATTGAAGTGAAAACGGTGATTGGTGAAGGTTTAAGTTCACAAGCGTCAGCAGACGCCCATGCTGCAAGTGTTAATGACGAAGAATTTGCGAAATTTAATAAATATTTCCATTTAAAATGAGATAACTTTAATTTCGAAGAAGAAATTTATGAACATTTTAATTTCAACATTGTGGTGCGAGGTAATTCTGCTTACATGGAATGACAAAAATTATTACAATGTTATGAAACGAAGTTCCCCGAGGATGTTAAACGATTAAAATGTTATTTAAAACATGAGTTTGAAGATTTAGAGCAAATGTTAGATATTTCCCAAATTAGCGATCATAATCAGGCAACACGTAATTATTTCAAAGCTTTCTTAAAACAATTAGAAGAACGAAATTTTAACTCTTGTTTAATTTTAAGTGCAGATACAGGTAAATCAACTAACGTCCGTTATTTGCATTCTAATCTTAATGACAACCAAACACTTTCTCCATATGTCCAAATGGGGATTCGTGAATTTGCCATGGGGACCATTATGAATGGTGTTTTATATCATGGTGGTTTAAGGGCTATGACAGGAACGTTTTTGGCTTTTAGTGATTATATGAAACCAGCAATTCGATTGGGATCGCTTGCCGAGCTACCAGGGTTATATGTCTTTTCGCACGATTCATATGCAGTTGGTGCAGATGGTCCAACACACCAACCAGTAGATCAATTAACTATGCTACGTGCTATTCCCAATACATCTGTTTGACGCCCAGCAGATTTATATGAAACAAAATATGCTTTAGTCCAAGCGTTCAAACAAAAAACAACAAACAATGTTTTAGTTACTTCGCGCCAAAATTTAAAAGCAATTAATACCGTGCAACCAGCTAATATGCAATATGGTGCATATGTTATTGAAAACGAATTCAGCTTTAAAAACGGCAACGATTTCACTATTGTGGCTTCTGGATCTGAAGTTAGCTTAGCTGCAATGGCTGCACAAGAACTTTTTGAAAAGCACCAAACAAAAGTCAAGGTTGTTTCTTGCTTGAATCTTAATACTTTCATGCAACAAGAAACATCTGTAATCCACAACCTTTTAGATAATAAACATGGTTTATTGGCTATTGAAGCTAGTAATGATGCTAATTACTACCGCCTTGGTTATGGTTTTAAACATTTTCAATTTATCCAATCATCAGGATATGGTCGGAGTATGGATGGAGTAGAATTAATGCGTGAAAAAGGTTTTAGTGTCGAACATGTGGTAGCTGAGTTGTTAAAATGAAAAGTTTAATATTTAATTTACAAGAGTTATTTACTCTTCAAGAACGACTAGACAACACGATAGCGCAAAACAAGGATTTTAATGGCCAAGTGGATTATAAAAGCCAACGTGTCTTAGCTTTATTAGTTGAAATAGGGGAATTAGCAAATGAAATCCAAATGTTTAAATACTGAAAAAATAACAAACAAGTCAATTACGAAAAGATGCTTGATGAATTAGCAGATGTTTTACATTTTGCTTGTGCTCATGCATACCGTTTGCAAGTTTCACCATTTGTCAATCCCCAAATAATCAGTTCCGACTTAACCGAACAGTTTATTGCTTTATACGCATCAACATCTCAATTAAATAAAAAATATGATAAAGACCAAATGCAAGATGTTTTAAGTCATATTTTTGGCATTTGCTGTTTATTAGAATTGAATTGACAGACAATTCGCGAAGCTTATATTAAAAAAAACAAAATTAATTACGAACGCGTAGCTACAGGATATTAGAATAAAAAAAACACCAGATACATGGTGTTTTTTTATTCATCAATTCGGGCCATATCATTCACATAAAGGATTTGGTCTGGATTTTTAAGACGAATGACATACATTTTCATTGGGGTATGTACTTCATACAGGCCAGCATTCGTTTCATAATCAATAATTTCTTGCAACTCAATTGTTTTTAAGTTTTTATCATGAGCGGAAATAATTTGAATTTTAGACTCTAAATAAAATTTATTTTTAGAGGTAATTAAATATTGGTTAGGTCCTAAAACCTCAGTTACAATAAAAATAAATGACTGGGCAACTATTTCTTGTTTATCGTGATACAACATTAATTCATGACCCGGATTGCCATTCATTCAGGCAACATTAGCTAAACGATTCATAGCTTTTTGTAAATCTATTTTTAATTGACCTCAATCTACATTAGTTTGATTTAAATAAGCTTGCATTGCCTTTTGATAAGTATGCACAATAGTTGCGATATAATGAACAGATTTCATACGTCCTTCAATTTTAAATGAATGGATTTTTAAATCCATTAATTGTTGTAAATTACTGATTTGGATCATATCTTGTGATGACATAGAAAAAGGGGAAGGGGTTGTGTGTAAGGTGTGCTTTTTAATTTCGTAGGATCAACGGCATGAATGCGCACAACCACCAACGTTAGCGTCACGCAAACTAAAATTATTACTCATCATACATCGTCCAGAATAAGCGATACAAACCGCCCCATGGATAAAGACTTCGACTTCAATAGCGTTATTTAAATTGCGCATAAGCAAACCGATTTCATCAATCGTCATTTCACGTGATAAAACAACTCGAGTAGCCTTATTACGCTTAAAAAACAAAGCAGCTTTTGAGTTTGTAATAGATTGTTGTGTACTAATATGGATTTCAGTTTGTTGGCTGTAATGTTTTTTTAAATGATCAATAATAAAAGGATCAGCACTAATGCATCCATCAGGAGGATTAACCATGATTTCTTTCATAAAAGAAGCAAAATTCTTAGTCAGAGGCATATGGCAGAGTACATTGGTGACTAAATAAACTTTTTTATTTCTTGCATGAGCATAATCTATTAGTTCATGGATTTGCTGGATTTCAAAATTACTTGCCCGCGCTCTTAATGAATAAGATTTCGCTCCGACAAACACAGCATCGGCTCCATAATCCAAAGCTATTTTTGCTTTAAATAAATCACCGGCTGGAGCTAATAATTCGTAATTAAATTCCTTATTTTTCATTATCATTTTTTTCCATACTTAAAATATCTTTAATAGAGCCATAAAAATTATGGGTAATGGTTTTGTTATGAGCCGTTTGTTTAATACTATCTCAGGCTTGCGATTTAAAATGATCATCATAAGTATTACTGATTAAGCGTTCCATAGCTTGCTGATATCAAAGAAAAATACTTAAACTTTCATCATCTGTATGTAGGTAATTGTTAATTCAAACTAAATCGACACCAGTATTTTGAATTTTATCCAAAATATCTACACAGCAAATTTCATAACCGCTATACATGTGCGTTCCCGATTCGTCTTGTTTTAAAATGTGCGGATAACGCCGTAATTGTTCTTGAATTTCCAAAAAAGCATCCTGATCAAAACTTACATTTTCATATTGTTTAGCATAAGCAGCAAAGTTTGAAACTAGGTTTCAACGTGAATGCATAACAAACAATAAACCATTAATTTGAATCATGGTATTGACCTTTAAGGGGTTATCGTGACAAATCATCCGGACTTCTGCTAACCACATTTCCCGAGCTAAAAAAACACTTTGTATTCCATTTTCAACAAAAAATGGAAATTGTTTAGAACTAGTTACTGTTGTTTCAGAATTATACATAAGATTTAATGCGAGTTCTTCGCTTAAATTAATTTCGGCTACAGCGTAGTCAGAAAACATCACACAATCAATATCTAAAGTCTTTAGAAAACGTAAATACTCTGTTAAATTAGCCAATTGATTGTCATAAAAAAAAGCGTTAACAGCAACAATGATTTTTGTTTGCTGTCTATCTTTAATTAGAGCTATTAACTCCTGGTTGGTTAAATAAAAATTTTGTCGAATACTAAAATTTTTATGTCCAAGAATTAAGTAATCAACTTGGTGATTAATTAAATCATAAGCATTTTTTAAACTGGTGGGACTGACGCATAATTTCATATAAACTCTTTTCTTCTACGATTCATGTATTTTTGCTACATCACTATATATTATAGTAATATAATTATGATTAGTAACCTAGGAAAAAATTTAAGAAAGAAAAAAATATGAGTGTTAAACAAAAGAAATACAAACAAATTACTATAGAGATTTTAAGTGCCAAGGAGAATAATCATTTAGAATCAGAGTTCATTGGTGATAACCATGTTTCATTGGCGTTAAAATGAACTCCAGTCAAAGAAGCAGTTAGTTATGCAGTAGTTATGATTGACTATGAAGCAACGAGTGCGATGGGCATGAGTTATGTGCATTGATACGCATATAATATTAAAAACAACTTTTTAGAAGCAAATGCAGCACAAACTAACACATCACTTGTGCAAGGTTTACCAACAGGTTTTTATATAGATAAAAATCAAAAAAACAACTTGCGCTACATCGCGCCTTATCCGCCCAATAAATCCCATCGCTATGAAATTCGCGTCTATGCTTTAGCGAGTGATATTCTTGAACAAATCGATCATTTAAATATGCACCAATTTGATTCTTTAATTAATAAAGCCGGAATCATTGGAGTGGGAATGAATTATGCAATTGCACCACAACTAAAAAATAAGAACAACCAGGCTGTTATAGTTAGTCAAGAGTATGCTCAACCATTATTTAAAAGCCCATCCGTTCGATTAATTAACGATATTCAAATTGACCACTTGTGATTAAATATCTTTACACCAGATATGGCAAATCGTTTATTAGAAAAATTACAATGCGAAATCAGTATTGATGATACATACTTAAATAGCACAAAAGCATATGGTATTTTAATTACAAGTAATATTGGTTTCGAAAAGAATGGCTCATCAACAGTTCATTATGCACATATTGTCAACCAAAAAGATAAGCAACACTTAAAATTTGTCAATTCGTACCAAACAAACTCAAAGTTACTGAATTTAAATACTCTTACACGACAAAAAATTGCTCATGAATGCGCGATTATTGCAGATAATGAATACTTATTATTAACCAATGATGCGTATTTAAACGTTAGTGTCTTTGGTTTAGACAAGGAAATCGACCAATTGAATCAAAAAATTACTGATGCAACAGTAACTGGTTTTTTTGATACAATGGCTGGTCATGTGATTTCTTATTTAAATAAATATATTAAAGTGAATAAAGTAAATGAGTAGTTTGACTAAACGAAGTAAATTGAACGCTGAATACTATCATGGGTATAAACTCTATGCTAATATGAGTAGTGCAGCAAATGCTATTATTTTGCGAGCCAGCACCCTTGGTAAAAAAATTTTTAATTATAGTGAATTAAAAATTGATTATTTTCATGAGTCATTATTCGACCCATATCAACCCACAACATACACGCATGAATTAATTACTTATATTAGTACCCACAATGATCAATTAGATCAAGAAACAAAAAACTTATTACAAGAATTAAATAGTTTACACCAACACTATGATGTAAATCCGATTTTTAGTGAGCAAAAATTATTTGACGAAACTCAGAAAACAGAAAGTGAATGATTGCAGTTTAGTAACCAATATATCTTGATTGAACACGTGGATAATTTAGAAAAAAAAGAGTTAGCTAGCATAAAAGATTTAAAGGTTCAAGTCAGTAAGAAAAATTGGTTAGAAATTCTAGTTTATGTTTTAATTAGTATTGTAATTATTATTAGTGTCATTCTCATGATTGTTTTATATAAACACATATAGAGTAGAAAGAAGGAATTAGAATGTCTACAATTAAAATCGCGATTGATGGGCCAAGTGGTTCAGGGAAGTCATCTGCTGCTAAACTATTGGCAGCTAAATTAAATTTTGTGTACATTAACACAGGTAATATGTACCGTACTTATGCTTATGTATTAAATGAACACAATTTATTATCAACAATTAAACCAACGATGAGTGATGCCGAACAAAAAAAGTTGTCTGATTTTTTAGATGATCAAAAAATTGTTTTTAACGGCGATGATGTCTATTATAATGATAAAAACATTAGTGATATTGTCCGTAAAAATGAAGTAGCTAATTTAGCTAGTCAAGTAGCTCAGAATGTTTGTATCCGAAATTATGCAACCAATAAACAGCGATGATTGGCAGGACAAAATCATACTGTGATGGATGGACGAGATATTGGAACGGTTGTATTAACTAATGCTGATTTAAAAATCTTTTTAAACACCAAAATCGAAACTCGTGCTCGCCGACGTTTAGAACAAAATAAGGGGATTGACAATCAGGACTACGAAACAATTTACGAGGAAATTAAGCAACGTGATGAACTAGATATGACACGCGCTTTAGCTCCTTTAAAAAAAGCAGATGATGCATTAGAAATTTATAACGATGGCATGAACGTTGATCAATGTGTGGATTATTTATTAACAATTGTATTCCAACACCTACCAAATTTAAAATAAAGAAAAACAAGCATGATGCTTGTTTTTTTATTAATCATTTGTTTTTTCTTGGTCAGAAACCGGAATAAGTGGTGCGCATACCATCCGGTATGGCTGGTGTGTTGGGTTATGACCATTAAAAATAACGTCCATAGCAAGAATGTCATACTTTTTAGTTGTACTAAATTCCACATCATCAAAAAGAAAATTAATAACACCAAACCTTTGGACGGGGTGGGGTTTTGATAAATATTCTTGCCCGTTTGCATCGCGAATGACCAAGATGACAGAAACAGGGGCAGAGAGCATTAAAGTCCCTTCGTTTTGTTTAACAAAACGGTCAATCGATCCGTCATATAAATTATTGATTTCAATCGGAATCACTAATTTGTTGGATGGATTTTTGGTTTTTTGAATGTTAGTGTTTTTAATAAATTCATTGGCGAGAACCTTTTGGTTATCGACGATGACAAATAAATCATTATGCGTAGTTTGTAAATTCATAATTGTATAGATAATAGTTCGCTTTTGATTATTGAGTGCAATAGTCAAAGTCAAACGAATGGTTCCTTTTAAATTGTTAGCCTGATCTAATTTTTGATCAATAATTTGTACTTTTGGATTATTGAATTCAATTAACAGATTTTCCTTGGTTAATTTTGATGGCAAAAGATTGCTTTGCCGTAAATGCACATATTGTTTTATATCCCGATCATAGATTTGCAGTCAATCTTCATCATTAAGCAAATTATCCTTCACATCGACCACTTGAATGTTATATCCTTGGTTATTGATTGTATAGATTTTTTCATCTTCTACGACGAGTTTACCATTAGTATGCTTGGTTTTCACGAAACCAAGATAACTAATTTGAAAGTTCGTTTTATGATTAATAAGATCTTGGGGAAATTCAAAATCAACTATAACGTAGTGCTTATCATTTCTCACTTTGATTTGTGAAGGATTTATTTCAGTTAAAATGCTGGCTTGATGGTCCTTTGTATAAAGTCGTAAATATGGGTTATGTTTTAAAATGGCTAATTGATCGGGTGTTAAATACACTAAAAATTCCTTAATTGTGCGATCTTTTTTCAAAACAAATTGATCTTTTTTGACTAAAAGAGTCTGAATTGCACCATTTAAATTTTTGTCAAATGGTACTGTATTCATGTCTTGATTAGCTATTTCATCTGATTGACTAGGAGGTACTGACGGATCTTTTTGTTTTTTGTCATATACCTGTTTTGGTTTATTTTTTTCTTTATTATCATTTTTGCAAGCAACAGCTAACGATGCTGCTAAACTGCTTAAGGCAAATAAAGCGATTATTGAGTATCAGAATTTCTTAGTTTTCATATTTTAAACCTCGCTAATGATGACCATCGTGGTCATGAATATGTAATCTTTTTTTAATTAGACCAGGACGATCAAAATCATATGTGCTGTAATCACTATAACTATACTGGTTATTGTTGTATGGATTAGTATTTTCTTGATATTCAATAATTTGTTCGTCTGTATTAATTTTTATAGGTGTATGCAAAGGTCAAACAACAAATTTTTCTAAAAGAACACCATGCTCAACGATGCTGGGGATTGTAATTAAAAATGCAATATATTTAATATAATAGTTTTTGCTTTTTCCTAAACTTTGATTTCGTTTATTCGCACGAAAAACCAAATCATAAACATTGCTAGGTGTTTTAGTCATTAAATTAGAAACATATTGATCATTATTATCATTTACTACTACAAACAAGAAATGCTTAATAAAACGGATATCAGGATCTATAGACTTAAGTTGATTAAGTATTTCTGATTCGCTACCTGTCAAATTAAAGTTGACATTGTTTAAAATTTTGTGCTCTTGATTAGCGTGTAATTTTGTGTTTTTTGTAATACTCAAATAATCATCTGCATACGAATGAGCTTTAATAATTCGCCCATTCGAATTACTAAGACCAACATATACGGGTTTTTCTTTTTTGTTTGCTATAGGTTGAAGAGGTTTAATGGGAACATATTCTTCACTATAACCTGGTTCTTTTTTTAGACGAGTAAGCACAATTGGTAAACAAATAATTAAACCTAAAACTGTAATGGCACAAAGTGTTGAACATAAAATGATGTATTTCTTTTTCATAAACCACCTCTTTTTTTAAAAATTATATTGCTTTCTGAAATTCTTTTATGTAAAAAGGCACCTTCAGGCATTTTATGTTTATACCCTTTAATAGAAAGATAAATTGGCTAAAACAATTTTTTATGTTATAATTTTACTTGCAATGTGCCCAAGAAAATAACTGTCCCATGACTTAATTTGTTATTCAGGTGCAAAAAGCTGTGCATATTGCAAATAAATATTAAAAGAGGTATATTATGTCAGATATTCGACGCAATATCGCTTTAAAGCAATCCAAAGTCGACCAAATGGCAGAAGTATTCAAAAATGCTAAATCATTTATTGTTTTTGAATACAAAGGACTAAACGCCGCTAGTACGCTCGCATTAAGAAATACTTTACATGCATCAAATGCACGATTATATATTTTAAAAAATAATATTACAAGACGTGCTTTTGAAAAAGCTGGTGTCGTTGGATTTGAAGGTTTAATTCAAGGTCCAAATGCTATCGCTGTAGCGACAGAAGATGAAATTGCTGCGATTAAAGCAGTTCATGAAGTTTCTAAAGAATTTAACTTCATCAAAATTAAAGGTGCATATGTGGAAAATACTTACGCTGAACCAAGCAAAGTATCAGCTCTTGCATCAATTCCAGGTCGAGAAGGCCTTTACTCAATGTTACTATCAGTTTTAACTGCTCCATTAAGAAATGTTCTATATGGAATTAAAGCTGTAGCTGAACAAAAAGAAAATAATTAAGAGGTATTTTTACTTATGGCAAAATTAACAAACGCACAATTTATTGAAGCGATTAAAGAAATGTCAATGCTTGAACTTAACGAATTAGTGAAAGCTATTGAAGAAGAATTTGGTGTAACAGCTGCTGCTCCAGTAGCTGTTGCAGCTGGACCAGCTGAAGAAGCTCCAACCGAAGTTACTATTAAATTAGCTGAAACAGGAGCAAACAAAGTAGCTGTAATTAAATTAGTTCGTGAAATTACAGGTCTTGGTTTAATGGAAGCAAAACAAGTTGCTGAAACAGTAGGTTCTGTAATTAAAGAAGACGTTAAAGTTGAAGAAGCAAACGAATTAAAGAAAAAATTCGAAGAAATCGGCGCAAAAGTTACTTTAGCGTAAAACTCATAAATGAGCAAAAAAGATCTTCTGTTCAGGAGATCTTTTTTTATATTTATAACATTATAAGTTATAATAATAGATTGTATAAGATTTAGAATAGGTGATTATTATGGCAAATATAATTCATGCAAAAGATTTGCGTGCAGGACATACATTTTTTTACAAGGATAACATTTACCAAGTTTTAGAAAATTCATTTAACAAAACTGCAATGCGTGAAGGTATTGTAAAGTGTAAAGTGAAAAATTTAAGAACTGGTGCAATTACTGTTGAGGTGTTAACAGGATTAAAAGTTGAGCAAGCCTTAGTAGAAAAAGTTAAGATGACATTCAGTTATGATGATGGAGCAAATTATGTGTTCATGAACAATGAGACATTTGACCAGTTTGCAATTCCGCATCAACAATTAGAATGGGAAAAAAACTTCATTGAAGAAGGGACGGAAGTAATGATCATGCGCTATGAAGATGAATTATTAGGTGCTTCATTAGCAGATCAAATTATAGTTACTATTGTTGAAGCTGAAGAGGCAGTACAAGGTAATTCAGTATCGAATGCTACTAAACGCGCTTGATTAGCTTCGGGATTTGATTTCCAAGTTCCTCAATTTATCAAAGCAAACGAAAAGGTTATTATTAATACGTCCAACGGGCAATATGTTTCACGTGCGAAACAAGAATAAGGTTTGTTATGAAGCAAGTATTATCTCAACGTCAAAAAAGAATTAAACTATTTCAATTTATATATAGTTATATTATGTATAAAGTAGACCACCAAAGAGCTCTTGATCGAGCGGTTGAAATGTTTAGTGAAGGACTAGATTGATTACCAGCGGCTGAATACTATTTAGAAAACCAAAAAACATTGGTTACAGAAATCCAACCCTATTTAAAAGACGGCTGAATTTGAGAAAGATTACCATATGCAGAACAGGCGTTAATGTTAGCAATTTTATCAGAATCAAAAACATTAAAAACGCCCAAATCAATAATTATTAACGAAGCTGTGGAAATTATCAAAGACTTCTGTGATTTAAAATCATACAAATATATTAATTCAGTTTTAGATGCCATTTTAAAATAAGATGCACCAATATTTTATTAAAAAAATTGATAACCAAAAAACCGTGATTTTTTATGATGATGACGTCTTTAAAATAACCAAGGTTCACCGAATCAAAATACACGAAGAAATTTGTGTGCTTTATAATGAAGAAAAGTTTATTGCACAAATAACGAATTTAAAGCCCTTAACAGCACAGGTTGTAAGAAAAATAATTAATATTGAACGTGCGTACAATTTAGATGTATTTTTGGGTAGTTTGAAAGCAAAACCATTTGAAGATGCTATTAACAAACTAACACAACTAAATGTGCAATCTTGTGCGCAACTTGTTTTGCAACGTTCATATGATTGTAAACAAATTAAGACTGAACGCATTAATAAAATTATTGAAACAGCAACCAACCAGGCTAAACGAAATGATCTAATGATTTTTCAATCAAATACAAGTTTTCAAACACTATGTGATCAGATTCCTTTGTATGATGTAGTTTTTGTCGCTTATGAAAATAATGAACCAAAATACATTTATGATTTATTAATAGATTGAACTAAACTTAAAAAAATTGCTGTAATCATTGGTGGTGAGGGTGGTTTTAGTGATTCTGAAATTTCGCAATTAAGAACATATAAAAATGTTTTTTGTGTTAAATTATCCCCAACTATTTTACGAGCTGAGACAGCTGCTGTTTATTTATGTAGCGTTTTAGATCAATATTTAAATTTCCAAAGGAGATCACATGAAACAAAGACTAATTAATTATTTAATAGTATTAGCTGGTATTTTAGCTGTGATTACAATTGCTGTAGGTTTTGGTATTTACATGCATGCAAATAACAACGCTCTAGCAAATCACCCTAACTTTACTAATAAATTAAATCCAGCTGAGTGAAAATGGATTTCAACATTCTATGCACGGGATGCTATGTATTTAGAATCCTTTAATAAAATATCAAATGCGCAAAAGGACATTATTTTACAACCAGAAGGTAATATCTTTTTATCTTTAAAATCATTTAGTAAAAGTGCTCTAGCAACGCAAATAGTTCCAGTATTTACTACACTGCTGGGCTTAGGAACTATTTTGCTATATTTCTACTTAAATAAACGCGAACGTGCAAAAATTAAAGAAAACATTAATTTAAAATGAGTGCGTCATAGTTCTTTAACCACTTCGATCTGCATGGCTAGTGTTTTGCTGATCACTGTTTTTCTAAGTTATTTAATTGTAGGTTTAGATTTCATTGATCCAAATTACTATAATTTACAAAAAAACGACGAAAAAATCACGTTATTAATAAAAATGCTATCGAATAAAAAGAATGCTTATATTGCTGTGTTTGTTATAGTTATTTTATTAGCTACCGTAGTGGTAGGTTTTAATAACTTTGTTTCTTTTAGAATTACTTACCAAATTACAGCTTATGCGACAAAACATAAATTCGATGCCGATCGTTTAGATCCACGAACTGAATATTTTGATGTTGTTGAGTCAAGCCAAGATGCTTACATGAAATTCGTAATTGAACAAAAAAACCAGCTACCAAAAAACCAATTCGAAGAAATTAATAAGCGTGAAGATGAATTAATAACCGAATTAAAAACAGACTTTGCTTTAATGCCTATTGATCAAAAAATTAAAAACCGCCAACAAGCAACATCAGAAATTCTTAGCAAACACGCATTATTAATAGAAGAAAATACAGAAGAAAAGACCGATCCATTTGATGAGGTGAAAAAACCAGCTCAAGGATCATCGGGTAATTTTTAGAAAACGCATCAGTGCGTTTTTTTTCTTGCTTTTTTTGGAATATTGTAATATACTTATATCAGTGCCACAAATTGAAGAGATTTGTCAAACTTCCGAAAAACAAAATTTCATAAAAAAATAAAAATTACTTGACATTTTTTTTCGTATGCACTATAATAATATGGTGTGTTTAACGAAACACATTATAAAATGATCTTTGAAAACTAAATAGAATCCGTCAATTTTTAAGAGTTTGATCCTGGCTCAGGATTAACGCTGGCGGCATGCCTAATAC
>NZ_JAOXHJ010000006.1 GCF_025780055.1 Ureaplasma zalophigenitalium | reverse complement strand
CTTGCAACGCTTCTGCATATGCATGGTGTTTTGATCATCTTCATTGCGTTGCAGCGATTACAGTAGCTGCAGAAAAAATGGTCCCTATGATCGCGCTGGATATGGCGATTTTTTTCTTTTTGGATAATGATTTTTTCATATTTTCTCCCCCAATTACTTTATATAATTATATTATATTGTTATAAATTCCATGTATTTATTCCGGTTTGGGAATAATAAAAAGCCCTTCCTGGGCTTTTTAAATTCTTTTTTTGATTAAAATTATTTTTTCGTTTTACCAAAATAAAATTAACGTTTTGTAAATTGAGGTGCTCTACGTGCTCCGTATAAACCGAATTTCTTACGTTCTTTTACACGCGCATCACGAGTTACTAAACCCGCTTGTCTTAAATCAGATTTGTAATCCGCTTTGACCTCGATTAAAGCTCTTGCTAAACCTAAACGAATAGCTCCAGCTTGGCCATTAAAACCCCCGCCAATAACATTAACTTCAACATCAAATTGATCTTCAAGTTTTAATAAAGTTAATGGTTGCATCATATCTTGAATAACTAATTTATTTGGAAAGAATTTTTCGGGCGTAGTTTTATTTACTAAAAATTTTCCTGTCCCTGGCGTTAAACGCACACGAGCAACAGATGATTTACGTCTTCCTAAACCTTTATATTGAGTCATAATTATTTACCTTGCGCTTTCTTCAAATCTAAAACTACTGGCGTCTGCGCTTCGTGAGGATGATTAGCAGTTTTGTAAATGTGTAATTTATTAATGATTTGACGAGATAAACGGTTTTTAGGTAACATACCTTTAACACTACGACGTAATAATTCATCTGCGTATTTTGTTAACATTTCTTTACCAGAACGAGTTCTTAATCCACCAATATAATGAGAGTGGTTGTATCAATTTTCGTTTTTTTCTTTGTTCCCTGTTAATACCATATTATTGACATTAACAACGATTACGTGATCTCCGCCATCCACATTGGGTGTGAAGTCTGGTTTGTTTTTTCCACGTAAAATATCAGCAATAGCAACTGATAGACGACCTAAAACTAGATCAGTAGCATCGATTACATATCAAATACGACGATCATTAGCTGCTTCTTTTTTTAGCATTGTTGATTTTTGCATCAAAATCTCCTTGTGTTTATATTTAAAATATACAATTAAAAATTGCGGGTTGGATGTAACTTGTAATATTATACTAAATTCCAGTTATTTTTCAATACTTTTCAAAAATTGCTTAACTCTTTGTAAGACTTTAAAACCGTCTGCTTGACCAGTAATAATTGAGTATATATTTTGGTTATTAATCCCTGTATCATAAAAACAACAGTCACCAATTGCGTAAACTCTTTTTAAACTTGTTTCGTTTACACTATTGACTAGAATGCGGTTCCGTGTATTTAGTTCTAATGATTTTCAATTTGCAAAAGCAATTTCTTGGTTTATACATGAACCATATTGAACCAAGATATAATCAAAATTAGCAACGACTTCACTTTTTGTATTTTCATCTATAACTTGTTCTAAAAAAATTTTGTTAGGCTCAATTTTATCAATTTTGGTTTTCTTAAAAATTTGAATATTTTGACTAATTAGTTCTTCTTCACCAAAAGAATTACCTTTAATGTCATTACGTACCACAATCGTGATTTCCGTATTTTCGTAGTTTTTTTTCAAATACACACTATTGTCTAATGCGCTGTCTCCACCACCCAACACAACGATTTTTTTATTATTGAAATCAATTTCGTTTTTATGAGCTGAATATAAAATATTTTTTGTTTTTATTTTTTGTTCATTAATAATATTTTCAAGTTTAATGGGAATATAATCGCCTTTTCCAAAAGCTAAAATCATGAATTTAGCTTCGCATATTAATTGCTCTTTTTCATCAAACAATAAAAAGGTTTCATTCGCAGTTTCTTTATAACTAAACACACTTGTTCCTGTTTTAACTTCAACAATTGGTTCATATGCTTTAATTTGTCTAATTAATGCTTGCACGTAATCCTTCCCAATGATTTTGGGGTACCCGGGCACATCGTATATTTCCTTGTTTTCATATAAATAACTGATTTGACCACCTAAAGTATCACTAGCTTCTAATACTAATGTTTTTAATTGGAAATACCCGCTCATAGCTCCAGTAAATAAGCCAATGGGTCCTGCACCAATAATTACTACATCATATATCATATTTATTCATTCGCTTCAATCATAATCGCAAAATTGTTAATACCCACATGCGCATAAATGCATCCAGGTAAATAAGATTTAATTACCTCAACATTTTGTTCTAATTTTTCAGTAACTATTTTTCTAAGAGTTTCAATTTGTTCATTATTCTCTAAATCAGTTAATAAAGCAATACGTTTTATTCCCCTTGATTTTCACGCGTTTTCTTTATCGATAATAGTTAAAGCTTTATCTATGGCGTTAGCAAAACTTAGTGATTTGTCTGCGTATTCTAGTTTGTAATTTCATTTAATAATCAGTTTTAATTTTAATGTCGAAGCAATCAATCCTTTAATTTTTGATAATCGACCCCCACTAATTAATTGTGTTAGGTCTGACACAATCACCGAACCGACTATTCTTTGTGTTTGTGATTCGATAAAATTCGTAATTGTTTCATTGTTTAAATTTTCATTAGCTTCTAATAATTTTAATAATTCTTCGACCAATCAAAGAATTCCAACACTCACAGCCTTTGAATCAACAACTAATAAATTCTTGTTTTCAAAATGTTTTTTTGTTGCATGAAATGATGCGAAAAAACCTGACAGACCAGATGATAAAGTCAATACAATTACTCGCTCATACTCCAAAAACAAGGTTTCTAGTTTGTTAATTACTTTACCAGTAGATGGATAGTTCGTCTTAATATCATGTTTAGCGATTAGGGCACTGCGCATTTGATCCTGACTAACATCTAAGACATCATCATAAGCATTTTCTTCGCCAGTGTTTCGATTGCGAATCGTTAGTCCAATAGGAATAAAATAAACATCGGGGTGCTCTAAATCTAAAACGTTAGCACCTGAGTCAATTAATATTGCGGTTCTCATAACACACAACCTTTCTTGAAAATATTAATTATATTGTATATGAAACAAACTCAACACGAAAAATAAAAATTCAGCTAATTTATTAAAACAGATTAAAAAGGGCAATTTCTCACTTTTTTTAATTCCTTATTTTTTCAAACTATATGTTATTTATAATATATATAAAGGAAGAAAGAATTAATATGTACATTATTTATAATAATCAAACCTTAAACGATAGCTTAATAATAAGTTTTAATAATCAAATAGTAACAGAACAACAAAACATTAATGACGATGTTGTCGTCTTAAAAGCAAATGATCAACTTGTAGGAATCAACATTTTCCGTGCTAGTCAATATTTTAGCGGATTGGTTGAAGGTTTTTTAAAACCAACCGAAGAATTCATTAGTCAATTGCAAAAAATTACCAATTTAATTTTAGAGAATGAAAATGTTAAGTATTTTAAAGTGGGCAAAATAATTAGCTTTGAACCTATTCCCAATACTCATCTAAACATTTGTCAGGTGTTAATTGATGATCAAACCTTACAAATTGTTTGTGGTGCTAAGAATGTTCGAGTAGACATGTTAACTGTTGTAGCACAAATTAACCAAATGATGCCTAATGGAACATATATTGTAGCATCAAAATTAATGGGTGTAGCTTCTAGTGGTATGTTGTGTTCACAAAAAGAATTAAATGTTCATGGTTTCAATGAAGAGGGAATCATTGATTTAGATCCTCAAGCATACCACTTAAATGAAGTGTGTGATTTTGTTTATGCTAATGCAAAGGAGAATGCTCATGCCTAAAACAACTAATACGAAAAAATGTTCAAGTATAGAGCAGGATGTTTTAATTTTTGCTCTTTCAAATTCAAAAGAGTTGGGTGAAAAAATTGCCACTATTTTAAATACTGAATTATCACCGATTGATATAGCCTGTTTCGCTGATGGTGAAGTCTTGATTAAGCCAAAGATTTCTGTTCGTCACCGTCGTGTGGTTTTAATTCAATCAACATCAAAACCAGTCAACGATGCGTTAATGGAGCTTTTAATAGCTATTGACGCCATGCGCCGGGCTTCAGCTAAAAGTGTAAACGTCATCATCCCTTACTTTGGTTATGCACGTCAAGACCGTAAGGCTAGTCCCCGAGAACCAATTTCAGCACGTTTAGTAGCTAAGTTAATCGAAGCCGCAGGGGCAAATAGCGTTTTAACTTACGATATCCATTCTAACCAACAGCAAGGTTTTTATGACATCCCCTTTGATACATTACAAGGCGCTTGATCATTATTCAAACAATATTCAAGAGATAACCATGACGACTTATCAAACGTTGTTGTTGTAGCTCCTGATTATGGTTCAGTTAAACGTAGTCGTGAAATTTCCATGGCAACTAACACAGGATTGGCTATTGTTGACAAACGTCGATGTGGAATGAATCAAATACAAATCAATAATATTTTAGGTGAAGTAAAAGGGAAGGATTGTGTTTTAATAGACGACATGATTGATACTGGAGGAACCATTTTAGGTGCAGCTCAATTAGTTCATGATAAAGGCGCAGCATCAGTTACTATTATGGCTACACACGGGTTATTCAACAATAACGCTTTACAGCGTATTCAAAAGGCTATTGAAAACAAGGTTATTAATGCTGTATACATTACTGATACTATTAAAAACCCAACTTACCCGTGATTAAAAGTTGTGAGTGTTGCTAATTCGTTAAGTGAGTGTATTCGAATTTACTCACAAAACGATGGTTCTATGTCAATGATTCACGATTTAAATTCGAAACTACTATTCGAAGACATTGTAGAAACTGTATGTTTGAACGCCCAAAAATACGACCAGTAATAGTTGTTGAGGGGAAAACTGATCAACAAAAACTCTCTTCGTTAGTTAATGCTGAATTTATTTTAACTAACGGTTCACAAATTAGTCAGCAAACCCTTGATTTAATAAAAGAGGTTCAGCAAACTAAAGGTGTTATTTTGTTTTTAGACCCCGATTACCAAGGTGAGCGAATTCGCAAAATTATAACTAATTATGTCCAAGCTCCCGTTTATCATTGTTTTATTAAAAAAACTGATATGCAATCGGAAAATTCTAAAAAAATTGGTATTGCTGAAGCAGATAATAAAATTTTATTAGAATGTTTGCAAAAATATTGTTTGCCATTTAATACACCTGATGATCAGCGAATGCAATGAGTAGAGTATTTAAAACTAGAATTAAACAATAAAGCTAAACGTTCATGATTATGTGATCAGTTGCACATCAGTTATGCCAATCATAAACAATTATATAAACGCTTGGTAATGATGAACTTGCATTTTCAAGAAATCAAAGAATTATTATCAAAAAGAAAGGGGTAGTTATGCTTTTAAAAGATATTCAATGTCAATTAAGTGTTATTGCCACACCCATCGGTAATTTAAACGAAATGAGTCCCCGAGCCATCCAAGCTTTAGATGAAGCTTATGTTATTTTGTGTGAAGACACCCGTATTACCAAAAAACTTTTACACGCTTTTAACATTATAGATTACAAAAAAATAATTCGTTTTGATAATTTCAAGGAGCAAGTCAAAATTGACGAAGCATTAGGTTATATTAAAAATTATAAAACTGTCCTGGTCAGTGATGCTGGATATCCAACCGTGGCCGATCCAGGATATAACCTCATTAATGCTTGTCATGCGAACAACATTGGCGTGCAAGTAATTAATGGTCCTTCAGCATGTATGCACGCCTTAGTTGCTAGCGGGCTTTTATCGTCTACATTTATGTTTCTTGGTTTTCTTGGTAAAACTCAAAAACAACGTCTCCAAGTTTTAAATAAATATGCTAACGTACAAACAACGTTTGTTATATATGAAGCTGTGCATCGAATCAAAAAAACCTTAGCGGATTTGCAATCAGTTTTTGGTGATGTACATGTTTTTGTTGGTCGTGAACTAACTAAACTAAATGAATCATTTTACTATGGGAAAATCTCAACAATAGCCGAACAAATTACAGAATTAGGTGAGTTTGTCATTGTTGTTGATAACAATGAACAACAAGCCCAGCACGAACAAGAAACTAATTCTGAAATAATTGTTAAAAGCATCCTGGATTTAACACGTACTGGAATGCGTTTAAAAGATGCATGTAAACAAGTTGCCAAAACTTATGAACTAAATGCTAGTGAGCTTTACAAAATTATGTTAAATTATGCTTAAAAAAGTTATAGAACAATTAAAATCTCCTCAGAGTTTAACTGATTTAGTCGGGCAGGAGCACCTTTTGGGACCAAACGGTTTGTTAACTCGCATGGCTGATAAAAAACACGCATCCAACTTAATCATGCACGGGCCACCTGGTGTTGGTAAATCTAGTTTTGCTCGCGTTTTAGCGAATGCACTAAATATTCCTTTTCAATTTTTTAATCCTGTCTTGGATACTAAAAAAGATTTATTAAACATAATAGAAGTTGCTAAATTATCCCAACAATACATTATCGTGGTTGATGAAATTCATCGTTTAAACAAGGATAAACAAGATATTCTTTTGCCATTAATTGAAACGAATAAAATTATCATTTTTGCCACTACTACCGAGAATCCTTTTTTTGCTATTAATCCGGCTTTACGCTCACGTTGTCAATTATTATCTTTCGAGCCTATTAAACACGCAAGCATTGAACAACGATTAACTAATTTATTTAACCCCGATTCTTTTTTTGAACCAAATGCCTTTGCTTTTTTAATTCAACACACTAATGGTGATTTACGCGCAATCATTAACATCTTAGAAATTATTAGTGTTTTATATAATGAGCCAACCCCTATTAAACTTGATTTGTTAACACAAATTATGGGTGGATCTTATAGTTTGAGCCATAAGGATGGTAATGAAATTCATGATTTAAAATCAGCTTTTCACAAATCCCTACGCGGATCTGATGTTGATGCTGGTTTATACTATCTAGCACGTTTGGTTCGTATTGGTGATTTCGATGCTATTTATCGTCGTATGCTAGTTTGCGTTTATGAAGATGTGGGTTTAGCTAATATTAATTTATGTGCGCGCGTGGATCAGGGAATTAGTTCATGTCGTTATCTAGGATATCCCGAAAACGAAAAAATCCTTGCTAATTTGGTGATTCAAATTTGCCTTTCCCCTAAATCTAACGCTTCGTATTTAGCTTATAATAATGTTCAGACTGAATTAGACAAATCGGGTGAACATAATGTGCCTAACCACCTGCGAGACGCCCATTATGCTAGTGCAGCTAAGTTAGGTGTGCAAGGTTATTTATACCCACATGATTTTCCTAATCATCACGTGCAGCAAGACTATTTACCTAAACCCATTAAAAATCAACAATATTATTTCAGTCAAAACAATGATTTAGAGCACAAGCTAAATATTATTCATCAAAACTTTACAAAAAGAAAAAAATAGGAGGATGACAATGTCTCAAAAATTCTTTATATCCACACCCATTTATTACCCTTCTGGTAAGCCACATATTGGGCACGCTTATTCAACCATTATTGCTGATGTCTTAGCAAAATATAAAAAGTTGTTTGGTTATGAAACCTTTTTTGTAACGGGGGTCGATGAACACGGCCAAAAAATCCAAACCAAGGCTCGAGAAGCTAATATGAGTGAGCAAGGTTATGTTGATTTCATGCAACAACATTTTGTTGATTTATGAACGCGTTTACAAATCAATTACGACTGTTTCATTCGTACGACGAATCGTGACCACATCCAAAGTGTACAAAAGATTTTTTCCCAATTATATAAGCAAAATAAAATTTATCTAGGTGAATGAGTTGGAAATTATTGTGTTTCATGCGAAGAAAACATCAATGATGCTGACGTTTTAATCAATCATAAACAACAAAAAACATGCCGGTTCGGTCATGTTTTAGAAGAAAAAAAAGAAGCTTCTTATTTTTATAAAATGAAGGAGGGTGCTCCATTCCTAGTAAATTATTATGCGCAACACCCTGATTTTATTATTCCTAAAGAACGTGTAAATGAATTAGTCAACAACTTCTTACAAGATTTAAATGACCTTTCTATTTCGCGAACGAGTTTTAATTGAGGAATACCTATTCTTGAAAATCCACAACATGTGATTTATGTTTGGTTAGACGCTTTAATGAACTATGTTACAGCTACGGGTTTTCTAAGTTCTAACGATCAACTTTTTCAAAAATTCTGAAATGACGAAAAAACAGAAATCGTGCATTTGTTATCCAAAGAAATTACACGTTTCCACTGCATTTATTGACCTATATTCTTACATGATTTAGGGATTCGCTTACCATCTAGAATTCTTTCTCATGGTTGAATAATTACCAAAGAAGGCAAAATGTCTAAATCATTGGGAAACGTTGTAGATCCTCATGACTTAATTGATCGTTTTGGCCCAGATGTAACCCGTTATTATTTATTAGCAGATTTATCTATGTACAAAGATAGTGTTTTTAGTTATGATAATTTAATTGAAACCTACAACACTCATTTAGCTAATAATTTTGGGAATATGGTTTCTCGCACACTTGGTATGTTAAAAAAATACAGTAATAATGTTGTTCGCCCTGCTGTTCTATCACCAATTTTAACAAACCAGTTAAACCAATTTATTGATCAGTTTGTTAAACAAATTAATTTTTACCAAATTGATAAGGCATTGATAGTTTTACAAAACTTACTGGATTTTGCTAACAAATATATTGAAGAAAAAAAACCGTGGGAGTTATTTAAAAATAATGATTCAGCTACCTTAGATGAACTTTTATATTTATTAGTAAAAGTTGTTCACATCTGTACAATCCTATATCAACCTATTCTGCAAACATCAACCCAAACCGTTGCTCAACAAATGTTATTTACCACAGAGATCTTGTCCTTTGATAAACTTAAGGATTATCAATTATTTGATAATCATGAAGTGGGATCTGCATCTCCTATCTTCCAGCGGATTAATATAGAAAAATAAAAAAGGATCCTGGTCCTTTTTTATTTTTGTTTGTTTGCGTTATATTCGTTAGCAAAAGTATCAAAGAGCTCATAAACAAAATCAATCGCAAATATTTCCTTGCGCACCTTTTGGGCTTCTGGGGTCAACATCACTGTTAATTCTTGTTCATTATCGACTAATAAAGCTAAAAAATTATTTATCTTATCTGCTTGTCATCCTTCACCTGGGTTTTCAACATTAATAATCAACTGGTTACCTTTTTTGTTTTCGCGAATCTTATCTGAAGACACACTAATTGTTTGATCTTCTGGAATATAATTAATTATAATCATTGTTTTAACCTTCTTTCTTCTGAATTTTTTTGTTTAAAATAGCCCGGCGTTGTTCAAGTGCTTGCATTGTTCCTTCTAAATAAATAGACTGGGCATTGTCATATCCCACAAGCATTTCAACGTTTTTAAATTTAAAGGCCATATTAGGATGATGAATATCGGTTTCAATCACCTTGCCATCTAATAAGATCCCTAAGTTAGGGTTGTGCGTTACAATAAAAATTTGTTTATTTTCCTGTTTTAGAGTTTTTAAGATTGGTAGAATTTGATCAAAAACAGTTTTCGAATCAAGATTGTCTTCAATTTGATCTAAAAGGAAATAATTGGCATGCAAAGCATTGGATGTGCGTGCTGCTTCGATTCCGTATAAAACACCAAAAAGGGTTTTTTGTCCGTTTGATAATGTTGAATATTCCTGGTTGTTAGCATATAAAACAATACGCTTTTCATCGTTATCGGTCTTCTTTAATAAGTCAACTATGATTTTTTCTTGGTTTTTTGCTGATTTATCTAGTTTTAACTTGTCTAATCGGATGTTACCATTTCCTGGCGTTCCAATATATTTTTTAATAATATCCTTTTTCTCTTCGTTTGATAAGTTAAAAGGTTTGAAGCGAAATTCTAAACCTGGGCAGCCGTCGAGTTCTTTTTTTAATGTTCAATTAATCGGGATAATTGTCTCGTCGTTCACAATTTTTTGATATTGCTCTTGAATATTAATTAAAATACGGGGCAGACGTTTAAAATATTCTAGCACTTGGGTATATTTTTCAAACATGTTTTGTTCCTGTGTATTTCGCATTTTATTTTCATTAATTTTATTACGAAAAATTTTAGCAAATAGGGCGAATGTGGTTTTATATCGTTGAATATGTTGTTTTAGTAAAACATGTTTTTCAATTTGCGATCGAATAAGATCCATCATTTGTTTATGATTTTCTTTCAGCGCTATCAATGCCTGATCAACCTGTTTGGAATTAGGGAATAAATAATTCATTTCTTCAAAAATCTTTTCAACGTTTTTTTCGGAATTTATCAGCATATTCAAACGTTCAATATAATTTAATTGCAGCTGTTTTTCTAATTCTTCACATCGGTCAATTGGTTGTTTTGGATCGTATTTTAAATTGTGGGTAAAATTCGTCTTCTTGTTTTTTAATTCAGCAAGACTCTTGGCACTTTTAATAAAAACAGTGTAATCTAGAGTTTGGTTTTGTAAATTATAATATTCATCCACATAATTATATAGTTCAGTAAATAATTTTAATTCTTTTTCAAAAGGTCGCTTGTTAGCAATAATATCTATAAATTCATTTGTAACCTTCTTTTTTGTTTTTTCGATTTCTGTAATTTCGTCAAGCGAAATTTTTCGATTATCGTTTTGAACAATATAACCAGGTAAAAACATTTGTAGTTCAGCGGGGATTTTTTCCCATTTAGCATCGATTTTTAATTCCTTGTGATTAATTTGATCAATTCTATTTGTTTGATCGTAACAAATTGTTTTCACAACCCAATCGCCAAGAAAGCGATCCTTAAAATCATTAAGACTCGGATTGTTAATCGTTTTCTCTGCTATAATCTCAGCAATCATTAATAATAAACTGCTCTTTCCAGATCCTTTGCAGCCAAGAATAATATTGCAATGAGGATCAAAATCTAAGCGGTATATTTCATCTGTTTTTTTGTTGGCAAATTCAATATATGAAATCATAAATGCCTCCTATTCGTTTAATATCAATATTATAAGCTTAAAAACAATAAAAAGAGCGTTAATCACGCTCTTTTTTATCATGTTTTAAACACATTTTTTTAAGTCAATTTGTTTATTTAAAATAGCTTGTTTGACGTCATTAAAAGTTAATGAATTCGTTGTTAATCATGTCCAATAATAACTATGTTGTGGGTAGTTATCTCAATCGTGTGTATCACTAAAACAAACAACTGGTGCTTGTATGTTATGCTTGCGCATTTTTTGAACATTTTTATGATCTGGTTTAATACTATCCAAACCATCAACTCTTTGGTCTTTAATATCCTGAGGAAAAACAACATCTGCTCCTTTTCCTACATGGGGAAAGATTAAAAAATCATATTGTTTATCGGTTAATAAATTAACTAATTCAGCATAAGAATATTTATCAAAATTCAAGGGATTAAAATCCGGGTTAAAATGTTCTTGACAAAAGTCTTCTAATTCCTCTAAATTGTGATCGGGATTAAAAACTACAATCACTTGCGCTCGTGTATTCTTGTGGTGCAGGTAAATATCAATTTCGATCCCCGGCCAAACAATAATTTGTGGTTTAAACTCTAAACCTAAATTTACCCTTTTCAAATATTGATTTTTATCAAAATTCAAGTGGTCAGAAAAACAAACAATTTTTACGTTGTTTGTTTTTAGTTTGTAAAAAATATCCTCGTCTGAATTTTTACTTACATTTGATCCGTATTTATTAGAATCAGATGTATGTGTATGCAAATCGATTTTAATCTTCAACATATTAGAGATTACTCTTTATTAGCGTTCTTCATCTTATAACCCCGAATCCGGTGAGCGTTCATTTTTTTCTCAATGTGAGCACGTTTGTTTTTTTGTTGGATTTTACTAATTGTTTGTTTTAGTTTTTTCTTATATCCAGGCTTCACTTTTTTATCAGCTAATAAAACAGCTTTTTTAATTTCTAAATTCGTTTTAAAATCAACTGGTGCTTTATTTGTTTTTCAAGTGTATTTGTAATTCACTAATTCGTTGTTACGGATTCTTTTATGTCAAAAAACAATACCTTTTTTAACTAATTTCAATAGTTCTGTTGATTTTTGACGATTATCATATAACACATATGATTCACCTGTATATTTACCACGCCCTGCACGCCCTGCACGGTGAACATAAAATTCGCTTTCAGTTGGTAAATCATAGCTAATAATATGACTCGCTCCGTCAATATCTAAACCACGGCTAGCTAAATCAGAACAAACAACATATTGAAAGTCTAAATTTTTCATTTTTTTATAAGCATTATGTCGTTCGCGTTTTTGCAAATCACCGTGAAACATTCCTACATTATATTTTTGATCTAATAATTGTTTGTAGATTTTTTCTACTTGTTTTTTTGTGTTACAAAAAATTAAACATAAATATGGATCAATTGTACGCATAATAGTCGCTAAAGAGTGGTCTTTATCGTGATTGTGCACAATGTAGTGTTTAATATTTTCGTTTGTGTAAATATTTGTCGCACTATTAACAATTTTTGTATCACCAAAATATTTTTTAATTTGGATAGATAACATTTCATTTAATGTTGCTGAAAAGCTAACTTTTTGTACATTTAGTTTGCTAATGCGTTGCATCACCGCATCTAAATCATCCGCAAAACCGTGTTCCATTAACATATCAGCTTCATCAAAAACAAGAGTTTTTAAATCTCGTAAATCTAAATAATTATTTTCTAAAAAATATTTTAATCGATTCGGTGTGGCAATAATGATTTGGTTTTTATTTCAATCTTTATTAACTTGTTTCTCTAAATCAACACCACCGACTAGAGCTTTAATAAATAAATGTTTGTTGTGATTGGCAAACGGATTTAACGCCGCATTAATTTGCATGGCTAGTTCTTTAGTTGGGACAATAATTAAAGCCTGTAGTTGTTTTTGAAAATCTATATTGTTTAAAATCGGTAAGCAAAAAGCTAAGGTTTTTCCTGTTCCAGTTTCAGCGATACCGACTAAATTTTTGTGTTTGTTTAAATATCCAAAAGTATCCTTTTGAATTTGTGTTGGTTTAATAATATTTAAATGATTTAAAACCTCAATGATTCAGGGTTGTAAACTTTTAAATTTGTTTATTTGTTGTGTTTTCATCTAATTCCTTTTCTGCATGAATAACCGTTTTGTTTCACTTCGTTTTGCTAAATATAATTCATCCCAATGTGATTTTGAAAATATTTTCGGCATACATAATGAAAAATAGGAGGTAAATGTTATATTTGTTATTTGGGTCAACATTCACATTTGTCATAAGTCCAATAATAACCATTCAAATTACAACTGATAAAATATCCATTGTTAATAAGAATTTACTTCCTCCACTCTTAATGGCTGAGTACATAAAAGCAAACGGGAATTCAAACATAACGCGTACTAAAAGCACATATTCTAAATATGTTGCCGTTTTCACAATCGCTTCCGCTCTCTCTTTAGCAGCTAATGAGTCATCGGTTGGGGGGTTCAATAAATTATTAACAAAAGTTGAAAGGATTAAAATAATAATGCTTAAAATTGTAGCAGCAATAAAACTTCAATTAATTAATCGACGCGCATTTTCTTTGGCTAAGTCATTTCTTTGGGCACCTAATTCAGCAGTTACTACTACAGCTGTAACCGCAGCTGATCCCGGTCACATTAATGCAATGAATTGAATTAATAAAGATACGGTCGCAATTGAGTCACGTTTATCACTATAATAGTTCAACATAAATCCTAAAATAACAGTTGTCCCCAAGGCAAATAAAAATTCATTAATCACAATTTGTCAACCAACTTTTACCACCTGTTTAAACACTAGTTTGCTAATTCGCAAATGATTAAAAATATAAAATGGTCGTGTTTTTTTAAATAATGATAGGATTACTAAAAATAATGCGTTTGTAAACCGTGCAATCAATGTGCATCCTGCAACGGCCATTGTTGCCTTATAATAGTCGTGTTCAAAAACCTTTACTAATATCGCTGCTAAAATAATGTTAATTCCTAAAGCTATTGATGATGATACTAACGGTCAATATGTAGCTTTATCTTGACGGAAAGCAGTCGCAAATGTAAAACTAATAATGAACGGAATCAGTGAGGCAATAATAATCCGTAAATAACTGGCAGCTAATTCGTTTGTTAGTTTAAATGATGCAATTTGTTCAGGTGTAGCACTATCTTTTAAATGAGAACCACTGAATAATCCGATTAGTTTATGTGGGATACTCATAGCCAGAATTGTAATAGCCACAGCTATAATTAATCCTACAAAAATTGAGAAGTTCATGGTTTCCTTAAAACGCATGAAATCCTTCCGTCCATAATATTGAGCACCTAATGTTGCCCCCATTGAAGTTATAGCTGTCATTAAAATTACAGGTAAAAACATAACCTCGATAGCTAAAATAGCGGCTGTTTTAGCTTCAGTCCCATGATTACCGACATTAAAAGCAGCTAATAAAAAAGATCCCACCATCGGGATAATAGTTAGGATAATAAAGTTAATAACTGTTGGGAAAAACAATTTGCAAATGATTTTTACAAACTCTTTGGTCCCAAAGTGTTTCGTTCAAAAATTTTGTTTTGATGTATTTTGCATTAATAATCACTTTCACCAATCTTTGCGTTTTTTAAAATTTTAATGGCGGATGATGTACCAATTCGCGTTGCTCCGTGTTTAATAAAAGCATCTAAATCGTCAAAGTTTTTAACGCCACCGGCTGCTTTAATTTCTTTTTGATTATTCAAAATTTCTTTTCACAAAATAACATCTTCTAAAACTGCACCAGATGATGCAAATCCCGTTGATGTTTTAATAAAATCAGCATTCGAGGCTAAAATTAAATTAGCTGCAAAAACTTTTGTATCGTGATCTAAAAGCGCTGTTTCAACAATCACTTTTAGAACATGTTCGCCAATTGCTTGTTTTACTTGATTAATTTCTGATAAACAATATTCAAGGTTTTGGCTGCGCAATTCATTAATATTAATTACCATATCAATTTCATCGGCTCCATCTTGTATGGCTTGTTTAGCCTCAAAAACCTTAGTTGCTGTGGTGTTCATTCCTAGCGGGAAGCCAATTACTGTTGTAATCTTAACTTTCTCGTCTAACAACAAGTGTTTTGCGTATTTGACAAAAAACGGTTGGATACAAACACTGTAAAAATTGTATTCAATCGCTTCGTTAACTAAATCATTAATGTCATCAAATGTGGCTTCGTTTTTTAAAAGAGTATGATCGATATACTTACTATATTTATTCATTTTTTTCACCTTCTATTATATAATTGTAATACATTTTAAAACTTTAAAACAGACACGTTTTTTAAGGTGTCCGTTTAAAGTTATAATCAAATTGAAAATTTTGTTTCTTTAAAACGTTTTTTTGAACACATTGACCCGACTTAATTAATAAGGGAGCAATCATTAAAGATAAGACCATAATTCCAGTATATTTAATTAAATTAAACGGAATATACAAATAAATGTGGCCTAATAAATAAGTTGGCGCATTTAATAAGTATGGGGTTGGTTTGTAAGAAATTATTAACTCATAAAAACTAATTGTTGAAGTAACCTTAAATATATATCAAAACAGCGGAGTAAACAATATAGCATTCATGAAGGTACTAATAATTGTGGTTATTACACAACTACAAAAAAGCGTAAACAATAAATAGCGTTTTAAATGTTGTTTA
This sequence comes from Ureaplasma zalophigenitalium, assembly GCF_025780055.1. Lineage (GTDB taxonomy): Bacteria > Bacillota_I > Bacilli_A > Mycoplasmatales > Mycoplasmoidaceae > Ureaplasma > Ureaplasma zalophigenitalium. The sequence continues at coordinate 35,890 of NZ_JAOXHJ010000006.1, read as the reverse complement.
TTTTTGAAAACAATGTGTGCGAACAATCAAACCGATGAAATAAAAATTACATTATTAAATAAGGCAATTAGTACACCAATAAAACTAGCACTAGAGTAAAAGAAATTAAACATACTCCCCAAAATCGTAGCAACATAAACAAAAGGAGTGCGAACTTTATAAACCAGCACCACTAAAGCTAAACAAGCAAAGTCTAATACTAAAAAATGAAACTTTAAAAACGAAGATAAGTAATTGATAACCAAAAAGACTGCTAACATAATAGCACTTAATGCAAAGTCAAAAAGGCTTTTGTTAACAGTAATATATTTCGTTTTTTTATTTCTTCCAAAATTCGTTTTCAATGATTTTAACATCCATTTCTAACGCTTTGGCTTTTTTTGTTCCCGGATTTTTACCACATAATAAATAATCTGTTTTTTTAGAAATATTATTAACTACTTTGACTTTATAAACAGTTTCTAAGATCTCTTTAATAGCTGGACGGCTAATGCTAAAAGTTCCCGTAATCACAATGGTTTTATGAGCATACTCATCAAACGGTACGTAAGCATCCACATCTAAATTAGAGATGTATAAAGTGTTAATCCCATATTGAATTAATTTACCAATTAATGTTTGGTTGTCGTGGTTCAAAAAGAAATTAATAATGGAAGCAGCTGCTTTCTCGCCACATAAATCAACTTTGATTAAATCGTCATAACTCGCTTTCATCAAGTTATCTAAACTACTAAAGTGTTGAGCTAGTTTTTTTGCTAATGTACTACCCACGTGCCGAATGCCCAGGCCTGTTAATAAACATTCTAATGAATTCTTTTTAGAAGCTTCAATGCTTTGGATTAGATTATTAAAAGCCTTCTGTTTAATTTTTAAATCTAACTCATAAATACGATCTTCGTAGAACTTTAATAAGTATAGGTCTGTAATATCACTAATTAATTTATGTTCATAAAGTTTCGTAATGATTTTATCACGCAACCCATCTATGTTCATAGCGTTACGCGAAACAAAATAAATAATTTTGGCTATTTGTACTTGCATACATGTCTCAGGGTGCGAGCAGTATCAATCGGTTTCGTCTGGATTGTTAATTAATGTTGACTGGCACGAAGGACATCGTTTGGGTTGCACAAAAAGTGAAACAGATTGGTCACGACGTTCTAAGACAACATGATCAACGTAAGGAATGACATCACCAGCCTTATAAATCGTAATGAAGTCGTTAATTCGAATATCTTTTTCAACAATAAAATCGTAATTGTGCAACGCAACATGTTGGATGATAGAACCATCCAATTCAACAGGTTCAAGTAAACCCGTATATGTAATTTTCCCCGTTCGACCCACATCAATTAAAACATCTTTGATTCGTGTCATCTTGATTATAGCCGGGAATTTATAAGCAATTGCTCATTTAGGAAATTTAACAGTATAGCCTATGTCATCATAAACTTTATAATTGTTTACTTTTAAAACCATTCCATCAATTTGATATTTTAATGTATGGCGAATTTTGTATACATTATTAATCGTATTCATAATTCCTTTTAAGGAATTAGTTTTCTCGACTAGCTCATTAACATGAAATTTTTGCTCTCTTAATCACTCCAAGGTATCGTATTGGGTCTGCAAACCCAGTTCGCTAGCTTGAACAACATAATACATATAGGATTGTAGATTTCGGTTGCTAACCACTTTATTGTCTAAACTTCGTAATGTACCGCTGGCCGCATTTCGTGGATTAGCAAAACGTTTTGATGTAAGCTCTAAATTCTCATTCAATCGTACAAAATCCTCATTATCCATAAAGACCTCGCCTCGCACCTCGATTCGTTGATTTTTATATTTGTCACTAATAAATCAAGGGATATCTTTAATGGTTTTAATATTGTGAGTTACATCCTCGCCAACTTGCCCATCACCACGAGTGACCGCTTGTGTTAAAGTTGCGTTTTCATAAATCAGACTAATTGATAAGCCATCAATCTTGGGTTCTACAACAAAACCATTCAAATCAGAGCTTCATTCCTCTAGATCAGAAATGAATTTTTGTAAATCTTCCTGGCTAAAGGCGTTAGCTAAAGATAACATCGGAGTTTGGTGTTTAACTTTTGTAAATTTATCTAAGATAAAACCCCCAACTCGTACACTTGGCGAATCGATTGATTTAAATTCTGGATAAGCATTTTCTAAAGCGATTAATTCCAACATTTTTTGGTCATAAACATGATCGGGAACACTAGGATTATTTAAAGCATAATATTCATAATTTCATTGTTGTAATTGTTTTCTTAATTCATTAATCACACGTTCGATATCTTTATTCATAATTCACCCTATCGCTTAATTGGTTTTCTTAAATTTCAAACCACTTGTTTGTTTTTCTTTTGGAAGTCATCAACTAAACCTTTTAATAGTTTAGGGTGACGGCGAGAAGTTCGTTGTTTATGCAAAATAATTGTTTCTTGATTTTTAACATTCGCATCTTCTTCATTTTGCTCATCATTATTTTTATACTTTTTAAACTCTTCAATAATCTTAATTGAAAAGTCGTTTAATAAGCGTTCGTTTTCAGATTGGAACTGTAATAATTTAGTGTTTGTTCGTGCTCGCGCTGATTCGTTTAACACAGAGATAATTCCAGAAGCAAATAACGAAGTTAAGAAACCATAATAAGTTACACCAATGATCCCCATAATCGATGCAAAGAAACGCCCTTGTTCACTTACTGGTGCTAAATCACCATAAGCAATTGTGGTGATTGTTCCTACAGCAAACCATAAAGAATCACCAAGTGATTTAAATTTATATTTATCACTATCATACGCTATATTTTTTAAATGGTAATAATCTTGTTCGCATCGTAAAATAATAAAACTTAAGACAAAGGCAAAAACTAAAATAACAATGATTGAAGATAATAAAATTCTTCAACGACGTTTAATAACTTCTCCAAAAACATTAATATCTGAAGCTAAAACTGTGTTGTTGATAATTTTTTTATGAAGCCCTAATATCTTGAACAAAATTGCTGCAGGGAAAACATCCATATAGACAGGATTGTTGACAAAATCACTAAAAATCTGATCATCAGTTAAGAATTCATTACTAAATAGTGTTTGTGCAAGGCCTGAATGATAAATAATGATGATAATAAGGAATGATCCAAAATCCAGAAAGCTTGTAAATCGAAACGGAAATAATAAGAAAGCTTTTAGTCGACTTCATTTATATTGTGAGTAGTCTGCATAGAACCATCGTAAAAAATAATCAAATAAAAATACATAATTGATTACATAAAAAATTAAAAAGTATTGTTTAATAAATCTATGATGATTCATTTCTTGAATCGGATCAGAAGTGTTGTTTAAATTAGCTTGATTATAAATGATTATGGTTGATGAAGCCACAACCATAATCATTAAACACAATTGATAAAAAAACGCTATGATTGATTTCATATTCATTATTTTTGAATATGCTTGCATATCGGTAAATTCGAATAAGACGAAACGAAAACGATTAAAGTACAATAATTGGTTTTCTTTTCTAAATAATTTTATTTCTTCTTTAGTCATGTGTTTTTCCTTTTAAATTGTTTCATTTACTATTTCATATTCCCCATCGATGAATCGATAATAAAGATGCTTGTCATAACACACAATAATCAAATTAGCAATTTGGTCGTTATATGCGTGTTCTAAGCATTGTTCTAATTCATCAATAAAAGTTATTTCTTTATTATGACAAATGACTTTTACAAAAATATCTTCATCTTGGTTATTTTTGTAAACAGCATCATATTTATCAACTAATGAATCATCTAATTCGAATTCAGTGCAATTGCGTAAAACTAACAGATTATGTAAAGATTTCAGTTGATCATTTAAATCATAAGTCGCGTTGACTGCATCTTCCCCATATCTTTCAAAATCAACGAAAACATTTTTATGCATATCTTCAATAAAGTAATCACTCATATTTAAAATAAAACCAATGTTTTTATATAGCGAAACATTTCTGTTCAAAATATCATCTAGTTTTAGTTGTAAATAATAACGTGAATTCCGGACAGCTTCTCGAGGGCGACCGTATATTAAAATATCTGAAAGCATTACTTCAAAGTCAACCGGTTCTAAGGCTTTTAAAATTAGCAAGTGGAAAAAATCAACAAAATAGAATTGAGCTAGTTTGCTCAAGGTATTCGATGGGTCGCGTTGAGCAAATTCTTTAACATCTAATAGTAAGGATAAAATTTGTTTATTATTTGTTGAATAATCAATAAATCGATAAATACTATTTGCAAAATAATGAAACATAGTTGTCATTTTTCTTAAATTTAAGTTTGAGATTGTTGATAATTGGTAAGACAAGAAATTCATAATTCTTCGTGAACTTGCCTTTGTTTTGTATTTATCTAGGCGAATGATTAACCGTTTATCTTCTGGGATTTGGTTTTGAAAAACTTTGCGCTCATCTAAATATTTAAAGAATGAGGCGTTAAAGATTACTGTGTTATTGAATAAATTTAATGTCTTAAAGTATTTTAAAAGACGTGTGTAATTTGTACTATTTGGATCAATTGTGTCATAAAAAAAGGTATACCTTTTTGTAATAATCATCTTGGACGATTGCATAAACCTGTCATAAATACTGCTCGGGTCGTATTCTACACCTGCAGCCTGTTCATCAAAATAATATTTTTTGTAAATATTATTTAATGTTTTATCAATGTTATAAATTAATAAATCACGGCGATTAGCTCTTAGGTTATTAAATAACGAAATTAAGTTCGATAAAATAATGGCACTAATTAAAGTAAATAAGGCTGTTACAATCCCGATAAAACCATCACGTGATCAAACCTCAATAATTTCTCTTGTTCGTAAAAAAACAATTGAAATTAACGGTACAGCAATTGTTGCTCCAATAGTACTAAAAGTAGTAATAATGGGTAGAAAGTAAACACGTGAACGAGACTGAACTTCTTTTTTGTTAACTGCGTTATCAATTTCGTCAATTTGACGTACTACTTTAGCAATTTTTCGTTTCTTTCACCACAAAGTTAAACGAGTATCTTTATTTGAATACTTGAAATTTTCAAGAGTAGTGTTGGCCAACAAAAAACCTTTAATGTCTTCGACCAAACATTCCTCATTGGCGGTCGAAATAGATGATCATTCAGGCAGTTGTGGGTCTGCTAAAATAATCATGTCATTTAGTATTTGGTACACCTTTTCGTCGACTTCGCCATATAAGGCAACGACTTTTTTATCTTTACTATGAATTGATTTGTAAAGTTTTTCGATTTCTAATTCGATTGAATTTCTTACAGTTGACATCTTTTTTTATTCCTTATACATCTATATATTATAAATAAAAAGCATTATAAGAAAAAATTATGGTTAGCTTTTTGCTACCATAATTCTAAAAAACTTAGATTTTGCAAGATTCGCACTGATAATCATCATAATTTTCTGATCCCTCAAGCACATCTTGTCTTATACGTACATAATAAATTGAAGCACATTTTTTACTAAATGCTCGAATGTATGCTTTATTCAAATCACGTGTAGTTGCCTTATCGGTCATAAACAATGTTAAGCTAATCGCTTGATCGATGTGTTCTTGAGCAACGGCTGCTAAATCAATAATTGGATTAGGCCCTAATTCGTATGCTCCTTGAGCATAGAATTGGTAATTGTCATTGTTAATTTCGTAAGCTGGAACATAAACCCGCCCAACTTGTCCTTCTTTACGTACTTCTACAGGTGCAACTACTGGTTGTAGACTTGGTGTACATGAAGATAAATAAGAAATTGAACCGGTTGGCGCAATTGCCAATAAATGCGAATTAGCTAGACCTTTATTTTTTATATTTTGTACTAACACTTTTCATTCTTCTTGTGTAGGAATATGAATTTGGTTGTTAGTAAAAATTTCTTTGATTTTTTCTGTTTTAGGGACAAAAGTATCCGCTGGTACTTGTGTGTATTTATCAAATTGCGAGCCATCAGCGTATTTTGATGATGCAAACGAGGCGCACGGTCCAAATTCGTCAACTAATTCGTTGCTAGCTTTAAATGCATAATAGGCTACCGTGTAAAAGAAGATGTTAGTAAAATCTAAAGCTTCTTGTGAATCGTAGTAAATCCCATTTGTAGCCAAGAAACCATGCATATTCATTGCTCCTAAACCCAAAGCGTGATTCATGTCGTTATTATATTGAATCGTGGGAGCACAATCTAATTTACAAACACGCGAAACAGTGTTTAAAGCTTGGATTGCTCGCTTGACTACATGACCAAAATCTTCACCAGACTGCATCATTTTAGCGATATTTAAAGAACCTAAATTACACGAAATATCTGTTCCTAGCTCGTCAATGGATAAATCATCATTGAAGGTAGTCATTTTTGAAGGTTGGGCAATTTCTGAACACAAGTTACTCATTACTATTCTTTCGTTTGGGTATGCTGATCGGTTGTTCACCGTATCATCAAATAAAAGATAAGGGTAACCACTTTCGAAGTGTAATTCAGAAATTGTTTGGAATAATTTACGTGCTTCGATATAATATTTTTTAATATTTTTATTGTTAACTAGATTTTCGTATTCCTCAGTAATTGATATATCACTTAATGGTTTGTTATATTCACGTTGAACATCATAAGGTGAAAATAGAGCCATTTGTTTGTTTGCTTTTGCTAACTCAAATGTAATATCGGGAACAATTAAACCCAATGATAGGGATTTTATTCGGACTTTTTCATCTGCATTTTCTCTCTTAGTGTCTAAAAAAGCTAATACGTCTGGGTGGTGTACATTTAAATAAACAACCCCTGCCCCAGGTCGTTGCCCTAATTGATTAGCATAAGAAAAACTATCTTCCAAAATTTTCATAACAGGAATTACCCCTGATGATTTGTTAGCTAGTTGTTTAATTGGTGCCCCAGCTTCACGTAAATTAGTTAAACATAAAGCTACCCCTCCTGCACGTTTGGATAATTGAAGGCTAGTGGCAATAGCACGCGCGATTGATTCCATGTTATCTTCTACTCTTAATAAATAACACGAAACGTATTCTCCACGTTGTTTTTTACCAGCATTTAAAAAAGTTGGTGTTGCTGGTTGAAATTTATATGTGATGATATCTTGAATTAAAGCACGAGCCAATCCTACATCACCATTAGCTAATACTAGTGCATTCATAACTATTCGTTGTGCAAAATTTTCTAAGAAGGTTTGGTGGTCGAAGGTTTTTAAGCAATAAGTACTATAGAATTTTAAAGCTCCCATAAAATTTGGGAATGTATGATTGAAACTATCAGCAAATTCTTCTAGTTCAACAATGGTGTCTAAATCGTATTTGTCTATAACATCAACATCATAGTAATCATTGTTAATTAATCACATTAGACGTTGTTTTTTAGATTCAAACACTTTAGTGTGAGGTTTGATTTGTGTTTCTATATATTTTTGCACAGCAATTTTATCTTGTTGAAAATCAATTTTAAATTGAGATGATTTAATCCCGATTAAGGCATTATGTGCAATATATTCATCATCATTAATTAAACGATTAGTTTTATTTTCTTTATTCATCTTTCCCCCAGAATTTATTTAGTATTGAAATAACATTTTCTACATCATATTTTGTACCTAATAATTCATATTGATAAAGAATTGGTACATTTAACTTTTGTGAAATAACCGGTCCTGCTAAACAATAAGTGTCATTGAAGTTTGTATTTCCGCTAGGAATTACTCCATAACAATGTTCACGATTTTGGCGATTATTTAAAAATTTAATAACTTGTTTTGGAACAGCACCATCCGTTTCTGATCCGCCCCCTGAATAAGTCGGACAAAAAAGAACGTAATCCTCATTCACTAATAACTCTTCGCCTAAATCAATAGGAATACGTAATGCCCGTAAACCAGTTTTTAAAACAAAACGGTGAGTATTGTTAGAATATGACGAAAAATAAACGACTAAAATTTCGCCACTTGGTTTCTTAATCTCTTCGTGGTTTATTAATTTATATACTTCGTGACTCATATTTAAAAATCCCAATCATCATCTTCGGTTTCTTCAGAAACTCCCATAACATAACTTGATCCATTACCTGAGAAAAAATCATGGTTTTCATCTGCTCGCGCAGATAATTGTGCAAATACATCTGGTGCAACTGCTGTTTCTTCTTCAGTAAAAGGTGAATCATAGCCTAAATTTTGCAAGAATTTACCTGCATTATATAAACAGAATTTAACTGCGTCTTCGGCGATATCAAAACCTTTATATAAATCGTATAAGTAATCTTTTTCTAAATCTATTAAACGGTACATTAAATCAAAAACAAATTCCTTCATTTCTTTTTGTTTTTCAGCACTCATCTTTTCTAGTTTACGTTGATATTTGTAGCCTGAATAATAGTTATGAATAACTTTATCACGTAAAATCAAGCGAATAATGTCACTTGTGTTCGGCAATTTTTGACGCGCTGCTAAATAAAAAGGTAAGTAAAAGCCACCATATAATAAAAAACCGGGCATTAAAGCAGCGGCTACTTTGGACTTTAATGGATCCTCGTTCATATAGTAAGGAATTAATTCCTTGGCACGAGCTTGTAATTTATCGTTACTAATCACTCATTCGTGAGCTTCTTCTATTTGTTCGCTTGTACAAAGTGTGGAAAAAATAGACCCATATGATCTGGCATGAACCCCTACCATGAATGCGAAGTTAGCATAAATTACTTGTTCATGATCTGTTAAAGAGTTGCGAATTTGTTCCACATCACACACAGTGGCTTGGATTGTATCTAATAATGTTAATCCTGTAAATGTTCGCGTAATTAACTGTTGTCAGTCTTCATTTAGTGTTTTTCATGAAGGGATATCACTCGCTAATGGAATTTTTTCTGGCAATCAGAAGTTTTGCGTGATCCGATTTCAAACTTCTAAATCTTTTTCATCATTCATTCAGTTTCAATTAACAGAACGCAATCTCCCTTTGAATCCGTTTTTGTAATATTCAATGGGTGATACTGATTCATAAAAATAATTATTTTTTCTTTTTTGTTTTTTTGAACTCATATTTTAAAAACCTCCTGGTTAAATAATTATAAGAACAAAAGGCACGTTTTTTTAGCAAAAAATATTTATTTTTTTGCCTTTTTTTATGGTATTTTAATCCGTTTTTCGTCTTGTATATACAGAATAATATTTTTATTTTATAATTAATGAAAAAGGGGTAAAAAAAATGAAAACATTAGTCATTGGTGCTGTCACTGTCGATATTATTGCAGTCCCTAATAAAACTATTATTTACGGCGACTCTAATCCAGGTAAAATATATAAAACTTTTGGGGGTGTAGCAAAGAATATTGTAGAAAATTTAGCTCGTTTAGGTTTTGATGTTGATTTTGTTTTTAATGTTGGTAATGATTCCAAAGGGCAAGAAGCTGTTGCTTATTTGCGTTCAATCAATGTTAACACGATCTATAAAAGCTACAATCAATCAACTGATACATATTTGTCAGTTTTTGATGAAAATAAGGAATTAATGGTCGCTTTTAATGATATGTCATGCGTGCAGTACATTGATGCTAGTTATTTAAAATCTCTAAATTTAAATCCAGACGATTATAGTTTAGTTGTTTGTGATATGAATATGACCACTGAAACGTTATCATATATTTTAAATAGTTTTAAAAATGTTTATATCGAAGGTGTGTCTGCCAATAAGATTGTTAAATTAAAACCTATTCTGGGACAAGTACAATCTTTAAAAGCCAATTTTCTAGAAGCATCCACACTTTTTGACGTTCAAACATTACAAGAGATTATTGCCAAAGTACAATCTTTTAATATTCAAGAGGTAATTATTACTTTAGGCAAACAAGGTTCGTTAGTTATTTTGAAAGATCGGGTTTTTCAGATTTCGTCGCAACCAACAAATGTTGTTAATGTTTCGGGGGCCGGAGACGCTTTTTTAGCAGGTTATTTGTATGCAAAATTCTTCCAGAAGAATGCTAATCCCTATGATCAATTAATCAGTGGTAGTTGTGCTTCGTTAATCACTTTACACTCCCCTTTAACAAATAGTTTAGATTTGAATCCAGTAAACTTAAATAAGGAGATATTATTATGAAAATCGAAATCTTAGAAGAAATCAAACAAGCCTTAGCTAACAATCAACCAGTTGTTAGTTTAGAGTCTACGATTATCTCTCATGGTATGCCATACCCGCAAAATATCGAAATGGCTCAAACTTGTGAAAGTATAGTTCGTCAAAACAACGCCGTCCCTGCTACTATTGCCATTATTAACGGAGTAATTAAAGTTGGTTTAAGTGAAGTAGACTTACATTATTTAGCTACCAATAAAGAAGTTTATAAAACAAGTAGCCGGGATTTAGGGTATGTAATCGCCAATAAACTAACTGGCGCGACTACGGTGGCTACAACAGCCTTAATTAGTGAAAAAGTTGGTATTAAAGTTTTTGCTACAGGGGGCATTGGTGGTGTTCACCGAAACGCACAAACAACTTTTGATATATCTAATGATTTAGAAGTTTTATCAAAAACTTCTGTCTTGGTTGTTTGCGCTGGCCCAAAATCAATATTAGACTTACCATTAACTCTCGAATATTTAGAAACGAAAGGTGTCGAAGTCTTGGGATATCAAACAAGTAAGTTACCTGCTTTTTATTGTGACACCTCTGATTATGATGTCACATATCAGGTAAACAGCGTTCAAGAGGTAGCTAAGGTTATGAAAGCTAAATGAGCATTACAAAATTCGGGAATCATTTTAGCTAATCCTATCCCAAAGACGCAAAGTTTAGATGCTACTTACATTAACCAAATTATTCAAGACGCTTTATTAGAAAGCCAAGTCAAAAATATTGTAGGCAAAGATACTACACCATTTTTACTACAAGCAATTACAAATAAAACAGCAAATAAAAGCTTAGAAGCCAATATCGCTTTAGTTTATAATAATGCGACTGTAGCAGCACAAATCGCAAGTGCGTATGCTGATATTTTTAAAAAATAAAAATGCTCAAACAAAGCAGAGGCGTGTAAATTTTTTTATAATAAAATTAGCTTTAATAAGCAAAATTATTTTAGCAATGTTGCCAATGGAATTTGTTCTTTGATTCCTTTCTTATTCCTTTTGTAATGATTGCCTCACGAAGGTAAGAGCTTTAAAAATGTATAATTTATTTGATACTTTTCTTAATCAACATTTAAATGAAAAATTTAATTTTTTTCAATCTCTCAAATCAAATCAAAAATATAATTCCGTTTTGTAACAGAATAAAAAAACAAAGTAGGTCGTAGTACTTTGTTTTTTATTTATTCTCTTCTTCGTATACTATTTCATCAAACATTAATTTAATTTTACGATTAAAATGATTTAAACCCGATTTACTAATGCTTATGTGATGATCCTCTTGTAGTTTCTCAACTATTTCATTAAGTGAACCAACAAAATTATCACGACGTAGTTGACAATATTTTTGAAAAGCCGGGGAAGCTTGGGCCAACCTGACAGGTCGTTTGCTCATAATATAATCGATTTTTACTTTTAATTCACCAGCTAATTTTGCTAATTTTTGTGTGTTGGAATGATTGATATTTTCAAGTCGCGTTAAATTATTTGTATAATCTTTAACTACACGAATATCTTCAAAACGCAAATAACTAAAATTAGTTTTTAGAATTTTTAAAAAATCACTAATAGCTTCGCGTTTTTTTAAATACAGGATCGTTTTTTTTGTTGATTTCAAATATTTGAACTCTAAACCAAATGATTTTGTCGCCGCTAAGAATATATCAGCAAACAAATCATTATAAACCCTGATTTGTAAATTTGATACTTTACTAGGGTCATTTAAATAACCATAACCTAAAAAAGCACCAATGATAAAGTTTTGCGCCTTAATGCGATTTTTATTTTTTTCGTCAGTTAAGTCATCAAAAACAAAATCTTTAACTTTTAATTTATTTCATTTTAGTTTACTACTTAATTTATCCACGCCGTGGTAAATAACCACTTGTTGAACTTCGTTTTTTTTATTATAACCTAGCGAATATTGCATTTCATCAAATTCCTTATGAAATGAATTTTTTAAATCTGCAATAGAATTTACAAGAAAATCTAAAATTGATTGATTATGAAAATTAAAAACTCAAGTATCTTGCAAATGTGTATTAAAGTTTAACGTAATCGCATAAATAATATCGGATAGATCTTTAATGCTGTGTTTGTTCGAAATGATTTCATCACGCACAATGTAGTTAAAAGATGCCTTATTTTCACTCATGTTGGTTTATGTACTCGCTAATGTGTAATACAGCTTGAGCACCATCAGATACTGCTGTAGCAATTTGACGTATACTTTTTTTAATAATGTCACCCGCAGCAAAAATACCCGGGATTTTTGACATATAATTTGAATCTACTAAAATAAAGTTATTGTTTGGATCATATAAAAGTTCATCGCTATCCTGAATTTTTGTAGGTAGTAATCCGATGAAAATAAAGCACGCAGCAATATCTAATTGTTTTTTTTGACCTGATTTTTGGTCCAAAAGTGTTATTGATTCTAGTATTTCTTTACCGTCAAAACCTAATGTATCATGATTATAAAATATTTTAATATTCTCGTGTTGATACAATAGATCAACATTTTTTTGTTCGGCTTTAAATTCATTTTTATTAGATATTAAATAAACTTGTTTACAAATAGTTGATAAGTATAACGCTTCATCTACTGCAGAGCGCCCTGAACCAACCACAGCAACTTTTCGGTTTTTATAAAGTGGCCCATCACAAATTGCACAAAAAGAAATACCTTTATTGAAAAAATGTTTCTCGTTTCGAACATTTAATTGACGATTAATTGTTCCTGTTGCTATTAAAATAGTTTTTGCTCAGTAAATTTCTTCAGCTGTTTTTACGCACACATAATCATCAACTTTGCGAATATTTAAAACTTCATCAAAAACAAAATTAACATTAATGTTTTGAGCATGCTCATACATTTTATAAGCTAAATCAGGCCCATCAATTTTATCAAAACCTAAATAGTTTTCAATTGTAGCTGTAGAAATAATTTTTCCGCCTGGCATCGTTTTTTCGATAACCAATAAATCAAGTCCACTCCGTTGTCCATAAACAGCAGCTGATAGTCCAGCTGGACCTGCTCCAATGATGATGCAATCATAAATTTTTGCCATGTTAAACCCCTTTATTTGTTGCAATAATATAATTTTTCGCCTTCTTGTCGAATGTCTTTAAAAGAATATACACGACGGTTTTTTGATGGATTCATTCATCAAAACATAGCCTCTAAAACAAAACGATTGCGCGTGAATCTAGTAACAAATTGTACATATAAAATACCAATTATGCCCGCAACTAGTAATAAACTATTGATAATGTAAGTGCCCGCAAATCGATATTGTGCGGCACGGGCCGTCTCTGTAATGAATCTAATAATACCGTAAACCACAAAATATGAACAGGCCACAACCCCAATTCGTAATTGTTTAATATATGATAAACCAAAATAAATGATTGTAAAAAAGATTACATTAAAGAATGATTCATATAAAAATAAAGGATGGTAAATAGTGAATAGTGAGCCATTGCCAATTGGGTGTTTCATACCTTCGAAAACCGCCGGCATACTATTTTCTAACCACTTTAACGCTTCGGGTGTTGTTTCTGAACCATAGATCTCTCCATTAATAAAATTACCTCAACGACCTAATGCTTGACCTACTAGAATTGTGGGAATAATAGCATCCGCATATACCCAAACACTCACTTGTCGAACATATACTTCGCCATCCGCATTAACATCACGCACATGGTATTTTGGTTTACGTAAAATTAAAGGAAACCAGATTAACGCCACAATCACTCCACCGATAACACCACCTTGGACAGCTAAACCACCTGATCTAAAATCAAAGAAACCCGTTGACCCTATTTTAGCATCTCCGATCGCAAATGACCAAATTCGTGCCCCTAATAAAATAACAGGCACCGCAATAAAAACATAATAAAATCCTGGGTCAAAAGGTACTTTATAGTGAAATTTTAATCTTAGCGAATAAATCAAAATAGCTAGAACAAAACCAGCCATAAAAGTCAAACCATAACCGTAGACATCAAAGTTTTTGCCTATTGAAAAAGCTACATTATGGCCTTCACCAACTATCGCATTGGCTAAATTGTTCGTCGGATTGATAAAATCCAATACATAATTCATTGTTTAATCCTCCTTGTTGTTAATTTGTTGTTTAATAAACTGATCAGCAGAATTGTACCCTGCTTTTTTTAATTTATAATCAGTAACCGCTGTTTCAATAATATCGGCGATTGATCGACCTTGAATAACCGGAATCATATAATGAACAACGTTTACCCCTTCGAAGTTTTTATAGTGTAAATTACGACCGAAACGTTCGAAATGGTATTTTTGATCTTTTTTAACCATTACTAATTCAATTACAATTTCGATTTTAGTGGAGTCTATCATTCTCTCAATTCCAAAGGATCTTGAAAAGTTGATAATTCCTAACCCTCGAATTTCAATAAAATCTTTTGTTTTATCATCCGCTCGACCATAAACACTATAACCAATCCTGTTTACAATAATTGCGTCATCAGCTACAAAGATATGGCCTTTTTTAATTAATTCGATTGCTATTTCTGATTTACCAATTCCCGAAACACCGCGCAAAACAACACCTACACCATAAATATTTAACAATGTTCCATGAACTAATGATTGGTGTGATAATTTTTGACTAATATATGAGTTGATTGTGAAATTTAATTCATAGAAACTATATTTTGTTTTCACAATCGGTACACATGCTTCTTTTGCAATATCTAAGACGATATCAGCATACCAAAAATGTTTTCCCAATAAAATTAAAGGTGGTTTTAAATCAATAATTGTTTGTAATTTTTTACGAATGATTGAAGCCGAAAATTTAGATAAATAACGTGATTCTTTTGATCCAAAATAAACAATTGATATAATTTCTTTAAATAGTACCTCTCCTGTTAATTCTATCCCTACTCGACTAATTCCGGTTGTAGAAATCGGATTGTTTAAATAGTCTTGGTTCATGACAACATCTAATCCAAAACGTTTCACTAGTTGTGAAACCAATAACTTCGATTTAGTTTCCATAAAACTCACCTTTTTTATACTATATCTTATTAATTTTAAAGAAAAAAGCAGAAAAATAAATTAATTAATCTTTTAAAGGAACTTTTGAGATCCTAAAATATTACTCTGCACGTATATTTTTTTGTAAATATTTGATTATCAAAATAAAAAAGTTAGCAATCTGTTTGCTAACTTTATTAGGTTATTTTTAAAAAATTTTATTTGCTTGCGCACTTTTTGATCGTTGATTTTCAAATTTAATTAGCATACCACTATCTATCATCAATCACAAAAAATTTACCATAAATAAAATACAGAAGATTGTATCATAGATATGAGTTATTCATTTACCGCCACCAATTCTGCTAGCCACATATGCAGTTAGAGCGACTAACAAAAAGAATGTTAGAATAGTAACGGCTGTAACAAAGCATTTTTTTCCTTGAACTTCACTTTTAATACGATTAATAAAAAAGATAGGAAAAAGAGCTATATATCATTTGTTCTTAGCCATCATTAGTCAGAAAAATTGCGATAAATAAATTAGTGGACCCACACAAGAGACAAAAGACACATATATTAATCAATGATACAATTGCGAACTAAGCCCTGAATGAAAATGATGAGTTTCCCAAGAATAATCACTCGTGCAAACTATTATCGATCCTAATGCTGCACCCACGCATACAATGATGATAAAAGTGTTAAAAACGAGCATTCATTGTTTTTTAACGTTCATTTTATAGTTTTGTGCATCTGCTAAATGTTTAATGTTTGTTTGCATAAATTAATTTTTCCACTTTTTTCTATAAACGCTATGGTTGCATCATGCTCTTGTTTTGTTTCAACGCGTTGAAAAGCCGTCGCTATTAATATAGCGGTTAGGCCAAATATGGTCGAACTTGCAATTACTGCTATTTTTTTAAATTTCATAAGTTATACTTTCTGATAAAAATTCCTCATTTGAGAACTATTTATCTTTTATTTTTGATTAACTAAATTATAGTTGTTTATCTATCGAAATACTTTTTTAATGCAACTATTAAAACAAAAAATTGTATGAGAGGAATACAAAAAGTAACCGCAGGGGTTACTTTTTGTATCATTATTTATTAACGTTATCGTTTTGACGTTGTCATAAAACATAGTCAATTTTTTCTGGGTTGTTGTTAGGTGATAATGATTCTTTAATACGTGAAATAATTTTGTGTTTATCAATGTATCATTCATATTCTTTAATTCGGTATGTTGAATATCCACGATCTTCTAAAAAGAATTGTCGGTCAATATCTTCTAGCATAATTTGCACACTACGGTTGTCTTTTCAGTTTTCTAAAATAATCGTTTTTAGAACCTCTTTTGTGTCCTTATGTAAAATAACGATATCAATCTTTTTCGTACCAATGTTTCAGTTAGGGAAAACTAGATATTTATTCGAAAGTTTCTTTGTTAATTCTGAATAAATTTCTTTAACTAAATCGCTCTTGAATTCAAAATATAATTGGTTGTTAACATCTTCAAGAGATTCATTAATTGATTTTGATGTCGAAATGTTATCAATAAACTCAATGAAACGTTTGAATGTTAATGCATTCACATTGTTCATGTTTGATACTTGGATTTCATTACCATAAAGCGATTTAACCACGATCATTTTCTTACGTGCCCGAGTAATAGCTACGTTTAGACGGTTAGCTCCACCCTTCATATTTAATGGTCCAAAGTTATTTCTTAGAACACCTTCTTTATTATGACCATAAGCAATTGATAAGATAACTAAATCACCTTCATTACCTTGGACATTTTCTAGATTACTAATAACGATTTCGTTATTTTCAATTTTGTCACTTAAAGCTTGTGGGAAACTATTCATTTTGTCTAAGATCAAGTTTTCAACCATTAAAGCTTGAACCGCATTGAAAGTTACAATTAAAATTCGTTTGTAGTTTTCGTAGTTTTGTTCTAAGACTTCAACCACTTTGTGTGCTTCAATCGGGTTGCCTTTATCTCAAATACCATTAACATTAATGACTTCAATCCCTTTTTCAAATGCTCCTTGTTTTGTTGCAATTTCTAGTTTATTATCATAAATATATTTATTAGAGAATTCAATTAATTCCTTCGAATCTGAACGGTAGTGGTTTCGTAAATGGAATTCATTTCATCAGGCCGTTTTAGCTCTCTCTAAAAGTGAATCCACTCGGTCAAAGTCATCAATTTCAAAGTCACTATAGGCTAATTTATTAACAAAGAATGATGTTGGTTTTAATTGTTTGTCATCTCCGGAAACGACTTTGATATTACAACGGTAAACAATTGGATAACTTCTTTCAATAGTCATTTGACTAGCTTCATCAAAAATCCCGTAATCAAATTCGTTTTCATTCAGCGGAATCAGTGCAGCAACATTATCGGGACGTGCCACTCAAATCGGGAACAGAATTTTTAAAACACTGTAGTATTCTTTAATATAACGAGAAATTGATGGTCAGCTACGGCTTGACGCAATTCGTAAAGCATTTGTAATTTGTTGTTTAGTTTCTTTTGGTAATTTACTTAAATAAGTTCGTAAGTTATTGATGTATTGTTTAAAGACAATTTCACCAATGAATGAAGCACTTCGTAAAGCTTCTTTTCTAATTTGCGTTAAGATGTCCTGTAACAATAACCCCTTTGTCTCACTAAAGATGCTGATATTTGATTTAATGCCATCTCATAAAACAATAGTTTTTAACTTTCTAAACTGGTTGTGATTAATAAAGGTTGTAACCTGACTCATAATCGGGGCAACTTTTTCTAAATCAAAAATCACAATTGGTTCTAAATAAAGTTTCTTTAAATAAGGTAGCGAAAGTCATGATCACTCTTTAATAATTTCTTGCATTAATGGTGTGTAAATATTACTCAATGAATCTAATTTAGCTAAATAATCCAAATCATAATCAACAAATTCTTCGTATTGAATAATTTCAGCAATCCGTGGTTTAGCTAAAAAGTCTTGATTAATCAAGAAGTCGTCAAATAAACCAATCACTGCATCAA
The DNA here is from genome assembly GCF_025780055.1 of Ureaplasma zalophigenitalium. Taxonomy (GTDB): domain Bacteria; phylum Bacillota_I; class Bacilli_A; order Mycoplasmatales; family Mycoplasmoidaceae; genus Ureaplasma; species Ureaplasma zalophigenitalium. Next base: position 17,643 of record NZ_JAOXHJ010000006.1, on the reverse strand, counting down.
TTTCTTTAGCACGTGATTTAACTTCTTTTAGTGTTAGTGACGATTCTTCTCCAGGATCAGCACTGTTGATTACACGCGCATTATTTACAAATTCTGCAAAAATAATTTTTCTATCTTCTTCATTATTATGTTTTTTAAAAACATTCATGAAGTCGGCAATTTTTTCACTTTGACTAATTAAGAATTCGTGGTATGTGTAATTACTATTAGCATTCATGCCCAAGATTTTTTTGTGGTTAGTAAAGAATTCTTTACACAAATGAACAACTTCTTTGATTTGTTGACTGTTTTTATTTGATAGTGTGTAATCACGTGCGATCACATCACGTCGGAAACTTAGATAATCTGCAATCTTATCAATAAAGATTTTCTTTTCCCGTGTTGTTTTATTTAAAAAGTTTTTGTGGTTTGGGTCTTCTAAAACTGTTGTATCAGAGCTAAAGTCTTGGAAAGCTTGGATTTCTTTGGTAATCACATTGGCATGCATTAAGAATTTAGTTACTAGTTCTTGGTTTGTTTTAATCTTGTTAGAGATTGTTTGCAGATGCTTAATGATTTCACCTTGTGAATAGATATCTAATAGTTTATGACGTTTGATAAACTTGGTAAAAGTAAAATATGCTTGGAATAAATCTGAAATATCCAACATCGTATAATCATTGAAAATATCTGTAATTGCTTCAAATAAATTTTGTTTTTTAATTCCAAAATCATCAAAATTACGCGAACCTAATCATTCGTTAATGATTTCCTCACCTAATTCATTTTTAATCGCTACATAATCTGCGTAATCGATGTTATAGATACCATCATTATAGTCTTCAATTGTTCAGTGTTTTTTTACTAAATCAAGAAGTTCTGAATTATAGTCTTGGTAGTTTTTAAAAAACATTGATTCTTCTTGCGTAAAAACCACTGAGGGGAACTCTTTAACTTTACCCCGTCGATTATCTTCACGGAATCATTGTGGACCTAATAAATCATTTAGATTATCAATTTTATTAAAGAAAACCTCTTTGTTTGTTAGATCATAAATATATAAAGCAAAAATTGACAATGGTCCAATTCGGTCTGTTAAAACATCTAAAGCAGCCCTTTTTTCAGAGACTAATAAACTTGTTTTACCTTTTAATAAAGTATTAAAAATAATATTAGCAATAACTTCTGATTTCCCCGTTCCAGGCGGACCATAAATTAAGGTATTTTGAGCAAGCGACGAGGCTACTGCATATTTTTGATAAATATTTAGCGGATGGTCAATTTCATATACTGTATTTTTTTTAATAACCTCATTTTGGTAATATTCAGTCGATTTATTACGAGCATCATCATCCTTTTCAAAAGGATCAATTTCTTGATCGATTAATTTTTGTAAGTCTTCTTTTAAAGCTCCACCATCAGGCTCAAAGACACCTAATAAAGCGCATGGTAAAATGTTAAACCCCGAAACACTTGACAATACATCGGCTTCACTTTCGTTATCAAAAGGGACAAATTCATCTACAGGGATTTGCACATCATATCCTGATATCTCTTGGATGTTTTCAACGATGGTATTAATGTTATATGTTGACACTAATTCACTCGCTGATAACTTATAGTCCTTATATGCATTTTTTAAAAATATTTGTAATTTTTCATTTACCACTGGTTCATCTTGCAATTTAGCAATAAACACACGATTTTTCTCTTCCCGAATTTCAACTTTAAACAACGTTAGTGGTGATTTAAACACACTCGCACTTAAAACACGCCCCCGAATGAAGTTAAACGCTAAATATAATGGTCAAACAGTTGTGTCTTCAAAATAATTTTTAGCTAATCTGTTTAGCGTAATAAAACGTTTTTTGAAAGACAATAATTGTTCAATAGCTAATTGAATTGTTTTGGATTTATTTTTGTGGAAATCTTTGCGTAACAAATGAGTTTTATGGTCACTCAAAGTAACATTATTTTCGTTTAAGATTAATGTAAATTCTTCAAATGATCCGCTGTTTTTTAATTTTTGTTCAAAAAGATCAACGTTCTTGTTTGCATCTAATTCTAAAATACTGATTTTATTATTAATAAAATCATAAAGATCTTCCTTATTAACATATTTAAATAGATCGATGCTTTTTGTGTTGTTGGTTTTAGCGAAAATAACTGAGTCATTCGGTGATAAACCAACTAGATTCATTAGTTTCTCTTTAATTGCATTTTTCATTTTTACCTCTTCTTTTATACGCGACAATATGATTATATTTTATAAAATATAAAGCCTTTATGGTCCTTTATTTATAAAGTTTTTTTGAATAAAAAAATAAAATAGCCAAAGGCTATTTTATCTATTTATCTTTTAAAGCTAGCAAAATTGCTTGATGAAGTTTTATATTCGATTTAATTTGCATTTTCTTTTTATCATCTTCACACACATTATAGTCTTTTTCCTCTTGGATTAATTGTTGTTCAATTTCCTCAGCGTTAACTTCTGATAAAGGTTTAAAGTAATCAGTAAAGACTCTAATTTGGTGTTCTTCCACATAGATCACACCTTCAAGAATCACATACGGAATTCGTGCTGCACTTGGTGTAGGACGCACGTATGCAATATGGTTTTCAATTGGTGCCATTAAAGGGTTGTGGTTTGGGAGCACTGCAATTCTTCCTGTGGTTGTTTTTAACTCCACACTATAAACTGCTTGTGTTAAAGTCTGTGCATATGGTGAGACAATTTTTAATTGCGTACTAATCATTATATTTGTTTGTTTGCTTTGGCAAACACATCATCAATTTTACCAACATATAAGAAATGTTGTTCGTGAATATCGTCACATTCACCATCTAGGATTTTTCTAAATCCTTCAATAGTGTCTTCTAATCGCACAGATAAACCTGGTTGACCAGAGAACTTTTCCGCAACGTGTGATGGTTGTGATAGATAATTACGTACCTTACGCGCACGAGTTACTAATTGACGGTCTTCTTCACTTAATTCATCCATCCCTAAGATGGCAATAATATCTTGTAATTCCATAAATCTTTGTAGAATTTCAATTACTCGACGAGCGACTGAATAGTGTTTTACACCAACTACAAGTGGGTCTAAAAGACGTGATGTTGATTGTAATGGAGAAATTGCTGGATATAGCCCTAAAGAAGCAATTGCACGGTCTAATACAACCTTCGCATCTAAGTGTGAGAATGTTGTCGCTGGAGCCGGGTCAGTTAAGTCATCGGCTGGTACATAAACAGCTTGTACTGATGTAATTGATCCTTTTTTAGTTGATGTAATCCGTTCTTGTAATTGCCCCATTTCAAAAGCTAACGTTGGTTGGTACCCTACAGCTGAAGGCATACGACCTAAAAGTGCAGACACCTCTGAACCCGCTTGAGTAAAACGGAAGATGTTGTCAATAAATAACAATACGTCTTGCCCGAATGTATCACGGAATTCTTCAGCCATAGTTAAACCACTTAAAGCTACACGCATACGTGCCCCTGGTGGTTCGTTCATTTGTCCAAAAACTAGTGCTGTTTTATCTAAAACACCAGCCTCTTCCATTTCGTAGTAAAGGTCATTCCCTTCACGTGTACGTTCCCCAACACCTGAGAAGACTGATAGCCCCCCGTGGTTTTTAGCAACGTTATGGATTAATTCTTGCATTAATACGGTTTTACCAACCCCTGCACCACCGAATAACCCAATTTTTCCCCCTTTAGCAAAAGGGACTAGCAAGTCAACAACTTTAATTCCTGTTTCTAAAATTTCAATTCGGTCAGCTTGTTCAGCAAATGATGGTGCTGGACGGTGAATTGGCATACGTTTCCCAGTTGGTGCTGGTTGATTATCAATTGGATCACCTGTAACATTGAACATACGTCCCAAGACTTGCATCCCTACTGGCATGCTAATTGGAGCGTTTGTGTTAATTACTTCTAACCCACGCACTAGACCGTCTGTAGTATCCATTGCAATACAACGTGCAATGTTATCCCCTACTAATTGCGAAACTTCAAGGACTAATTTCTTACCATTGTTGTTTAGTTCTAAAGCATCGTTAATCTTGGGCAATGTTTTAGGACTAAACAAAACATCGACAACCGGACCTAGGACTTGTTGAATTTTTCCTATTTGTTTCATAAATAAACTCCTTTATCAAATATTTTATTCATCATCAGAACCTGCCACAATTTCAGTAATTTCGTTAGTAATCTTACTTTGACGAAGTGTGTTGTAGATTTGTTTGTAATGATCTGCAAGTTGTTTAGCATTTTTTGTAGATGCATCCATAGCATTTCGACGCGAAGCATTTTCTGAAATTTTTGATTCTAATAAACAACCATATAAAATTGTTGCAATATAACTTGGCAAAATTGTTCTAATAATTGCTAACTTATCTGGTTGGAAAATGATGTTATCCTTTTCAAGGTCCCCGACATTGATGTAATCTGATAAACTGTTTTTATCAAACGGTAAAACATCAATACATTTCACTTCAAAAGTAATCGCATTAATAAATTTCGTATAAATAATCCGAATTTGTTTAACTTCTCTAGATTCATATAATTCTAAAGCCTCACGTGCAATTTGCATTGCTGTGTCGAATGTTAAATCATTATCGTTTAAATTTAAAAATTTGTTAATCACGTGTTCTTTGCGAACATCACGCAAATGATCTTTTCCTTTTTTACCAATTGTAAAAGTGATATCTTGATCACGAACATATTGATCAACCACCTTATTAACATTAAAGTTATAAGAACCAGCTAGTCCCATTGTTGAGTTAATGTTAATATACAATACAGCATCTTTGGCACCATCGTTGACTAGGAATTCAACATCATCGACCACAGATAATAGCAAACCAATTACATCATAGTAGTCATAAGCATAATCCTTAATCGCCATCAAACGATCTCGTTGACGTTTAAGTTTTGCTGTAGCTACTAATTTCATGGCATTAGTAATTTTAGCTGTGGTGTTAATTGAACCTATTTTTCTTTTAATGGTATCTAAAGACATTTTATAAAGCTCCAGCAGTTATTGTTGAAGATTGTTTTTTTAATTTCTTTTGTGCTTTTTGTTGTGCTTTTTGTAATTTGTATTGTTCTTTTTGTTCTGGTGTTAACTTTGGTTTTAAAACTGTTGATAATTTCACAACAATAATAATTAAAGTTATCATATTTGGCATCATAAAGATGATGAATACTCAGTAGAAAGCGTGGTAATTCATTCCTTGAGTTTCAGAAGAATATTGTTGAATTAATGAAAGACGTTCTGTTCATTCTACAGAATCGTGCGGGTCATTAACTCTTAAGTAATCTAATCATTGAGAGAATCAAGAATTAGTTGGATTTGAAAGCACTTTAATTACGAACCCTCATGTTAAGTTATGGTTAATAACTTTTGAGTGTAATCCGTGATGCATATAATGCAGTACTTCAGTTAATGTTTTTTCGTGCATTAATAAATCTTTTTCTTCTAATAGAGTGTGTAATTGTGCATCTGTCAAGTGTTCTAATTGATGGAATGTAATACCATGGGCATTAACATCCTTCACAGCACGTAATCATTCCTGATAATCAGCATGTGGGTCATATAGAACATATGACATTAATGAATCTTCTGAACCACTAACATTAGCTAAATGGTCTCCTAAAACTGGTCCTGCTTGTGTTGCTAAAACAACCGTTCGTGCTTGTGTAAACGGAACATTTAAAAGTCCTAACATTGTAAAAGCAATAGTAGCAAAAACAATAAAGATAACTAGCGCAGAAATAAATCAGGGAGTGAAAATTTGCTTAACTTTTGGCAATTTGCAAAATTCATCATAACTTAAATTTTTATTTTTTTTCATATTATTTTAAATAAGTGAATCCACTTGGCCCTTTCTTAATATCATATTTATCCAATGTTTTTGGATTTGAATATTTATAGATTGCACTCGCAATAATCACGTGTGCTTCAGAATGATTTGCAAAATATGCGTTAAATTCTTTCGCAGTTTTGATTACTGAGTTAGCTCCATAAGTTCTTCACGCAGTTCGAGGATTTAAGATTTTGATATCTTCTAAATCAAATTCCCCAACTACTTTTTTCACAGGCGCAGTTGCATAAACAATCACACGTTCAACTGGTTGAACAGGTGTTACTTTAAAGAATAACACTGGTTTTTCATGGTCAAATAAAGCTTCAGCTTCCTCTGCACTAATAGAAACCATAATTGTTTGTTTTTCTTTATCAGCTACAGCATCATCAGAACGCACTAAAACTTGTTCTTCACGTGCTTTAATTGCTTCTTGTGAAGCTTTACAAGCTGGTTTAACACACACTTCTTGTTCATCTGTTGTTTCTTCAGTATTAGCTAAAGACTCTGAGTTATCAACTTCTACAGATTCTTGCACTTTTGGTGCTGGTTGTTCTACTTGTGATGTGACAACTGGTTTCACAACTTTTGGTGTATTAGCAGCTTTTAAGGCATCTTCTTGTTCTCATTGTTTAATTTGGCTATCAATGTTAGCAAAATAAACATCACGAGCTTCTTTTAATTCACGATCTTCTGGAATCAATGATTCATCGTTGTGTAAGAATAAGCTCATAGCTTTTCAAATTTCGTATTTGAAAGCGGGAGTGTTTTCTTTACTAAATGCTTTATTACGATCTAAATCACGACGTAAAGGTGATTTTTTGAAGTAATCGATTAAGTAAAGTTTGAAGTCAGCAATTTTTTCAACAGGGATTGTTGGAATCATTTTTTCTTTTACAGTGAATAAAATAATTGCTTCATCCGTTTGTGAGTATGGTTTGTTTGGATCTTGTTTAATCACAGCCATAACTGACTTACCAAGACGTAGAATGTTTTTTGTTTCTTCATCTAAATCAGAACCAAATTGCGAGAAAGCTTCTAATTCACGGTAGTTTGCTAATTCTAATTTTAAAGCAGCCCCTGTTTGTTTAACAGACTTAATTTGTGCAGCTGAACCTACCCGTGATACTGATTGCCCAGCATCAATTGCCGGTCTTTGTCCAGCATTGAATAAGTTAGTTTGCATGAAAATTTGGCCGTCCGTAATTGAAATTACGTTGGTTGGAATATATGCAGAAATATCCCCTGCTTGTGTTTCAATAATTGGTAATGCTGTAATTGAACCAGCACCTAGTTCGTCAGATAATTTACATGCTCGTTCAAGTAAACGAGAGTGTAGATAAAAGACATCCCCTGGATAAGCTTCACGCCCTGGCGGTCTTCTTAATAATAATGAAAGTGTTCTATACGCAATCGCGTGTTTTGACAAGTCATCAAATACAATAAGAACATCTTTTCCTTCGTGCATTCATTCTTCAGCAATAGTCATTCCAGTAAATGGAGCAAGATATTGTAAAGCCGGTAATTCAGAAGCATTTGCAGCAACTACAGTAGTAAATTCCATAGCGTTGTTTTCTTCTAAAGTACGCACGATGTTTGCTACTGTTGAGTTTTTTTGACCAACAGCAACATATACACAGTTAACATTTTTACCTTTTTGATTGATGATTGCATCAATTGCAATGGTTGTTTTTCCAGTTTGACGGTCACCAATAATTAATTCCCGTTGACCTTTTCCAATTGGAAACATTGCATCAATAGATAAAATTCCTGTTTCAAGAGGTTGGTGAACTGATTTACGTTCCATAACCCCTGGTGCAATTTTTTCAACTACACCAAATTTTGTGGCAACAATTTCTTGTTTACCATCAACTGCTTTACCCAGTGCATTAACTACACGTCCAAGCATTACATCCCCAACTGGCACTTGCACAATTCGGTGTGTTCGATAAACTCGTTCGTTTTCTTGGATATCATCGTAGTCACCCATTAAAACGACCCCGACAGCATCTTCTTCTAAGTTTAAAGCAATTCCTTCAACCCCAGATTCAAAACGAACAATTTCGTTTAACATAACGCTTTCTAATCCATCAACCAAGGCAATTCCATCCCCTAGTGAGATAACATTACCAACTTCAAGAGTTTCGGTTTTCTTTGATAGATTTTGAATGTGATTTTTAATATCTGATAATAAAGAAGTTGTGTTTTTATTATTTACGCTCATTGATTGCACCTTCTTTTTCGTTTATATTGATGATTTTATTTAATTTAGTTTTTAATGATGAATCTATCACATCAGATTTAATTTTAACTTCTAACCCACCAATTAAATTTGGGTCAATTAAAACTCTAATGTGTGGTTTAAAACCATATTGTTTTTCTATAACAGAACCCAAACGAGTGATTTGTAAATTTGATAATTCAAATGGTGAATAAATATCTACTTTTGTTGCGTCGTTTGTATAGTTTGCTAAGCGGTTCATAATTGTTTTCGAAAATCTTTCTAATTTGCTTTTCATATAACAACCTTACCTTCTAAATGTTTTTATCAAATACAATATGATCTAATTTTGTTCTCAGCGATGAGTCAATTTCGTTAGCTTCAAAATTCACTCGGATACCACCAATCATCTGATGATCGATTCTTTGTTCAGCTTCGATTGTACAGTCAAGTTTTTTAGTTAAAGCATGAACTAAACGATTCATTTGTTCATGACTTAATTCAAAAGCAGTATGAATAATTACTTTACGAATGTTCAAATCATTATCAATGAATTTCAATGTTTTTTTCAAAATTGAACGTAAATAATTGATTTTTTCACGATCAATTAATAATTCAAGGAAGTGGATAATATTCATATTCATTTCCTTTTGAAAAACTTCATGTAAAGTTATTTTTCTTAGTTTTTTATCTAAAATACTTGATGCTAGTGTATTGTAAAATGCAGGGTAGTCCCGAATAATTTCGTAAATAACTTCTAACTGTTCTTTGTATTCAGTTAGTTTGTTTTCTTCGCGAGCTAACGCTAATAAAGCGTATGCATATTTTTGAACAGATCTAATTGATTTCATAAAAACTATTTACTAGATTCTTCTAAATCCTTAATAAATTCATCAACTAATTTGTCATTATCTGCACGAGATAATTCTTTTTTCATCAATGCTTCAGCAGCAACATAAGCAGCTTCTTTAGCTTCTTGTTTCATTACGTTCAACATATTTAAACGTTCATTTTCTGCATTAGCACGAGCGGTAGCAACAATTTTGTCAGCAGCTTCACGCGCTTCACGTTCAAGATTTTCACGATATGACATTGTTTCTGCTTTCGCATCAGTTACAATTTTTACCGCTTCAGTTTGAGCTTCTAATTTTTGTTGTTTAGCAGATTCTAAATAAACAAGCGCTTCTTTTCTTGTTTCTTCTGCTTCTTTAATTTCGTTAGCCATAAACGCACGGCGTTTGTCTAACATTTTATTTGTTGGTTTTCACACTAATCATAAAATGATACTGAAAACAACTAACATCGCTCCTACTTGTGCAACAAACACTCACAAGTTAGGGAATAATGTATTAATAATTTCAGTTGGTTGTAATTCAGGAATGTCTCCAGAACAACTTGCTAATAAAGGTACAAAGAAAGCAGCAAGAGCAACAACTGATAAGCTTGCTATCAAGCCTTTTTTGTTTAATTTGTTTTTCATGTTTTGGTTTCCTTTCCTTAGTTTATTTTCTTAATAAAATTGCAGTAAATACTATGCAACGAAAATAAGTAAGATAGAAACGATCAATGCATAAATCGCAACGGCTTCAGCTAACGCTAACCCTACGATCATTGTTGAAAGAATTTTTGGTTGTGCTTCTGGATTACGAGCTACGGCTTGTACAGCGTTTGCAGTTGAGAACCCTTGCATAACCCCTACTGCCCCTGCAGCTAACATAGTAATAGCAGTACCAATATATTTACCTAAATAAGCAACCCCAGCACCTGAACTAAAAGCTTCAGCTTCTTTTCCTACTGGCAATGCATCTAAGTGAGATGTAATAACATTTGATAAATCGATAAATGACATAATAATTTATAACTCCTTGTTGATTTTGTTTTTAATTACGCAACGTTGGTTTGTGTTGCTATTTGTTGTTCTACGGGTTGATTAGCACTTGCTTCTAACGCACGTTTGGCAGCTTCTTTTTCTGCTTTTTTGTGAGCTAGGTGTTCGAAGTGTTCTTCCCCTTCTTTAATTTCTAATCCTCATGTTACTGATGTTAATAATGTGAATACGAATGCTTGAATCGTTCCAGCAAACATTGTAAAGTAACCAATTAGGATTGGAAGGATTGTAACAGCGGCAATTATTGATAGCCCAATGAATGGGAAAGCATCAGTAAATCCAGCAAAAGCTCAGAATGTGATGTTTAATAAAATTGCAGCTGCAGTAATGTTACCTCATAGACGGAATGTTAATGAGATGATTGGTGAAAATTTTGAAACGATTTCTAAGGGGTTGATCATCACTGGGATGCCCTTGATTTTGAAAGCGAATTTCAAGAAGAAAGATGCTTTTTGGTAACGCAATGCAACTATCTGTCCACCAAAGACAGATGCGATGGCCATTCCTAACGGAACAGATAAAGCTGTTGTTGCTTCTTTAAAACCAAATAATGAAACCATGTTTGCAGTGAAAATATAAACAAAAGTAAATAAAATTCACGGTGCTAGCTTAACGTGTTTTGGTCCCATTGTATCGACAACAATTCCTTTGAAGAAGTTAACAATTGCTTGAATAATTAACACAAAACGATTAGGAACGTCGTGAACCTTAAGTTTACGAACATTAAAGTAGTAAACAAGAGAAATGGTTAGAATTATTAAGGTTACCATGATCACAGCTCCGATATGCGGAATTGCGACTAATACATCAAGTGGTTTATAGTTTTCCATTTGATACCTCCATAATTTTTTGTTTAGGAACATATTTTTTGTTTTTTTTAAATTGAGAAACGATCTGACTAATAACACCTACGATTATTAGTGAAATATTGATAACAAGTAAAAAAGGTAAATTAAAAATAGCCCCCTCGCCTGTTTGGTAAAATGCATTAACGAGAACTCCGATTAAAATCGGAATCACTAATAAAGTTTGAAAAAACATAAAAACCATTGCGAATTCAAAGGTACTTAGTAATTTCTCTTTTTTAGAGATGGGTCGGGTGGTTTTTCGTAAAGATAAATTCTTCTTTTTCCACATCCGATCGATTACGAACATACGTAATGTCATTAAACCTAACATTAATATGACCGACAAAATATAAGTGTAAAAAAAACTTGCAAAATTACTTGAAAGGGGTATAGCAATCAGACAAACTAAAAGTCCAATTGTTATATCCCATAAATATCATGTCAAGTAATTATGTCAAGTTTGTTTAAAATTCACATTTCATCAATCTCTTATTTATTTTTAGTCAAAATTCATTTGACTTATTTATATTATAAATAATTAAGAGTTAATTGCAAAGTTATTCGTAAAAAAACCATTTTTTTTAAAGTATTTGATAACAAACCAGATAGTTTATCTGTTTCTTATCTTTTTTGTCAGCTTATTTGCTACTAATATGCACGTTACCAAAATTTTGTAAGATGTTAATCGCATGATCAATATTTCTTTCGATATGTCGATACATTAGGATTAATTTCACACGCGAATTCATTTCCTCATCGGTTAAGTTATCATCTATATAAACAGTACGCATTTGTTTCTTATTTGTATCATTTAGGTATTGATCTCGAACGCGTTTAATTTCATCTACTAATTCAGAGTTAAAGTTGTTTTTTAAAAAGTGTCGATAAAAATCTAAAAGGATTTTGTTACTTACTTCAAACGCCGATAGAAAGTGTTTGATTTCCTCATCGCTAAAGTTATACTCTTCAAAATATTCACTAATAATTTCGTTGTGATCTGAGATTCTTTCCAAATCTTTAACTGAGTTAATCACAGAGATAAAAAAACGTAAGTGACCAGCGCGCGGTTGATCTTTTTGTATTGTTCAGACACATTCATCTATCATGTCAGAGTAAATTAAGTTAACTTGTTCTTCCTTAAAAAAAGCATCGTTATAAATCTCTTTATAAGTTAATTCTCGCTTTTGGAGTTTATCACACAAATCAACTGTGTTATCTAAAACACGCTTATAAAACTTCTTAAAACTATCTAATAATTCCGTTTGTGATTCTTTCATCATTGAATAATTTGTTGCCATATTTTTAACCAATCTTTCCTGAAACATAATCTTTTGTTTTCTTATTTTTCGGTCGTGTAAAGATGTTTCTTGTTTTATCTTGTTCAATTACACTCCCTTGGTAAAAAACAATTGTTTCATCACTTATTCGTTGCGCTTGTGCCATTGAGTGGGTCACGATAATAATTGAATATTTTTGTTTTAATTCTAATATTAATTTTTCAATATTTGCTGTTGCAATTGGATCTAATGCTGATGTTGGTTCGTCCATTAATAAGACTTCGGGTTCTAAAGCGATTGCACGCGCTATACACAATCGTTGTTGTTGTCCCCCTGATAAAGCGGACCCTGGTTTGTCTAAAATGTCTTTTACTTCATCATATAATGAGGCATTAATTAACGCTTTTTCAACTATTTTTTGTAATGTTTTATAATCGTTAATTCCGTTTTGGCGAGGTCCGTAGGCCACATTTTCAAAAATACTTTTTTCAAAAGGTGTTGGTTTTTGAAAAACCATTCCTACCCTTGTCCTTAATTCTAAAGTACTAATTTTTTTAGAGCGTGTATTAATCCCATCAAAATAAATTTCTCCACTATAAACTGTGCCATCAATTAAATCATTTAACTGATTTAGGTTGCGCAAAAAAGTCGATTTCCCACAACCACTCGGCCCAATTAAAGCGGTTACTTTATAACGTTTAATTTCAACATTAATATCTTTAAGAGCATGTTTAGCTCCTTTTTGGTACCAAAAATTAAAATTTTCAACTTCAAAAACGTTATCAAAATTGAAATTTTCTTTGTTTTTATTTATCAGTTCTTTTTTGTTTTTTTGATATTCTTTTAGTGCTTTTTTTTGATCATTGCTTAATTGTCGATACAGCCACCAACGCTTAAAAATATTTTGTTCATTCAAGAAAATAACAATATTTTCTATGGACTGGTGCTTTCAATCTTTATGTTTTTCTAGTAAGTAAACTTTAATTTTTTTAGCCATTGTATCAACCTAAATTAACTGCTCCATAGCTTTTTCATCAATGTATCTAATTTCATAAATACGATTTCTTATTTTGGCATATTTAACTAATTTTATATTATAATTCATCAATGCTGCTTGCTCATAAGTGATTAGCAGGAATTTTTTATAAATTTGTGATTGAAAAATTTCTAAATGATCTACTTGCGTAGAATGATAATATCCTATTTGTTTTTTAAATCATTGTTTTAAATGACTTTTGACATCTTTTAAATAGGGGACAAAAATGTATCCCATAATAATTAAAAACAAAACAATTCACAAAGTAACAAAGGCGGCCTCATACTGAACATAACGAGCTTGTTTTAAATCTGTAGCCATAATCGCATTTGCATAAATTCTAGTGGTTAGAGTTTGGCCCGAAGACAACAATCCAATGTGTTTTGAAGATGTTAACCCTGCTGTCAAATAAAGGGGCGCAGTTTCTGCGATAATTCGTCCCATGGATAAAAATATGCCAGAGATAATGTTATTCATGGCCTGAGGTAAAACTAATTTACGAATTGTTTGTCATTTAGAACTACCTAATCCATACGCGTTTATTCGTACTTCTTTCGGCACTGCTTGCAGCGCTTGTTGAATAGAACGGATTAACATAGGTAATATGACCAATGCAATAGTTAAAGCTCCCACTAATAGCGATGTTCCTTTTGCACCAGATGCTGTTCAACCAAATCATTCAATAAAGATAACCAACCCAAACATACCAAACAAAATTGAAGGAGTGGACCCAAAACTATCAATAAAGAAATATATAACTTTTTTAAATCGTTTATTTTTTGCGTACTCGTTTAAATAAATAGCCGAAAACAAAGCAATTGGAAAGGCGATTAACAGTGCTAAAAAAATAATCAATAGCGTGTTAATAACAGCTTGACCTGTGGTATTTTTTGTATATTTAAAAACTGTTGATTCAAAAGTTGGATCAACAAATGTAATCACTCCGTTGACTATGATATCTAGAGATATTCAAAACAGAAACCCAAAGGCTATAATACTAGCTATTACTTCACAAAATATTTTGTAATAATCATAAACTTTGATTAGTTTATGATGCTGAATTCGGTAGGTAACATAAGCATTCACATTTTCAATATTTTCAGGTGATACTTTATATTTATTTTTATAACTAAGGCGTTCGAAAAGTGATTTAATGTAATTTGGGATAATATTTAAACAATTATTAATTCTTTTTGTAAAACGAATTCATAAAACATGTCTTGATTTATTACTATTTTGACTTGTTAAATATAAAACAATAGCGTTTAAAATCATTACTACTATAAACAAAACGATTCCAAAGACGTATAACAATCCTTTTAGGTTTTCGCCCACATTTTCACCAAACATGTTAGTCGAAATCAACGCACCTAAAGGTCGTAGAGATGAATTAAGGAAATGTTTTAAACCTTGACTCATGACATTATTATAGCCTTCATCACTTAAAATCATACTCACAGCCATAGTTTCACCAATTGCACGTCCTAAAGCTAAAATTAAACCTATCGTAATATTAGCTTTGGCTTCGGCTTTAAAAGTTTTGTACAAAGAACGTGTGTAAGACGAACCCATCCCTATACCATTTTCAATTAATTGAGGATCCACAGCATCGTATGCGTTCAGTGTTGTTGCTATAATAGTTGGTAAAATAATGAACGACAACATCACAAATGTTGTAAAAATATTCATTACAGTTTGGGTGTGAAAAATAACTTTTAAAACCGGTCCTAAGCTATTGATAGTAAATAAACCAAAAATTACTGAAGGAATCCCAGATAAAGATAAAATAATAACTTTTAATACTTTGCGAGTTACTTCTGATTTTAAACGGAATTTAATAAAAGTAGCAGTTTTAATCCCAATCGGTGCAGCAATGAGAAGTGCACCAAACGATACCATTAAAGTTACTGCTAATGGCAACCAAACAGAAACACCTGTTTGTTTCTTAGTGTTGTGTAAGTTGAAATCATTACTAAATAAAATTCTTTTTAACCCATAATGTTGGAAACCTGGAATAGCTTTTGCAATAATAAAGGCCAAAATAGCAATAAAGAGGATGATAAAGAAAAGAATGAATAAAAAAGAAAAGTGTTTGAAAACATTATCCGTAATTCGTTTATTTTTTAAACGTGATCGATGAATCATTATTTGTTAACCTTTTCCTTCTGATAAAAACTCATAAAGTCAATTTCTTCATTGTTCTTAATTTTAAATGTTTTTTCGTCAGAAACAAAAAAGTTTTGTTTTTTTGTAGGATCATTTAATCAATTCTCATTTTTCTCTTCCCCAGAAAACATAACTAATTTTTGTTCACGACTTAAATTAATGCCGCCAACTTTTTCAATTACTTTGGATGCTGCTTGACTTATTAATAATCAATACAAAAAGTTTTTAGTTTTTAACGAACAATGTGATACGCTAAATAAAATGTTTAAGGGTCTATATCATTTGTATCCATTTGCTACATTGATGTTCTGAATGAAAATTTTATTATCAACAAGTATATAATCAAAGGGTTTTATAAACTTCTGATTATACTGAATACTAGCCACACGAAAGCCTTTTTT
Source organism: Ureaplasma zalophigenitalium (assembly GCF_025780055.1). Taxonomy (GTDB): domain Bacteria; phylum Bacillota_I; class Bacilli_A; order Mycoplasmatales; family Mycoplasmoidaceae; genus Ureaplasma; species Ureaplasma zalophigenitalium. Next base: position 1,957 of record NZ_JAOXHJ010000006.1, on the reverse strand, counting down.
ATATAAGTATTCAAAGTTATTTTTTACAAAACCAGCCGATAAATAAATCATTGAACCAACAATTTGATCACTATCAATTCGTTGAAAAGCTTGTGAGTTAGCTTCTGATGTTACCTTTACGAATTTTCCATAATTTCCAAATTCTAGTGCTTGAAGAATATTGTTATCAATTTTTTTTACATTGGTTATTTGCGTATTGTATAGAAACGCTTCAGCTGTCCCTGAGGCAGTTGCTCCTCCTGAACGAGCAAAAGGTGTGATGTTAATGTTAGCATATTTTTGTGGTATGTGTTTATCTAGGTTTGCTAATTTTATTTGATCATAGCCAGCAAAGGCTTTGTAAAGTTGTGATAATCCTTGCTCATCAATGTTTAAATTTTCAAGACCCGGCACATAATACAATATAGCAATCCCATCTCAAGCAAAAGTAAATGTTTTCATATCGTGTGCAAATCATTCGTTATTAATTTCATCTTCTGTTGCAAAACGCGAAGCGACACCGAGATCTTTTTTTAAATCACGAGCCTCTTTAATACCACTTCCCGAACCGCTTGGTGTGGCAATTATGTCAATGCTTGGATCTACATTTACATAAGTATCTGACAGGGCAGATATAAAGGGATAGACAGTGGATGAACCCGCAACATTAACAATATTATCAACTTCTTGCTTACAGGATGTCAAAAGCACTGATGGTGAAATTAGTGCTAGCGCTATGGCTGCAATTAAAAATTTCAATTTCTTTTTTTTCATTGTCTAATATTTTTGTTTTCTCTTATTTTTTTAATATTCTTTTTATATATTATTAATTAATAATATTCAAAGATCTTTTTTTGGCTTGAAATTTCTTATTTTATTGTTTTGATGTGATAATCTATGAGTATAAAATTTTAAAAAAGGAGGAAAAAAATGCCAGTAATTACACCTAAGGTGGCACAAATCCGAACAATTTTTCAAGAGTATAAAAAGGCTCGTCATCAATTAAAAGCTTTAGATATCATCAATGAATACTCTCCAAGTATTGCTACCAATGTTACCCAATCTATTAAGTGATCAAAAACACTAGTTGAATACACACAAATAATTCTTAATAATATGTCACGTGAGGGTTCTGAAATTCTGACGCACTTATACATCAATGAATTTCAAGCCAAGCAGTTAAATTATTCACCATCTAGTTTTTATGTCAAACACAAAAAAGCTGTTGATGAATTTATCTCATTGCTTAATATTTACCCGAGTTTTGCTGAAAAATTATTTCCCAATACGCCGATAATTTTTTAAATAAAATTGATTGTATTCTGTTTCAGATACTAATTCAAAATTTTTAAAATCTAAATTCATATAGCGGTCGCAGTGATAAAAGTTTTTTAACTCATAGACCACTAGTTCCTCAACTAAATCAATAAAAATATTAAAAATCTTAATTCCACCAATAATATAAACATCTCGTTGTTCAGCTATTGTTTGAATATGTTTTTGTTGATTCGTTACTTGAAATGAACCATCCTGAGGTTCTTGTACAGTTGAAGAATACATAATGTTGTCAACATCTTTAATAACTTTATTATTCAAAAAATTATTAAATAAGTATTGTCCATAGACAACTACTTGTCCTTTAATTTGTTGTAAGAAATGTTGTTGTTGTTCCTCAACGTATCACGGCAGACGTGCATCTTTTGCTATGCCGCCGTTTGATGTTTGGCATCAAATGAATTTTAACATTTTAAAACCTCGAAATTTGTCTATATACTTTAATTTTACTATAAATATCAGTTTTCTTAGGTTATATTAACAATAAGACAAAAAAAGGAACTCTTTTGAGTTCCTTTTTTTACTTTGCGTGGCGATGACCTATTTTGTTTTAACTATCGTCGGCTCTAAAGTGCTTGACTTCCGTGTTCGAGATGGGAACGGGTATTTCCACTTTGATATCTTCACCACACCTTGATCGATG
>NZ_JAOXHJ010000005.1 GCF_025780055.1 Ureaplasma zalophigenitalium | reverse complement strand
GTGGGTTAAGAACAATAGAGCTAGATAAAGAAATTAAATTAGCTCCTCATCAAAGGTTTTCGATTGTTGCATCTGTAAAAAATGATAAAAATGATGCAAAAATAAAATTTTCAGATGAAGAGTTTTCTAATCTTGATTTAAGTTACGTGAATCGTGATAATCAATGGGTGATTAGTCAAAAACTTTTTGGTGGTGTTGCAAGAATTAAAGTATTTACTCGTAACAACTATAAAAATACAGATTCAAAGAATTTATTAAGCGATATCACAAACGCATCAGTTTCTTTTGATAAACCTAAATATAGATATGGTATGCAAACCGAAGCTAAGCCCAAAGTAATGTTTAATGGGGAGATATTAAAAGAAAATATTGATTACACTGTGGATTATTCTTATTTTTATGATGAAACAAAAAAGGTGTTGTATAATATACCCCCAAGTTTCCTACGGTTCAAAAAATTTTTAAAGAGATGAAGAAAGGGTAAGCCGTTTGGCTTACCCCCATTTTTCTTACACTTCCAAATTTTAACGCCGTTTTCATTATATAGTTCATAAAAGATAGGATTATTTGAGAAACCGACTTTTTAAAACAACTACACTCATTTATAAAGGTTTAACTACAATCTGAGATCATTTCCGTGGGTATCGTTTATTTGTAGGTTTGTTTTTTTGATATACTAAAACATTATTTGTTTTAGTATTTGAAACATATGAATTGTTTTTTAGTAATGTTAAATTAAGCAACTTAATTGTATTTAATGCTTCACTGACTTCAGCTTCGTAAGCTAAACCTTTCGGTTCAATTAAAATGCCATTTACTTTGACAAAAGGTGTTGATATTTCTAATATTTTATATAAGCTAGCCACAGCGCGAGCAGTTGCAATATCAAAGGATTCGCGCATCGCTAGCGTCATTTCTTCTGCTCGCATATTCCAAATTTCAACATTTCTTAATTGTAGTTGCTTAATAACTTTTGTTAAAAAAGTACATTTTTTAGCATTAGCTTCTAACAAAACAACTTGATAGGATGTAAAAACTATCGCAATTAAAATTCCTGGGATACCAGAACCTGACCCTATATCAATTAGTCGCTTGTGTGCATCAATTGGCATAATACTTTGGTCACTATAAGGCAAAAGAGAATCCCATAAAAATTCTTGATATATTTTTGATTCATCATCTAATCGTGTTAAATTAAAGTACTGATTATATTCTTGAACTAAATTTTTATAATTAATAATTAAACCAATTTGTTCTTTGTTTAAGTGTGGAAAAAGTTCTTTAATTTCCTTCACAAACATTTCTTTATTCATCTTTTTTGTGCTCCAAATAATATTTAATCATTGCGATATCAACTAAGTTAACACCTGAAATTCGTGATGCTTGTTGTAAGTCTAATGGGCGGATTTTAGCTAATTTATCCCTTGTTTCTAGTGAAATATTGGGAATTTTGTGGTATTCAATTGAGGGATCTAATTTGAATTCATCCAAACTATGCAATTGGCGCAAATGTTCTTCTTGATTCTTAATATAACCTTCGTATTTGACAGCGATTTGAATTTTAGAAATTAATTGATTATCAAAATTGGCGAATTCTTTTTCATAAACTAATAAATCTGCTAATTTAATTTCTGGTCTTTTCAAATAATCAAACAAACTAACATTAGTTTTTGTTGTGGTGTTTTTTAGTGCTGAAATTTGTCCTATTGTTGTCTTTTTCAGCCATGTAATAACTGCACCGAAGTTTTCTTGTGATTGCAAATAATCATCATACATTGCTTGTGATACCAATCCAATATCATATCCATATTGAATTAAGCGATCATCTGCATTATCATTACGTAATGATAAACGATGTTCAGCGCGCGATGTTAATAATCTATACGGCTCTATAATACCTTTAGTTACAATATCATCTATCATAACACCAATATAGGCCTCTGTTCTTTTTAAAATTAGAGGTGGCTTGTTTTGGAATTTTAAAATTACATTAATTGCTGCCATTAAACCCTGGGCAGCGGCTTCTTCATAACCACTTGTCCCGTTGATTTGACCGGCAAAATATAAATTTTTAATTTTTTTTGATTCGAGCGTAGGATAAAGTTGTGTTGGGTCAATTGCATCATATTCAATCGCGTAGGCGTATTTTAGAATTTCACATTTTTCTAATCCTGGTAGCATACGAATCATTTTTTCTTGGACATCAATTGGCATCGATGTAGAAAAACCGCCTAAATAAATGGAATCGAGCGAATATGATTCTGGCTCAACAAAGATTTGGTGTCGTGGTTTATTTGCAAACTTAACAATTTTATCTTCAATTGAAGGGCAATAACGAGGTCCGACGCCATCAATCATTCCACCATACATGGCAGAATCTTTTAAATGAGCATTAATTAAATCATGCAGAGGCTGACTAGTATGAATAATATAGCATGGGAGTTGTTCATCAAAAGGTTTATATATAGGTTGGTAATGACTAAACGCAATTAAATCATTAGTACCAGGTTCGTAAATCATATTTTCGTAATTAATAGAATCTTTTTTGATCCGGGGAGGTGTACCTGTTTTTAAGCGAATTAGCTCAAAACCTAGTTTTGCTAAAGCTGATGATAAAGATTGAGCATTATTTAAACCATCTGGACCTTCATTAATTTTCAATGCTCCTTTATGGGTTACTGATTGTAAATAAGTTCCTGTTGTTAAAATAACTACAGAGGCATAAAGTTTTTCTTTTTGATTAATAATCACACCTTTTATTTGGTCATCTTCGATAATTAAATCAGTTACTTCAGCTTCGTATAAATCTAAATTATCTTGTTGCTCAACCGCTTTAACAAATCAATTATGATAAGCTACTTTATCGGTTTGTGAACGAATTGCTCATACACCAGGACCTTTTGATGAATTTAAAATTTTCATCTGCATCGCACAAGCATCTGCTGCTTTTGCTTGCATCCCTCCTAATGCATCAATTTCTCGAGTTACAATTCCTTTGGCAGGACCTCCGATCGATGGATTGCATGGCATTAGACCAATGCTTTTTTTATTCAGGGTAATTAAGCAAGTGCGCAAATTAGATTTAGCTGTTGCAAAACAAGCCTCTAAACCAGCATGGCCAGCTCCCACTACTATTACATCATACATTTTTTGAAAATTCATTCTTACCTCCGTTATTTGTTGGATGGATTATATTTAATTGTGTAAATATCCTGTGCTTTTAAATAAGTTCTTAATGCTGCAATAGCATCGGTATCTCCCTGTAAATCTGGACTATATGAGTAAAAAAGATTACCGATAATAGCATTACTACGATTAGTTATATTTCCTTCTTGCAATCCTGCATAATGAATCCCAATTAAATTAAAATTGGCATCAATCATCATTGAACCACTTGATCCTCCTGCTAAGCTACCTAGTTCATCAGATGTATAAATCTGACTACCTATATTATAACGATAGTCGTCTGGACCTAAAGGCTGTTTACCGTTTGTTAATATATTTGTCTTGTGAATAGTGTGTTCACTCCCAATAACTAAGTTACCAACACCTTTTGAACCTTTTCATAAACTTAGTCCAGTAGAGTGGTCAGAAGCTCCAACATATCCAGCTGAGAAGGTTGTTATTTGTGGATGGTATCGGTATTTTGGTTGATATTTAACATATCACTGTTCTTCTCGATCAGTTCCTATAATTTTACTTAATTCTGGAAGTTGTTTAGTTACATCTTCTTTGTTAACCTGCATTTTGATTACGACAAAATCAATTGTTCCATTTTGTAATTGATGTAAGTTTTTAATTTCATTTTCATGAGTTTTAAAAATCAAATCATGTCCAGTTAATTGTGGCATAAAAAAGAAGGGTGTGAGATAATTGTTTTCTGTATAATTTAAAACTTTGGACAATCGAGAAAAACCAACACCATTAATTGATGAAAAACTATTGGAAATAGCTGATTTCTCTGGTGTCTTTCCCCATAAAAGATATTTATAACGATCTTTATCTTCGTAAGCCTCATTAGAAATATCGGTTTTATGATCTTCTAAAAATTGATTGTAGGTTTCTTGGTTAAACCATTTAATAGGCTCTTCTTTGTCATTATAAGAGCGTAAGTTTAACACATGGTTATTTGTAGCAACTAAAAATGTATATGTATCAGGGTCATCTGTTATGACTCGATCCAAAATAAAACCCGTTCCGCTAATGATGTTAAGATCATTTTTCTCATTCGTTTGTAGCATATTCAAACTAATTGTTCGATCAAAAATATATTGGTAATAATCCTCATTTGTTTTTAATAAACTATTATGATGCGTAATTTTTTTATAAATATATTTGTTATTTGATAGCAAAATATACAATTCTAATTCGCCATGTCGGTCAGATGAACGGAAACTAATCCCTTCTACTTGCACATCTGTTGCTCATATATTTTTTCTTTGTATTAAACGTGTATATTCACTTGGTGTTAATCAATTAAAAAACTGTAGAAAACTACTTGGTAAATAGCCATATGGATTATTTTTGATTAATTGATTAATGATATCTATATCAACATCCCAATCTGTCTCAATTTCATTTGCTTTCAAAAGTTCGTCGCGCGCAATGTAATTCAAAAAAGAAACTTGGTATTTTAATGATTGGCTGGTTCTTGTTGTTTTCAGTAAATCTAGTCTGGTCGCTTCATTTGTATTAAAACCAAGAAAGCCCGTCTTATTTAAATAAAATTTAACAACTTCGTCATCTCTTGTAATTTGGTTAAAATAATTATTAGCCTTTTTTAAATATTCCCGGTAATAAGGGTTTTCGTTAATAATTTCAAACGGTGAACCATGCAAATTTAACATTTCGTCTAAACTATATACTTGTGGTGTTGGTTCGAGAAGATTTGCAATTTCATTATAAATTTTATCGTTAATAAAAACGTTTTTAATCGACACGTTAAAGTGTTTGTTTAATTTTTCATCATATAAAACTAAATCTAAAGAACCTTGCTTATCATTAGGGATTTTATTCTTAATGTGTAAGTTTTTTTGTTCTAAAATAACCTCTTCTTTTGTGTCTTTGAATACAAAAACAAAACTCTTCAAAATCATTTCATCCGTCATTGTAGAAGGTAGTGTTTCGTATTCATTAGCTGGTAGCATTTTTATAGCATAAGCTTTTTGCAAAAAATTTAATCCTGGGATGCGACGCAAAAAACTACAGCCTGTCGCAGCGATTGCGCTAGCTCCAAAACTAAAAGATAAAATAGCTCATTGTCATATTCTTTTTTTAAATTGTTTTTTCATAACTCACCAATTAACATACAATTAAATATAATTATAAATGATAACAAAATAAGAAGAATAATAAGGTATTTAGATGCAAACATACGAAAATATTATCCGCTCAATGAGCAACGAAAACAACATTAACGAGGTTTATATTCGTAATGTATTAGAATTATTAAAACAAGAAAACACCATCGCCTATATCGCTCGTTATCAAAAAGCAAAAACAAATAACATGGATGAACATTTGATTAAAAAGATTGCGGATCGATACAATTATTTAATCAAATTAGATAAACGCCGATCTTTCATTATTCAAACTTTAGAATCTAAGGATTTATTAACAAATGAATTGCTCGCAGCTATTCAAAATGCTCAAACACTAAGCGAATTAGAAACGTTGTATGAACCGTACATGAGTAACCGAGTTACAAAAGCTAAAAAAGCGATTGAATTAGGTTTAGAACCTTTGGCTCATTTGATTTTAAAAAATGATTATAAAACTAATGTTAAACAGGTTGCTGTTGATTTTTTAAACGAACAATTACCAACAGTGGAAATAGCTATCGACAAAGCCTGTGATATTGTAGCCTCAATCATTGCCCAAGATCCAATTGGTTCACAAATGGCTCTTAAGAGTTTGTGAAATTATGGTTATGTTCAAACTAAAATATCTAAGCAAGAACTTGATGAAGAAGAAAAATATCATTTATACTATGATTGAAAGAACAAGATAAGCTTTTTAAAGGCTTATCAAATTATGGCAATTAACCGAGCGGTTGAAGCTAAAATTTTATCGTTAAAATTTGTTTTCGATGAAGATTATATTATTAATTTTGTTGCTAATAAATATCATAAAAAAAGGGATACTGATTGCGCACCCTATATAGCCAAAGCCGCTAAAGACGGGTTAAAACGTTTAGTCTTTCCTGCTGTTATTAATAGTGTGCACAAGGAATTAACTAACAAGGCACAGGAGCAAAGTATTAAAGTTTTTAGTAATAATCTAAAACACTTATTATTAACTAAACCTGTATTGCCCCAAACTATTTTAAGCATCGATCCTGGATTCGCACACGGTTGTAAAATAGCAGTCATAGATCCATTTAATAACGTTTTAGCAACACAAACGATCTATCCGCACGAACCTTTTAAAAAAGTTCATCAATCCGAGGATCTCTTATATGATTTATTAACTAAAAATAATGTCGGTTTAATTGCAATTGGGAATAAAACTGCATCAACCGAAACTTTAATTTGAGTTAATCAATTTTTAAAAAATAGAGAGTTAAAAATCCCTTTTGTAAGTGTTAATGAAGACGGAGCATCAGCATATTCAGTTAATGAAATCGCTAATGAGGAGTTGAGTAATTTTCCTGTTAATGTGCGTTCAGCTATTAGTATTGCTCGACGTGTTTTAGATCCATTAAGCGAGTTAATTAAAATTGATCCTGAAAACATTGGTGTTGGACAATACCAACATGATTTAGATACTAAAATGTTAAATGAGGAATTAGATTTTTGTGTATCATATTGTGTAAATCAGGTTGGTGTGGATATTAATCTTTCCAATAAATACTTATTAGCGAGAATATCTGGTTTAAATAAACGCGCAGCTAATAGTATTATGAAATATTTAGAATCTAATAAAACAATCAAGTCGCGCGAAGAAATTAAAAAAATTCCCTATGTAACACCACAAGTTTATATGCAAGCAATCGGTTTTTTACGTGTACATAATTCACCCGAGGTGCTTGATAGTACCATTATTCATCCGGATGATTATGATACAGCTAAGCAACTAATGCATAAATTAAATATTACGGCCGATGATGTGCTGAATCAAAGCGTTAATTTGAAGCTCGATACCGATTTAATAAATCAGTTAAGTCTTGAATTCAACCTTTCACATTGAACAATTAATTACATTCTTGAAGCCTTAAATAACCCAACATATGATGTTCGGGATGATTATGGATCTTTATTATTTTGAAACCAATTAAAAAAAATTGATGATTTACAGATTAACGAGATATATGATGGAATTATTACGAACGTCACTGATTTTGGTCTTTTTATTGATATTGGTCTTCCTAAGAGTGTTTTTGCTCCTAACAAACTTGTTGTAAATGCGTCTGATTTATCTATTAATATGAAAATCAAGGTAAAAATTGATAAAATCAATATTAGTAAACAACAGATTGTCGTGGCGGTACTCTAAATTATGAAGAAACAAAAAAAATGACATATTTTTTCTGGATTAGCTTTTTCTTTGGGTTTATGTAGCACATTGCCCTTAATAGCTTTTGCTTGTGCTAAAAAGGAAATTAGTGAAGTTGTTTTGCGTAAGATTAACAAACCAATTATTAAAATCAACGAGAATTACGGTACTAGATCTATTACGGCAGAGCAAGCATTAAAAAGCTTTGCACGCAATGAAAAAGATCCGCAAGATTACACTATCTTTAAAATTCTTAAACCTAATTTTCAAACAAAAGATGAAATTAATCCCGATGAATTAAGTTATGAAGTCATTAATAAACCACGCTTATTGGGTGATAATATTTTGTTTTTTGAGATTAAAATTACTTATCAAAACCAAGAAAAAATTGTGGAACATATCCAAGAATATATTTCGGCTGACGAATTAAATAGATACAACACAAAACTGCGTTATCAAAAGTATTTAAAAGAAGCGCTAACCAAAAACAAAGAATTACAACTTGATTTCTTTGGTGTTCAACTTAAACCTGAATATAAAAATGCCTCAGCTCACGAAATTAAAAAACTAGGAGACGAAGCTCTGATTTTAAATGTGGATAACCCTACTCTTACGAAGATTCAAACTTATAAAAATCAACCTCCTTTTAATCAATTAATAATTAAGGTAACTGATTTACAAATATATGAGACCAATGATCCCGAAAATCTTGATTTAACTGTAGAAGTTTCTATTTTTATAGGAGAAGCGCCTTTAAAATTAACACATAAACAGCGGTTTCAACTGTCCAAAAAATCGTAGATAACAACTGCGATTTTTTTCTTTTTTATTTTTTTGATATTTTTGGGTGCTGATGTATGGTTGCTTTTTGCAATATTTGGTACAATCATAGTGAAAAAAGAAAAAAAGATCAACTTTTAGTGTTTTTAACTGTGTTGATCAATAGAAAGAGTGATTATTCATGAAAAAAATTAACAAGAAAATGCTTGGTTTTTCTTTATTAGGTTTTGGGGCTATTGCTGCACTTGGGGGAATTGCTGCCATCACAGCCAGCTGTAAAACTAAAACTAAAAATGAAATTATAAGCGATATTTTAGCTAAAAAAGGGGCGCAAAAAAAATATGGAAATTCTGGTCCTATAGATGCATATTATTTTGCTCGCTTTTGAAATTCTCCATTTGAACAACTTCGAAATTTAGCTAAAGGTTTAGATGAAGCAATTGATCTAACAAAATCATCAACTTTTAAACCTCTAATTGATGCAGGTAAGTATTCAAAAACATTTGCAGAGGAAGCAGAAAAACAAATCGCAAATTTAAAACACGATATTAAAATGTATGCGAATTCCCCATTCTGAAAGAAATTACGTGAGCAGAAAGCAACTGTGGGATTAACATCTCGTGTTGGACCTTCTGATTTAGACGTCGAAAATATGAATGTTATTAGTATTTACCAACCCGATGATAACCCACTACTATATACTTCCCCTGATTTTGAAGATTTACCTGGATTAGGCCTTAAATTCCCAGTTCCGAGCGAAAGAGGAGCAGAACTATTAGACAGTCAATGATCATTTGGTGCTGCAATTGTCCACGGCTCTAGTGATGCAGCTGCTAAAACAAAAGTCGTAAACGACTTATTAGATGGTTTCGGTGGAAAATTTGATTATTTAATATATGTTTATAACGACAAAGGAGCCGCTCAATCTTATAAAGGTCCGAACGGCGAAACTTATCGTGATCACCTTGTAAATAATCCTGGTTTTACTCCTTTACGTTTAATTAAAAACTCGAATAAAAATCACATGGTTTTTATGGGTAATGATGGATGAAGTTCGACTTATGGAATCGCTGGTACACACTGATTATTACAAAAATACTCAGAATTATTTGGAATGCCTAAAGAAGAATTGGAAGCTTTAAAAGCTAAAGAAAAATTCAAAATTAACAAGACACCAGTCAAATTATTCGCTGATGAAGATTTAATGGATTATAAAGATCCTAAGTCAGAAACAGTTTATAAGGTGTTTAAAGAAGGTAAGAGTCCATATAAAAAACATCGTGCTAACAAAACAGATATTAATTACTACGCTTCGTCATTCCACGTGTTAGACCAAACGTTATCACTTGGTATTTACCCTAACTACTTCTCAATTTTAACAATTTCAACATCTGATAAAGGTAAGTTATCAAGTATTGAATATTTAAAAGAATTGTATGGTGCGGATTTAATTAACAAAATACCTACTATCGGAACAGCTAGTGTCCCTGGTTCTGAACACATTCGTGATTTATCAAATACTCACCTGAAATTCTTTTACAATTTAAATATTAATACGTTAGGTGCTGGTTTTTCTGGTTGATCTAAGTCAGGGAATATTTTAAATTCAAAAAACTGAGGTAAAGAATATGAAGATTTATTATCAAGTATTGCCTTTACATCTCGTCGTTTCCGTGAAATTGATAGAGTTTATCCACAAAATGAAAAAGATCAGCCTGCAGGTGCTCTTGAAGGATATGAAGAATACATTGCTTGAAAAAATAAAAAATAAAACTTTATATCTGAGAAAAAAATAAAATAAAAAACAAACTGTCTTGGTTTGTTTTTATTTTCTTGTTTTTCGCATTCTTTTGTTATATAATTTATTAGTTATTGTAATAAAAATAACAAAATTATTAATTAATACACGAAAGGTGCTTCCAAATGGAAAATTTGACTAACAAAGTTGAATCAGTTGAACAAAATTCAACTGAAAATGCGAAAGTAGAAAAAAAACCTACTACACCTGCTGATGCTATTCAGTCGAAAGTCAACGCAAATTCAACTATAAAAAACTTAAAACAACTGGTTTCAGTTGATAAATTAACTGAGGCGGGTGCTCACATTGGGCTACACCCACGTAAATGAAATCCAAAAATGCAAGGTTACATTCACGTTAAACGTTCTAAAAATCACGTTATTGACGTTTTAAAAACTATCGTTTTTTTAGATCGTGCTTATAAATTTCTGCAAGAAATCGTTTCAAACGGCGGAAAGGCAATGTTCGTTGGAACACGTGGAAAAATTGTAAAAGATATCGTTCAAGCTGAAGCTGAGAGAACTGATTCTTTCTACGTTACTCAACGTTGATTGGGTGGAACATTAACTAACTTCAATAATATTAACAATTCAATTCGTAAATACAACCGTAATTTATCACGTATTGAAAATGATGATATTAGCAAATACACAAAGAAAGAGCAACTAGAAATTCAAAAAGAAACTGATAAATTAGCTAAGTTCTATGGTGGAATTAAAAACATGCGTGCTCTGCCTGATGTTATTGTTATCGTTGATCCTGTAAACGATATTAACGCAGTGCGTGAAGCTCGTAAATTAAAAATTCCTGTTATCGCTTTAGCTAATACAAACGCTGACCCAACTTTAATTGATTATATTATTCCAATTAATAACTATGCAATTAAATCAATTGCTTTAATTCTTGGTGTTTTAGCTGATGCTATTGCTGAAATTAGAAACGAACCAACAAAAGTTGTTAACCGTAAGGATGAAGAAATCATTCTTCCTGAAACTCGTTCAAACAACAAAAATCGTGCTCGTGGAATGTTCAATCGTAACTATGTCCGACACTACAACCCACGTAATAATTTCCGTCCAAACAGAAATACAAACGAATCTAATTCAAGTGAAGAATCTGTTAAACAAACAACGGTAATTAACGCTCAAGCTAAATAATTCAATTCTTCTCACTTTTAAAAAACCTTTTGTTTTATCGCAAAAGGTTTTTTTCTTTAATGTGTATGTTTTTTGGGTTTTTAATAAAAACTAAAGAATAAAATCTATTTCCTTTTACTTTTAAAAATATATTATATTATCATTAGAAACAGAGGTGAGTAAGCGCAATATGAAACGTTTATCAAAAAAATGAAGGATTTTTACAGGATTATCTGCTTTCGGGGTTTTAGCTAGTGTCGTCACAATCCTTAGCACATCGTGCAAGCAAGAAGCTAAACTTTATAAAATTTTCCCCACTTATGTTTCGCAAGCCGACAACCTTTTGGCTTTGGGAATTGCTCCTGATTTTTATCCAACTCAATTGTTTTGAAAGAAAAAATCGCCGTTTGATTACATGAATGCCTTACAGTCTCAAACCTTTCAATCATATATTAAAAGCAAACCAGACTTTGCACAAAAACTCACCTCTAAATTAGCTAATTTAGAAGCACAAATTCAAAACTATGACCCTTCTTGATTTAGTTTTAGTGGTAATGCGTATAACGAAGGACGATCAGAAGAATATTGGTATTTTAATAAAGGATCAATGGTCTTATATGAGCGTTATTTATTTGATAGTTCACATTTTCAGCCAGGTGCTAAAACATTAGAATTGCAGGGCGGACCAATCACTAAAAACACACATGCTTATCCGACTGATTTCAAGGCTAGTCGCGACCTATTTTTAACACTTTCACCAGAACAAATCAATAACTTCAACATCAAACCCGATAGTGAACTGCGTCAAAATTTAAAGTTAGGCTTGCAGTACCACGATAAACAAAAAGGGGAGTTATATCCTTTGTATAATTATGCCCATCATGCCCAACAAATTAATGAACGTTATTTACATGATTATGCTAATCTAGGTTTTGATTTTTGAAATTCTAATTTTGCTAAATTCATTATTGGATATGAAAAAACAAGTGATAACCAAATTGTAATCAACCAAAATGCTGTGCCTATTTTTGCTCCAGCTAGTGATTGACGCAACCAAAACTCCTTAAATTCAAAAATTTTCTTCTTGATAAATAATTTAATTCTATCTGAAAAAGAGAAAAAAGCAGGTGTTAAAAAATTAAACTATCGCCCTGATTTGTGTAGTTATAATTTGAATGATCCACTCCCGTTGTGCGAGCTAAATAATGATGAGGACAAAAAAAGTCAATCAGTCCTGCACCACCACCCTGTTTATGAACAAAACTTGCGTTTAGATGGAGGAGCTCAAATTTATTTAGGTTCCATGCGTGAAGCGATGTTGTATTTATATGATATTGCTTATTGGACCGTGGCTTATGCACACTCTCCTGAAGCTGCTAAATTATTTGCTAATGATCCTGTGCGTTTAAATTTAATGAAAAACGCTTTAAAAAATGCCGATCACATTGCAGGCAATTTATATGACCGTTTAACTAAAATGCGTCATTTGTTTCAAAAATTAAATTTAGTGGATGCTCGTTATGACCCTAGTACTTATAATTTTAATAATGATAAGTCATTAGCAATTGGTTTATTGACCACTTTTGAGCGAAACGGGACAAGTACATTACAAACTATTTCTAAATATGGATTTTTATATTATGATCTAGGTTTTAAAGGTCCAAGACCTCATTTGAAAGGTAATGCATATCAAGCATTGTTGCAACCAGTAGCCAATAAAATCCCTAAAGGTTGTCATATTCATGACAATGGTGATATGCACTGTTTATATGACGATGGTAGTGAGGCAGTCAAAAAAGCAAAAGAGTCTATTACAAACTCTATTTTAAATATGGATGACCACGGATGGTGGTGAAATTTAGGGACAGACAGTTTAGAAGCTGGTAATTTCTCAAAATTCAATAATAATTTTGATGTGATTTTTAATCTATCAAAGGATAAAAAAAACCTGTTTGCTAATCACACTACAAACACTTATATTAATGCTATGCTAACTAATGATGTCCAAGAAAAAACCGTTGAAGACCCAAAAATTTTGTCGCGAAACATTTTTATTGAAGATTATACTTTGTGAACAGAAGGAATCCGGTCTCCGATTGGTTATAACCAAATTTTAGATGCTACATTAGAAAATCTTTTAAATCTTATTTCCAAAGATTTAAAAGATCAATATCAAACTGAAATCAATGACGCTTATAACTGAGGTGATTATTGAGATCAATTTGTACAAGAAAAATAAAGGTGATAATATGAAATTCAAAAGAAAAACTAAAGTCATTACATATTTAAGTTTAGCTACTTTGCCCATCCTAACCATTCCGTTAGCTGCTTTTGCCTGTAAGCAAACCGATAATTTCGCAACTCAAGTAGACCAACATTTTGCGAGATTAGTTAAGCGAATTCAAGATAAAAAATATAAATCAGAAGCTGAAATTAATCAAATAAATCAAGAGATATACTCTTTGCAAAAAAAATACAAAGAGGCTAGTGATGATAGTATTAAACACACAGTAAAACAAGAAATGGAAAATTACTTAGCCAAACTACAAAAAGATATAAAAGAACAGGAGTATCAAAACTCGACCTTAGCATTAAATTTAGTTGCAGATTATCGTTTTAACAACCCGGATAATCCATATACTAAAACTCAAAAAATAGATAACCAAGTTATTAATGGATCTGTCTTAAATGTAAATGCTAATAATAGTTTAATGTGCTTTGATTGATTAGTTTTAAGTGATACAAATAATTACCATCATGATCATAGCCACCAATTAGATAAATACGAAACCAGTTTGGTGCAAAATAAAAAAGGCGATATCAGCGTTCTTAATTTCGCTAATAATGACCCGTTTATCAGTCAAACAACAGGTATCTTTAATGGTTTGGAAATTAACGATTCGCTATATCAAATGACGAAGTTTGGTGTTGATAAAGTTCAATTACGTATCGATGGCATCGGAGCATATACCAATGCTGAGCCAATCAAAGAAATAGACAATAATCTTGTTTTAAATTCCATGTCTTTTCGAATTAATGATTTGGCTTATTTAACAAATAAACAGGCAATTCGCATTACAGCCATTTCTTTCCAACACACGCATAGCGACAACATTTATAATCAATGAACAATTCAATTTAAAGATCCCATTGTTGTTAAAATCAAATAAAAAAAGCAAGAATTAACTTGCTTTTTTTATTATGGTTTAAAGGGGTGCTGATTCAACGCCTCTTTTTTGTTTTTGTGTTATTATAATGATGATTTAATAAATATTTTATAAGGAAAACATTAATGAAAAAAAATAAACTTAACAAAAAACTATTATTCTCATCGCTGGGAATTTTAGCTGCGATTGGGTCAATTACTGCAGTGGCAACAAGTTGTCACAAGCCACAATCTGGTAGTGTTGGAAGTCAATCAACTAAACTGACAACTGAACAATTAGAAAGATTAGATAAAATCTTAAATCTAAGAGGAGATCAAACCGATTATTCAACTAACCATGTTTCGACTGAAAATTATTGATCTACTTATTGGAACTCACCTTTTGAACAAATCCGCAATTTTGCCAAAGATTTAGATTCAGCTATTGATTTAAGTAAATCATCTACTTTTAAACCTCTAATCGCAAGTGGTCAACACGAGCCAACTTTCGTAGAAGAAGTAGAAAAACAAATTAACGCTTTGAAACATGATATAAAAATGTATGCAAATTCCCCGTTCTGAAAAAAATTACGCGCTCAAAATGCTACGGTTGGTATCTTTTCTCGTGTTGGCGCTGCTACACTCGATGTTAATAATATGAACCAAATTTACATGTACCAACCTTTAGACTTGCCTCTTTTATTTTCATCTCCTGACTATGATAGACAGCCAGGTTTGGGTATGAAGTTTCCTGTGCCTAAGAACGATAGTATTCTTGAATTAATTGATAATCAATGAAGTATTGGTGGAACAAATGTTTATAGTAAAGGTTCTACTCCTGAAATGAAAATTAAAACATTGAATGGATTAATTGATTCATTTGAAAATTCATTCGATCGTGCAATTTTTATTTATAACGACCGGGGAGTTAGCTCTAAATTCAAAGGTCCAAAAGGAGAAACTTTTTCAGAACAATTAATTGCAAAACCCGATTTTGCATTACGTCGTTTTGTTAAAGAAAATCCTGAAAAAAACGTTATCTTTTCAGGCAATGAAGCATGAAGTGCAAGCTATGGTTTAACAGGTATGCACTGATTACTGCAAAAGTATTCTGAATGATTTGGAATGCCTAAAGAGGAATTAGATGGTTTAAAAGCTAAAGAAAAATTCAAACTTTATTCAAATCCTACACCTCTTTTCACTGAAGACGATTTAATGACAACAAGTGATGGTAAAAAAATCTTCAAAGAGGGTCGTGATCCATATAAACGTCACCGAGCTGATAAAACTGACATTTATTTCTATGCATCTTCATTCCACGTATTAGACCAAGCTATTTCATTAGGATTACGTCCAGATTATATTTCAACATTAGAAATTTCAACATCTGACCGTGGAATTGCTTCAAGTATTGAACACTTAAAACGGATTTCAGGTGATTGATTAAAAAATATTAAAGTTATTGGTGATAAAGAATCATTCCCAGGAACTGGTCATATTAAGGGAGTAGTTAATACTTACGAAACTGATTTTTATAAATTTAATATTAACACTATCGGATCAGGATATGTTACATTTACATCTCCAAACAGTTTAATTAATAAAAATAACTGAAGTTCGCAAATAGAAAAAGATAACCCTATTTTTTCAAGTTTCGCATTTACGTCTCGTCGTTTCCGTTCAATTGACCGAATGTATCCAGAAAACCAAAAAGATACACAAGCGGGTGTATTTATTGGTTTTGAACAATATGCTAAATGAAAAGCCAATAAAAAATAATTTGCTTTTAAATAAAAAACAACCAAAAATTGGTTGTTTTTTTGTTTGCTTTCTTTAACTTATTGAAATAATTGATTTTCTTGAAGTCTATTTATATAAAAACACCACGGTGTTTTTTATGCATAGTATGGTTTTAGCGCTTCGGGAATGTCAATTTCGCCTGTTGGTGTTTGGTAGTTTTCTACAACTGCAGCTCATAACCGATCAATTGCCAAAGCTGATCCGTTCAGCGTGTGTACATAACTGGCTTTGTCTTCTGTTTTTGTTTTATATCTTATTTTCGCACGGCGTGCTTGGAAGTCTCGACAGTTTGAACAGCTAGAGATTTCTTTATAAGCATTATACGACGGTAATCAAACTTCTAAATCATATGTTTTTGCACTACTAAATCCCATATCGCCACTGCAAAGTAATAAACGACGATAGGGTAGTTTTAAAGCTTCTAGGATTAGTTCAGCGTTCCTTACTAAATCTTCTAACTCTTGCATACTATTTTCCGGGGCTACAATCTTCACTGTTTCAACTTTCATGAATTGGTGTTGGCGAATAACTCCACGCACATCCTTACCAGCTGATCCTGCTTCGCTTCTAAAACAAGCAGTTAAACCTGTAAAATAATAAGGTAGTTCGTTTTGCATGATAATTTCGTTGCGGAAAAGATTTGTTAGTTGTACCTCAGCTGTAGGTGATAAATAATAATCAGAATTTTCTAAAGCAAATAAATCTTCTTTAAACTTAGGCAATTGTCCTGTGGCATATAATGATTGTTGATTAACAATAACTGGACAAGCAATTTCTGTGTATCCGTGAGCAATGTTGTGATCTAAACAAAACATTTGTAATGCACGGTATAATTTGGCTCCATGATTCGTATAAATAATGAAGCGTGATCCTGTAATTTTAGTAGCTTTGTTAAAATCAATAAGTTTGTTTTTTACAGCTAAATCCCAGTGTGCTAGAGGAGTAAATTCAAAAACACGCGGAGATGATCAACGTTTGACTTCTACATTATCGTTCTCATCAACGCCTAAAGGCACTGAATCGTCGAACATATTTGGCACCTTATTCATTAAATCATTAAAGACTGTTTTTAATTCATTAAGTTCTTCTGTTAAAATAGCGATCTCCTCTTTGCAAGCCGCCAATTCTTGGACTAATGCTTGGTGTTTTATTGGATCTGTTTTTACTAAAACACCCACTAATTTACTATCCTGGTTTTTCTTAGCCTGCAATTTCTCGCTACGTAAAATTAAATTACGGATTTGTTCATCCAATTTTAAAATTTCATCAATTGTGCGAACGTCAAAGTTGCGGTGTTGTAGTCTTTTTTTAACATCTTCGTGGTTCGTACGGATTAAATTAATATCTAGCATATTGACTCCTTGATTAATATATTAATTATAAGACAAAAGAAGGTGCACTGGCACCTTCTTTTATTAATGACGATAATTACTCAGCATCGTTTAAATTGCTAGCGTTTTTTAAACGTTCTTCGCGGGCTTTTAAAACTTCGGGAGGTAATTTTTTATGTTCATGAATGAATTCAATTTGTGGTCTTAAGATGGTTTCTAGTTCTAATAATGTTTCCACCATTAATTCTAATTCATCACGATGTTCCATAATTACTTGTTTTGCATTCTTATATTCTTGTTGAACTAATTTTTCAACTTCTTGATCAATTTTATAAGCGGTCTGTTCTGAGTATGTATTACGATAAGGGTTATCAACACCTTCAGTGGGTACTAATTGAGCTAACGAGAAATCTGTCATCCCGAATTGTGCTACAATCCCCCGAGCAATCCGTGCTACTTTATAAAAGTCATTCGCAGCCCCTGTTGTAATTTGATCTAAACCAAAAATAATTTCCTCAGCTGCTCGCCCCGCTAAAGCTACACGCATATGATTTAATAATTGTTGTTTTGTTTGTAAAACACTTTCTGCTTTTTCAGGAGTCTGTAATGTGTATCCTAATGCTTGACCCCGCGGAATAATTGTAATTTTTTGCACAATTTCAGTTCCCGGAGCATAAAGACCAGCTAAAGCATGACCCGCTTCATGGTAGGCAATTTGTTTCTTTTCATAATCCTCAATCACCTTATGCGGACGAGCTGGACCAGCTACAACTCTGTCAATGGCCTCATCTAAGTGAGTCATTTTTATTGTTAATGAATTATCACGTACGGCTAATAAAGCAGCCTCGTTTAACACGTTTTCTAATTGAGCACCCGAGAAACCAGGAGTTCTTCGAGCAACCTCAAGTAATTCGACTTTTTTAGAAATGTTTTTGTTTTTAGCGTGGATTTTTAAAATATCACGACGTTCATTTAAATCAGGTAAGTTAACACTAATGTGTCGATCGAAACGACCAGGTCTTAGTATCGCTTCATCTAGAGTGTCTAATCGGTTAGTTGCGGCCATTACAATTACCCCACTAGAAGTTTCGAAACCATCTAATTCAGATAGTAATTGGTTGATTGTTTGGTCTTGTAAATTGTTTAATGAGTTGCCACGTTTTTTAGCAACTGAATCAATTTCATCAATAAAGATAATTGATGGAGCAACTTTTTTAGCTTTAGCAAATAGTTCACGAACTCTTCGCGCACCCACACCAACGAAAGTATCTTCAAAAGAAGAACCAGTTGTTTGAAAGAATGGTACGTTAGCCTCGCCAGCTACAGCTTTAGCAATTAATGTTTTCCCCGTTCCAGGTGGCCCATATAACATGACACCTTTTGGAATTCTTGCGCCTGCTGCTACATATTTTTTAGGATTTTTTAGGAAATCAACAATTTCAATTAATTCGTTTTTTACTTCAGCAATCCCAGCTACATCATAAAAACGAACATTTGATCGTGTTAGTTTCGCTGATTGTTTATTTGCTCCCATAATCGCATCGTTTTGCGCTCGAGCCATACGAGAGAATAAATAAATAAAGATAAACATTAGAAGGATTGAAATGATCGGTGAAATGATAACACGCGCATCAAATCCTTGCGGTCTATAACCTAAACGTTGTAGTGATTGGTGGAATCAATTATTTTGACCGGCAAATAATTCGCTTAAATGAGTGGAACCTAACAAGTAGTCGGTTTTTTCTTTATCAATAGCTATACGGAATTCAAAAATATAACCACTCGTTGGGTCGCGGTACGCAATTTGGTAAGTCAGTGGAGTTTCTAAAAAGATTTTAGTGCTGGGGTTTGCCAAATACTCTGGTTTAAAAATAAAATAAGTTTGCAACCCTTCGCGCGCTAAAATGGTTGCCTGACCTGAGTCATAAGGATCAGCGTAAATTTTTAGATCACCATTGTTTGTTAGAACTGCATTTTTAACAAATAATGGTACTTCATTTGAAGGTAAAGAAAAATAGACAATTAAACCAATTGCCAAAGCCACTAATAATGTAATAATGATGGCGATAATAATGGTTTTTCGTTTGTTTCGCTTTTTGTCTTCACTCGATAAATTCGGTTTTTTTGGTTGTGATAAATCCTGTTTATCATCTGTACTGTCATTTGCAAAAAAGTGGCGCATTTTTTGTCAAATAGTTTGTTTTACATTCACTAATTATCACCCATTTCTTCATTTGTCTTAGCTTGTTGTGCAATGTCTTCTAAATAGACTTCTTCTTTTAAAATTCCAATGTATGGAAGGTTTCGCATTAATTCTTTATAATCTAATCCAAAACCAACAATGAATACAAGAGGAATATCAAAGCAAACAAAATCTGCCACTAAGTCTACTTTGCGACCTTCTTTTTTATCTACTAATGTTAGAACTTTTACTGAATTAGCCCCACGCGCCAAAAGTAAATTAATAACTTTTTTAATAGTTCGTCCAGTGTCAACAATATCTTCAACCAAAATAATGTCTTCACCTTGAACACTAAATTTTAAGTCAGTAATAATTTCTGGTTCTGTTTGTGCAACAATATTCCCTTGGAAACTACTAATGGCCATAAAATCTAAACGTAAATCCACGTTAACATGTGGAAGTAATTTACCAAGAAAAGGAATACAACCTTTTAAAATTCCAATCATGATTGGAGATTGATGAGCATAATTAGTATTAATTCATTCTGCTGCATCGCGAATGCGGGTATTAATTTCCTCTTCTGTAATTAAAACTTGTTTAATTCTTTTGTCTACTATTTGTTTCAAAATATAACCTCTATTTAATGATCAAGTAAGTATTGATTAATCTTTTAATTATAACATACATTAAAAGACTTATAACACACATTCAAGCCTAAGTAAACGAGATTACTTCGCATGTTGAAATAAAGCGATTTTTTGCTTTCCAATTAAAATGTTTGGCTGGTTTGATGTTTGTATATTTTCTTTTGATTGTTTAAAACTTGCATAAAAAAATAGTTCAACCTGGTTATTAGGCAGGAGTTTGGCAATCGTTTTAATACTATATTTTTCTAAGTCGATATCTGTGTAATAAATACTAAATGCTTCATTAACAATATCAAGGAGTTGGTCTGATGATAGTTGAGTTAAATCTTGTTTCTCATATTTATTAATAAACGCTATTGATTCTTTTGAACCTGCTTTTAAATCACATTCAACAGATGCACTTGTTAAAACCTCGGGGTCATAAGTTTTTGTATAACGAATGGCAATCGAATTTGCTGGTTCAACTACGGTTTTGTTTTTTTTATGAATGTATTTAACTGTAAAATTCAGCTGTTGAGGAACTTCAGAGTCTTTTTCTACCACATATTGCATATCAAAGTTTTCTATTGGTTCATTGGTGTATAAAATAGGGAAAAAGATATGATCTAATTCATATAAATCAATTTCACTAAGAGGTTTAGCAAAATAGAGCGGTGAAACTTTTCGATTTGTTTTATCATCTTTAGCGACTTGTTCATCTACTAATACATTACCAAATGTATAGTTGCGTTTCAACTCAACCTTCCCAGTATATGGACTACGAACAGGTTCTACAAACGCATTAAATCTAATAGATGCTGTTTCTTTAATCGGGTTGTTCTTGCCATAAATACTAAATCCTATATTTTTTGCTAGCAAAAGGTTTTCGCCGGGTTTAATTGGGTCATAAATTTGTTCAATGACATAATTCCCAACGTCGGTTGTTTTTAAATCTAAACGAGTATAAATAATGGATTGTTTATCGTTTGCGTAATTAAAAGTGGCATCTGTTTCATATAACTTGTTGTTCATTACATTTTTAGCTACAACGTGGTAGGTCGCTAATTTTTTTTGTTCGTCAGTTCAATTAAATTGAGATTTGTCAAAAATAAAGAAATGGTCGTAGGTTTTTTTAAAACCCGATAAAAAAGAAGGGATTGCTTGGTAAACAGCGGATGTATTCATTGGATCAGCAACTAAGGAAAAATAACGAATTTGACCTTTTTGTTGATCATAGTCTAAAAAACCACTTTGTTCATAATTAGAGTCAAAGAAATAATCAGCTATAAAGGAGTTAAATGGCACAAAACTTGGTTTTTGCAAATTCTGTGCATTTGGTATATCCAATGTCTTAGCATCAGTATAAAAGGTCATTGCGTTTTGTAAATTTAAACCTTTAACAAAAGCACTAAAATCTGTAGTAGAGATATCGTGTTGGTTGGTTTCAAAAACACTCTTGTTATTTATTGAAAAATTAGGATCTTTTTTTGTTTCTTCATTTTTAATTTTGTTGATGTTGTAAGTAAGGTTTGTTTGGATATTACTCATGGGGCGTTTAACACTTATTTGTGCAATAAAGTTGTTTAACAAAGTTTCATTATCCAATTTCGTTGTTTTAATATCGACGTTCTCTGATTGTTTATCTGGTTTTGAATCAGTATTGTCTAATTGTTTTTTTGTTGTCGGTGTACAACTCGCTGCAATCGCAATTAAACTACTTATAGGGAGTAAGGTGATTGAAGTTCATAAAATTTTCTTTTTTGTCATTATTTTGTATTATTTTCTTTCTAAATATGGTTTTAAGTATTGAGCAGTATACGAATGAGGGGCATTGATTACGATTTGTTCAGGTGTGCCTGTAGCTACAATAGTTCCCCCTTGATCTCCGCCATCAGGACCCATATCAATGATATGGTCACAAACTTTAATCAAGTCTAAATTATGTTCAATTACAATAATCGTATCATTATTATCCACAATACGGTTAAAGATTTTGACTAATTGTGCAATGTCATGCAAATGTAAGCCCGTTGTAGGTTCATCCAAAACATACAAGGTTTTGCCAGTTGGTTTACGTTGTAAAAATTTAGCTAATTTAATTCTTTGGGCCTCACCCCCAGATAAACTCGTAGAGCTAGCTCCTAAATTGATATAACCCAAACCTACATCAGATAATAATTGTAGTTTTCGATGAATAATCGGGAAGTTTATAAAGAATTCCAACGCCTCTTCGACACTCATTTGTAAAACATCATAAATCGATTTTTGTTTAAATTTAACATCTAATGTTTCTTGATTATATCTTTGCCCTTCACACTCATCACATTGAATGTAGACATCAGGTAAAAAGTGCATAGCAATACGAATCGTTCCGTCACCCATGCATTTTTCACAACGTCCCCCTGGTACGTTAAACGAAAAACGGCCTTTTAAAAATCCTTTTTCTTTAGCAAGTTTTGTGTTTTCAAAAACCGTTCGAATGTCATCAAAAACCCCCACATATGTGGCTGGGTTACTTCGCGTTGTTCGACCAATCGGATCCTGGTTGACTAATACTAGTTTATCAATATGCTTGTTTCCCACTAGACTTTTATATTTTCCTGGTGTAACAAAAGGATTGAAATTATGATATTCCAAAGCTTTCACCAAAGTTTCCATAATTAAGGTTGATTTACCAGAGCCTGAAACACCTGTTACAGCTATCAATTTTCCTAAAGGAATTGTTAGATCAACATCCTTTAAGTTATTTGAGCTGGCTTTTTTTAAAATAATTTTGCTTCCATTACCACCGCGACGTTGGATGGGCACAGGGATTGATAATGTGTTGTTTAAATATTGACCAGTAATCGAATTAGGGTTTTTTCGAACCTCTTCTACTGTGCCTTGAGCGATAACATAACCCCCATGTACACCCGCTCCAGGACCCATATCAATGACATAATCAGCCGCTTTAATTGTGTCCAAATCGTGCTCAACTACAATTACTGTATTCCCTAGATCGCGCATTTCTTTTAACGTATCAATTAGTTTGTCATTATCCTTTTGGTGCAACCCAATCGATGGTTCGTCCAAAACATATAAAATGCCTGTTAGTTTTGAACCCATTTGTGTAGCTAATCGAATCCGTTGCGATTCTCCCCCAGATAAACTAGAAGAACTCCGAGCCAAATCTAAATAGTCTAATCCAACATTTTTTAGAAAACCTAAACGGTCGGTTATTTCTTTAATTAAAGGTAGGGCGATTTGTTTTTGTTCATTGTCCAATTCCCACTGTAAGAAAAAGTCAATTGCTTGATTTACATTTAAATATGTGAAATCAATAATATCGAAATTATTAATTTTTACGCTTAGAGCTTGTTTGCACAGTTTTTTACCATGACATTGTTTACAAGTTTTCTCGCTCATATATTTGTTATAGTGTTCACGCGCTTGTTCTGAATTAGTTTCTTCGTATCGGCGTTTAATTAATTCCAAAACGCCTTCAACGTAATCTACACTAGTGTGTGCTCGATTATTAACTGATAATAAATCAATGTTAATAGGCTCATCAGAACCGTACAATAAATATTTACGCTCTTGTGGCTTTAAATTTTTAATCGGCACGCTTTTATCAATTTTATAATGTTTAATTAAACATGCAAATCGTTGCCAATCCATATTTGCTGTATTAACTGTGTTTTTAAAAAAGTCCAGACCTCCTTGGTTAATACTTAGATTTGGATCAGGAATCATTTTGTTTTCATCAGGAACAAAATTATATCCTAAACCTTTACATGTTTCACATGCGCCATGTGGAGAGTTAAAAGAAAAAAGGTTTGGTTCAATTTTACCCATGCTAAAAGAGCAAATTGGACAAATCGCTACTGTTGAGAATAATTTATAATTATCGTTATTTTTAATCACTACCCGTTGATTGGTTGTCTTCAAGGCAAAATCAATGGATTCACTAATACGGTTTTTTGTCAGCTCTTCGTTATCTAAGATGATTCTATCAATTACAATGTTAATAGATTTTGTTTGTGGGTCCAGCACGTTAATGTCTTTCACTAACGTTAATTGATTATCTAAATAAACCCGTACAAAATTCTCATCTAATAAATAACTTAAAACTTCTTTGTGAGATCGATAATGCTGTAAATCAATCGGAGCGAGGATTTCGATTTTAGCATCAACGTCAAACGTTTGAACGTATGCCATGATTTCCTTCTTAGTTTGTGCATAAATCATCCCATGATTATTTAAACAATGCACTTGTCCCGCACGTGCGTATAAAACTCTTAGATAATCATAAATTTCAGTACTCGTCCCAACTGTTGATCGGGGGTTATGACTAATTGTTTTTTGATCTACAGCTATAGTTGGTGATAATCCATCAATACTTTCGACATCGGCTTTTTCATTCCCACCTAAAAATTGGCGCGCATAACTGGAAAGCGATTCGAAATAACGACGCTTCCCTTCTGTATAAATGGTGTCAAAAGCTAGTGAAGATTTGCCCGAGCCAGAAACACCAGTAATAACAATTAGCTGGTTTTTCGGAAGGACAATATCCAGGTTTTTTAAATTGTTTGCATAGGCATTTTTGATTATTAATTTATCCATGTTTATCCTGCTTTTCTAATATCATCAAGGTTTTGTTTTAATCACGAGTTCTCATTCGTTCGATGTTTTAAATAATACGCTAACGGTGAATAATATTTATCATAATCTATATTTTGTCATATAAAATAAGGTTTGCCTTCATTTTGTGCTGCAGCATAAAAAATTCCTACCAATTCTTTTTTCTTATTTACTACCATAGATCCAGATGATCCTTGTTGAAAATAGGAATTAATTTGGTTTTTATCCACATAAAAATAATAGTTATTTTCTTCGATAGCAGCTATTAGTTCCTTTTTGTTTCTACGTTCAGCTTCGGTATTGTGTATATTATAAGGAACACGAATTGGTATGCTGGGACTATGCACAAACTCTTTATCTGCTCAATCAAATCTAAACTCGCCAAAAACTTCGTTTCACTTAAATAAATCAGGGTTGTAATAACGGTTGGATATGCCAGTATAACTAGCAACTTGGTCAAGACCTTCATCTTTTGCAATTCTTGAAAAACCATATAATCCGATCTCTTCTGAATGATTATTGGTAGCATCAGTTTTTAAACTTGCAAACATTGTAGGTATACGATCGTATTCAACAAACGCCTTTGGTTTGGGTAGTTTAGGGTTGAGTTTTACTTTTATAATAGCCATATCTACGCCCACATTGGGTATATTTTTTTCTTTAATATCATCTTTTTGGTTTAGTTTATTATGGTAATCTTTGTAAGTATAAGTAAAAATATACGGATCTAAAATTTGATAATCAATTATCGGGCTAATAGGGGTCTCTTCAGCATTATCAAAAGTATCATTTGTAACAACTTTTGCATTCGCATAAGCATTTGCATACGTTTGAAAAATATCCATCGCTAGTGAATTGTTAGGGAATTGCAGTGTATCATTTCAATTTAATTCATTCGTTGGTTCATATATAGCTAATTTGTTATTATAGATTTCACCGAAGGCAGTTTTTTTGTTATCTGTGTACGAAAAATTGTAAACATCATAATGTTCGCCTAGTATCTTCTTGTCTTCTTCACTAAGCAAACGGGCATTGACATTTTTCATAGTTAACAATTTTTGATTATTAGTTACAATTAACGGGTATTTTAATTGAGCTACGACGTGTAAATTAGTTGCTATATAATAAGTTAATCCTTGTGGATCGGATGTATCTTTATCCAAAACTCAACCAGTGCCTGCGGTAAAAACCTTTGGTGTTATTAAATTTTCATATGGTCATATTGATGAATAAAGCTCATAAAATTCACTAGGATAAATAATTCGAAATGTTCTATCATGAACAAATTTAATTAACGAACGGGCATCGTGATGTAAAACATTTTTTACATAAGCTATGTTAGCAGATGGTTGTGCTTCATTCAACAGGTTATCATTAATATTGAAACCATAATTTACATCAATGCTTTTTCAAATGTAATTTAAGTTTTCTTTTAAGTAAATATTCACTTTTGAAATCTGATATTCATGTCCTTTAATTGTTTCATCAAGAATAAATTTTAAGGATTTATCAGATGGCGCATAAATGTTTGACTTTAATTCAACAGTAGGGTTTTGCTTATCAAAATAAATAACTTGATAAGCAAACAACTTCTCTTGTTCTACTGATAATTCCGTCTGAACGGCAATATTGTTATTGAAATTCATTTGGAAGCTAGATCAGTTAACAAAATCAAAGGCAAATGTTTTTTCTTGCACTCGAAGCGTAGATTGATTATTAAAATCAGGACCGTTTTGAATTATATAATATTTGTTATTTTGTTTAATAGATATTGGATCGTTTTTTTCTTTTGGATCATTTAAAAAATTAACATTTTTAATTTTGTATTTTCAGTTTTCAGGATATGTAAAAAACAATGATGCACTACCGTCAGTTTTGATTTGAAATGGTTCTGTTGTTAAGTTAGTTGTTTTTTGTGAGATTGGATCAAACGCTTCTAAGATTAGAAAACAATATTTATCTGCTATGTTGGCAAATTGCAACTCTAAAGTTGTGGATTTTTTAATACTATCATGATTAAAGAAGGCTTCTTTTAAAATAATGGTTGTTTTTTCGGGTTCATTTCTATAAGTGGTTAGTGGGTATGACTGTTCAAAAAGGAAATCTGTCTGTTCACTATCATCGAAATTTAAAATCATTAGATCATCTAAAATGTATTCTTTATCCTTCTGCAAGAGTGATTCAACAAAACTAAAGATTAATTTGTTTTTTTGTACAAATGATTCGGAAGAAACAATTTTTTTGTCTGGGTTTTGCTTATCAATCAATTTAACTTTAAATTTAGTTATTCAGTTAAAAAAAGGGAAGTTAATTTGGCTAATTAACTTTCATTTTTCACTTGTTTCATCAAAAATAATCTTTGCTTCTTTAAAATTTAAAAACAGGTTTATTTTAGGTGTTTGTAGACTTGTGACAACACTGCGGGCTATTAACTCATTAGATGGGTTGACAAAACTAATTTTCACCTTTTCATACCTAGTATTCATTTTTAAAGAAGCAAAGGGTACAACAATAAAATCATCGATGACTGGGCAGTTAATCTGCGTTTTTCCCACTTCCATTTTTGCTGTGATAGGGTTTTCTTTGGAATCAAAAAAATCTTGAAATTTAACCGTTACTGGAATTTTTCAATTCTGAAAATTACGATAGTCATATTCTAAATTGTTTCCCACTTCAATTGTTAGAGGAAATTCTGGTTTCTTTGGTTTTAAATCTTCTGTTTTATGAGCTGTTTCTTTAGGTGTTAACTCTTTTTGTTCGGGAGCATTCAAACGACAGGCAGTTACGAATCCTGCACTTAGTCCTAAAAGTGAACCTGATAATAAAATAGATAAAATTATTTTCTTTTTTTTGGTCTTCATATTCTCCCTTTCATCGATATATTATTTAAAAGTTAGGCACATTTTATAAAAAAATAAATAAGATATGCAAGAAAACGGCACATAAAAATGGTTAAATTGGATAAAAATGAAATATTTTGGAACAAATAATGCTATAAATCTTCTTTTTACAGAGATTATGTGATTATATTCACCTTAGGATAGTTTATAATAATAATATATAAAGTTTAATTAAAAAGGAGATATTTTTTAATGACTAAATTAATCAAACTAAATTCAACTTATGTTTCTCTATCAAATGCTAGTTCTTTTGTCGTATTACCAGAAGATGTTGAAACTTTTCTTGAAATTGCAAACCAAGAAGACCAAGCTAAATACGACGCATCAGATTTAGGTTCTGAACTATATGTATCATATTCAGATTTCCAAAACACAATTGTTGTTTTCTCTTTAAAAGAAAAAGAATTACAAGAACGCCTTGACTCATTTGTTAATTCACAAGAAACAGTTCTTGATTTATCAGAATTTTTCTTAGATATTCATTTTAGCGAAGATAATGATTACACAAATGATGATGAAGATTGTTGTGGCGAAGATGATTGCTGTGGCGAAGAAGATCACCACGATGGACATGAACATGAACATGACCACCACTTTGCACATGATCACCATGATCACGAAACTAACCACCACAGTGAAGGCGAAGAACACGAACATGAGCATACACATGACATGACTCACAGCCACGAACATGCTCACGTTAGCAAAGAAGATGAATGTTGTGGCAAAGATGATTGCTGTGATTCACAAAAAGCTGACAGTTGCTGCGGTGAAGAAGACTGCTGTGATTCTCCTAAAAAAGATGATTGCTGTGGTAAAGATGATTGCTGTGATTCACAAGCTAAACACGCTCACGAACACACTCATTCAACAACTCATTCACACAAACACGGCCACTAATTTTTAATTAGCCATAGAGAACAAAAAATCCTTGCTGGTTTGGCAAGGATTTTTTTATGTATAAGTCTTATATAATAATTCTTTTACTTCAGACAAGTGTTGGGTTATCTGGATTAGATTTGTCTAGTAGTGGTTTTTTGAAATGTAATGTTATCAGAATTTTTTTAAATAAAACATTTTGATAAGTTAGTGGTGTCTTTACTGCGTGCGTTTGTTCATCAGGTAAACCGACTACTAAAGGAACTACCGATATACAAACATCGTTAACTAAATCTACTTTACTCCCGAATTCAACTAAACCAGCGTCAACCAACTTTTGGATGTTAAGTGTTAATGTGTCGTTAGTTTTATACAGATTTAAAGTGCGATCCAAATCATCAGTTAAACTAATTTTGTCTAGAATATCGGTTCTAATCGATGCTAACAATTCAGCTTTTAAATCTGCTTTTTTTAGGCTTTTAGATAATGTTGTATTAAAACTAAATTCCTCATCATAGGCATTTTCATTAAAATCGATTCATTCGTTTCGGTGTTCTTCATTAATCTCTTTTAAACTTGATGAAGAGTTAATCAAATAAACTGTGAATGGTTGAATGAACTTTCATTGGTGATAAAAAAGTAAACTTAAAAGTGGTGATAAATATTGTTTAGATAAAATGACACGATCACTATATTGGTTGTTATCTAAAAATTTATACATTGTTTTAGTCAAGGATACATCAATGGTGTGTTCAGGGTAGAAATAATAGCCCAAACTATATTTATTCGTTTCTAATTCTTTGTATATTAGTGGGATTATTTTTTGCGGGTGGTTAACGCTAATGTGGTGGTTAACATAATCACCGGCAATTAACTGGATTTGCCGGGGCAATTCATTTTGCACAATATCAAATGTTTTTTGATAATCAGGGTGTGTTTTAGGGAGTAAACGGTAAATGTTTTCTAAATTAAAATAGACACTTTTCTTGATTACGTATTTATAATTCATTTGTAATTTATTGATGGTTTGACTCTCACCATCATAATTAATCGTAATTTGTTGCGGATCATATTCTATTTGAATCCAATTATTAACAAACTCTTTTAAAGTAACCGAAGTTTCTGGATTGTTAGGATCGGTTTGCAAATACAAAATTGCATGTAAGAGTTGTTGCACATTAGCTTTTGTTCATTGGGGATTATTTAATAAAAAATCATCTAAAACCTGCATGATATTTTGCGGGATGAATATATTAAAAATCTTAAGTAAATCAAAAATTTTCTTTAATCCTATTTTATAGTCAACTTTTTGGTCCTTGTTTAAACTGATTAAATCTAAAATTTTAAATTCAGAAATTAAATATCGTGGAGCCTCTAAATTATTATCAACAGGGACAAAAACATTCAATAAATCACGTACTTTATTTAGTATTTTTGCTAAATTTTGCTCATTTCCTACATTAACTTCTGGAATTTGATCCTCGGGAATTGATAAGATTAAACTCACTATATCATCAAAGAAATTAATAATTCCATAACTGCCGTTATTTTTTGTTTTGGCTTTTTTTTCAGATAAAATAACTTCTTGGAAAACAGCATTAATTAAATTTTTAAAGGGTACAATTTCTTTTAAATCCAAAGAATTAACTAAAGTTTGAAACTGACCAACTTCATCAATTAAATTGTTGGTAAAGTTAATGCTCATGAATTTCTCGAAAATAATTTTTTTAATACTATTGTTATCTTTAATTAAAATGTCTAATATAGATTTTAAGACTGGTTTAATGTTTTCTAAAACAACACCTAATGAACGATTTTCAGCAAAAGCACGCACAATATTAGCTATTGTTGGACTGTTTGTGAAATTTAAAACTAATTGATAAAAAGCTTCGCTATTGCTACGCAATAAATCAATTAAACGCTTATCTTTATACACTGCATCAAGAATATCAAAAACATTATTGGCTGTTGTTTTAACCTTGTTTTGGTGGTGTAAAAAATTATCTGCAACATCCTTAACGATATCGTTTTCGTTCAATGGTTTTAAGTCATTATTTAATTGTTCGTACATGTTAAAAATGTTATTTTTGTATGTCACATTTTTCAAAGATTTATTTAGAACATAAGAGTTCCATAGAGGATATACATTTGTGTGATTTCACTCAAAATCATATGGACCAATTGAGGTTTTCACAAGATTTTCTTCACCCTTTTTAGCTCCTTCGCGGACTTCTTTTAACTCAGAAGTAATTTTCATTTTTTCAAAATTATAACCTAAACGAAAGTTGTTTTTTAATTCTTGGTTTTCAAAATTACTTAGTTGTTCATATTTTTGATCCCGATAAAAATCTAAGAATAAACGTGCTTCGTGTGCGTTGTAATGCACAATTAAAGAAGAGTTTTTAGGGATGGCTAATACATCGTTATTAAATAAATCCTTAACAATTAAATCTCCATTCGTGCGATTTGTTAAGTAAATATCAAAGCTAATATCAAATTTCAGGTTTTTATTCAACTCATTAATATCGGTTTTTTCGTCATATAAGATAACAGTTTGGTTTGGATTTAGGGTTTGCTGATCACGTTTTGCTGAAATCCGAATCTCAGATGCTCCAAAAACAAAGTCGTCTTTCAATGTGTTATAACGATTAAATAATTGAAAGATATAAGCTTGAATGTCTTTTTTTATACTATTAATTGTTAAACGTTCGTATCACGTTTCAAAAATCCGGTCATTTAAATTAATTGTTCGTTTAAATTCGTTACCAAATGATCCGTCATATATTAAGTTATAACGATAAAAATCCTTATTTTGTTCTTTATAAAATGTTGCTTTATCTAAATACCGATTTAAATAAGGTTGAGCTTCTCTATCTTCTTGATTAAAAGCGAATTGTGAATCATCATAGCGATTTGGAGCTTCAATAACATAATCATCATATGAAAAACGGTTCGCTGAAGTATTATTATTTTTCTGCGCACTTTTACACGCTACTGCGGGAATACTAATTAAACTAAGAGCGCTTAATCCTAAGGAAACAGCACATATCAGACGTGTCTTTTTTTTCATTACTTACCTCCTTAAAACTACTCGTTAAAGTATTTTTTACGTTTATTGTATCACACCTGCATATCATCCATTTCAATACACATTGCTGGACAAACATTCGCGCAAGCACCACAACTAATACATTTTTCATTAGCTCAAGCAATATTATCTTGGTCTAATTCAATCGCGTCAACTGGACAAACTGTCGCACAAGCTTGACAGCCAATACAATTTTCACGTTCAATAACTGCAATTAATCGTCCCATATTTCTCACCTAGTTTCTAGAATAGATCACCTATTCCATCCTTACCAAACGGATTTTTCCCGCTCTTTAACATTTTGCCTATTTCAGCCATTTTTTCACGGGCATTTTCTCACTGTTTATAAAGTTTGTTAAATTCATCAGGAGATCGACCTGATCCCTTTAAAACACGAATTCGCCGTGTTGGCTCTTTTTTGAAAAGTTTTGGATTCCGTCGTTCTTTTAAAGTCATGCTATCTAGAAGATAAGATCAAACCTTGATTTTTTGACTAGCCGTTTCTGTATCATCATCCGAAATCTTACTCATACCAGGAATCATTTTTTTAATTGCTCCTAAAGATCCGATTTTACTCATTTGTTCAAATTGTAATTTCAAATCTTCGAAATCCATTTTCCCAGCAACCATTCTACTGTATGATGCACGAGCTTTTTTCTCATCCACGACATCCATTGCTTTTTCAGCTAGGGTCATAATGTCCCCTAAACCAAGTATTCTATCCGCCATACGTGTTGGATAAAAATCATCAATTGACCCTAGTTTTTCTCCTGTACCAGTAAATTTAATTGGTACATTCAACAACGAAGTTAATGATAAAACAGCTCCCGCACGAGCATCTGAATCTAATTTTGTAACCACAATCCCTGTTAAATTTAATCGGTTGTGAAACTCCCTTGCTACGTTGATAATGTCTTGACCTGCCATCGCATCAACTACTAATAAAACTTCATCTGGCATAAAAGCACGTTTAACATCAACTAACTCTTGCATTAACTCATCATTAGTTTGTAATCGACCCGCTGTATCGACAATAATTAAATTATTGTCATTAGATTCTGCAGTATGCATAGCTTGTTTAACAATGTTGTCCACTTTTTTATTATCACGGTCTGCAAAAAAATTAACACGCGTCTGGTTGGCTAATGTTTCTAATTGATCAATAGCGGCTGGACGATAAATATCTGCAGCAACTAATATCGGGCGTTTTTTAAATTTATTACGAAAATAATTAGCTAATTTCCCGCAAGTTGTTGTTTTTCCTGAACCTTGTAAACCTACCATCATAATTTTTAATTGGGCTTTTGCGGTATTAACTGGTTTGTGTTCAACACCTAGAATTTTCACTAGTTCATCTTTGATAATTTTTAAAACAATATCCGCAGGTGATTGGTTTTTTTCAATATAAACTCCTACAGCCGCTTCTTTTATATCGTTGATAAATTTTTTTACAACTGCTAAATTAACGTCAGCATCTAATAAAGCGATCCGAATTTCACTAAGAACCTCTTTTAAATCTTCGGGTTGAATTGTTTCCTTTTTTAATTTCTTCGCCATTCGTTTAGCAACGAGCGAACTAATCATTGAATTTAACATAATAATTCTCCTATTTTAAAATACGTTTGTTGTAAATTGCTTGTTTTAACGTTTCGTCATCAGCATAATCGACGCTAGAATTTAATGGTAGACCGAAACCAATTCGATAAACATTTATTTCCGGATTAGTTTTGAATAAATTAACTATGTATGCTGCTGTTACTTCACCATCATGTGTAAAACT
The DNA here is from genome assembly GCF_025780055.1 of Ureaplasma zalophigenitalium. Lineage (GTDB taxonomy): Bacteria > Bacillota_I > Bacilli_A > Mycoplasmatales > Mycoplasmoidaceae > Ureaplasma > Ureaplasma zalophigenitalium. Next base: position 22,262 of record NZ_JAOXHJ010000005.1, on the reverse strand, counting down.
TGTAGCAACTATTATTTCCTTAAATTGTTTAGTAGAAACATAATTGGCTAGTTGTTTTAAATTAGTATGCTCAATTACTACGTTTTTGCGAAAAGAAATTTCGCCGCCAGTAATAAAATATAATCCGTTATAAACATTAGCTGATTCAATTCGTTCAACATCTTCATTAGTTGTTACGACCATTAGTTTTGTGTGGTCACGGTATTGATTAGTACATATATAGCACTCGGCCGTATTTGACATCACGCCACAATTTAAACAGTGTTTAATGTCACTATGAGCTTTTTTTATTCGTTTGATGAAATCATCAATATATTTTGTATCTTGTTTTAATAAAAAAAATGCTCATTTTTTAGCATTTTTCGTCCCAACCCCTGGTAAAGAACGCAAAGCGTCAACTAATAGTTCAAATTCAGCTGGTTTTTGCATTTATTAAAATAATTTACCAGCAGCGCCTGGCATAATTGAATTAGTAATTTCTTCTTTAGCTGCTTGGACTGTTTTTACTGCTTCGTTAATAGCTTTCACAGTAACATCTTGTAGGGTGTCTGCATCATCAGCGTCAATGATATCTGGGTTAAAGGTGATTCCTAAAATTTCTAGATTACCTTTAATCTTTACTGCCACTAGACCTTTGTAGTCAAAATCAAAATCTTTAGCTTCTAATTCTGCTTGTTTTTTCTTTAATGAATTTTGTAGTTTTTGTGCTTCTTGCATCATTTTTTGAAAGTTCATATTGTCTCTCCTTTGATTAGTCATTTATTTCTTCTAAATTAGCTATTAAATCACAAACTTCATGTCCTTGGCGTTCGTATTCTTCATAAAGCTGTGTTCATAAACCATTCTCAATATCTTTAATTATATGTGATTTTTCACTATTACTTTGTTTTTTATATTCAGCAATAATACCTTGGAAATCAGTTATTGAGACAAAGGCATACTGTTTTTTAGGAACAATATTTTTATAAACAAAATTTATAAAATCAATATTTGTGAAAACTTTATATATTTTTGGTAAGGCTGTCTTATTGCAAACGCAAATAATCCCATGTTCTGAAACAGCCCCAATAGATTTGACTTCCTTAATTAAATTTAGTCATTTCATTTCAGATAAGGAGTAGCCATTGTTGTTTAAATCAATTTCGTTTCATTTATGCTTTAATTCTTTTAAAAGATTATTTACATCAATAGTTTTTTGTTTATCAGTATATACGTTATGAACAATTTGCATGCTCATTTGTACATTTTCTTCTTGAATCTCTTTTAAGGTACTATTAATCGGTGTTTTAGTTTTTCCTACAGTTTTATTTTCTTGAGTCGATTGAGCTGATTTAACAACGTTTGGATTGTTCGTTAAATCAGAAGGGATTTCTTTTCTTTGAAACCAATCAATCTTGTCTAATTGTAAATCATCCTTTATTTTTAGCAATGATTTGTCGTATGTCTGGAAAACATCTGCAAAACTAGCATTTTTATAATTTAAACTATTTTCTAGATTATTTTTTTTAAACATTAAGGTTGGTTCCATACCATTTAAAAGCGCTTGTGTGTCCTCATTCAGATCTTGTTTTACTGTTTTTGATATTTTTTTTTCAATTAGCTGTTCGGATGTTGTTTGCAAATTAATGTCCAAATCTGGTTCTGAAATATTGTTATTACCTTTATGTGCTTTCGAAAATATAAATGGATATAAAGCTTTTAAACACTCGAATTCTTGGTCCATGCTATTTTTTAAATTAGTGTGTAAAGGGATTAACGAATGAACTAGATGGTCGATTCTTATTTGATCATGGTTTTTTAAATTTTGCATATCCTTTAATAAAATCAAGCTGTTTTCGTCTGTATTATCAGTTAGAATAGCATATTTGTAGGCAAATAATATTTGCAGAATATCATAAATGAATACCTGAACATTATGGCCATTCGCGATGATTTTCTTTAATAAATCCTTTAAACCAGCAAAATTGCTTTGTAATGCAAGATAAATAAAATTGATTTGATCGTCATAAACAACTAAATTGAAAACCGATTGGATGGTTTGCAAATCAATTTTTTGATCTGATGTATTTAGTTGATCCAATAAACTCAGCATATCTCGTGCAGAAGATTGTGCTAGATTAATTAAAATATTCTGCGCGTCCTCGGTCATTTCAATTTTTTCTTTTTTTATAACATCCTGAAGAAGTGTTTTTAATTGTTTGTTATTTAACGCCTGATAATCAAAACGTTGACTACGACTAATAATAGTCAAAGGAATTTTTTGGAATTCGGTTGTCGCAAAAATAAAAACAATGTGTGCTGGGGGTTCTTCTAGGGTTTTTAAAAAAGCATTTCAAGCTTGGTTAGAAAGCATATGTGCTTCATCAATAACATAAACTTTCTTTTTAAATTTACTTGGTAAATAATAAACATTTTCAATTATTGAGCGAACTTGCTCTACACCATTATTACTCGCCGCATCTAGTTCGATAAAGTCAACTGCTGTGTCGTTTAATAGATCTGTGCAATTTGTGCATTTTTGACAGCAATCATTATTAATGGGTTGAAGACAATTAATAGACATGGCAAAAATGCGCGCAATACTAGTTTTACCAATACCTCGTGGTCCACTAAAAATGTAAGAATGATTTATTTTATTTAATCCGATGGAATTAATTAATATTGTCTTAATGTGTTCTTGACCAATAACTTCTTGAAAACAATGGGGGCGATAACGCCGATAAAGAGATAGATTAGTCATATGTAATCCTTTCAGTTTAATAATATAATTATAAGTTACAAACATGCAACACCCAAAAATCATTTTTTGTTTTCTAATGATTAAATTTAAAATATTGTATATAATTTAAAACACTACAGGGGGAAGAAACATGAATAAACAACTAACACCAACTTTTAAAAAGAATCGTTTGGCAAACGCTATTGCTATTGGAGGTATGATCGCTTTTGGAAAATCAACGTTAGCAGAAGCACTACACAAGGCTATTGATAATTCTCGTGTTATCTATGAATTAAATGAACAAGATCAATTGACTCAACTTCTATTACAAAAAATGTATGAACGTGAAAATAATGTTCTTTTTGGTTCACTTTTTCAACTTTACTTTGTTTTAAATCGTTTTGATAATTATAAAAATAATTGTAATCATGAAAATTTAACAATTTTCGATCGTAGCATTTTTGAGGATTGATTGTTTGCGCATTCAAACATTAATAAACCATCTGTTTTTCAATATTATGCGAGTTTGTGAGATGGCGTATGTAAGGAATTAGTATACGAACAAGGAGTTCCACAACTATATATCATTTTAGATGGTGATTGAGAATTATTTAAGGAACGAATCTATCTACGAAATCGGGCAGTTGAAATTGATAACTTTGCCAAAAACGAAGATTATTTTAAAAACCTATTAAATAAATATACCGATTACATGATTAATGTATGTAAGGATTTCGGAATTAATTATTTAGTTTTAGACGCACATTTAACAGTTGATCAATTAGTTAATGAGGTTTTAAAAGAATTAAAAAAAATACAAAATGAGCAAGTTAAGTAAGAAGGCTAAAATCATTCTTATTTGTGGGGTTATTGGTTCATTAGGGATTGCATTTGCGGTTTATGGTATTTCTCGATCCAAAACAAATGATTCAGATCAAAAACAGGACAACCAAGATTCAACACAAAATAATTCTGAACAAAAGCCAAAAGAGTCAATTAACACCCCCGAATAGTTGATAATAAAAAACCAAGTCCGTATCGACTTGGTTTTTTTATCCTAAAACGTTAGTTTCTAATAAAACGCGTTTTTCTTTAATCATAACTATTTGAATTTTGTAGTTACCCAAAAGATCATTCTTTTCTATTTTTTGTTTAATCTGATAACCTAGGTAATTTAGTTGGTCATCATTAATAATATTAGCATCTACCATGACTCTTAATTGTCGTCCAGAACGAATAACATAAGCTTGTTTAACACCTTCAAAATCATAGCATAGTTGTTCTAGTTCCTGAACTCGTTTAAAATACTCATCATATGAATTAACTCGTGCTCCTGGGCGTGCAGCAGATAATGTGTCAACTACTTTTACTAATGCGCTATAAATTGACGATGGGGCTACTTTGTTATGGTGAGATTCGATTCCATTAATTAAGTCATCGTCAAAATTAAATTTTCGCGCTAATAAAATCCCTGCTTCTACATGGTCCAAATCACTTTCGAAATCTATTGTTTTTCCTAAATCATGAAAAAAAGCCATTTTTTTTGCTTTAATTGGATCAAGGTTTAATTCAGTCGCTATCATTTCGGCTAACTGTGCACATTCTAATGAATGGGTTAAAATATTTTGTCCATAAGAAGTTCTAAACTTCATGCGTCCTATATATGGATATAAATTAGGATCCATATCATAAAAACCTAATTTATTTTCAATAACATCTTTCCCAATAGTAATTAGATTTTGGTCGAACTTATTTTTCTCTTCTTCGTAAATTAATTCAATTCTATTGCTATCTATATTTTTGCTATCGATTAGTCGTTGCATAGCTTGTGAAGCGATTTCACGACGAATAGGATTTGGCGAGGAAACACCAATGATCGGCTGTTGACGATCAACAATTAAATCTACCCCTGCTATATTTTCGAAAACAGCTTTATTTCGCCCATCTCGACCGATAATTTTACCTTTTAAACTATCATCTTGCATTGTGATGTTAAACAATGATCGTTCAACAATTAATGGTTCCGCTAAATTCTGCATTGTATCAACAAGAATGTTACTAGCGTAAAATTGAAAATATTCATCAAATTCTTTTTTTTGTTTTAAATAATCTTTTGCTAAATCTTTTTTATGCTTTATTTGCATATATTTCATGAGTTCATTTTTAGCGTCTTGTTCACTAAAATTTGTTGACTTTAACAACCACTCTTCTTTTGCGGTTTGCAAATTAACAATGGTTTTTAAATGTTCACTATTTATTTTTTCTAATTTTTCTTTTTCCATCATTAAAATTTGATGGTCATTTTTCAATTGAGTGAATTCTTTAATTTGTTCATATAAATTAATATCTGTATTTTTAATTCATCTTAATTGCAGTTGTTTTTTTCTAGCAAACACTAACATAACAACTGTGGTTATTAGTGCGATAAAAATTAATAAACCCAGTAATATATAAAATAAAATTATATAAGTCATATATATCACCTTTATTAATTATATGGACTTATTAGTAAAAATTTTTTAGAATTCTTGGTAATTTATTTTTTTATAAACTATTTATCTGGTCTATGACTGGTTTATCTTGTATAAAATCACTATTTGTTCTTGATTGAATCAAATCAAGAACCTTACCTTGGATATTTGTGAAAAACTCAGAATTCTCTTCACAATATTTTTTTAATTGTTCGCGTCCTTGAGCAATTTTCATTTCATCATAATAAAACCATGATCCGTTCTTTTTCAAAACTCCGTACTCTATAGCAAATTCAAGAATTTCGTTAGCATAATTAAATCCTTGACCAAAAAATATATCAATATAACAAGATTGCATAGGTGCAGCTAATTTGTTTTTAATAACTGTAATTTTTGTTTTTATTCCAATTTTGTTAATTCCGTCCTTAATTAAATCTGCCTTTCGCGTTTCGATTCGTAAAGAAGCATAAAAGCGTAGTGCTTTACCACCAGTAGTTGTTTCAGGATTACCGAAGAAGACATTTATTTTTTCTCGTAATTGGTTTAAGAAAATAATGGCTGTTTTTGATTTACTAATTAATGGTTGGATTTTACGCAAACCTTTTGACATTAAGCGTGCATGAGCACCCATAGCTGTTTCATTCATATCATTTAAAAATTCATTTTCAGGAATCATAGCAGCTACCGAGTCTATAATAATCAAATTAATGTTGTTAGATTTTAATAAAGTCTCAATCATTTCAAAAGCGATTTCTCCTGTTGTTGGCTGAGCGATTAATAATTCAGAAGTGTTTATTCCTAATTTCTTTGCATAATTAATATCAAACGAACCTTCCATGTCGATAAATACAACCTTTCCGCCATTCTTTTGACACTCGGCAGCTGTTTGTAAAGCTATGGTTGTTTTCCCACTGGACTCGTTCCCAAAAATTTCTGTAATCCGACCCACTGGAATACCATTTACTCCCGTAATATTGTCAATCTGTAATGAACCAGTTGAAATAGATGTTATCGGTTGGGCATTTAATTCATCAGCCAGACAGTATGATGACCGAGCAAATTTATTTTCTAACGAACTCATTAAATCATTCTGTTCACTTATTTCTTTTTTTGTTTTCATAATCTTCATCTCCTTATTTTATTAATCGTTTGAAAGATGAATTTTACTCTTTATTTTTCTAGAATTTTAGACAAATAAGCCAAAGCGTCAAAAGCCATTTCAATACGGTTTTTTAAACGACCTTTATCACTAATTTGCATTTCTTTAGCAAAACAAAAATCATTTACAGCTACTCCAACATAAAATAAACCCACTTCTTTATTCTCATCGCCGCTCGGACCGGCATTGCCAGTGACTGACAAACAAACATGCGTGTTTAATAATTGATTAGTTTTACGAGCTAATTCTTTAGCTGTTTCAGCGCTGATTGTTCCTTTATCTTCAATAATCTTTAAATCAACGCCAACCAGATTAATTTTAGTTTCTTTTGCATAACTTACAATTCCACCTTTATAAAAACTAGAAATTCCTGCCTCCTCTGCTAACATAGATGCAAGAGCGCCGCAGGTAGCTGATTCACATGTCGACAGAGTTAGTTTATGTGATTCAAAATATTCTTTAATTTTCTTAACCATACAATATCCTTTTTAACTTTTTTAATCATATATAATTATAACCAGAAAAAAGACCGCTAGTGATTAATAACCATTAGAGCGTGATTACATAAGATAATGACTAAAGGATCTAAAACATATTGTTTATAAGGATGTAACGTTAATTTGGATTTTAAATGTTCATATAACGAAACGCTAATGTTTGATCGTATGGTTGTACATAGTATTCTTGGGATCTTAACATAATGTATGCTAAACACTTTGTCTAAATCAACGAGCGACACTTTCTTAAAGGGATTATGCTGTAAATCCGGATACACCAAACAATAGTTTGCAAGTGTATTAATCAAAAGAGGTTTGGCGGTTTGTACTTTTAACATTTCTTTTTTATTAATTTTTTTGTAAAGACAAATGTACATATGACTTTTTTTAGCTAACTGCGAGTTAATACAAGGAAAAGGGATGAATAAAGTAATGACATCGCGTTTATTAATCAATTATTAAGACCCCTGAATCACTGCGTTCAATATAAACTGGATTAACCAAAATCTTCTTGTGACTTAGCTTTTGTAAAATCTCTATTTCATCTGTTTTAAAATTTCCGACAAAATTATTTGATGTGACAAAATAATTTTCATGGATGCAAATAATTTTAACTCTTCTATACTCTTGGCAACAAGTATATAAAAAACCTATCATTTGTTTATCAGTGTTGTCTAAAAAATCAATAAGAAAGCTGTTTGGTTTCCCATCTTTTGAAGATGTTTGCTGTCATTTGTTTCAAAAAGGGAAATTATGAGTGATCTTTGATAACTCCGCACAAGTGTGGGTCATGATTAAAAATAAGGATTTTTGCGCACAATGTTCATTTACGTTTTTTATTTTAATATCTTGTTTTAAGTGTTCATTTAAAAGGTCGTATCGATAAGTGTAGTCTCCATATATTTGAGTAAATACCGGTCCATTGGTATAAGGCTGCGAATAAGAAAAGTCATAATCAATATTTAATAATCACGCAAATAGCATATAAAAAAAGACAAATTTATGAATTTTTAAATGATTAATTTTTCATCAAATTTTTTGTTGAACCAGCCATTTTAATAATAAGAAAAAAAGTTTTTTTGTATTAATCATCGTTATCACCATTTAAATTAAACGAATCTTATAAAGTTTTTGCTAAAAATAAAAAAACAAGCCAAGCTTGTTTTTTTGTTTTATCCTAAGGTTTTCTTAAATTAAGCGGTCTCTTGTTTCATAGTTTTTTTCGGAAATAAGCATGTGCAACAGCGTTAATCTTTTCCACATCATAGTGCGTATTAGCTAGCGTACGTACCCCTAAACCAGGGATATCAAGACCTGATACACCAAATTCATAGTCCATATCAGGATATGCTTCTTTAATTGCTTGACGCACTGCTAACACATCCTCTTCAGTTACATTTAAGTTTATGACTAACATCGTCCCACAATATAAATATCCACTCATAATACCAAAGGCTGATTCATCATTTTGGAACGGTTCGAATTTTAAATTGTCATATAAAATCAATTTACCATCATAATAAATTTTTGTATTTAGATACATTTTTTCATATAAATACGGGATACCATACGGTGATCATCCTGGTCCAAAACATTCAGTATAAATTAAAGTAGCTGTTTTGTCCATGTGGAAGTTATTAAATTGTTCAAATTTACCGTTTTCATAAACAATTACGTTATCTGATAAATATTCTAAAATCGCATTCTCTTCCAAATGAATGTTTGTGTATTGTTGGGAAGCTTTTCCGTTAACTGTTCGGTAGGCTTTTGTTGATGATTGAGTGGTAATAATACACCTCGCATCTTTAGCTACCTCAAAATCACTACGATATACTTCTCCAGCGATATATCCTCCACCCATGGCAATTAATTGGAAGCATGGGTTTGTCGGATCATCTTCATCCACATATAGCGGTTTAGATGTCCGAAAGAAATTAGTAAAGTGAACGGTATGGGCATAATTTCCTGGGTATCGTTCATCTGCACTAACTAGAATATACATATACGCTGAATATTCTTTGATTTTTTCTTTAGATAAAATCATCTTTTACTCAACTTGTTCTTCTAAAAATAATTTCAGACGACTTTCGACTCATTTAGCTACTTCGTTTAAACCTTCATCAGTTTTTAAGTTAGTCATGAAGAAGTCTTTTTCGCCACGAGATTTTAAAGTATCAGATTCCATTACTTTTAAATCAGCCCCAACATAAGGCGCTAAATCGACTTTATTAATAATGAATAAGTCTGATTTAATCATCCCTTGGCCACCTTTCCGAGGAATTTTTTCTCCCTGAGCAACGTCGATAATATAAATTGAGAAGTCAACTAAATCCGGAGAGAAAGTAGCTGATAAATTATCGCCACCTGATTCTAAGAAAATTAATTGTAGGTCTGCATGACGTTCCATCATTTCTTCAATTGCTGCAAAGTTCATTGAAGCATCTTCACGAATAGCTGTATGTGGACATCCACCTGTTTCGACACCCATAATACGGTCTGCATCTAAAACTGAAGTATTTAATAGAATACGAGCATCTTCTTTTGTATAGATATCATTGGTAATTGCAGCCATTGAATATCCGCTATCTTTTAATTTACGTGTTAATCTTTCGATAAGCATAGTTTTTCCAGCGCCAACCGGACCACCTACACCAATAACTAATGGTTTTTTCATAATATTTTTTCCTTTACAATATTTGATAATTATGACATGAACAAACGAACTGGGACATCTTCGTGTTCCATTTGGGCGATTTCTAATCCTGGAATATTTTTACAAAAATCGGTTTCAAAATCTAAACCCATAGCTTTATGAATAATGTCGTCAAAATACGTGTGTTTTAGTTTATTCACTAAAATTTGGCCGGGTACTTGACCTAACGGGATAGCTCGCACACAGTTTTGTGTTAAAGCAGCTGTTGTAGAGTACAAGTGCGTGTACAATGCCGTTCTTAAATCAATATTTAAATAATGTGCTAGTAAAGCAAATGAAATAGCTGGGTTACCAAAGCATTCTTTTGCTTTAATTTTTTGATGATATTCAAGTAGTAGTGGATCGTTATAAAGTTCATTATAAATCTTCACCATTTGTACACCAATACGACGTTGGCCATCTCTTGTTTCTCGTGCTAAACCTTGAAAACTAATGATTCGATCAATGTCTCAAATCTCTTGAATTTTATCTGCTTTTAACAAATTATAAACTTCACGAATAGCTAATAAATCACCGTATAAAAGTTGTTCGTTCATATAAAGCAATAAAGCTTTTTCTAAAGTTTTGGAGTCGTGCACAATTTCATCACGAATATATGTTTCAATCCCAAAGGAATGTGAAAACGATCCGATTGGAAAGTTCGCATTCGTAATTTGCATCAAATCCAAAAGCAACAACGGCTCATTAACGTGCAGCGTCTGAGTGTCTGAAGGCTTCTTTAAGTTTAATTTTTTTTCTTTCATATTTTGCGTTGCTAGTTTGTAGGAATTCTTCAATTAAATAATCATATGGAATGATCATTGAAGTTTCTGTAAATTGAGCTGGTGTATGACGATTACCAATATTATGAGCTAAAAACGCCATTTGACCAACTGTTGCTGGCGATATTTCTAAAACATCCGCTTCTTCTAAACGAACGACGATCATTTTTTTTGCCTCTTCGTCCATTAAAAGAATATCTCCATCAACTAGCTTTTTTCCTTCCTCTAATTTAATACCATATTCATTATTTAATTCTGACTTAGCAATGATTACGCGTTTTAATGCATCGTCATTGGTTAAATAAATGTTTTCAATGTCATATCCGATTGTGTTTATTAATGTATGAACATTGTTAATAACTTTCTTAAATGTTGTCATAGATACCCTCATTTCTTTAAAAAAATAGTTACATAACTTTATTATATAACTATTTTTCAATTATGCATGTTTATTAAACGAATTAAATTAGTATAAGAAGTATCTTTGAGCTAATGGAAGAACTGTTTCAGGTTCGGCATCTAAAACATATTTACCGTTTTCAGTTTGACGTAAAGTTTTAGCAATTTCAGCTGCTGGTTTTTCTAGTCAATTTTCTAAGTCTGCCAAATCAACAGTCGCTTCAAAAGTTTGTGCATCTACATCTAAATTAGGAGTTACATCATTTCATTTCATTGAAGCTTTTGAAATATTACGGCAGTTACGAACTGGTAAGCAATCTTTTGTTAGTCCATATTCTTCTTTAATAGATGGTGTTTTGTCTAAAGATAATTTAGAAACGAATGAAACTGAACATCTATTTAAAGCTGTACCAATAGATGCGAATTGGTTACGCATAATTACAGGTTCACATGTTGGAATAGAAGCGTTTGGATCACCAGCTAAACAACGAACAATGTTACCCATTTTTGTTACAAAGTAAGGTTTTGCACCAAAGAATTTAGGTTCTCATGCAACAATATCAGCTAGTTTACCAACTTCGATTGATCCTACATAGTCAGAAACACCATGAGCAATTGCTGGGTTAATTGTATATTTAGAAATATAACGTTTTACACGGTTATTATCAGAGAATTCACTATCTCCTTTTAATGCTCCAAATTGAGCCTTCATTTTATCAGCGATTTGGAACGTTCTAGTTGCAACCTCTCCAATACGTCCCATTGCAAGTGTATCAGAAGATGTAATAGAAATAGCACCCATATCATGTAATAAGTCTTCTGCAGCAATAGTTTGTGCACGAATACGTGAATCAGCAAATGCAACGTCTTCAGGAACTTTAGGGTTTAAGTGGTGGCATACCATTAACATATCTAAGTGTTCTGCAATTGTATTTACAGTATAAGGAAGTGTAGGGTTTGTTGAAGCTGGTAAACAGAATGAGTATTTAACAGTTTCTAAAATATCAGGAGCATGTCCCCCACCAGCACCTTCTGTATGGTAAGCGTGAATTACACGGCCTTTCATAGCAGCAATTGTGTGTTCAACGAAACCGCTTTCGTTAAGTGTATCTGTATGGATTGAAACAGCAATATCTGTTTTATCTGCTACTGTTAACGAAGAGTCAATAGCATGGCCAGTCGCACCTCAGTCTTCGTGAATCTTAAGACCACAAGCACCAGCTGCAATTTGTTCTAGAATAGGTTCATTTAAACCTTGTCCTTTACCTAGGAAACCAACGTTAACTGGCATTCCATCAGCACCTTGTAATTGAGTTTTAATTCATCATTTACCAGGTGTAACTGTAGTAGCTTTTGAACCATCATTCATACCTGTACCACCAGCGATAATTGTTGTGATACCACCATCAAGTGCTACCTCAGCAATTTCAGGTTCTAAGAAGTGAACGTGTGTATCTAATCCACCTGCAGTGAAGATTTTACCTTCTCCAGAACAAGCTTCAGTTGCGATACCTACAACCATGTCAACATCAGAAGTTAGGTGTGGGTTTCCTGATTTACCAATAGAAGCAATCAGACCATCACGAATACCGATGTCGGCTTTATAAATACCAGTATAGTCAACAATTAAAGCGTTAGTAATAACTAAGTCCATAACTTCAACTTTTTTACCAGTTTTTTCGTTTACGTATGAGTGGTCACGAGTAAATTGTGCGTTCATCCCCATACCTTCACGTAATGTTTTACCACCACCAAATACAGATTCTTCTCCGTAAGTAGTGTAGTCTTTTTCAACTTGGATGAATAAGTTAGTATCACCTAAACGGACACTATCTCCAGTTGTAATTCCGAATAGATCAGAATAGTTTTTTCTTGAAATTTTAAACATAATAGACTCTCCTAATCTCTTATTTATCTAATTTTCCATTAATTAACCCATTAACTCCATACACTTCACGTGTACCTTGGAAATCAACGATTGATGCTTCTTTTTTTTCTCCTGGTTCAAAACGAATTGCAGTTCCAGAAGAGATATCAAAACGGCGTCCATAAACGCTTTTACGTTCTTTGTCTTCATTTCCGTTTTCATCATAGAAAATTAATGCAGTGTTTGTTTCATACAAGTGGAAGTGAGAACCCACTTGAATAGGTCTATCACCTGTATTTTGAACAATAATTTTGTAAGCTTGACGACCTTCATTAACGATGATGTCGCCTTCTGCGAATTTAACAGCACCAGGTACTAATTTACCAGGTGTGTATTGGTTAGATCCTCCAGACATAATTTATATCTCCTTTTTTCTTTCTATATTTAAGTATTTATTATTTATAAATTGGGTCGTGAATTGACACAAGTTTAGTTCCATCTGGGAAAGTTACTTCGACTTGAATGATTGATACCATTGAGTCAACACCTTCCATAACTTGTTCTATTCGTAATATTTCACGAGCGGATTGCATCAAATCAGATACAAGTGCGCCATCACGAGCACCTTCCACCACGTGATCCGTAATTAAAGCTACTGCTTCTGAATAATTTAATTTTAATCCACGAGCTAGACGACGACGAGCAACATCTGCTGCCACTGTAATCATAAGCTTTTGAATTTCTCTTAGTGATAAGTTCATATTTTTACCTCATTTTCAATAGATAAAGTAATTTGCAATTTTATTTTACATTTTTTTAACTATAAGAACATTTTTTTAATGCTGTATGAGATAAAAAAAGATGCTAAAATAAAGCAAAGAATTGATTTTTGTGATATATTTGATAAAAAAAGATTTTTTTATAAAAATAATGTTATATATTTTTTAAAATATAAAGATATAGCAGGTGCTATATTAAAGAAAAATCAAATCATATAATATAAAATTTATGTGTTAATATAAATTATTTTCTTTTGAAAGGACTCTTTATGTCTAAAAAAGCTACCAAATTAAATCTTAAAAATGATCAATACGACCCCGAAACTAACACTATAGATTTAGAAGAAGTTCGAACATTTCAAGAAAAAATGAAAAAAGAAAGTGTTAATCGTAACGAAGTTCTCTTTGATTTAAGAAATGTTTCCTTAGGGTATGGATCAAAAATGATTGTAAAAAATCTAACAGCTCAAATTATGAAAAATGATTTTGTGGTGGTTTTAGGACCTAATGGATCTGGAAAATCAACACTTATCAAAGGGTTGTGTAGAATCCTTGTCCCACGTACTGGACAGATTCTTTTTAATAACAAGTTAATCCGTCGTGAATTTCTAGTATTTCAATGATTTAAATTACAATGCGAACGTCTAATTAATGTTTTTAAAAAAGATCGTAAGGATGTAATAGAATCTCTTGTTTGAAATATTAAGAATAAGGAGTTTAAGGCTTATAACTCTAAAAAATTAGCTCTTGAATTAGCTTACGTTCCTCAATTAAGTGTTTTCCCTGAAAACACTACTATTTACGATTTTGTTAAAATGGGGCGTTATCCATGATCTAACGCTGTCGGCGTTAACGCTAATCCAAAACGAGAGCAAAAAATAATTGAAACCGCTCTTAAAAATGTTGGGATTTTTGAATTTCGTCACAAGGAACTAGACGATTTATCAGGAGGTCAAAGACAAAAAGCGTTAATTGCTTTATCTTTGGCTCAAGATACTGATACGATTGTTTTAGACGAACCAACCAATCACTTAGACATTAGAAGTCAATTGGAAATCATTGAGTTGTTACATAAATTGCACCATAAACTTAATAAAACCATTGTACTAGTTATTCATGATATAAATACTGGAATTAAATACGCTGATAAAGTTATGATTATTAAAGACGGCAAAATGATCCGGTATACTGATGTGTTGAATTGTATTGATGAACAGTTGTTACACGATGTATTTGGTGTTGACACTATCATAATTCGAAATAAGGATCAAGAGCATTCAAAAGTGCTAATTACAAACTTTGCTCTACCACCTAATTATGATAAGGATAGACATTTAAAGACTGCGCATGATGACGAATAATTCTCAATATATATCTCGATTTTTCAAAGAAAATCACAAAGACAAATGATTTAGAAGGTTACAATGGAAATACTTCTTCATTTGTCTTTTTCCTTTTCGTTTCTTCCAACGAAGAAAAGTCATAATAGACGAAATTACTAGACGATTAAAAATTTTCTTGTTAGAAAAAAGCGAAACTGATTACTTAGACACTTTTCATTTTGATATTTTATTAAAAAAATATTTTACATTTAGACCACACAAATTTCTTTTGTATGGTTTTTCTGTCATTTTAGGGATCGGTGTAACTGTAGGTATCGCAGTACCTATGGTGCAAAAGCTAGATTTCCATCAAATTAAAACAGATTATGAACAATTACTTACAGAATTAGAAAAACAAGTACAAAACGATAAATCTGTAAATCAACAAAAAAATCTAGATAGGCTGCTCAAAATTAAATCATCTATTAATGAGAAAAGCACTTATCAAGACTACAAAGTGGCTTTCAGTGAATTACAGACACTACAAAGAGATATCTCAGTATAAGATAAATAGCTAAATTTTATATAATATTAACTATATGCGTTTAGATTTATATTTAGTAGCAAATCATTTCAGTAAAACAAGATCACAAGCCCTAGACTTAATTAAGCGTGGGTTTATTTTTGTCAATAACAAAAATATTCTTAAACCTGCTTATCAAGTACAAGATAATGATCTTGTTGTTTGTCGAGCTGAAAAAACCTATGTTTCTAAAGGAGCATATAAATTATTGAAAATTCAACAAATTATTAATTATGATTTTGCTCATAAAATTATTTTGGATTTAGGATCTTCCACGGGTGGTTTTAGTGATGTTTGTTTACAATCACAAGCAACTAAGGTGTATTGTGTCGATGTAGCTAAAAATATTTTGGATTTAAAAATAAAAAACGATTCACGCGTAATCGCCTTCGAAAACACAAATATTAAAGATTTAAATAAATTACCTATCGGACACGAGGTTGATACAATCGTAGCTGATTTATCATTCATTTCTTTATCCTTTGCTTTTGAAGCTATTAAACACTTACGACATGCTGGTCTTGATTTAATTTGATTAATTAAACCCCAATTCGAAGCTACTCCAGAAATTATGCACGCATGCAAAGGTGTACTTAAAGATAGAGTATTACACAACAAAATTATCGAGAAGATAAAGACATTAGCTGCTCAGCACGGTTTTACATATAAAACACATGTTCCTGTGGATGTTTTTGACGTCAAAAAGCAAAACCAAGAATATATGATTTATTTTACTTATGCCTAAGTCAATTATTTTACATATTGATATTGATGCTTTTTTTGTCCAAGCATCACTGTTACATTTGCAAAAAAATCCCGATCATCCAACGGTCGTTTGTAATATTAAAACTAACCATCAAATTATCTCGACAGCTAATTATCCTGCACGCAAATACCGTATTCATGCTGCTATGCGTTTAAGTGAAGCTTTAAAACTTTATCCTGATTTGTTAGTTTTAAAACCTGATTTTGAATTATACGATGCTTTATCGAAACGCTTTTATCAAATCGCCTATTCTTATACAAACAAAGTTCATATTGCTTCAATTGATGAATTATTTATAGATGCTACTGATTTAATATCAAAATACCATAATAACCCGACATTTTTAGCTTTAGATATTCAAAAAAAGATTTATAAGGAATTAGGTTTACAAGTGTCAATTGGTTGTTCAATAAATTATTTACTAGCTAAAATAGCCACTGATATTAATAAACCAAATGGTATTAGTGTGTTAATTCACCCCACAGAAATCCAAAAAACTATAAATACTTTAGATGTAGCTCAAGTTCCTTATATTGGTAAAAAAACATCACAATTTCTCTATCAATACAATATACGGACTTGTGCTGATTTATTAGATCCAAACAACGAAAATAAGGTTCATTTAATTTTGGGCAGCACTTTTTTTACTCTAACAGCTAATTTGTCAGGCAAAACAAATATTAGAATGAAAAACATTATAACCTCCGAGCGCTCAATGTCCAAAAGTATGACTTTTGCTCCAACAGATTTAGAATCATTCATTAAAAAGAGCGCTATAAATCTATTAACTAATTTATATGATGATGTGGTTAAATCGGGAATGGTTATTAAAAAAATTTCCATTAACATTAAGGATGTAAATTTTCAGCAACGCAGCCACCAAGTACAAATCCCATACTATACAAATGAATGAGAAATTATATTACATTATTTTAATAAACTTTTTAATAAAATATGGAATGATCAAAACATCAGATTGGTCGGAGTTAGCTTCTCTGATATACAAGATGTGAATAGTGTCGAGCAACAAACCCTGTTATTTTAGAGTAACAAAAAAAAGGACAAAAGTCCTTTTTTGTTGTCTGTTGTGTTTTATTTTAAATAAATAAATTCATCGCCGTTGTTTGATTCAATTTTCGGATCTTGATCGTAAGCACTTAATTTACTTAAATCAATTTCTTTGTGGTCACTAACTTTTGTAGAAGAAAAACCTAGAATTTTTTTATTAACAAGAGCGTATCGTCCATTTGGATCATTAGATAGTAAATCCATGTATGCTAAATATAGTTTTTCATAAGCATTCAGGATCTCTTTTATACTATTTTCCATTCAGACACTTGAATTAACTTTAGTGCCTGGCATTATTGTTTGATTTGATTGAGTTTTATAATTGTAAATCTGAACGCCTTGTGTGGGAAATTCCTTGTCTTGTTTCGTTGAAATTTTCCCAACATTCACTTCGTAGACTATATCATTATTGTTATACCATTCTAGTGGTTGTTTAAAATATAATTTTTCTGAATCGAAATCTTTGAAACCAGCTCAATATCTTCAAACATCAACCCCAAAAATATCAAGTACCTTGTGTGTTAGTTGGATTGGAGTTAATGAATCTTGAGCTTTTAAATTGTTAGATTGATCTAGATACGAAGTGTCTAATTGTTCCTTAGGATGTTTAGTCTGATAAGTTGCCTCGTATTTTAAAGATAACCCCAATAACATGTAATTTAACATTTCGAAAAATCCGTAATTATTGATATACGAGCTTGTGTTAGTATTACCAAGTAAATTTGAAATATAATAATCAGGGACATTTTCCCTATCATTTACACTGAATGGCAATCGTCTTTTTTGAACCAAAAATATTTTGTCATAACTTTGAGAAGCATCAGCTTTATTTTGTAAATAAATGAATAAAGCATAGGCATATTTAGCACTTGTTGCATCAGCTGTTGATTGCTCCTGAATTTTTTTAACATTATTTAGAATCATTGATAAATCATTAAGATAATTAATTGATGTTTTTGCAAACCCTTGGCCATATTGACCATATTCACCTTCGGTCCCTTGGTATAAAAAATTTGAAAATTGCGTTTCTTCTTCTGTATTATAAGCTCAAGATGTCTCACCATTTTCAGCACCACTATCATATGTACCTAATAAATAAGATATGTTATTTTTAACAAAGGTTTTTTGCAACTCGGTTTTAATTTGATCATTATTCATTTGTTTAATAAAATATTCTCTAGCATAATTATTAAAATGATCTTTGAAGATTTTATCTTGTTCAACTACAGAAGCAATTATTGATAGTTGATTTTTTAAAGGCTGATTTAGAGGGATATCCATAGTAGTTTTTTCTGATATTTCTGAAAATATCTTTTGTAAATCAGGATGAGTTGTGTCGACAGTTCTATCTTTTTGGATTGCTGCAACAAACTTAGTTAATGATGCATTAGCATTATGTTCACCAATTTCTTCATCATTTTTATGAAAAGTGTTATATATACCATTAAAATACTTTTCTAATTCTTTTTGTACTTCTTTTATAGTATTGTGTATTTTATCTGAAGGAACCGAAAAACTAACATCCTTGCTATTTAATAAAGCTTCAAAATTTAAACGTGATTGACTTTGAGCATGTAGCAAATTCGGTCCAACTGCTTCAGGAATTAATTCAATATCCTTAAAACCTTTTTTCATGGTGTCAACGTTTTGTTTGATAGTCTGAATTAGAGGTGCTAATTTTTTATTTGCTTCTTCTGTTTTAGGAATTGCATCAAAGAAAGTTGATAAATCATCAATATTAATATCACCTATTTTGTTTGTTTTGATGTCTTGAATATGTTTTTGAACTTGATAATCCATAGCATCATAATAAGCTTTGATATATGGTGCTTTTATTTTATCAAATTGATCAACTTTTTCACGAATAGCTATAAAATTTGTGCTCGGAATCGTTTGCACTTCTTCTTTTAGTTTGTTTGCCTTTTGTTCTAATTCACTAATTTTATTTGTTTGCAAAAAGGATACTCAAGGGTTTTGCGTAACATCAATGGTGCCGTCTTTAGATTGATCATAAAAAGCACTAATTGAAGGTATTAAGTCCTTTAAATCATCTTTTATTTGAATGGTTAGATCTGCTTTTGCGATTTCACCCGGTACAGCATTTAAAATTTCCAATAAATTTAAATTAATGGCTTCTAGCTCCACTAATGTACTGTTAGCCTTGAAAATTAAAGGCTTTTTTGTTTCTTCATCTGGAATTTGACGTAAATGAGCTTTTAATTGCTCTAATATTTTTTTATATCTATCTTTATGTAAACTTGATGCAAACATTCGTAGATGTTGACGAGTGTTCTCGATTTTATCCTCCAAATTCATTTGCAACGAAGTTCTGTATCGTTCTTTGAATAAAAGATTAATCTTTTGAACTAATTCTTTATTCGTTGTAGTGTTGGTTGTTTTTTGTTCTTCAACCCATGCTAACTCATCATTAATATATTTCAAATATTTTTTATTGTTTGTCTCTTCGTTATTTGTAGGATCATTCATCTCTTTATAAGATTTAGGGTATGGAATATTTTCTGTATCACCGGGAATAACTTCAGTTTGATATTTATTTGAAAGTTGAGCTGTTTTTTCTAAAAACACAGTTTTTGCTTCATCTAAGAATTTCTTATAATCTTCTAAAATCTCATGTTTAGTTTTATTAAATTCTAAATATTCTCTTGGTGGAGACACCTCATTGTTTCTTGATTGTAAATCTCGAATTTGTTTTTTTAATTTAGTTTGCTCTAAAACTCTTTCAAGATCTTTTTCAGCATTTTGGATTTCCATAGAAGTTGGAGATGATCCATTAGTCGGATTAACTACAGCATCATTTTTAGTGATTGCAGCATTTAAAATGTCTTTAATATCTGAATACTTATCATCAGCGATGTCATTTTGAGCATAATTTTTTGAAGTTTCTTTGAGTTTATTAAAGTTATTTATTAATGCTGAGTTATCTGTTTGTTGATCTAACTCTTTTTTGCTATCTTCCGCCTGTTTAACTGCTGCATTAAATTTCTCAATGGCAGCTGAAACAGTTGGTTCATCAGCATCATTCGCTAGAGTATTTAACTCATTAATAGCATCTGTTAATTTTTCTTTAATGTCGTTATACTTACTATCACTACCTAATTCACTAATTAAATTGTTTCCTAATTGTTTTGCAGATGCTATTTTTGTTTTTTTAATTGCATCACTAATCGTTTGTGCTCTAGTTTGTAAAACTTCCTTGTTGACTTGATTGGGTTTTAGGTAAGTATCTAATTCACTTGTTTTTAAACCCAACAGTACTTGCCGTTCTGGAGTATCAAGAATTTGAGGGTCAGTTAAAATGTCGATTGCAGCATTATATATTTGTTGATGTTTTTGTGCTTTATCCAAATGCTCTTGGTCTAAAGTTTTTTTAGTTTCAGCATTTGCAGTGTTGGCTGTTTTTAAGTTATCCAGCGCTATTTGTAATTTTTCAGGCGTAGGGTTGGCTTGATCAAAAATGGTTTTAGCTGTTGTCAGTGAAGCCTGGATTGTTGCTTTGATTTGATCATAATCACTGTTTGGTTTTAATGATTTCAATAATGCTTCTGTTTTTTGCAATTCAGATGCTAACAATTCCTTCTTATCTAGAATTTTATTTAAGTTTTTATTAGCATCGTTTAATGAATTTAATAAGGCGTTAATTTGAGCTTCAATTTCGTCTGCAGTTTGATGTTCGAGATTATCTTTCATTTTTTTAGCAGCAGCTATTTGTTGAACTAATTCATCATCTGTAATTCTGTTAGCAGTATTTGCAGCAGCTACAGCATCAGCATCAGATATTAATTTATTAATTTTTTCACCTAATAACTCTTTGTATTTAGCAGTTGGGTCGACAACCTCTTGTGCTTCAAATGTTTGTATTGCTGCTTGCAATTTATCTGTCATGGCATTAACTGCTTGAAGTCCAAAATCATCCTTATTAAGTATTGTTTTTAAAGCTTCAATAATAGATTGTGTTAAAGATGTAATATCCTTATTTTTATTCGATGGTTTATTGATAGATTCATCAGCGAATGTGATTTGTGTTTGAAGGGCGTTAATAGCAGCTTGTTTAGAGTTTTCTAAATTAGTTTTTTTAGCGATATTAGCTTTGTTTGCTGCTTCTAATATTTGATTAGCTTTTTTCAAATCATCAAGCGTAGAGTTTGAGTTGTTCAAAGTAGTCTGAGCTGTTGCAATATCTTGATCAATCTTTGTTCTCAATTCTGTAAAGTCGCTGTTGTTAGCTAATTGTTGTTTGATTAATTCCGCTTGTCTAATACCGTCATTAATTTGTTGTTTTTCACTACTAATATTTTTATCAGACGAAAAAAATTCATTTATCCGATTGGAAGTATCACTAATAACATCGCGCAAATCTTGAATAACTTTTTTTAATTGTTCAGGTTTTTGGTTAACAATGTTATTTTTTGCTTCTTGCAATCGCAGTTTTAGTTCATCGTCATTTAATCCAACTTGTTTGAGGGTATCAGATAACGCATGCCCGCGTTTAATCAAATCCTCTAACTCATCTAATAAAGTTTGGTCATCATTGTTTGTCGAATTAGATGATTCGGATTTAAAATTTTCGATAGCAGATTTTAATTCCTTAGTTTTTTGCTTTACATCACTTACTGGTATTACACCTGAATTAGCCAAGACATCTAAAGCGTTCCGCAGTACTTTCCTTAGAACAGTGGGGTTTTGTTTATTATTCAAATCATCTAGTGCTGTGTCGGCTGCAGTGATTTCTTTTTTTAATTCATCAAGAGCGGTTTCTTTAGTTTGTTCTAAAGCTTTCTTTGCAGCACTATTTGTTATGTTAGCCATTTTTAGGGTTTGATTGGCATTTTTTAATTCATCAACAGATGATTTTGGATTATCCAGAATGGTTTTAGTTGCATTAATAGCCGCGTCAATTTTTGTTTTTAACTCTGTAGAGTCGCTGTTGTTAGCTAATTGTTGTTTGATTAATTCCGCTTGTTTAATACCGTCATTAATTTGTTGTTTTTCACTACTAATATTTTTTGTATGCTCATTCAACTGATTATTAGCATCTGTTAAAGCATTAGCTAATTCCTGAATAACTTTTTTTAATTGTTCAGGTTTTTGATTATCAATGTTATTTTTTGCTTCTTGGGCTTTTTGCAATTGTGATTTT
>NZ_JAOXHJ010000004.1 GCF_025780055.1 Ureaplasma zalophigenitalium | reverse complement strand
CATCGATCAAGGTGTGGTGAAGATATCAAAGTGGAAATACCCGTTCCCATCTCGAACACGGAAGTCAAGCACTTTAGAGCCGACGATAGTTAAAACAAAATAGGTCATCGCCACGCAAAGTAAAAAAGGAACTCTTTAGAGTTCCTTTTTTTATTCCCTTTAATAAACCTTTTATTTTTTGCCTGTTAGTTTTATTGGAATATTTTCTTTCACCAATAATAAAAATGTGCTTCGGTTTGATTGATGTAAGTTGCAATAAAATTTTTGAACAAAATATTAGTCTGATAAAAAGCCCAAGTGTAAGCAAAATAATTTACAAAAAACATGTATTTATAACAAAGTGTCAAATCGATTTGTAATTGACTACTGATTTTCTTAATATAAAATTCTTGTTGTTGCAAACTAGGGATGGAACGAATAAAATTAAAAATGTCATAGTGCGCAAACCCAAAACTTGCTAGTTCAAAATCGATAATTTGAAACAAATTTGTAGTTTCATTAACCAAAATATTAAAGATAGATAAATCGTTGTGACACAAAACAATTTCTGCTTCTTGTGATAATAAACTATAGAATGTTAAAAACATTTCTTTGTATAAGCTATCAGGGACAACGTCGATATATTGTAAATAATTAAAATATCTTTTTTCAGCTATTAAATTCACAATTGAATTTTGTTGTAAATCATTTATAAAACTTAATAATGATTTAAAATACCAATCATTAATTTCTATATGTTCAGCAGTTTCTAAGGCTGGGGTGATTATGTGATGGCTAATACTGTTGTAGTAGTGTGGGAATGAGAAAAAATGGCTAAACAATAAAGGTTCATATGGGTTAAGTTCGCTTTTTTTAATACGAACATAATAGGTGTTTCCGTTTATTAAACAAGAATAAACATGATTAGTTCATCCCCAATCATGTTTATTTTGTAAATCATGTTTTTGTGTTAAAAAATGATCTAAATATTTTTTTAGTTTCATTAGTCTAAATTTTTAAAGAAATGAATTACTTTATCCTTAAATTCTTCTAATTCCTTAGCATTATACTCTACACAATTATGGTAAGCAAAAGTTTCTTTAATATTTGTTTTGACAGATTTTAACATACCATTCATATTGTTTAAATAATCATCAACGCTAAACCCACTTGCATTTTCACCTTCTCGTTGATAATGAGCTTTGGATCGGCCTGTTGTAATGATTTTGTAAACATCACGTCCTGCAATGTCAAATGGCTTTGTTTTTCAAACTTCGGCAAAATAACGCGATAAAGATCACGGCATATTAAATCAATTAATTGTGAATAAAAAAATAATTCGATCATATTGATAAATAAAATCTTTTTCTTTTTCAAAATCAAAAGGCTTAGCAGCATCTAAAAAACGCGTATCAAAGTTTGTTTCATTTTGAAAAGCCTCAAATAAATATTTTGTATGAACTGATTCATCAGGACATATACGCGCATATAAAACAACTGTTTTTTTCATAGTATTCCTTTTCTTATTTTTAATTAAACTATTTAATATTATAAAATAAAACAAGGTAATACATGTAGCTAATGATTTTATTTCTTTAATATCAGATTAGCTATAATTTTTTTATAAATGCACACAAGAAAATAAAAATAAAAAAACTCTGGTATTAAAGGACCAGAGTTTTAGATGATTATCTCGTAATGATAAGTATTAAATAATTAATAAATTAATTTACAGCTGCAGCAGCTTTGTTTAAAGCTTTCATCGTTCTTGATTTTAAACGTGCAGCTTTATTTTTATGAATAACACCTTTTGATGCAGTTTTGTCAATGACTGAGTAAGCAATTGCTGAATTTTCAACTTTTTCTGAATTGCGTACTTTCTTAACTACTGTACGTAATTTTGACATTTTTGAATGGTTTTGTTTACGCACTTTTTCATTGTGTCGATAAGATTTTTCATTTGATACAATATTAGCCATATAATCGCCTCCTCAGTTTTTCTATATTTAATATAAGCTTTATAAAGTCTTTAAATATTATAACATAAAAAAGGTATTTTTTAACTTAAACAATTACGAAATACTTATTTTATCTATTAATAATAAGATATTAAGTTATTAATAATTTTATAACAAATAACTACGGACGTATTATTGAAAATAATAGATTTAATTATTTCTTAATTTATAACCTTAATTAGCTGTCTTTTTAGTGGTATAATCATAAAATAGACATGTTGTAAGAATGCGAGTTTAGAATGCCATTTATCAAGAAACATAAGCAAGATTTTACTTTAAAGGATGATCGAATTATTTTAAATAAAAAATATTATGAAGACAACCATAAAAATTTTAAAAAAATTACTGGAAGTCGATTGAGCGAGATTTTGGGCGTTGGCGAATACGCATCACCAGTTAAGGCTTGATGCATGATGGTGGGTATTTATCGCGAAGAGATCGATCCTATGCACGCCAATGCTGGGAATGTAATTGAGCGGAAGGTTTTCGATTTAGTTAACGCGAATACCGGCTATCATTTTTTGGCATATAATCCAAAAGATATTGGATATGATGCTTTTAAAGAAAATTCAGTTTTTGGGGGGATTCCCGACGGAGAGCCTATTAATGAAAAAGGGGAAATAGATTATTCTAAAGGTCCAATGTTAGAAATCAAAACATCTTCCATTGATAAGTTCTTGTATGAAGTGATTGATGAAATTCCTGTTTTAAAAAAAGATCTGAACAATCGACCTATTGTCAAAAATCCAAATGAGAAGTATTTGAGTTGATTCAATGCGGATAAGGAAATCCAAATTCCAGTGAACTACCAATTGCAACTAGGATTATATTTGTATTTAAGAAAACAAACACACGGACTTTTTGCTGTCACTTTTTTAACAACAGAGGATTACATGAATCCGAGTGCTTATGATCCTAAAACTCACGAAATTTTTCTAGCGAACTTTCAAGTTGATTTAAAACAATTTGAACAACAAATTTATATTCCAGCAAAACAATGATATGACGACTACATTGTTAATGGTTTTTCTCCAAAATTAACACAAAAAGACAAGAAGTGATTTGAAGTATGAACAAACAAATAATTTACATCAAATACGGAGAATTAACTTTAAAAGGTAAAAATCGACAAAAGTTCGTTCAATGTCTTGGGCGAAATATTAAAAAAGCCTTGAGTGAGTTTGCTGGTCTAATTTTTCATATTGGGTATGATTTTGCAATAGTAGATAATTTTCTTAACGAAGATCAAACAAGAATCACAAACATTTTAACTCATATCAACGGTATCGCTCATTTTAGCTTTGCATACAAGATACCTAAAGATCTGGATGTAATTAAAAAAACGTGTAGCACAATATTGATTGATCAAAACAAATCCTTCAAAGTGGAAGTGAAGCGCAAAGATAAAACTTTTCCTATCCATTCTGATGAATTAAAACGCATGATTGCAGGTTATATTTTGACCAACAATAAATTAGTGAAAGTTGATGTGCACAACCCCGAAATATTGATAAATGTTGACGTTAACTATGAAGACTGTTATGTTTATTATTTAAAGATTGAAGGAGCTCGGGGATTGCCTGTTGGCATTAATGGCAAAGCCTTAGTTTTATTATCAGGTGGAATAGATTCACCAGTTGCAGCTCGCTTAGTTATGAAACGTGGGATTAGTGTCGATTTTATCACATTTATAACACCACCACACACATCTGATAAAGCTTTGCAAAAAGTAAAAGACTTAACTAAATTAATAACAATGGATAACAAATTATGTAACGCTAATTTATATATTTGTAATTTCACACCGATGTTAGAAGAAATTTCACACATCTCTAAAACAAACTACCGAATTATTTTAATGCGTCGTTATTTTATGCGGATTGCTAAGCAAATTGCGCAAGAAAACAAATGTGATTTTTTAGTGACAGGTGAATCGTTAAACCAAGTAGCGAGCCAAACAACGAATTCAATGAAAGTGATTTCACAAGCGGTCGATGATTTCTTAATTGTTCGCCCTTTAATCACTTTTGATAAAAACGAAATTATTGATCTAGCGATTAAATATAATACATATGCAACAAGTATTTTACCTTACGACGATTCATGCGCAGCTTTTGCGCCAGCATCGCCAACGACTTCCCCTAAGTTATCCACAGTGATTAATTTAGAACAAGAGTCAATTGTTATTGAAGGAATTCTTGAATCGACATTGAAAAATCATATTCAAAAAATAAATGTAAAGGAGTAGAGATGATTAATATTAATTACCTAACTGCAGCTAATGAATGGATTAAACACACTGAAGGGTTTAGTAAAGCCAGCATTTTTGTTCATAAAAATCCTGATTGCGATGCATTAGGCAGCGCTTTTGCTTTGGCGCGTATTTTACGCTTAAATGCTTTTTGGTTAGATGTTAAAATAGTCGGCATGAACACTTTAAAACAAAATGATTTTAAAAATTTCTTTGAGTTTTCAGACGAGGATGTAGATTTAGATTTTATTAAAGAATCCGTTGGTTTTATTGTTGACACAGCTAATGCAGATCGTGTACTTTCACATTTGCACACTTTTTGTAAGAAAACTATTTTAATTGATCACCACGTAAAAAACCCTACTTTTACAGATATATCTTATATTGATGATACTTCAATTGCAGCGTGTGAAATGATTGGTTTAGCATTAAAAAACAGTGGTTTAAATTATGATTTAAAAACTCTAGAATATCTATTTATTGGTTTATGTACCGATTCAAACCGCTTAATGTATGACAAGGTAGATGATGATACTTATAATTTAATGGGATGATTTTACACTAATGGTGTTAAGCATCAAAAAATTTATAATCAGTTATATGCCCGCAGTTTTCAAGAAGTCTTGTTTGATGCACAACTAATGACCAAAGTGGTTATTGATGATAATATTGGTTATCTACTTGTGCAACCTGAATGAAATGAAATTTACAATTTTGATCGATGGGGCGAAAAAGTAAATTTACTAGCTAGTGTTAGAGAAGCTAAGATTTGGTTTGTAATCTACTATGTTCTTGAAGAAAATAATTATAAGATTTCACTACGTTCAGCAGACTATCCAATTCGTCTGGTAGCTATTGAATATCATGGGGGTGGTCATGATTTAGCAGCGGGATGTTATTTAGATTCGCTTGATGAACTACCTACCTTTATTCAAAATTTAAAAAACTTTATAAAAAACATCGACAGCAAAAAGGAGTAAGTTATGATAAATAATAAGAAGAATGATAATGTGACCTCTGTCTTTGATCCTAATGATCTTTTTGAAGAACGTCCCTTACATGAACAAACAATTGAAGAATTACAATACCAATTAGATTACGAAGATTTAGATCCGAAAAAACGTAAGCAAATTAAGGATTTAATTCGCGCTAAAGAAAAGCAAAAATAATGAAATTAGCAAATCTTAATGCACATTCATACTATTCATTATTATCTTCAACGATTAGCGTTGAAGATTTAGTTTTGTTTGCTCAAGAAAACCAAATGACACACGTTTGTTTAACAGACTTAAATAATATGTATGGAGCAATTGAATTTTATGATTTAGCTGTTAAGGCCAATTTAAAACCTGTTATCGGAGTGGAAATCAATTATCTTAATAACCAAGTTATTGTGATTGCAAAAAATTATCAGGGTTATTTGCAGTTGATGCAAATTTCTTCACATATTATGTTAGAAGAGACTTTTGATTTACAAATTAATGATGACCTTTTCATTATTCGTAAAAAGGGTGATGTATCATTTAAACACACTAATTTTTATGTTGCCGATGATTTATCAGCATCCAATTACATTGCCTGTCATAGTGCATATTTTCAAAAACAAAAAGATTTTTTAGCATACACAGGGTTATTAGCGATTAAAAATAACATGTTATTGGAGAATATGCAACAAGAAGTTCACAACAAGGATGCTTATTTATATAATGATCAACAGTTGTTAACTTATTATTTACCCTCAGGGATTGAAAATTTAAAACAATTATTAAACCAAGTTGATTTAGTAATTCCCAACCTGCCCATGAATATTCCTGTATTTCAGGCAGATAAAAAAATCACCTCCGCTAGTTTGCTACGTAAAATGTGTTTAGATGGTTTAATCAGTCGTGTTGGTGCTGAACACGAAAAGTTGCAGATTTATCAAACTCGCTTAGATTATGAACTAGATGTAATTAGCAGCAAAAAATTTGAAGACTACTTTTTAATTGTGGCTGACTTTATTAATTACGCTAAAGATCATGATATATTAATAGGTCCGGGTCGAGGTAGCGCTGCTGGGTCTTTGGTGGCCTATTGCATGGAAATTACCGATGTTGATCCCATCAAATATAATCTACTATTTGAAAGGTTTTTAAATCCAAAAAGAAAAACCATGCCTGATATTGATACAGATATTATGGACCGTAAACGGGACGATGTTTTAGAGTATATTTTTAATAAATATACAAATGAACACACTGCTTATATTATTACCTTTCAAAGAATTAAAATTAAAACAGCAATTCGCGATACTGGTCGTATTTTAGAAATCAACCTAAAAACGATTAACGAAATTTGCAGAAAAATTGACCAATTAAAAGATGCTAGCGATCTGCAGGAAATCAAAAAGAAGTTACACGAGTATGATGAACGTCACCCACAATTATTTCAACTAGCCTTCAAGTTCATCAATATTCCACGGAATATAGGAACCCATGCGGCAGGGATTATTTTATCCAATAGTCCTTTACGCTCAAGAGTGCCCTTACAAAAGGGGATGAATGATCGATATTTGTCACAATACAGTATGGAATACTTAGAACGTTTTGGATTAATTAAAATGGATTTACTAGGTTTGACAAACCTAACTTTCTTATATGATATTCAAAAACTGCTAATTGCTAATTACAATGAACACATTAACTTATTAACTATTAATGAACACGACTTAAATGTTTTAAGAGATTTAGGGCACGGGAAAACATTAGGTATTTTCCAATTAGAATCACCGGCGATGACTAATTTAGTTAAAAAAATTAATCCACAAAACATCGAAGACATTTCCATTGCCTCTGCTCTTTTACGACCCGGTGCTCAAGAACAAATATACCAATATTTAAAAAATCGTAAAGAACCGCAAAGTATTACATATGAAAATTCGGCCATTAAAGGCATTTTGCAACCAACACACGGAATCATTGTCTATCAAGAGCAAGTTATTCAATTAGTACAATTGATTGCGCGTTTTGATGCTGCAAAAGCTGATTTATTTAGACGTGCTATTTCCAAAAAAGATAATGATCAGTTATTAGCTTTAAAGTCTGATTTTATGAAGAATGCCCAAGCAAATGGGTATTCTGAAGCACAAGCATTAAAATGATACGACTATATTATGCGTTTTGGAAATTATGGGTTTAACCATTCTCACTCGCTGGCGTATTCATTAATTAGCTATTGATTAGCTTATTTAAAACGTCATTACCCTTTAGAATTTTTTGTGGCTTTATTAAATACACAAGGGAATAATAAGAATAAAATCCTAAATTATTTCCAAGAGGCACAAACTTACGATATCACTATTAAACCAATTGACATTTGTTTAAGTCAAGCAGACTTTAGTATTAATGTAACTGACAGGAGTATATATTTTGGCTTTCAATCAATTAAGGGTTTTGGGTATGAGACATGCCAAAAAATTGTTCAAGCAAACCGAAACACAAAGAACTATTTAGACTGTTTTGCTAATTTAAAAACCAATAAGGTAACTCTAGCGAACATGCTGGTTTTAATTAGTTTAGGTGCTTTTGACCGGTTTGGTTTATCTCGTAAATTTTTGCAAGCGAATTTAGAGAAAAACTTTGCTGTTCTAGAATTGATTAAAGATGGTTTCTTTAGTTTTGACAAACAATTAGTTGATGAAGAGTTTAATATTACTTCTAACCAAGAATTTATTAGTGCAGAAAAAGAATATTTAGGTTTTGCATGACAGGATTTATCATTGCAAACAACTTCGATATTATTAAATCAATTAATCCGAATCCAAGTGATTGATTATGAATGAAAAACAACTGCTAAACAACAAAAGTACGCTTTGGTAAAAATTAAATATAATAACGAAATCATTTGTTGTTATTGCAAATTAAAAGTGGATTGAATAAATGAACATTTTTATGAAGTAATTATCGTTCAACAACAAACATACTATATTATTAAAACGATTCAAAAGGAGAGTTAGATTATGAGTAAAAAAGCCTTTGTTCTCGATGCGAGTGCGTTAATTTATCGCGCATATTTCGCTTCATATAAGCAATTAGAATATAATCGCGCTCACAATATTCCCGCTAATAATGCGATTAGATTAGTTGGGAGAATGTTGAAAAACATTATGCAGTTTGATACTTACGACTACGCATTAGTTGCTTTGGATAGCCCGCAACAAACACTACGCAAAGATGCTTATAATGACTACAAAAAAGATCGTAAACCGATGGATGCAGAGTTAGTGATGCAATTAGAGCCAATTAAGGAGTTATTCCATATTTTAGGATTAAAAACCTTTGTTTTTCCCGGATATGAAGCAGATGATATTGTCGGTTCTTTTGCTCATTTTTGCAATGATAAAAACATCAAAGTTGATGTTTTTTCATCAGATAAAGATTTATTACAATTAGTAAATGAATTAACCCAAGTGCATTTATTTAAAACAGGGATGAGTGTTTTACAAACTAATGATATGCAAAACTTTGCTGCGCAAAACAACGCTTTACAGCCTGCACAAATTATTGATTTTAAAGCTCTAGCTGGTGATAGTTCTGATAATTTAACAGGGGTTCGAGGTATTGGCAAACAAACAGCCCTTAATCTTATCTTGAATTTTAATAACCTGGACAACATTTATAATAATCTTGATAAGTGTTCAAAAAGTGTTCAAACTAAATTAATCAATGATAAAGACAATGCTTATTTGTGTTACGAACTAGCTAAAATAAAAACTGATTTATTAAAAGAAGCAACCTTAGAAGAATTTCTGGTCAACGAAATCAATGAAGAAGCGTTGTTGGATTTTTCGATGCGGTGAAAAATTAATCTTAATTATTAAAATATAAGGAGTAAATTATGCCTGAACTACCAGAAGTCCAAGTGATTGTTAATCATTTAAACCAATTAGTTTTAAATAAAAAAATTCAAACAGTGGAAGTTTTTTTGCCAAAAATTTTAAAAAACCGAACTGAGAATGAATTCGTTAACGAGTTTGAAGGCCGTGAAATTTTAAAAATTGAGCGACACGGGAAATACCTTCTTTTCTTTATGGATAATAATAATGTGCTTGCAGTGCATTTGCGTATGGAAGGGAAGTTTTTTTATTTAGAAAAAAACGAGTTTGTAAACCAAGCTCATGCGCACGTTATTTTTTATTTAGATAATGATTACAAATTGGTTTATTATGATACCCGCCAATTTGGTACTTTTCATGTATACTCACAAACTGATTATTTGATTTCAAAAGAATTACAAAAAGTCAATAAAGATCCCTTGGATCCAAGTGTAGATGCTAATTTCTTTTATCAACAATTAAGCAAAGCTAACAAGGATATCAAAACCTTATTATTAGACCAAACAAAAATTAGTGGAATTGGGAACATTTATGCCAATGAGATTTTATTTGCTTGTCAAATCCATCCAGCAAGCAAGGCTAACAGGTTAAAAAAAGAAGACTTTACCAACCTTTATAATCACGCAAAAAAGATTTTAAAAACATCAATTGAACATAACGGAACTTCAATTCACTCTTTTAAAGTTGATAAAGATCAACAAGGGTCATACCAATCTTTTTTAAAAGTTCATGGTCGTGATAAGCAAAATTGTTTATCGTGCTCAGGTGTAATCATGAAAATTAAATTAAACGGACGAGGTACTTATTTTTGTCCAGAATGTCAAAAACTGAGAAAATAAAAACCGCAGCAATCTACATTGTTGCGGTTTTTATTTGATAATGCTATAAGGAAGAATCTGAATATCTGATTTATCGTTTTGATTGATGGCAACAAAAAAGTTGTTACTAATTGTAATGTTGGGACAATTTGTTAAGAAATTAAATAATACTTGTGCTGCGTTTGCACAAATGATTTGATCGATCTCAGCAACGTCGCACCCACGTTGTAAATAAGAAAAAAAGATGGGTCGGCGGACAATTATGTCGGGAAAATTTAACTGTATAGCTTGGTTAATTTCCTCATATTCCTTAGAATTATAAATTAATTCTTTTACAACAATTAGTGGATCATATTTTTGACTAGTATGTAATTTCCTGTAGATTTCTTGGCAAATAGCCTCTGGAGTTAATTTCTCATTAATAGTTCTAATTGTCAGTAATGGTTGTAAATTACCTATTGATGCGTCTAATAAGTAGGGATGATGACGCCCCATGATTTCGATCAGGCATAAAGCTTGGTGGGCCTGATTAGTATATTTTAAATTACGAAGCAGGGAGTGGTTAAACAGAGCAGCCGATAAGGAACCAATAGTATAAAACACTTCCTGCAAGTCGTTATCAATAGAAAAGGGTACTGTAATGACATTAATAACAGTATGTAAACTAATGACTTTTGCAGCAGCCATGCTTCCATTCCCGCCCAAAATAATCAAATGTTGGATTTGTGCTTGTTGCAGGTTTTGGATAATTGTTTGCAAAGAAATTTTATCTTCTTGCAAAGGTTTTTTTAGTCGTGAAGAACCTAAAAAGGTGCTTGGTTGATCAACAAATTGCAAATAATCACAATTTTCATCAATAGGGAAAATCTGGTTTTTAATTAATCCATTAAGACCGTTAGAGCATAAATAAACAGAGTATTTATCCCGTAATAAAGTAATGCTTTTGGCCAAAAAAGTATTCATTCCTGGAGCGTCACCGCCTGAGGTTAATAATAAAATATGTGGTTTATGCATGATTAAATCCTTGATACTCTTAAATTAATACAATGTCTTATGACATAAGACATTAAAAAAGTTAATTGGAAGCAAATCGCTGAGGAAAATAAAATTCTTTTAATTGTTAAAAGTTAAAAAAGGCATTTATAACCTTGTTGTTTGCTAATAATTAATGGTTGTAATAAAAAGGATCCTAGGGATCCTTTCATAAGGCTAGCTGATAAATATTGTTTAAGTCACAGCGATTAATCTGATTAAAAATTAGATTAAAAAGCTAGGAGGAGTAATAATAAATTACTAAGAGATTTTTACTCATAGATATTTTTATCTAACGAAAATGTTTTTTAACATTAAATAATATCGAGCGTGCTTTTTAAAATATGCATTTGTACGCGGACATAAAGGAATTTTGTATATTAATAGAATGTTTCAAAATTTTTCACACTTTTTAAAAATCAATAATTAACAAAGAAGTAAAAACCCGTTAATGTTATACAGAGCTAAATTGATGTCCATTACAATATTATAACCTGTTTATAGGTTTATTGAATGTCAAAATGTTGATAATCTAGTTTGTTAATAAACTAAACTCTCGGTATCTATTTTTTAACTGCTTGAATAATAATATAGCCCTTGTCTGGTTCAAAAATAATGCTTAGATCAGAAAAACCAGCATCATTAATTTCTGACATTAAAACAAATTCATCAACGATTTTTAAATTGGGGACATGCGCTCATTCTAATTGTTTTTGTTTTCCGCTTGCAATTAAGCAAAAACGACCATTTGGTTTTAATAACCGGTAAATGTTTTTAAAAGCAGCGGGGTGGTCGTTTCAAAAATAAATTGTACAAAAAGCAGTGATTAAACTAAATGTTTCACTTGGTGCATCAAAGTTTTCGATATTGGCTTCTTGAATGCATACACGGTCGTTCTTTATGCCTAAATCATTCACTTCTCGTGAAACTTTACATGACATAATTGAAATGTCGATACCTGTGACATGCTCAGCCTTGGCAGACATATACTTAATATTTGCACCACCACCACAACCAACATCTAAACACCGATCATCGTTTTGGATATTGAATTGAGAAAATCCCCAAGCAGCAATAGTTTGATGGTGCTCATTCATATCTTTTAAGATATTATAACCAGCTTCATCATTAGTAGGATTACCAAAAGAATCATTAGTTATGTTAACATTTGTTTTATTTGTTTTATCCATAATTATTTAACTCCTTGAATCATCAAACGTTTTGTATTTGGTTGGTATTTAATATTGAGTTGATTAAAACCAATTACCTTTAATTTAGCTAATAGTTCGTATTCATCTATCACTTTAAAATTATTAACATGTTTCCATTGATCTTGTCAATTATCTTTATTGGTTGCAATCATAACATAAAAGGCTCCACCTTTATTTAAAATGTTATAAATCTTTTTTAAATCGTAATCTAAATCATCCCAAAAATAAATAGTTGAAAAAGCGGTAATTACATTGAAATAATCACTGGGGAATTCAGCATCTTCAATACTTATATTACTGATGTGTAATTTTTGAGATCGACAAGCTGTGGCATTATAAAATCGGGTTACTTCACAAGCCTTTTTACTAATGTCAATAGCGTGAACTAAAGTAGCTCGTTTAGCTAGTTCTCCAGCGTTATACCCTCCACCGCAACCGATGTCTAAGCAAACATCCGTTGATAAAATATTAACGTTTTGAAAGAAGAAATCACTAATGTGTTTATGACTATCATTCATTCTTAATAATGTTTTTTTACCGTCATCATCATCCTGTGGATAATCAAATCTTTCTGTATCATTTTTATTATTCATAAGTTTACACTCCTTTTTAATACAAAATATTGGTTTTATACCAAATTAATTTGACAAAGCCAATACGAATTAATTATAATATATTAGTCTTGCTCAATTGGCGAAATGGCAGACGCAGTTGACTCAAAATCAACCGAGAAATCATATGGGTTCGAGTCCCTTATTGAGCACCATTAATAAAAAACCTGAGGATTTAAAAATCACTCAGGTTTTTCTTTCGTTTTAGAAAAGGGATTGTATCTTTAATTGCTCAGTTTTCAAAATCCTGCAAGGCCATAGGTATTTCGTTTTCAGAGGTTTTTCATGGCCATTTATTTAAGGGATTAATTAAATAGTTTTGTACTTGTTCGTACAGGATGTTAGTGGCCTGATCATATTCGGTATTATCCCAGTTGTTTAGAAACCAATGATATTTAGCATCAACATTATCCGCTTCCAAAACACTTAAATATAAAGCGTCGAAATAATCTAACAATGCAATATATTCATTTAATAAAACTAAACGTTTTTCATCATCTAGAACCGCTACAACACGATCATAGCATAGTTTGGATTGCAAAATAGCTGCAAACAGCGCACAAACGTTAATTGAGTTGGCTATTATATAACGATCATTAAAACGATAATTAGGTGTTTTTGTTTTTTTAATAGGCTGTTTTAATTTCTGATTATTGGCGCTAGGTTTTGTTAAGAAGCGATATATTTCGCGATAGGCTAAATCTATTGAATATTGTGGTTCAAATTTTAAAAATAACTCCGCGTATATTGAAATATAGTTCTGATCACCATCAGCTCCTATATGATCAAAAAAGTCTTTTTTGATTGCATTTTTTTTAATTAAATCTTCAGTTTGTGTATATAAATCTGCTAAGTATCGCAAATAAAAAACACTATAATGGTCATACTGACCTAACAATATTTGTAGTTTGTTTTCACCTTCATGAACTAAAACATCGTTAAAATCTTTATATTTATTTTCTGTTTGGTTAAGAACAAACAACTCAAAACCTTGTTGTTTTAATTGATGAATGTACTTTAGTGTAACTTCTAAGCCGGCAGCATCGTTATCGAATGCCAGAATTAATTTTTTAACACCAACACTCTTTAACAGACGTAAATGATCATTAGTTAAAGCTACACCCATTGTGGCAACAATGTTTTTTATACCTGATTGATAGGCACTAATAACATCAAAAAACCCTTCACAAATATATAAAGCATGATGTTCGCCTAAGTTTTGCTGAGCTAAAAATAAATTGTATAGAGTCTGTTTTTTGATAAAAACTTTAGATTCTCGCGTATTCATATACTTACTAGCTTGTTTATTGTTTAAAGATCTCCCGCTAAAACCGATGACATTATTTTTGACATCTGTAATAGGGAAAATAATCCGATCAAAAAAGTAGTCTCGATATTCAGCTTGTTCGTCAAGATTAAGAATAGATGCTGTCTCTAAATTTTTTCAATTAAAAAAAGGATTTTCAGCAGCTAAATTCGGCTGCACTTTTTTTAAAACTTGTGTTAGAAGATTGTGTTTAGGAGCATAACCTAAACGAAAAAGCTCAATCATTGTTGGAGCAATTTTTCTATCAATTAAGATTTGACGGACATCTTGATATTTCACATCATTTAATCACATTTGAAAATATACTAAAACTTGGGAATTTAGAAAATTAGTATCTGCTAATAGTTGCTCATAAGGTGTCTGTTTTTTAAGATTTTTTAACAAATCTGGGTCAAGATTATGATCATGAACAATTTTAATGGCTGCTTCTTGGTAGGAAATATTGTTTTTTTCGGCAACAAACTTAATACCATCACCCGCTTGATTACATGCAAAACATTTAAAAATTTGCTTTTGATTGTTAATTGATAAAGATGGTTTGGTATCGTTGTGAAATGGACAAATAGCAATATAATTATTCCCCTTTTTAGTGATATGAATATATTGCTTGATGATATCTGATATTTTTACCTGCGCACGAATATTGTCAAATAAATTTAAATTACTCACAGTTAAAGTTGCTGTGTCCTTGTTTTGATAAAAAAGCAGGTAATTCTTCTAGAGTAATTCGTTTTTGGTTCATTGAATTACGTTCACGAATTGTGAACGATATAATTTCCTGGTTTTCATTAAAACTATCAAAGTCAACTGTTAAACAATAAATAGTCCCAATAGCATCCTGTCGACGGTAGCGTTTACCAATTGACCCAGCAGCATCAAAAGTCATTACAATGTCTTGGTTTAATAATTTTTGATAAAACTTAAATGCTTGATCTTTAAACTTGTTTGATAAAGGGAGAACCGCTAACTTATATGGGGCTAGTTCGTATGGCAAGTTAAAAACAATTCTTTCTTCATCATCAGCTAAAGATTCGATTAATAAATGATTAGTTGCAATGGCATAAAACAAACGTTCCACACCAACTGATGGTTCAACAACGTGTGGGACAAATTTTGTTTTAGTATTTTCATCTAAGTAAGTTAAATCCTTTTTAGACAATTGCATATGTTGATTTAAATCGTAATCACCACGATAGGCAAGACCGTATAATTCTTGAAAACCAAATAAAAATTCATATTCAAAATCAATAGTTTTAGCAGAATAGTGAGCTAATTCTTCTGGTGAATGCTCATGTTTACGAATTTTGTCTTCATCTAAATTACATTCTTTAGTCAATCAGTTATAAATTTTGTTTTCATATTGATCAAAAACATTATAAGCATCATTTGCGTGCAAGAAATACTCAATTTCCATTTGTTCAAATTCACGAGTTCTAAAAATAAAATTTCCAGGTGTAATTTCGTTACGAAAAGACTTACCAATTTGAGCTACCCCAAACGGCAGGTGTAAACGCATTGCACGTTGAATATTTTTAAAGTTAACAAAAATACCTTGAGCTGTTTCGGGACGTAGATAAACGATATTTTTGTTATCATCTATAACGCCCATATTTGTCTTAAACATTAAATTAAAATATCGAACATCTGTTCAGCTTTGTTGTTTACAATTTTCACATTTGATAGCAAACTTAACCAAGGCATTTTGAATATCTTGATTGCTTGTTTTTTCATTAATCAAATCACTTTGTGCAATTTGGTTAATCATTTTATCTGCTCGGTATCGTGTTTGGCAATTTTTACAATCGATCAGGGGGTCACTAAAATTATCTAAATGGCCACTTGCTTGTCAAACTAAAGGGTTATTAATGATGGCTGAATCTAAACCATAAACATCCGGCGTACGATTGACAAAGTGTTTTCATCATAAATTCTTTAAATTATTTTTCAGTATGACTCCTAGTGGACCATAATCCCAAGCATTAGCTAATCCGTTATATATTTCTGAGTTAGCAAAAACAAAACCAGTTTGTTTTAAATGATTAACAATATCTTCTGCTTTTTTGAAACGTTGCATATATTAAGCTCCTTTATTTTTTAACGAAGTTTTTTAAATAATCAATATAAGGAATATAAAGACCGAGTTTATTTGCCAATATATGATTAAGATACTTCATTAAATTAATTGCGTCTTTTTGTGGAATTACTATTTTTTTATTAAATGCATCCATGCTATTTAGTATATAAAAATATTTAATTAATGCATGAGATAAAATGAAATGTGGCTCATTCTTGAAACAATTTGCACAAATTAACCCCAAATGAGATTGGTCAAATGTCAAAATTCTCTTGTCATTTTGACAATGGACACAATTTCTAAAAGAAAATAAGATGCCCTCTCGTTTAGCAAATTGGATCATCGTGTATAAACTTAAGACATACGGATCAACATCTTGGATAATTCAAGCCAGAATTTCTTGATAGAAGTTAAAAGTTTGTTGATTAGTCTCACGCAAACTACTGATTAAATAGTTTAAAACTAACAAAGCAAAATGGTTCTCATATGTATAGTCAATACGATGGAGTGCCACAACTTTTTTTAACTTACCTAATTTATTTGGTGTTGTAGAATGAAAGAATTCAAATTCTAAATAATTACCAAAAAACAGACTACGAGAATTTTTTGATGTAATTCGTTTAACTCCTGGGGCATACATAGTAAACAAATTACCATATTCATTTAAAAATGTGAGAATTTCGTCAAAATAATTGAAATCTGTTTTTTTAACGAGATAACCTCGTGTCACGACTAAACCCATGACTAGGATTTTTTGTTTTTATAACCCAAGGAGTTCAAGGTAGCAAAAGAATTTCGTCAGTTTTTTTCAACTTTTGCAAATAAATGTAATTGAATCCGTGCATCATAAATACTACTTATTTTTTTAACACTATTTACACGAATGTTTTTAATCATGGTTCCATTTTTACCAATGATAATCGGCTTATGTGATTCTTTTTCAACAATTAAGCTGGCTGCGATTTTTCAGATTTGTTGTTCAGGTTGATACTCTTCGCTTTCGATTTGTACACCAACACCATGTGGCACTTCCTTGTCTAATAGAATTAGACATTGTTCACGAATAATTTCACTAATTAAAAATAAATCATCTTGTTTGTATTGTTGACCAAATCACTCATTAATTGGTGAAGGAGTGATTTGCATTTTGATTAGTTCAATTAGTTTATCAATATTAATTTTATGTAATGCACTAATTTGAATAGTATCGATAAAATTAATAGATTGCTTTAGCAAATTAATTCTTTCATCAATTAAGGATTGGTTCAAGGCTGTTTCTGCTTTATTTACGACTAAAATAATTTTTTTGTTTCGCAGGTTTTGTAATAATTCGATGATTTCATTATCCTCAGGACTTAATGGTCGGGACATATCTGTTAAAAATAAAATATACTCCGCTTTTTCGTAAGCTTGTTTAATTTCTTGGTTTAAAAATTCATCCAATTTATAATGGGGGTTTAAATACCCTGGGGTATCAGTAAAAACAAATTTACTATCATCATCTTCATAAACAACACTAATGGCATTTCTTGTTGTTTGTGGTTTAGCTGTCACTATACTAGTTAATGAATTTGTTAATTCGTTCATTAATGATGATTTACCTACATTGGGTTTACCAATAATCGCAATATTGGCATATTTTATTTCTGTTTTACTCATGGCGTGTAATTCCTAATTTGTTTAATATTTCTTCTTGTAAACCAAACATAACTTGTTCATCTTTGGTAGTTAGGTGATCATAACCTAACAGGTGTAAGATTCCGTGCGTGATTAAAAAACATAATTCACGTTTGAACGAGTGTTGATAAGTAATGGCTTGTCGTTGAGTTTGAGGCACACAAACATAAACTTCACCTAAAATCGGACTGAAATGGCTAGGATCACTTTCTAGTGAAACTACATCAGTAATTGCGTCTTTTTCGCGGTAATTAAAATTAATCTCTCGAATTTCATCATCATCCACAAAAAAGAGTTCAAAAATTCGGTCACTCGGTAATTTTAAATGAGCTTCGATTGTTTCGATCAACATTTTAATTAATGGTTCATATTTAGATAAGTTAAAATCAGCGCTTTGGTTGTATAGACTATAAATCATGCGGCCCCTTTTTTCATTTTTTCATCTTTCTTTTAATATAATTATAATAAACATAAACTGGTATATATCGAAAAAAGTCAAATATGCATAATGTTTATAATATAATTATGATTTATAGTGCCATAAAAACATGTTTAGAGGAATGATTATTTTGAGAGTCAAACAATTAATGAAAAATAATTCACGAATAAATAAAAAAGCGTTGTTATGAAGTGGAATTGGATTAATTGCCGCAGGTAGTGTAGCTGGAGTAGCAGCCGGAAGTGTTTATGTCCAAGAACATTTAAAGTCAACAAATGGATTGGATGATAAATTTATCACTCAAACTCAATGATTTTCACCCACACCAGTAAATCACGCTTCTAATCAACAACAACATATAGCACAATTGTCAAAATTAGATTTTCACTTATTGAATGCACAAAGTCAAATAGATGGCAAGATCGCAAATTTCTTTTACGATTATAGTTTAAATGGGACATATGCAGATTTAGATTACCGATATATAACTAAACAAGAAGAGAAGGTAGCTGCTAAACTTGCTTTATTGCGAACTTTTAGTACATCTAATCGTTTAGAACTACAAAACATTTCTGGATTATTAGGATCAACAATTCATAAAACAACAAAACTTAATGATCAACAATTTGATGAACAAGATTTTTTAATTTTAAACCAAAAAGAAGCTTGATTAAGTTTGCAAAACAACAGTTTAACTAATTCTTTGGAATTAAAAATTAAGGTTCCTACTAAGGATAATCAAGATTTTAGTTTAGACACTTTTGATGCTCAATTTAAAAGTGTTGCAGGCGATGCTAAAACGGTTGCTAGCCGTGATGAAATACTGCAGAATTTAAGTAAAGATCCTAAAAAATTAACAAAACCCGAAAACATTTGATTATTGTGAGCTAATCGTGATGCTTTAATTATGAAACTTAATTCATTAGCCTTACTGGCGTATGCTCATGAACAAAAGAACATAGTTAATCAAGAAATTTGAGATATCATTGATGGTCAATATCAAATAGCATCTAGTAATGATGCTGAGCGTCAATACATGAGTTTTGTGATTGGTTCGAAAAAACCTATTAGCGATTTTTTAATTGATGAGAAAACTCTAAGTTATCAAAAACCGGTTCAAGAAGACCAATTATTAACCTTATTGCAAACTTTTTATACTTCGCAGTATTACTCACCTAGCAACAACCAATTCAATTTTAATCAACCACAAGGCCCAACAAAATTAAAAGATCAAGAAATGTTTTATTCTTGAAACTTAAAACAATTATCATTGATCAGTCCCTATGTTATAAGTATTGATTACGCCTCTTTCTATCATTATTTTAAAGCAGATCAACAAAACCAATACCATACTAAGGAATTTCTAATCAGTCAAAAAGCAGATCATCATACCAATAGTTATTTTAATAACTTAGTTAATTTTAAAAAGTACTTCCACAATGCTTATGCTTATAACGATTTATTAACAGCTCATAATCCTTTGATTGCTAAGAAACAATATGCACAAGCTTTTGTTAAATATGTTGAACGAGCAAGTCATTTGCAAACAATCCACAATCATAAATTAATGACTAAACTATCAAACCAACAAAGTATTTTAATCGGTTTAAGTGTAATTATTCTTTTGATTGGTATCATCGTGAGTGTTCTGTATAAACTCGCAGGTTTATTAAATGCTTTATTAATGTTCTTTAGTTATGTTTTAGCATTAGTTTTTTTAATTAAATTTAATACTGGTTTTAGCGCTGAAACATATGCAGCCCTGTTTGTTTTTAATATTTTAAACCTATTTGGCTTAATGCAACTAAATAAGGGAATGCAA
This sequence comes from Ureaplasma zalophigenitalium, assembly GCF_025780055.1. Taxonomy (GTDB): domain Bacteria; phylum Bacillota_I; class Bacilli_A; order Mycoplasmatales; family Mycoplasmoidaceae; genus Ureaplasma; species Ureaplasma zalophigenitalium. The sequence goes on along the minus strand of NZ_JAOXHJ010000004.1, from coordinate 72,740 downwards.
TTTTTCTTGCAGCAAGGTTATTCGTATAAAAACGCCTTGGTTAAAAGTTTGAATGATCAATGGATTAAATATTTCTATTTATACATGTTAATGTTATTTTCTGGAATGGTTTTTATGTTCTTTAACGATCATACTAATCAGGCCTTTGGAACAAATGTCATGATTATTTTGTTCTCTTATTTCTTAATATCCTATATTGTCTTTTTAGGTATCTTATATTTATTAGCCATCGTTTGTGCAGAAAAACCTAATTGTCATTTATATAGAGAATATCTTGCTCATGCACTTTTAATTAACCAACAACAATTTGGCGTTTTTGTTCCTAAAACTAATTCACGATTACAGGCATTTATTGAACACATGCATCATAAAGCTTATTTAATTGCTACATTAGTTTTAATTGGATTAATCATTATTATTGGGATGTTGGTTTTAGGTTTAGTAAACCGTAGTCACGACTTCTTTGCTAATACATTAGTGCGTGGATACATTAGTGAACCAACCCCGATTGATGCTATTAATACGAAGTTATATCCATCAGTTGTCGGCACCCAAGTTATTAACCATACTACCGAAATTATTTTTGACACCCAAAGTGCAACCTATGTGGATGACTTAGATAAAATATCAGCGCAATTTCATTTAGTAATTAACTTACAAAACACAGCTTTTTGATTACAAAATGCGCGTATGAGTGTTTATAGTTATTTAATTATTTTCGTTATTGCTTTATGTTGAGGTATGATTTGGTTACGAATCACTTCAGCACTAGTCATTATCACAACCGTCTTTACTTTTGTTAGTGCAGGCATTGGTTTAGTGTATATAACACAAATCCCCATCAACGAATATAGTCTGATTGGTTTTAATACCTTTTTTATCTTGTTATTATTATTTATTTTTGTTTATCTTGGCCAAATTCGCATGCGAATTAATAGCAAACAAATTTATCAAAAAAGAGCACTAAAAAATCTTTTAACACAAGCAAGTGTTGAGAATTGAGTGGCTTATAATATAATTTATTATGTGATGCTTGCATCACTATTAATACTAATGTTCTTTCTTCCTGTTGATTTAATTATGATGAACTTAATCGTCTTTGTTAGTTTAGCTGTAATGTATCCTATTTTAGCGAATGTAATGCTGAAACTGAATATGGCAACAATTTTATTAGCCCAAAAAATTCGGTTAAAAACGTTAAATAGCCATCATAACCAACAATTTGGTTATGATAAATATGATGAACAAGAAATATTGAATATTAACAAATTCTAGGAGTTTAAAATGAGTATGCCCAAAATTGAATATGTAAAATCTTTGATTAAAGATGTCCCTGACTTTCCCAAGAAAGGAATTATTTTTAAGGATATTACACCAATCTTTATGCATCCCCAAGCTATGCAGGATGTAATTGATGCCTTTGCAGAATATGTTAACCAATTAAATGTTGACGTAATCGTAGGTGCTGAATCACGAGGATTTTTATTTGGTTTACCATTAGCTATGCAAATTAAAAAACCATTTATTTTAGTGCGTAAGCCAAATAAATTACCGCGTGAACACTTTACACAAGAATACGAATTAGAATACGGAAGTTCAAGCTTAGAAATGCATAAAGATGCAATTCAACCTAATCAACGTGTATTAATTGTTGATGATTTATTAGCAACAGGCGGCACTGTTCATGCAATTGAAGAGTTAGTAAAAAAAGCTCAAGGGCAAGTTGTTGGTTCTGTTTATTTGATTGAACTAACATTCCTAAACGGTCACGAAAAACTGTCTGCACCAACTTTCTCACTAATTAAATATTAATCTAAATTAGAAATGCTAAAAAAACAGGGTCAGTCCCTGTTTTTTGTTTATATAATCGGGAGGATAGTTTGGTTAAGTAAATCTAAACTTTCGGCATATAGCCGATTATCTTGTATATAATAATGTTCTAGTTGATTACGAAAGAACATAAAAGCTTCGTAAAATCTAGGTATCTTTAAATCTAACCCTTCAGCTAAACGTAGGCCCATAATTAATATTTGTTGATAATAATCATGGGTATTCAATTGTTTCGTTTCAATAGAGGGGTGGTTAATTCGTCCATTAAATTGGTAATAATATCGGTTTTCAAAACCGTGTGCTCCATAACCTAAAGCCATTCAATCCTTTGTTTGTCAATAAGCAAGATTATGTTGGCATTGGTATTTATTATCTAAAACTCAATTGCTAACCTCATAACGATGAAACTTTGCTGCATGAAATTTTTGTTCAATATATTCTAATTGGTCTGCTTCTTTATCAGGATCTATTGTACACCCTAGACGTTTGAGCAAACTATTAGATTTAATTTCTAATGCATAAAAAGAAACGTGGGGAATTTTGTGTTTTTTGAGAAAAATAAAAACATCATCAATATCTTGGAATGTCATATTTTGCAGATTATAAATAAAATCACATGATATGTTTGTAATACCGTTTTCTTGCAATAAATTAATAGCGAGACTTACATCTTGAATTGTGTGAATCCGGTTAACTTGTTTTAAAATTTTATTGTTTGTGGATTGAACGCCTAAACTAATTCGGTTTACTTTATTTTTTTTAAAAATATCAATTTGGGTCTGGTTGATTAAATCGGGATTGCATTCAATGCTAAATTCACAATCGTCATCTGCATAAGGCGCTAAAGCCTCTAAAAGTGTTGTAAGTTCGTTGTCAGATAAGCAATTAGGTGTGCCACCTCCAAGAAAGATGGTTTTAAATTGTTTTAATTCACATTGTGTATGCAAACGAGTTTGAATATCTATTAAATAATCATCGACAATGAATTGGGTTTGAGGAGTTTTTAAAATCCGCTTAAAATCACAATATGTACAAATGTGATTACAAAACGGAACATGCACATACAAATGTTCGGTTGTTTTCGCGAATATGGGTATTTGTTGCATATTTTTAAAACAGTGCTCCAGTTTGCAAGTGCACAATAAGTGCAACCAAAAGGGTAATACACAAACAGCAGCCAATAATCAAACTTAAAACAATGATCATTTTTTGTCATCAACGTAAACTTTGGCGTTTACGCTTGATTTTGTTTTCGTGATTTTGCAAATCCAGTAAAATATCATCGGTTGCAATTTCGTCACTGACAAATTTATCAGTAGGTTTCATATCTATCTTTCCTATATGTTTGTTTTTAACTCATTGTATTATTATATAATAATTACTAGTAAGAAATATAAAGAGGTTTATATGTCAAAAAATACAAATGTGAAATCATTGGGAAATAAAAAAGTTTTAACTAAATGATTTTATAAAGAAAATTACAAGATCGATCGAGCAATGAATATTCTTGTTGTCGCTTTTGCTTTTGCGTGTTTTGCGTGCGCTTTAATTGGCGCATGAAATCCAGAAGCATCTAAATGAATAATTGGTTTTGGTGCATTTATTATGTTTGCAGCAACTATTGTTGTCTTAGTATTAAGAACGATTAAATGAATGAATATTCATAAATGAACCAGAAAAGAAATTATTTGACAGTCTGTCATGTATAGTTTCTGGGGATTTGCATTATTTGGTTTATTATTTGGGTTAATCGTAACTGCTATTCGTTATGATGATGTAGTTATAATTAAACAATCATTAGGAAGAGAAAAAGCGGCTTTTATTCCGTTAACTGGTTTATCAGGTCATGCGGCTTTTGGTTCTTATTTAGCTGGATTATGAATTATGGTTATAGGAGTCGGTGCTGCTATGTTCGTTAGTGTATTCTACAATATGGCCCACCCCGTATTAAAAGAAAGTGAACAAGTGAATATCACTAAAAATAAATAATTAATAAAATAATTATTAATTAGGATAATTAAATAAAAAAGTTTTGTTAAATTAATATATAATTATAACATTGTTAGAATTTTAATAGAAATGTAGGTGAATTATGTCAAGAGGAGTTAACGTTGTTGAAGGCGATTTAGAAAAAGCTCTGAAGAAATTTAAACGTATTTCGAATGAAACTAAAAAAGATTCTAAACGTCATGAATACCATTTAAGACCAGGCCTACGTAAAAAAGAAAAAATTAAAGAGGCAAACAAATACCGTTCTAAGTATTAGAATCCATTCAACTCTTGCTGCAGGTATGAGTTGAATTTTTTTATCTTTATAGGAGTTTATATGATTATTGAAAAAATTAAAAAAATAATTGACTTTGCTTTAAGCAAAATAGGTGTAACGAACCACCCCTACATCATTGATAAGACAAGCAAAATTAACCACGGTGATTTTTATACTAACATAGCTTTAACGCTAAGTAAACAATTAAAACGTAAACCAATGGATATTGCCGAAGAAATAATAACCTTATTAAATAACGAACAAGAGTTGCTAAAATCAAATTTTTTAAATGTGCAAATTAGTGTTCCAGGGTTTATTAATTTTTTCATTAAACCAGATGATCATAACGTCTTATTAAATTTGATTTATCAACAAAAGAGTGATTTTCCTGTTTTTCCCAAGGAAAACAAAAAATATTTAGTGGAATATGTTTCAGCTAACCCTACTGGATTATTACACATTGGTCACGCTGCAAATGCTGTGTATGGTGATTTAATTTGTGCCTTATTAAAAAAATGTGGTTATGATGTGGTCAGTGAATATTACGTGAACGATGCAGGTAATCAAATTGATAAATTAGCAAGTAGTGTACTTGTTCGCTATTTACAAAGTTTTCAGCAACAGATTGAGCTAATCGATGATGCTTATCACGGACAAGAAATTTTTAGTGCAGCCGATGCTTTACGAGCGACTTACAAAGAACAATTTATAAATTTAAAATTAGATGAAGCATTTAATATTATTGATACTCAACAAGCCGAAATCCTTAAAAATTTCTGTGTTAAATTCTTTTTATCAGAAATTAAAAAAGATTTACTATCAATGCGTACTGAAATTCAACATTATACATCCGAAAAAACTATTCGCCAAACTGACTTGATTGACCAAACATTAGATAAATTAAAACCCTACACCTATGAACACGAAAAAGCTTTATGGTTAAAAACCACATCATTTAATGATGATAAAGACCGTGTGTTAATTAAATCAAACGGGTCAATGACCTATTTTTTGCCTGATATTGCCTATCATTACTACAAACTACAAACCCACAAACCCGATTTAATGATTAATTTGTTTGGTACCGACCATTTGGGTTATATAACTCGTTTAAAGGCAGGTGTAAGTTGTTTTGGTTTTAATCCTGACAACTTAATCATCCTAACTTCGCAAATCATGAAGTTAACAAAAAACAATGAAGAATTTAAACTTTCTAAACGTTCGGGACAATCTTTAACAATTCGTGATCTAATTGAAGTGATTGGCCCTAATGCTTTACGCTGATTTTTAGGGTCATCATCCATTAATACACACGTTGTAATCGATGTTGATGTTGCTTTAGCTAAGGATAATAATAATCCATTATTTTATGTCCAATATGCGCATGCTCGTTGTTTTTCGCTCTTAGATAAAAATAAAGACATAGTCCACCAAGTTAATGCTGATCTTTTAGTGCATGAAAAAGAGCGAGCTCTTTTAGACCAATTACATTATTTTAAAAAAACGATCAGTGTTGCTATGCAGACATTCAGTATGCATAAAATTGCTAATTATTTGTATGAATTAGCTAATTTATTACATAATTATTATGCAAACATAAAAATTATTGATCGTGATAATTTGCCTTTAACAAGTGCACGTTTAGGTTTAATTTACGCGATCAAACAAGTATTAAAAAACGGCTTAGCTTTATTAAAAATCCCAGCCGATGATGAGATGTATTAAGATATGGCAAATTATCATAAAAAGAAAATTATTAGTGATGTAGATGTTAATCACAAAACGGTGCTCGTACATTTAGATTTAGATGTACCATTAAAGAACGGGAAAATCATTAATGACCGAAAAATCAAAGCAGCTATGGCGACAATATTTTATCTATTGCGTCGAAATTGTAAGGTTATTATTTTATCGCATTTAGGTAATATAAAAAGTTTAAATGACAAAATTAGTAATAAATACAGTTTGAAAATTGTTCATGAATCTTTAGAAAAAAGGTTACAAAAACACGCTAATCGAGTAATCTTTAGTGAAGAAAACTATGGGGAAGAAGTAATTCGTTTAACCAATGCTTTGGAACCTAAGGATGTTTTATTATTAGAAAACACAAAATATTGCGATATAGCAACCACTGGGGAGTATGTGGGTTTTGAAACTCGAGGGGATCTTAATTTAGGAGCATTTTGAGCTTCTTTAGCAGATATTTTTGTAGAAGATGCCTTTTCGGTTGTGCATAAAAAATATGCTTCAAATTATGGGGTGGCTATAAATTCCAAAGAGAGTGCCATTGGTTTTTTAATCTCTAGCGAGTTGAACCACTTAGACTTAGCTTTAGAAAATCCTAAACGACCGTATCTAGCATTAATTGGTGGAAATTATGTCGCTGATAAAATGGGAGCCATCGAAGTCTTATGCGAACGTGCTGACCGTGTGGTTATTGGTGGTGCTTTAGTTTTTAGTTTTTTATATGCAAAAGGCTATGATGTAGGTTTAAACCATGTCGAACGTGATTATTTAGATGAAATCGGGGAATTACTTGAAGAATATGAGCACAAGATTCTATTAGTTTATGATTTTTTATGCAATAATGAAAAATCAGATACGCCACCGATATATTTAAAGATTGATGAAGGAATCAAAGGGTTTTATGGTTTAGATGTTGGCAAGCGATCATTAAGTTTAATTGAACGTGAAATTCGTAAAGCAAAAACCGTTTTATGAAATGGTTCGTTTGGTTTAATTGAAAACATACAACACTATGCATCAGGGACAATTCAGATTTTAAAAACGATTAGCAAATACTCACAGCATGGTTTATATAGTATTATTAGTGATAATAAAACATCCACAATTGCCGAATATCTAGGTCTAGATAGTTATTTAAACTTTATTTCCAGTGGTGGATCAGCATCGTTAGCCTATATTCAGGACACTGATCTTTATGGGCTAGCTGGGATTGATAACTATGTGCGTCGTACAACCGAGGATGAAGATTAATAAAAGGAGAATATAATGAAATTTATAGATAAAAAAATAATTAAAAATAAGTGCAAAGACTACATGCAAATTTATGGTATGTCGCGTTATGAAGAAAAAGTTGTTGATTATTTAAAAGCTAGTGTTAAAAATACAGGTTTAGAATATCAGCGTGATGCTTTAGGTTCAATTGTTTATTACAAACCATCAAAAGAACCTAATGCCCCCAAAGTTTTAATCGATGCCCATATGGACGAAGTTGGTTATGTCGTTAGCGAAATTACTGATGAAGGGATGTTATTAATCTCAGCTATGGGTGGTATTTGACCTAACGTAGTAATTGGCACACCCGTTAAATTAGTGTTGAAAGATAATAACATGATTAATGGAGTGATTGGTCATACATCAATCCATATTCTTGAAACTGAGAAACGCAAAGCAGCCTATGAGGCAAACGATTTATATGTTGACGCAGGATTTAAAAATAAACAAGAAGCAGTGGACTTAGGAATCAAGGCTGGTAGTTTAGTTTACTTAGCTAATACCGACATGGATTTTGTTAACGAAGACTATATAGTAGGTAAAGCTGTGGATAACCGGGTAAGTTGTGCAGTGATTGATTTATTGATTAATGAATTAGCTAAAAAAGATTTAGCTGTTAATGCTTATTTCTCACTAACTGCTCAAGAAGAAGTAGGTACACGTGGAGCGAAAACAACTGTTAGCTTAATTAATCCTGATGTAGCTATTATTTTAGATACAACTGCTAGTCATGACACATATAAAGCAATTAAAGGGACAACACGATTAGGTGATGGAATTGCTTTTAGAATTAAAGATAGCGAAACTTTAGCAAACCCTCGTTTATTAACTTATTTTGAAGAATTAGCTAGTCAAAAAAACATTCCTTGTTATCGTTATGTAGCTAAGGGTGGAGGTACGAATGCGGCCGAAATGCAATATAGTCCATTAGGCGGAAGTATTATTTTAGGTTTATCAATTCCCCAAAGATACTTGCATGCCCCAATTGGGGTGGCTGATGTCAAAGATATTCAAGCAGCTGCAAATTTAATTTATGAATTTTTAATTAATTTTAACGCTACAAAACTTAAAGAAATCAGCTATAACTAATTTATGTAATTAAAACAACCTGAACGGGTTGTTTTTGTTTTTTTATATTTAAAACCCCATCAAACGTACAAGGGGCTGTTTTTTACACACTTTTTTACAAAAAAATAATTAATAAACTATAATTTTAATAAGTTGGAAAGAATGTATAGGTATTTGTATGACAATGAAAAGATTTTCAAAAAACACCAATGAAAATGAGAGTATTAGTCCTGTTATTCAAAATATAGTTGATCAATTAAAACAGCGAGAAGCTAAGATTAAAAACCATCCTGTTATTCCTGTCCGTGAATATCAGGGTTATCATAAAATTATTGAAATTAAAAACCTAGATAAAGAGTTTAAAATAAAGAAAAATAAATTCAAAGCTGTAAATAATCTAAGTTTAAACCTTTATAAGAATTTAAATACCGCATTATTAGGTTCCAATGGTGCAGGTAAAACAACTACTGTTGAAATGATTGTTGGGATTTCCAAACCGTCTGCAGGGCAAATTAATTATCTATTTCCAGGTGTTGTTAACAATAAAATGGATGAAACCAAAATCGGTATTCAATTTCAAGACTCTTCATATCCACAAGGATTAACTGTGCAAGATGTTGTAGATACTATGAATCGTATTTATGGATCAAAAACAACAGGCAAGGAACTAGAATATTTAATTAAAGTTTTTGGGATTGACGAATTTTACTCAAACAAAGCCGCATCTTTATCGGGTGGGCAACACCAACGCTTGAACGCTCTTTTAGCCATTATTAATAAACCTGAAATGATTATTTTAGATGAATTAAGTACTGGGTTGGATTTAAAAATTAAAACCCGGCTAATTCATTTTATAAAAGATTATGCGAAAGAAATTAACTCGACAATTTTAATTATTTCCCATGATATCCGAGAAATTGAATTACTAGTTGACCGGATTATTATTATGAGCAAAGGCAAAGTCGTTTATGACCGCACTAAACAAGAGACAATTGAGTTATATGGAAGTCTTGAAAAATGTTTAGACGAATATATTTAGAGGTAAAAGTATGCTATTAACATTTGATAAAAAACCAAAAAAGAAAGAGTTTAACAGCACTTTTGCTGGAATTATTCAGATTATTAATAAACATTTTTGAAAAGCTTTTGTTGGTCCGTTTTTCGCATTTGGTTATCCTGTGATTTTTACTCTCATTTTAGGGACGATTTTTAATTATGAAATGATTCTTGGTGCCACGTTTTCGATCGGCCCTTTAGCTATTGCGTGTATTTCCCTACCCACAGCATTATTTGAGTTTAAAAAATCAACATTATTAAAACGAATCGGTGCAACTAATATCAAACCCATTAACTTCTTGTTGTTCACAGCTTCATATTATTTTTTGATCATGATTTTTTCTGGTTTATGAACCGCTTTAATCTCTCTCGTAATATTTGGCTCACGTTATTTTCAAGTTGGTAAAGAAATTTATTCTTTTAATCTAGGAGTGGGTGAAGATTTACAAAAAATTATTGTTCGCTCACCATCTTTAAAGGATTTATTTTCGCGGATTCATTGAGCCAGTTATATTTACAGTTTTATTGCATTAACAATAGTTTCCTTAGCTGTGGGTTTATTCATTGTTTCAATTTCTAAATCGATCTTAACAATCCAAGGCATCGGCTCAACTTTATTGATTTTCACAATGTTTTTATCAGGTCAAGTATTACCACTAGCGCAAATTGTCAAAGTGGAAGCTATGTGGTACCTTTCTTATCTCACCCCATTTAAATCGCCCATTATTCAAAACACAATGGCTTTTCAAGGGGTAACTCAGTCGACACAAAATTTCCTAGTGAACAATGAATGGGTTCCGTTTGAAAATAATTTATATACCCATGGGGAATACACAAAATTATTAGCTTCGCTAGGACAATATTTAAAAGTAGCTCATTTGGACCCACAAAACCCTTTATTTCAACAAGAAGCATTTGTTAGTGATATGACTCCCTTAAGTGCAAATCACCACAATGCTTTGGAATATGATAAATACAACATCTTTGATGTAAATAATGTTTATCAAACTATTAATCCTCTAAGTACAGGGCAGACGGCCAATGATCAATTTAAAAATATTTTAGATATTTCAATTAAAACTAATATTCGTACTTTAATGAACGCTGATGCCACGCCGAAGGAAATCGAGGAAGCACAAGGATTCTTATTAATGTTTGTGTGAGAAACGCCAAAATCAAACAACCCACAGGAAGTTGGGCAAGTATTAAGTCGAAACAACCAATATTTCCAAGAAATTAAATCTATAAATAGTCAGAGTGATTTTGCTGTATTGCATAAAAACTGGTTAGAACGAATTTTAGCTAACAAATTCATTCATAAGTATACAAACGCTTATGTTCAATATACACCTGATGCAATCTCAAATTCAGCATTTATTAAAATTGGCACAAAAGCAGAAAACATTTTAAACTTTATTCTTCCTTTTGCTTGATCATTCATCCTTTTAGGTTTTGCATCAAAATCATTCCGTTGAAATGCGCGATAAAAAAGAACCAAATAAATGGTTCTTTTTTTGTTTATACTGGTTGCTTGACGTAGTTTAAGGTTAGTTGAGTTCAATCACTTTGTAAATCAAACAAAGCAAATGGCAAGTGTTTTAAAAAATAGGCATAATCAAAAGTTTGATCATTGATTTCAACAACTAAATAATGACTTAGTTGTTGAATCAAACTAGCTTGCTCACTTTTTAAAATGATGTGGTATGTTTGATCGTAATAAGCATATAATTTATCACCCTTAGCATCTAAGAAAACCAATGTGTCTTTTTGGTTATATGTTAAAAGTTTTAAGTGGTCGGCTGTATATAAAGGAATCTTGTATAAAGCGTTTAACGTTTTACTAATAATTCCGCTAACACGCAAACCAGTAAAACTACCAGGTCCATTGTTTAAGTAAATCGCCCCAACATCATTGGCGATTGATCATTGATGTTTAGTTAATAAATCAAATATTAATTGGTTAACTAGATCGGTCAAGTTATTTTTTGTTGGTACAATTACATAATCTATTAATTTCTGCTCTACATACAGGCCAATGATACACTGCGAAGAGCAAAGATCTAAATACAAACTAACATTCTTCATATAAATGTTCCTTTAGTTCGTCAATTTTAGTGTTGAATTCCCGGGGTAAAGTAGTTTGCAAACTTAATAAAGTATTTCTAATAGGGTGTGTAAATTCTAAAAAGTAGGCATGTAAATATTGTTCATAACTGCTGACTTTTTTGCGGTTTGAATATAATGGATCATTTAGGACTGGGTGGTTCATGTATAGACAATGGACACGAATTTGGTGTTTGCGACCAGTAATGATCTGTACTTCAATTAATGCGGAATTACGGTATTGTTCAACCACTTTAAAAACACTAACAGCATCTTTCTTATTTTTAGCATGACCTGTTTGCATACGCAAGCTATCATCATAACTATAACCAATAGGTTCATTAATTTGAAAATGCAAATGTTGGTCATCAAACCTATTAGCTACTAGCGCATAATATTTTTTGATTACTGCTCGATTCATAAATAGTGTTTGCATTTTTGTGTATGTAGCTTGATCTTTGGCGAATAAGACTAAACCTGAAGTATGCTTATCAATTCGGTGGACAAGATAAAAGTTTGAAGTCTGTAAATAGTATTGCACAGCATTTATTAAAGTATCTTGTTCATTAAATTGAGAAGGATGGACTAACATCCCACTTGGTTTATTGATGGCTAAAAGATATTCGTCCTCATAAACAATTTCCAAAGGGTAGATATAATCGGCTTTGGTTTTGTTTTTTACTAAAATACTTAGTTCCTGAAAAGCAATGATATCTTGGTTATCGACGATTGTTTTAGCTTTTACTGGCTCGTCATTAATAGTAACCAAATTAGCTTCAATCATAGCTTTAATTTGGGTACGTGAATAATCGGTTTGCGACGCTAGGAATTTATCGACCCGAATGGGAGTAATTAAATCTTTGACAACGATTTCATTACTCTTCATCTTTTTTAGACTCTTTCTTATGATCTGGATGTTTGTCATCATCTTCTTGATTCGCAGTCTCTCATCCAAAAGGATTTTTATCGACTGTTGTAATTTCCAAATCTTCATCCTTAGCTAACTGATCTGTATCATTATCTTCTCGGTGTTCTTTAATTTTTGAATCCTTGGATTCGTTTTTGGATTTGACAAAGGAAATAATCATTGTACTTAATAAATATAAAATTAACAAGCAAACAAAAACAACAATATATACATCAAATAAGTTAATAATAGATTTGGCAAAAATTCAATAGTCAACCACACCGTATTTAATATCATTCCCCCCGCCATTTCCGGCGTTTTTAAATATTTCAGGATATAATCGTAATAGTTCTAATGGCTCATCAATTGCTCGGTCAATAACGTTGCCCATTGTTGAAAAAACAATAAACATCAAGCAAATATAATAGGCGGGATTAGCCAATGCAAGAATTGCAATTAAACCAATCACAATGGGTATTGATTGAACAAAAAAGACTAAATGATGACTTTTTTGGGATAATTGCCCTAGGCCTAAACCATTATTAATAGTGAAATGAAAAAGACCATTCACAAGCTTTTGATCGGGTTGTAAGACTATATCTAAGTAGTGTTGACGCACTAGAAAACCCGATAAAAAAACCAGTAAACTAATTGCAGCAAAGCTAATTAATTTATAAACAATCGTATCTAAACGGAAAAGTTTTTGTAAATATTTACGAAAACTTGTAGAACGAACTTTTTGCAGTGATTTGTTAAATAATGTGATTTGTTTAAGTTTTTCGTGAATTTTGATAAAAGGATTATTTGACAAACGCATTTTAATTAGTATATTTCTCAGGGTGCTTTGCTCGCATTAATTTAACAAATTCAGTTTTATCCATCTCTTTATATTCGTCCATTAATGCCTTACATTCTTCATATTCTTTCATAGCTCATTCTTGGTTTTCAAAACCATTAATTAGGACAGTTTTATTTTGTAAGTTCTTGTAGTTTTCAAAGAAATCCTTAATTTCTTTTAAAAGATGTGCAGGGACATCATCTAAAGTTTGGATGTGGTTATAACGTGGATCACAATCAATGACCGTGATTAATTTAGTATCAGTTTCTCCACCATCAATCATTTTCATAGCTCCTAATAAGCGAACTGGAACATTAATTCCAGGATTAAACGCTTGATCGGCTATAATTAAAGCGTCTAATTCATCGCCATCATAGTCTAATGCTTCGCGAATAAACCCATAATTTTGGGGGTAGGAATTAGCTCCATATAAGATACGATCCACGTTGATTTCTTTAGTTACGCGGTCGTATTCATATTTAATATTTGAATGTTTTGGAATTTCAATTGTGACATTTAGTTTCATAATTACCTCTTTTTCTGCTTTATAATATTATATTAAATATTAATTAATATCTTGTGATTAATCATAATCTTATACAAGATGATTAAAATCTAGCCTTAATATAGAACACGATTGAAAGTAGTTGCCTATGAAATCAATAAATAATTTTAAAAAACCTAAAAGTAAATTGCAAATAGTACTCGCGAAAGTTCTTAAATATGATGAGCAAGTGGTTTATTTGCAACTGAAAGACAATAGTTATGGTTATTGTTCAAGACAAAATATCTCGGATTTTGATCCGATTGATATCTCTAAAATTTTCCAAGAAAATAAGTACTATAAATTTATGTACCTTTTTTATGATCCAGAACGGAAGATGTCAGTTTTAAATTACAAAATTATCCATCCTATATTAATCAAAAATAAAAAGAAATCTTATCCAACATTATCTCACGATAGAAATTTAAAGCAATTTTTGAATGAGTTGTTAGCAAAGGAAGAATAATTTATGTTTTGAAGATTGATCAAAAACTTCTATGCATATTTGTGAAAGAACAAAGGTTCATTCATCGGCTTAGGAACATTAATTTTTATTAGTGTTTTTGCTTTTTCACTACTTAAAAATACTTCGACTAGTTTAAAACAGTCTTACAATAAACTGGTGGATGAACAGAAGTTGCATAATGTCGTTGTGAATGAATTTTATAATGATCAAAACAAAGATATAGCTCAAAAGAAACTTGATGATCGTTTAAAGGAATTAAAAACTTTTTACCAGGCTAAGGGAATCGATTTAACTGTCGAACGAACACGAGCACTAATAGTCAATGCTCCACATCAAGACATTAATTACCAATTGTTACAATACAACAACAACCAGACTTTAAATACGTTTGACCAAACAACCATCGATGTTTTACAACGGTATAATTTTGTTAGTTATGATCTAAACCAAATTTATTTATTAGCTCAAAAAGATGTGCAAGATTATATAGAAGCAGCGAAGGATAAATATTTTAATGCTTCAGTTTTTAATGATGACATTTCGATGTTGAATCAGACCGAACTAAAAGCGCAGGCTCTGAACAACCCAAAACAAGTTTATGAGCAAATAGAAAACCTATTGCATTCTAAACAAATTCCCAGTTATCAAGCGATCTATCAAGCTGTATTACAAAACAAAATATTTTTAGAGCAAACAAACAATAGCGACCTAATTAATCATATTCGTTATGAACACCAAAGAAAAATTTTGAATGATTATTTAGTTATATGAAACTATTTACTACACCATTTACCGTTGCAAATAAATAACGGTGAAAAAGGTCTTGAAGTTCTAAAAAATAATATTATCAAACAAATAGATGAACAAGTGAATTTAGGACAAGTTGCTAAAAAATCATGAAAAGACTTTGTGATAAATAAAAATAATGCAAATCCTAATGGTTTAATCTACCAAACATATTATGATGGTGTGAAAATTGATGCTAACTTTAAAAAAGAAGATAATAATATAAGCGTTGATGAAATGGCTAACTTGCCCAATTCTCTAGCAGCGCGACGATTTATTTTGGCACAGTTAGTATATGCTAAATGGGGGGATAATAATCAGTTGTATGCTGATTTTCTCCAAGCTAATAAATACGCTCAAAGCCACCCTGAATATGATCCTTTAGATTTAAAAACTTACCATAATGATCCTACTTTTAATGCACAGACGGCAAGAAAAGTAGCAACGCAGTTCCTGCTGATTTTGTATCCTTCAAAAAAAGGCATAGCTTCGAACCAAGAAATCAATGTCGTTGCTAAAGCACACCGGATGAGTTTTTCATTCGTCCCAGCGGGAGTGCCGATCCCCGCATATTTTGATATGCAAACATCGTATTTAGCTGTATCTACACCCTTCTTTTTGAAACAGCATAATAAAAAAGTTTATGATGCTAATCTTTATCTAGAAAATATTGCTAAAATTCATACGCAAGAAGCTTTTGAAAAATACTTTAACAGCATTAGCGATGATTTTAAGGTTTATATTGACACTACGCCTTATTTAATAATAAAAACAGGGTTAACACCAAACTATATGTTCCCGATTATTAACTTTTCTTCGCTAATACCTAACCCAGCCAAAGAAGCTTTAATTTATGTTAATAATAACGGGTTTGAACGAACTTTTGATGGTTTCCGATCAAATCCGGTGGAAAAAAATCTGTATATTCGTTTAAACACACGTGATGAAGGACTAATTAAGCAATTTACTTTGGATTTAAACAAATGAATTGTAGCAAACGAAGTGATGAGTTGGCCTTCGCAAATTGATGCTGCTTATATGGCAGAGGATACAAACAACAAAATTACACCAGCCCCATTGCGTTTAGTGTTTGTTCGCAAGATTACTACAACAATCCAAACATTCTCATCTTTAATTACTTTATTAATTCTAGCTCTATCAATTTTTGTAATTGTAATTATAGTTAATCGTTTTATTGCTCAAAACAAAATTATTATCGGAAATATGATGGCAAACGGGGTCAATCGTTGAAAAATCATCGCAAGCTTTTTAACGATAGGTATTATTCCGTGTTTATTTATGGGAATTATCGCCTTTATTAGTGCTCACTTTTCTCAATCTTTTGCAATAGATCTTTTAAAAGATTATTGAATGGTTCCTACTGAAACAATTGCTTTTAATTTCGGAGAATTAATAACAGTAATCATTATTCCGTTCTTAATTTTTGCCACAATTGTTAGCTTAATGGTATGGAAATTAACAAATAAAAACGCGACAGACTTAATGAGGGGGATAGAAACAAATAAGGTATCATGGTTTGTTCGTTTACTAACGAAACGTCCAGCTCGCGAAAATATGGGTTTCACGCGATATGCCTTTATTTTATCCTTCTCTTCTTTATCGCGGGTTATTTTATTATCACTCATGATTATGTTTTCATTTGGTTTAATCTTGTTTGTAACCAACACAAGAAGTAAAATTGTTGACTCAATGAATTCGAGTCTAACAACGAAACGCTACCGATTTGCCATTGAATTCAATTCACCCACAAAACAATCAGGCCAATTCCATAGTGTTTGATCTGATAAATTAGGTGTTAACCTACGCATTCCTGATAATAATCAGGATTTAAACCAGAATTATGCTGTTTCTGATTACGCGAATGACGTACGCACCTCTCCGTTATTAAATAATTATCTGAATTTAAAATTGTTTGGCGAAAAAGATGATTTACGAACTAAATATGATATTGGTTATTTAACTAACGCTTTCCAAATTAAACAATTTTTAGACTTCAATTTTGGTTTAGCCAACCAAATTACAAATCCGTGGGAGATTACTCGATCATTAATTCCAGAAAATTCATTGTATATGGTGAATCGCCAATATGATTCGTGAGCAAAAACAGCGGTAAATAATCATAGTATTTTAAATAACCAATTTAAAGCGACTAACACAGATCAAGAAACTAAGAACCGTTTAGCGAAATTGGCCTATGAAGTCTTAAAAATTAAGGACTACCAAAATTTAAAAATGGTGCGTTCAACCAATGATTTATTAACTTATTTACGAACATTAATCAAACAAAATGACCAACACCATTTAGATAAAACAAAAAACTATGTCTTTGACATTCGCTTATTAGATGATCAAATTAACTTTCAAAATATTCAGTTGGAACTAAGATTTGATCCTAATGAACAGCAATGAACAACTAGCCAGCTTTTCGAAATTAATCATGTTCTTAGTCCATTAGCTTTAGCACATGCTTACTTTAAAGAAGCACAAGAGGAGGCATTTAAGTTTGAAAACGATTTAATTCCTAATTTTAAATTCTTTGATGATTGATATTTTGATACATACAACCAAGATCGTAAATTTAATAATTTCCAAGTATCATTTAGTTCCTATTTAAGAGCCCGGTTCTTAAAAGAAAGTGATCAAGGGGCTTTTAGATACAAACAAAATTTTACTCTTCCGATTTTTAAAGCTTTTATAGCAAGTAAGTATTTAAATAAAAAAATCACGTTTGATTTGTTTAATGATAAAAAAGAAAAAATGACTTTCGAATTACCTGTTGATGACTGGTCTGATTTAGAATTTAGTACTCAGATGGTTAATGATCAAGAAGTTTATCGTGTTGTCAATAAAAAAACTAATAACCAGATTAGCTTAACCAACCAATCTTATTATTTACACTACGATATTGATTCACGAAAAGCCACAAACCAGGCCGAAAATAATAACATCGCAAACAAGGTGCACTTAGATTATATTCATTATGTTTTATTAACCCATCCTAACTGAAATCCTTTATTTAAACAAAAATGAGGGGGAATTAGTTTTAATACCTTAGTATTAGACCCGTATAAAAACGAAAACGAGGAATACGACGAACCTTTTGTGTATGTTGATGCTAATGTCACACACATTAATAAACAATTAACAAATGAAAAACAAAAACAAAAAGCAATTAAAGTGATTGGTTTAGTCGATGATTCACACGCTGTTTTATTAAGTCATAACGGCACGAGTATTAATCATTTATTATTCACGAATGAAGAAAAAGATTTTATCCCTGTAATTATTAATAACGTTTTTGCTAAATACTATAATCTAGGGATAGGCGGGACGTTGGCCATTAAAATCAATAATCATACTGACCGATTGTCATCCCATAAACAAAACCATATAGCTGTTTTAAAAGTGGTGGCGATTAGCGATAATAATCAAGAATTACAGATATATACGAATATTCACCAGGCAGCCAATTTATTAGATTTACATGCTGACCCTTATAGTTCTAAACAAGCAAACAACACAACCTATCCATTCAATGGAATATTTACAAACAAAAAAAGCCCTGATATCCTAACTAATATTACCCCGATTTTCTCATTAAGCGGATTATATCCAGTACAGGAGCGATGAAGTAAATCTCAACAAAATATCGATCTTATAAATAATATTATTAATCCAAGTTCAGACGATTTAATGAAGGCGAATGATCCACAACAAGTGCAATCATTAATTTATCGTTCACAAAAATTATTATTAAATGCTTTGGAAGACTTTAAGGATATGGTTGAATTAAAATATTATTTACGACCAATAGGTGATGAACGAGCACAAGCTGCACATGTAATAGATCTACTAGTTAAAAAATACGGTTATAGTACATACCAAGCCTTAATCAGTAATGTTGAACCCGTTGATGTGATGTTTAATGTTTATCAAACAGCTAACAACACGATTAATAAAATTGAGATCACTATTATTTTCTTATTTATGCTCATTATCCTATTAACCATTATTTTAATGATTACCAATTCATTTAATGATTTGTTAAAAGTTGCTCGAATGTTAAAAAATATGGGTTATTCAAACCAAAAAAATGCTGTTTTATTCCTTTTATCTTTCCTTCCTGCGTTACTGATTGGGATTGTTTTAGCTGTTCCATTTAGTATTGGATTGATTGGGATGTTTAACCAAGCGGTCTTTAATGCCTTTACTATTTTCATTCCAAGTGTTTTTGTTGTTTGACACTTTGTGATTATTATTTTAGTTTTAACAATTATCTTCATTGCCTTGTGAGCTATTGCTTATTATGCATTGAAAAAATCAGATGTAGCTAGTGCATCTAAGAGGGAATAAATATGCGTAAAATCATTGGTAATATTATAAAAGCCAACAAGATTTTTGATTTAATTCAAAATCACGATAAAATTTGTGTTGGCGTTTCGGGTGGAAAAGACTCAATGACGCTTTTATATGCCTTGGGGATTTTCAAAAAAATGATGAAGAAAAATTATAATTGAGATATCGAAGTGGTGGGCATTCATTTAAAAATGAATTTATGTCACATTGATTATGATCCAATTATTAATTTCTGAAAACAACAAGGAATTTACTTTCATATTGAAGAGACAAATATGGGTGAAATTTTACGAGCTAATATGCATAAGAATAAAATTCAATGTTCATTATGCTCGAAATTAAAAAAGGCAATTTTAATTCAGACTGCAAAAAGATTAAATTGCAATAAAGTAGCTATGGGGCATCATGCTGATGATGCAATTGAAACCTTTTTTATGAACATGATATATGAAGGCCGGATTGCTACGTTTAAACCGTCCATGTTTATGGATAAAGAACAAATGATGTTTATTCGTCCATTAATTTTGTGTCGCGAAAAAGACATTATTAGAGCTGCGAAAACAATTGACAACATGCCTGTTGTCCCGTGTGGGTGCCCAATGGAAGGTTTTACAACACGTGATGGCATGAAAGATTTTTTAAATCGTAATTTTTATCATGCGGATGATAAAAAACTCCGTCTAGCATATAATAATTTTATGGCCGCTTTGATGAACGGAAAAGAGTGCAACTTGTGGTTTGTTGATGAAGATAAAAAAGTGGCCGATTTGGATTTACGATCATTAGCTGTCAATGATCGCTGTGCAATTAAAAAAACAGAAACCACAGGTTGCGATTGAACTGATGACCGATCAGATTATGAAGATGAATAAAAATTAAAGGAGAATTTTATGGAGCGAATTTATTTTGCCAACGCTTTATTTAGCGAAGCTGAACTAGATTTTAATAAGAAGGTTGTTGACGCTATTCGTCAACAAACTAAATATAGTGTATATTTACCACAAGAAAACTTTGCTATTAATGATAAAACACAATGCGCAGACTCGCTAAAAATCTATGAGGCTGATAAAAATGAATTAGACCAATGTGATTTATTAGTAGCAGTGTTAGATGGTTTAACAATTGATAATGGGGTATGTACTGAAATTGGTTATTTTGCGGCGTTGAAAAAACCAATTATTGGGTTATACACAGACTCACGACGTATGTATAATTGACAGGACGAACAAGCAAAAGCACAGTTGTTAATGCAACCGTGCGAATCACAATATGCGTATGTTAATTTATTTGTTATTGGAGCAGTTAAAGCAAACGGAAGCATTGCTAGTAACGTTGCTGAATTAATTCAAATGATTAATGCTCACTAGTTTATGACCAACAAGCAAAAATTAACATTGAAGTGTTTATTAGGATCTATGGGTTTTTTGATTATTATTCCTTGTTTAGTAGCTTGTACAAATCAACAAGGGAAAAACCCTGATGATTATCAAAAAAACATTTATAATTTTCAACAACCCAGAGATATCCCTTATGAGGTGCAATCTTATCATTATCCTTTAGATTTAGCACATATTTTAGGTAATACTTTGATTGCTCAATTTGTTTTACAAGGTTCATCTGTTGTTTTAGAACTCAAATTAATTAAATTTTATGAACCATTAATTAAAGATATTTTTTTGAACCACAAAACAATGAACGACATTGCTTATTTGCAAATGGATTTAGAAAATGAAAAAACGCAGCAGCAAGTAGTTTGACAAATTCCGATAACGGTTGTTGATTTAATAAAAAAACGTCGCGTATTGCACGTTTTAAACCAACTAAACCCCCTACAAATAGATACTTATTTATGAAAGCGTGCAGTTTTTTTAGACGAACAAAAAAATGTTATCTCCCAACCATTTAACTGTTTGAATAAAGCTATTAAATTAAAACAAGTTAGAGGATAGAAGCTATGAAAATTAACAAATATGTGATTGCTTTAGATCAAGGAACAACTTCGTGCCGTAGTGTTATTATTAACTCTAATGGTTATATTGAGCATGTTGAAAAAAACCAGATAGTCCAAATTTTCCCCCAAACATCATGGGTTGAACAGGATGCTAATTTAATTTGAAACACGCAATTATCCACTTTGCTAACTGTTTGTGCAAACGCTAATCTTAAAGTGGAACAAATCGCTTGTTTGGGGATTACAAACCAACGAGAAACTATTGTTTGTTGAAATAAAAAAACCGGCATGCCAGTATATAATGCTATTGTTTGACAAGATCAGCGAACAGCAGATATTTGTCGCACTTTAGAAGCATACGCACCGATGATTAAACAAAAAACCGGATTAGTCTTAAATGCCTATTTTAGCGCTTCGAAAATTGCTTGAATTCTCAATAACGTGCCAGCAGCACAAAAAGCATTAAGAACCAATGATTTATTGTGTGGGACAATCGATAGTTGATTAATTTGGAAATTAACAAAAGGTAAGGTTCATGCTACTGATGTTTCTAATGCTTCAAGAACCCTTTTATTTAATATTCATACAATGCAATATGACCAAGAATTATTAGATTTATTCAATATCCCTCAATCGATTTTGCCTGAAGTAAAACCATCAGGGAGTTTATTTGGTTATGTTGATCCTAGTTTATGGGGCGTGAATAATCATGTGCAAGTACCAATCACAGGTGTTTTGGGCGATCAGCAAGCCAGTTTATTTGGTCATTTGTGTTTACAACCTGGTACTGTTAAAAACACTTATGGAACCGGATGTTTTATGCTTGTAAATACTGGGAATCAAATTATTAATTCACAACACCAATTATTATCTACAGTAGCATGACAAATTGAAAATCAACCAATTGTTTATGCATTAGAAGGTTCTGTTTTCATCGCAGGAGCAGCCATTGAATGATTAAAGGATGGCTTGCGAATTATCTACAATGCTAAGGAATGCGATTTTTACTCTAATCTAGTGAAACAACAAGAAAACCCGGTTTATCTAGTTCCCTCTTTTTATGGCCTAGGTGCTCCATATTGAAACTCTTATGCGAAAGGAGCTATTTTTGGTTTAGATCTAGATACAAAACGCGAGCATATCGTTTGAGCTTGTTTACAATCGATCGCTTATCAAACATCAGACTTACTCAAAGCAATTCAAGATGATTTAGGGATAGATTTTCAAGATATTAAAGTGGATGGTGGGGTTAGTCAATCGACTTCGTTAATGCAATTTCAAAGTGATATTGTGCAAAAAACCATTCATGTGCATAAGGAAATGGAAACTACAAGTTTGGGCGCTGGATATTTAGCGGGCTATGTAACTGGCTTCTTTGCTAATTTTAACCAATTACAAGATGATAAAAATGCTTATTATCAATATACACCTAATATGCAACCATCTGTTGCGAAACGACACTTAAAAAAATGGGATCAAGCAATTCAACGGGTGTTTGATTGGTCAAAGGAATAGAAAAACCAAGAGTCTAGACTCTTGGTTTTTTGGTCACAAATAACTGAATTGCACAGTCTTATAACTATTTTCGTGATGGTGGAGATGAGGGGGTTCGAACCCCTTTCCGCAAAGATTAATTGATAACTTCTACAGTTTAGTTTTATTTTAAAATACTAAAAATAACGAAGTAATAAAACGAACTTATAATTATTTTAGAATTTATTATCCTTCAACTGTTTTAAAGAAATAAATTAAAAACTTTAAAAAGCGCTGTTGTCAAATGAAGCTAGATTAATCACCAACAGTAATAATTAAAATAACTAACTAACAATTAATTAAAAAGCGTAAGCTAATTGTTGGTTGTTAGCAGAAGCCATTGCTAAGTGAGCAAATGAAACTTCTTGTTTGTTTGTTTGTTTTGCGTTTATAAAAACCTCACAGCTATAAGGGGCATACCCCACTGCCGTTAAAAACGAATTCTTCACGTCGAATCCAAGTTCATCCCCGTTTAAATATTATAATATAGTTTTCATAAAACCAATAACCTTTTAGAAAAATGCGAATTTTCATAGCTTTTTTATTATGGACATCAAACTATTAATAAAACAATAAAGACATATAAAGATAAAGCATAAACTTTTAATTAGATAATAAATGAAGAAGATTAAATGATTTATGTTTTAATCTTTACTTTCGAAATTTATACTTATAAAAAGCAGTTTTTAGAGTCAATCATTCATAGTTTGATCATTTACCTAAGGCATTATAAGGTTTTTAAATAAAAAATATTAATTTTCTTTTCTTTTATATCTAAAATACAAAAAATTAACTATTACAGGCAGTTTAATAAGTTAGTTTCAAAAAAAGTAATATATATATATGTCTGTTAAATACTATAATCTATTAAGTTAACAATGTCGATTTTAGTGTATGTATACCTAAATATAACAATCCTATGTTTTTGTTGTTAACAATAAACTTGAATAAGGATTTAAAAAATTAAGAAATATTGTAAGCCAATATAATTTACCTGTACGGTGTAAATAATCAAAAAGTCACACTGACTCGATTTTAATAGATGATCACAATAAAAGTGTGTCTATTCTATAAAACAAATAAAAATATAGATCTATTAGAATATGCAGTAAAAAAGGAGTTTTTATAAATTAGAAACTTATGCTTATTCAAGTTTTTCAAATAACAAGGAGATAATTTAACATATGTTAAAAAATAAAATCAAAAGAATACTATGATCGGGATCACTATTGATTATAACAACTGGATTAATCGCTAGTGTGTCAGTTGCTTGTTCGCAGAACACTTCAATTAAAGGACCTGTTTCTGGTTATTACTTGTCAGCTGATAAAAAAATAGCTACAATAGCTACTGCCAATTTCACACCTAAATCAAGAATTAACTATTATCATACTAATAACCAGTTTTCTCAAATTTTAAATGAGCAAACCAATCATAACAATCACCCTTTTATCACTGTAGTTGAGAATGAAGAAAAATGATTAAATTTAATTGATTCTACCAATTATAATTTAGAAAAAATCATTAATTATAACGTTCAAGAAGAAAAAGTGGACGCATCAGCCTCTGATTTTGCAAAAACGTTCACTATAGATAAAAAGAAACATTATGACAATGAGGCTATGAAAACTTGGTTAAAAAACAACATGCAAATTGACTGAACTAAGCAGAGCGTCATTATACTAGACAGCATTCATCATTCTTGAAAACCGAATGGGGTGATTGGTGATGAAACAGCCGGTTTAAATATTACTAACTACACTTTACAAGATAATAAATTGACAATTAATTTTCAATTTAAACCTCAATTAACAAAAAATAATTCAAAAGTTTTACCCGCTGTTTTTTGATCAACTAATAAAACCTTCTTCCTCATTGTTGATCAAAAAAATATTAACGTGGACAAATTGCTTGTTGAATATGTTGTTGCACAAGTGAAATCATTAGTTAAACAAGTTAAGAAAACGGTTAATAAATAATTAATAAAAATAAAAAAACACCATTAATTATTAATGTGTGTTTTTTTATTTTGCTTGAACCAATGTTTTAAACATTGCTCGAACATCGGGTAATTCGTGCATCTTTTTTACTAAAAAGGAACCAGAAACATAATAGTTAATTTGGTTTCTATATTTTTGGATTATATCTAACGTAATTCCGCCATCAATTTCAATTTCAAAGTGTAATGCATGTTGTTGTCGTAGGTTAATCAATTCGGCTAGGCGATCATCAGTTTGTAAAAGAAATGCTTGACCACCCTTACCAGGAACAACCGACATTAAAGTAACATAATCAACTTGTTTAAGTAAATATAAATAATCTTGGATCTTAACATAAGGGTGTAAAGCAATGCCGGCTTTAATCTGCTGTTTTTTAAGAATTTGAATACAAGCTAAATTGGTTTCTACATCTTGCATCTCGCAATGAAATGATAAAGCTTGAATATTCTCATGAAGATATAAGCGAATGTAGTTGATGGGATCAATCACCATTAAATGAACGTGTACAGTGATTCCGTTTTGTTTCAATAGTTTTAAATCAGCTGGTACAAAGGCTTTATTGGCAACGTATATCTGATCCATAACGTCAAAATGGCAAATCGTAAATCCGTGAGTTTTAAATTGTTTAATTTGTTTTTCACGCTCTTTTTTGTTGTCACTAAAAGCTAAAAGTGAATAAAGATACTGCGACATACTTATTTGCTTTTAATAAATGGTTTCAAATCGGGCATATTTAAACGTTGGTCAAAAATTTCGAATTTATAATCATCATTAATTTGACTAAATATTTGGATACTTATTACTGGATCATTTAAAACTGCGAGCAACGCTGTTTTAATTAGCTGATCTTTACTTAAGTGCATTAATTTTTCTGGGGTATTTTGACTAAAATCTAATGTTTGTACGTCTTGGTCATTAATTTGAGTAACAATTAAATTATAACGTTGGTCCGGATTATCTTTATTTTTAAACAGATTGCTAACTTTTGTATCTTCTTGGTAGTAAACATAATTAAGTTGCATCGGTGAAAACATCAAATCGGAATATTCATTAACAACATTTACTAAACGCGTACGCAATTCATCGAAAGTTAATTTCAATGATTGTTTTTGATTGTTTGAGTCGATAAATTCTTTGGTTTCTTTAATTATAGAAACCAATAAATCGTTTGTCTTGGTCGAGAAAAGCAATGGTTTTAATTCACTAGCAAGACTATAGAATTGGTTGTATGTATCAAAAGAGTTGATAGATTGAATTAAGGCTTGTTTTGACCCGTATTTGTATAAAACACCTTTGTATTTTAATTTAGCATCTTCAACTAATGTGAATGTTTGATTGTTATATAAATCGATGTTCATAAATTCTGGCGGTAAAATTGTGCGTTGGTTTTGTTTGCTAACTAAACCTAAGAAACCATAAATTGAGTGGTTATCATTCATAGAAGTGTAATTAATAATGTTGTTAGTTGAACTATATGTTTGTTTAGTTAAGAAGTTTGGTTTATTAACAATTTTATTTTCAACAATTTCATAAACATCTTGTGGTTTGATGTTTAATGTATTAAATAAAGGGTGGTTAATTTGGTATGTATGACTTGTATAATCGTTTAATAAGTTAGTCCCAAAACCTGGCACTTTTTTAATATCATCATTGGCAGAATAAGCGATAAATAATTGATTATCACTTTGTTTTAATTGCGACTTTAAATACTCTTTAAACGGTTTTAGGGTAATTTTTTTTTCTTTTAGACCCAATAAACTAATGAAGGTATAAATGTTTTTTAGATCTAAGGCGTTTAAATTGTAATTTAATAGTAAATCTTTGATTTTATCGTTTAAAACATTTTTATGCAAGGCTTGATCATAAGCTTGTACATATAAAGCTAATTGTAAATGATCATTAGACGCATAAGTGTTTTGCGTACTAATTAATTCTTTTTTTTGTTTAATGAACATGTTGATGGCATCGTTAATTAAAGCCTGGTCCTGAGTTGGCAAATAGCTAAGGGTGTTCAAATCAATAATATTTTTCAATAATTGTACATATTGCTGACGCAAGATTAGATTAGTTAGATTACCAGAGTTATAACCATTTGTAAATACGCTATTTACAACATAATCGTTAAAGGTGATGTGTTGAGTTTTTAATACATTAGGATTAATGAGGTGTTTATCAAAAACCACTTTTTCAGCGACTTTATTAATCAATTGAAAAATCGCTTCTGAATCAGCTGACTCTTGTAAATAATAAGTTTTTAACA
Source organism: Ureaplasma zalophigenitalium (assembly GCF_025780055.1). Classification (GTDB taxonomy): domain Bacteria; phylum Bacillota_I; class Bacilli_A; order Mycoplasmatales; family Mycoplasmoidaceae; genus Ureaplasma; species Ureaplasma zalophigenitalium. The sequence goes on along the minus strand of NZ_JAOXHJ010000004.1, from coordinate 45,737 downwards.
AATCTTCAATTATTTGGTAATGGTGTTGATCGTTTAAAGTTAGTTTTAAACCGACATTAAGACCATGATCAAAGATATTGTCTGCTAATAATGATGATTTATGTTCGTGATTATAGGTGTTAACCTGGTTATTGATTGCATAAAATAATTTTTCATTATTATCGGTTTGATTGTATTTAAATCATAGATTAACTAATTCTTTTAGATCTTTCTCAAAAGGTTGTAGGGTAATCTTTTTTTGATCTTTATCCACTAAATTAGTTTTAAATAAGAAATGTTGATCATTAAATTTTTGTGCGTAATAATCAATTAATAATTGTTCTTTGTGTGCCTTAAAGAAATTTTTTAACAAAGACATTCCATCAATAGCGCTAGTATTAGCAATATCTTTTTTATTATTAAACAACGCTGTTTGTTGTAAGAAACGCGTTTTTAATGTTTGGTAAAAATTTGTTTGATTTTTAGCTTGAGCTTTTAATACTTGGAAGTTATCTAAGTGATAAATAACCACACCTGTGCCAGTAAGATTTAAAGCATAGAACTCATTGTTTTCACGTACAATTAGTTGATTAGTAATTTGCTGAGCGTTTTCTAATTCTTTTTGAAATGCAGACTGGTTATTTAAGGATAAAGGGTAAAAGAAATCACTGAACCCGGGGATTTTTGATGACGTTTTGTTGATGAAATTCTCTAATAGTGTTGGTTTAAAACCGTCTACTAAAGGAATATCTTGAACAGAAGAATGATCACCTAGATGATTAATAATACTTAAAAGACTGAAAACTTCGTTGGTTTGCATACTTTTTTTATTAACTAAATCAGTTAATGTCACAGACTGTGACTTAACACTTTTTTTGATTTCTTGATCTGTTTTTCATGTACCATCTTTAACTGCTTTAATAAAATGTTGATATTTTTTAAGTGTTTCATTAAAAACATCTTGATCATCAAAGTATGGGAACAATTGGTTTGCTTTTTCTGGCAAATGTTTAAAAATTTCTTTGTTATAAATGTTTTGTCTTTTTAAATCATCATAAGTAAATTCGATTTTTTCGAAAGTCATAGGAAGATCTTGCTTGATAAAAGCGTCCAAAACAAAGTTTAAAAAATGCGCATAACCTTTAACATCTTGATCGTTGCTAAAAAATTCGACCGCATTATTTTTATTTAGAAATTGAACCGCATCGTTTGTCTTGACGTTAACATATTCGTTTTTATCATTTTTAACAAACAATAAGTCTTTGTCATTAAAGATTGTATCGTTAATTAAATCGTAGGCAAAATCAATTGCTTGGAAATGCAATCAGTTATCACGCGTACCACCAAAACTATTGTAGATAGCGTTTTGAATCGCTATTTCATCATTAGAACCAAAACGTTCTTTGGCAGTTTTCTGGATACGTTCTAATTCGCTTTTTTTATTCTCAATAAATTGTTGCACACTTCGGTTTCATTTAACATTTTTATTATTGGCAACTCATTGATAAAGTCGCGCTTTTAAAGTTGCTGTTAAATACGTTTGTAAACCACTGCTTGTTTGCATGATTTTACTCCAAGCGTTTTTTGTGGTCAGATTAGATGTTAAACTCTGGCCATCTTTAATATCAATAGGTGTTGTAAAAGGATGTGTGGACTCTTTTTTTACACATGATGCCAAAAAAGCTGAGCAGCCAATTAGTCCAACTGCACCTATTAGGATGGGTAATATTTTTTTCTTTAATTTCATAACAACTCCAAGACTTTTTTAAATATACTATAATTAAAAGGATAATCCATTTTATATAAATCAATATTTTTATAATTATACTAGAAAACAAACGTGTATTCGCGTTTGTTATAGACAAAGGGGAAATTGTGGAATCAATTAAAATTCAAAATTTATCAGTTAGTATTGATAATGAATTAATTTTGCAAGATATTAATTTATCAATTAACAGAGGCGATATTATCGCTATTATGGGGCCTAATGGTCACGGAAAAACAACATTATTTAAATCAATTATGAAACACTTTAGTTTAACCTATGAAACTGGTGATATTTGATTTGACGAAACAAGTATTAAGGGTTGCGAAACGCATGATATTGCAAATCGCAAGGTTTTTTTAGCTACGCAAAACCCAATTGAAATTCCGGGGTTAATGATGCTAGATTTCTATCGTTCATTATTAACTAATTACAATCCAGATGCTAAAATGAACGTTTTAGAATTATATTCGAAACTAAAAGATCGTATGCAAGATTTAGCGTTAGATGTTTCTTTACTGCAACGTTCATTTAACGATAATTTTAGTGGTGGAGAAAAAAAGAAAAACGAAATCTTACAGCTAGCTGTCCTTGACCCTGACTTCATTTTTTTAGATGAAATCGATTCAGGTCTTGACATAGATGCTTTAAAAATGATCAGCAATATATTACAAGAACAACATAATAAACAAAAAGCTATTTGTTATATTTCACATAACAATGGATTATTAAATCTAATTCCGCCTACTAAAGTTATTTTAATTGTTAATGGACGCATTGTCCAAACGGGAGATATTGAATTGGCTGAAAAAATCCTACGTGAGGGATATGGTTGAGTAGAAACAGAATTAGGCGTGCGAATGAAAAAACAACAACCCATTAAAACAAGTAGTTTAAAATTAGGTGTTTGTGGTGCAAGAAAATAAAAAAGAATTAATCATAATTAATGGTGATGAAGAATATAATTTGCATGCACGCGAAAACACTGATTATTATGTGTTATCATTAGATCCGCTTTCACACACAACAAATATTAACCATTATTTATATGATCATGTTGAATCTAAAATTCATATCCTGGTATTAAATTTTGATAAATTTCAAAAACAAATTAACGTACAGGCACATTTAAATAATGACCTATCTGTAGCAACTAATTACGTTCAGGTTATTGGTTTTAATGATTCACACACATCCATTTTTCTAAATGCTCATCTACATGCGAATTGCCATAACAATCAAGTTGCCCAAACAATTAAAGCAACATTATTTGATAATGCACAAGTCAAAGGTCAACCGACTTTAACTATAGATTCAAACGATGTAAAAGCTTCGCATGCATATGAAGTGGGTAATGTTTCTCACGATGTTTTATTTTATTTAGCTTTAAAGGGTTTTAATAAACAAGAATCTATTTTTTTATTAGTCGGTGCGATATTTAACCAGGTTTTAATGCACTTTGAACAAGAAGTTCAAGACAAATATGCGCAGTTAATTAAGGATACATTTGAAAGGGTTGCTTAATGCAAAAATATCGTCAATTTTTCCCGTGATTTAAAGTTAATGAAAAATATATTTATCTAGATTCTGCAGCGACATCGCTTAAACCACAAGCTGTGATTGATGCGATTAATGAATATTATTTACATCAATCCACAAATCCACATAATAATGACTCTCATTTTACACACAAAGCAAACTTAATCGTTGAAAAAACGCGCGAATACGTAGCTCAATGATGGAATACGCCGCATGTAAATAGTGTTATTTTTAATAGTGGTGCAACCGAATCGATTAATACTGTAGCTTTTGGTATTCGTCATTTGTTAAAGCAAGGTGATGAAATTGTTTTAACGACGAGTGAACATGCTTCTAACCTTTTACCTTGGTATGCATTGCGGGATGAATTGGGTGTTAAAATTGTTTTTGCCAACGAACCTCATAAACTACCAAAAGCAGAAGATTTTATAAAAGTTTTAACGCCACGGACAAAGGTTGTTGCCTTTGCTTCAGGAGGTAATTTAGTTGGGCATGTCCTAGACGAACAAGCTGTTTGTGCTATTGTTAAAAAATATAATCCTCAAATCCTAACTCTAGTCGATGCTACACAATCATTACAACACCGCAGTGTAGATTTAAGTACAAATTTAATTGACTTTCTAGTCTGTTCAGCTCACAAAATATTTGGGCCCACAGGAATAGGTGCGCTGTATATTGCCCCTTATTTATTAATAAAAATTAAACCTCTAAAATACGGCGGTGGAATGAATACATTCATTGAAAAAGAAGACTTTGGAATATTTGATAATTTTATGCGTTTTGAAGGTGGTTCTCCGCACACGGCTGGAATTTATGGTTTTTATGCTGCATTGAAATTTCTGAACTCAATCGGTTATCAAGCCATCCATGAACATGAAGAAAATTTAATGCATTATGCTAAAAAACAATTAGCAACAGTCCCTGGGATAACACTATATTTACCAGAACATTATTCAGCAACGATTTCATTTAATTTTCAGGGAGTATTTCCCCAAGATTTAGCTTATTATTTAGGTAAAAATAATATTATTTGTCGCGCTGGGCTATCATGTGCCAAATTAATGAATGAAGTATTAGAAACACAAGCAGCAGTGCGCGTTTCGTTTTACATTTATAACACATATGAAGATATCGATACCTTAGTTAGTGTATTAAAAAAATATCAAAAAGGAGATGAATTAGATGGGCTCATTTAAAAATAAAGATCCTCTGTTATTGCGCAATATTATCATGCAACATTACGAACAACCAAACCATCGAATTAGTCAACCACTGGGCGAGGAATATTTCCAATTTAGAAACCGAATAGAATCGTGCATAGACGACATCACAGTTTTTATGAAAATTAAAGACCAGATAATTATTGATATTAAATTCCTTGGTACAGGGTGTGCAATTGCTACTGCTTCCACGGATATCATGCTAAATTGTTTGTTAAATAAAGAAATTAATGATGCAAAAATAATTATTGCCGAATATGAAAAAATGCTTTTAAATCAAGAGTATGACGAAGACTTGTTAGATGAATTAATTGCTTTTTATAATGTTAAAAAACAAGCTAACCGTATCCGTTGTGGTTTAAATGGAATTTTAGCAATAAAGGAATGTATTAAAACTTATGAACAATAATGAATTTAAAAAAGAACCGTATCTATACGGTTTTAACGATGATATTAATCCTGACTTTAAGACACGTCCGGGTTTAGATAAAGAAATCATTGAGCAAATTTCACAAAAGGTAAATGAACCGAACTGGTTACTAGAATACCGCACGCAAGCTTATCAAGCCTTTTTGGAATTAAAAAATCCTACTTGAGGCGTTGATCTTTCGTTTATAAATTTTGATGATTATATTTATTATGCTGGATTTGGAGATGAAATCAAACGTTCTTGAAATGATGTTCCTAAAAAAATCAAAGACACTTTTAAGGCATTAAATATTCAAGAAGCCGAAGCGAAGTTCTTAAACGGCGTGCATACTCAATATGACTCATCAGTTGTTTATAGTTCTTTATTAGAAGAATTAGAACGTAAGGGTGTTATTTTCACTGATATTCATACAGCTGCTCGGGAACATCCTGCTTTATTTCAACAATATTTTGGTCAATTAGTACCATTTAATGATAATAAATATGCAGCCTTAAATTCAGCGGTTTTTGCTGGTGGGACATTTATATATGTTCCCAAAAATACGCACATTGACCTACCCTTACAATCGTATTTTCGGATTAATTCACAATCCTTAGGTCAATTTGAACGTACTTTAATTATTGTAGACGAAGACTCATCATTACATTATATCGAAGGGTGTACAGCTCCGATTTATCAAAAAGATAATTTGCATGCTGCTGTTGTCGAAATCTTTGTTCATAAAAATAGTAAATGTCGTTATACAACTATTCAAAATTGAAGTGATAATGTCTTAAATTTAGTAACTAAACGAGCTTATGTTTACGAAAATGCTAATATGACTTGAATTGATGGCAATATTGGATCGCGCATCAACATGAAGTATCCGGCTTCTATTCTGGCTGAACCATATGCTTCAAGTGAATGTATTTCAATAGCCGTTGCTAAATCTAACGTGATTCAAGATGCTGGAGCAAAAATGATTCACAATGCTCCTTATACTCGTAGTAAAATTATTTCAAAAGCTGTAGGTTATGGTACAGGAGATTCGCGTTATCGTGGATTAGTTAAAATTGGTCCAAACGCCCACAATAGTATAGCTAAAGTTGAATGCGACACACTATTATTAAATGAAACAGCACGTAGTGATACTTTTCCTTTAGAAATTGTGCAAAATAATTCATCATACTTGAACCATGAAGCTACCATTACAAAAATTAGTGCTGAGCAATTATTTTATTTACAAACTAAAGGTTTTAGTATTGAGGTTGCTGAACAATTAATAGTTTTTGGCTTTTTAAAAGAATTTAGCGACGAATTACCAATGGAATATGCAGCAGAATTAAACCGTTTATTAAAATTAGATATGACTGGAGCAATCGGATAAGATGAAATTAGAAAGAATAGTTAAAAGAGACGAAGATTTTGCACAATGATACCAATCAATTGTGACCAATGCGAAATTAGCTATGTATACAAATGTAAAGGGTGCTATGATTTTTTTGCCAAACGCATGGGCAATTTGAGAAAGCATTCGTACAACAATGGACCAAGTTTTCAAACAATATAGTGTCCGTAATTTAGCCATGCCAACTTTAATTCCAATGAGTGAATTTGAAAAAGAAAAAGATCACATTGAAGGGTTTGCCCCTGAACTTTATACAATTACAAGCATTGGTAATAAGGCGTTGGATGTCAACTATGTTGTACGTCCAACAAGTGAGATTCTTTTCTGCCAATACTTTGCAAATGCAGTCAACTCTTATAAGGATTTACCAATTAAAGTAAACCAATGATGTTCAGTAATGCGTGCGGAAAAAACGACAAAACCTTTCTTAAGAAATTCTGAATTTCACTGACAGGAATTGCATGCAGTTTTTGCAGATCAAATAGCTTGTGAAAAATTTGCTAGTGATATCATTGATGAATATGCAACTTTTGCAAAAGAATTCTTATGTATCCCTGTTTACAAAGGTCAAAAAACTCCTTGAGAACGGTTTGCAGGAGCTGAAACAACACACACTATTGAAGCGATGATGCAAGATGGACAAGCATTACAAGCGGGCACTTCGCACTATCTTGGTACCTTATTTGCACAAACATATAATATTAAATATCAAAATAATGATAACCAACAATTATATGTTCACCAGATGTCAGCTGGAGTTTCTACACGTTTAATCGGAGCTTTAATCATGGTTCATGCGGATGACCAGGGATTAATTTTGCCACCCCCAATTGCTCCGGTGCAAATCGCAGTTGCAGTGATTAATCACAAAGAACACCAATCCCAAATCAATGAACAAGTAGCAGTCTTCAAAAATGATTTAAGCAAATACCGAGTCGAAATAGATGATTCTAATAAAGGTATTGGCTTTAAAATGGCTGAACAAGAAATCATTGGGACACCAATAGTGATTATTGTTGGTTTTAAGGATCTACAAAACAAACAGGTTACTGTGTACCGACGAGATAATAAAACCAAACATTTAGTTAATATTGAAGATTTAAACAATTTTGTAAATAATTTATATGAGGAAATCAAAATCAATATTTATAATAAGGCATTAGCTCATCAACAAAATAATACAATTCACGTTAAGAATGTAGAAGAATTGAAAAAAGCTATTGAAAATAAACAAATGGCAATATGTTATTTTGATGGAACCGAAGAAGATGATAAAGCTATTAAAGCACTGACAAACGCCTCATCACGTTGCATTTTAGAAATTTCTAGTGAAATGCATGAGTGTTTTTATACAAAGAAAAAAACTAACAAATTAACCTTATTTGCGAGAGCTTATTAATTTAATAATATAATATTAATATTGCAAATAAAATTTGTTAATAAAAGGAGTAAGTTATGCACGTAAAATTACAAAGATTTTTCCCTGTTGGTAAAACCTTATACGAAGGGGAAGAAAAAAAAGCATTAATTAAGAAATATTCGGATGAAAAGAATCCTGATCTAAATAATAAATTTAAAATTTTAGATGAACGTGAATTTATTTTAACAAATATGGCTAAATACCAAAATGATGACAGTTTGTTATGTCTTTCATCATATGAATTAGCACCAGAAAAAGCGCGTTTTTCAGCGGCTAATGATACTTTAAAACGTCAAGTAATGAAAATTAATATTGAAGATGAAAACTTTGACATGTCGATGTTTGATGATCAACTTTCAGTGGATTCATTACGTCTAATCACTTTACCAGAAGCTTACCAAAACATTGATAAAATTGAAAATCGATATCCTGATCCTCATAATGAATCAAAAACAGACAACGAAATGCCATGATGATTAAAGGGTTCTTTAAGTTCATCTTGTACGACAGAGTGTGCAGCTACAACTCCTGAACACACTGTAAGTTTTGAACATCAAGATGTAATCAAAAATATCCATGAACAAGAAATCTGTAATAATTATTGCGAAGAAGTTAACCACGCTGCAGATAATAGTTTAGATGATTTAATTAACTCTTATTTAACAAAAGAAACACCAATTATTAATCCACGTGCAACAATTCTTGATGAGCGTACTAACATACTAAAAAACATGGATAAATACCAATCGTTAAGAGAAATTGAATCGATTGAGCAAAGTTTAACACAAGCATTAAACGAGAAAGAATCACTTTCAAACCAATTTAAAAACAGCGAAGAAATTATCAGCGTTTTACAACCCCGAAACATTCAGGCTGAGCCAACTGCCCAGCCGGTAGAAAAAAAATTTAAAAACCCAAAGAGAAAAGCGAAAACTTGGTATGTTTTTGAAACACGCACACGTAATTAATTACAAATAAAACATAGATACTTTCGTATCTATTTTTTACGTTTATAAAGGAATAGTTATGACATTTAATATTTTAGATTTGATTAATAAAAAACAACAAAAACAGGCATTAACATACGATGAAATTCACTGACTTTACCATCGTTTTGCTGGTGGGGAAATTCCTGACTACCAGATGGCCGCCTTTTTAATGGCTGTTTATTTTAATAAATATGATAACGATGAGATGTATTATGCTACAAAAATCATGGTTGAATCCGGTCAAACGATTGATTTACGTGTAGCTAATGAAATTGTTGTGGACAAACATTCATCAGGGGGTGTCGGCGACAAGGTGTCATTAATTATGACGCCAATGCTTGTAGCATTAGGGTATTATGTCGGCAAAATGTCAGGCCGAGGTTTGGCTCATACTGGTGGTACGGTAGACAAATTAGAATCAATTGGGATGAACGTTGATTTTGATTTATCAACATACCAAGACCAATATAAAGCAAATAAATTTATTTTAACTGGACAAAGTAATGATGTAGCAGTTATTGACAAATATATTTACGCGTTGCGTGATGCAACAAGTACGGTACGTATTTTGGAATTAGCAGCTGCTTCTATTATGTCTAAAAAGTTTGCGTTATTAACAGATTATATTTTTTTGGATATTAAAACAGGCGATGGCTCAATTACTAGTTCATTCGAAGAAGCGACGCTATTAGCAAAAAAATGCTTATATTTAGCCAAACGTTTTAACCGAAAAACAATTGTACATATTACAAATATGAACCGTGTTTTAGGACGTAGTGTGGGTAATGCGATTGAAGTACGAGAAGCAATGCGTTATTTACAAGGTGATTATGCATCAAAGGATTTATATGACCTGATTAACAATTTTTTGATCGATATCTTAGTGGAAACAAAAAAAGCTGACTCAAAAACAAGTGCCCAAAAAATGATTGATGAAGTAATTCAAGAACAAAAAGCCTTCAAGATTTTTGCTGATTGAGTAAAATGGATGCACGGTGATTACCAAGCGGTTTTAAAAGAAACACTTTTTAATCCACAATATGAAGTGGTTATTCGTGCCACCCAAAAAGGATATATTAGCTTTAAATCGACACGCGAAATTGGTTTAGTAGCTGTTGATTTAAAAGCGGGTCGAAAAGTTAAGAATGAACAACTAGATTGACAAGCTGGTATTTATTTAGATAAAAAGGATAATGAATATGTAGAAGTGGGCGATGTCATTGCTCATTTATACGCGAATGCACCTATTGATTCAGCAATTGTGCATCGTTTCACTGCGAACGTAGTTTATTTATCAAAACCCTTAAAAGAAGAACCAGCAGTATTAGATATTTTGCGTGTGGAGGATGTATGCTCAAATTAACAACAAATGAAATTCGTCAAAAATGAATTAATTTTTTCAAACAAAAACAACATTATTTTTTAGAACCTGTCTCATTAATTCCTAATAATGACCCATCATTATTGTGAATTAATTCCGGAGTTGCAACTCTGAAAGATTATTTTTCAGGAATTAAAAACCCCCCATCACAAAGATTGGTAAACTCTCAAAAAGCCATACGAACAAACGATATTTTCAACGTTGGTCATACCGCTCGTCACCATACTTTTTTTGAAATGTTAGGAAACTTTTCTATTGGTGATTATTTTAAAAAAGAAGCTATTGAATTTGCTTATGAGTTTTTAATTAAAGAGTTAGAAATGGATGTTAATCGTTTGTGAATCACGGTTTTTAACGAAGATTCAGAGGCTTATCAAACATGAATTAACCTAGGAATTAACCCCGAACGGATTATTAAAGGGGATCGTGATCGTAATTTCTGGGATGTTGGCTCAGGACCTTGTGGACCATGTACTGAAATTTTCTTTGATCGTGGTGAGATTTATGATCCACAAAAACAAGGCGAAAAATTGATTTTAGAAGACTTAGAAAACGACCGTTATGTTGAAATTTGGAACATTGTCTTTTCCCAATTTAACAACGATGGGAAGAATAATTACACTGAATTAAAACGTAAAAACATTGATACTGGGGCTGGTTTAGAACGAATCGCTTGTGTTTTACAAGATGTACCAACGAATTTTGATGCCGACGGTTTTTATAATGTTATTTTAAAACTTAGTGCTTTAAGCGATTTTAAATACGACATGAATAACTTTTTTGAGCAGGACAAACAAGACCAATATGAAATTAATTTTGCATATAAAGTCATCGTTGATCATATGCGCGCAAGCTTGTTTGCTATTGCCGATGGGGCTGTTCCTGCTAATAAAGACCGTGGATATGTTTTACGTCGTTTAATCCGACGTGCAACAGTTTTCGCTTATAAATTGAATATTATAAATCTTGATTGAATTAATGTGGTTATTGATGCTATTGTTTGTGAGATGGGTAGTTTTTATGAATATTTAACAGCGCACATAGTTCAGAAGGTAAAAACTATTTTAGTCCAAGAGGTCAACACCTTCAAAAAAACTTATGCTAAAGGAATTAAACTTTTTGACCAAGTGGTAGAAACTAAAAAACTTGATGCTAAAATGTTATTTAAAATGGTTGATACATATGGTTTTAATATTGAGTTAATTAAAGAGTTAGCAAAGAAAAAACAAATTAGCTTAGATATTGAAGGGTTTGAACAATTATTTAAAGAACATCAAGAAAAATCACAATCCCAAAAGCCAGCTAAAGCGATGGCTGTACAAAATGAAGCGCTGATGAACATTGAAGTTGAGTCAAAATTCCTTTATGATACAGAAGTTATTGATGATGCTCAAGTTATTTATTTATTAGATTCAGAGTTTAATGTAGTACAAAAGGTTGTAAATCAGGATGCATACGTCATCTTTGACCAAACATGTTTTTATGCCACAGCTGGTGGACAAGTTTCGGATACAGGTTATATTTTAGCTGGCGAAGAAAAATATGCTGTTTATAATGTTTTTAAATCAAATAACATGTTAAATATCCATCAAGTTCAAGCAGCAACTTTAGAAATAGGGGATAAAGTCGGATTACACATTAATGCTCAGGATCGAGTTGATGTGATGCGAAATCATTCAGCTGAACACTTATTACACCATTCGTTAAAGAAATTAATTAGCTTAGATATTCGTCAAGAAGGGGCCTCTAAAACACCTGAACGTGCCACATTAGATTTTAATTACCATAAACAATTAACTAACGAGCAATTAGAAATGATTGAAGGATATATGAACCAAATCATTCGGGATGCGCACGAAACAAAAGAAATGTATATGACATTACAAGAAGCAAAGGAAATGGGCGCATTAGCTTACTTTGGTGATTATTACAAAAAAATTAAGGGTAAATTGCGGGTTATTCAAATGGGCCCTTCTATGGAATTGTGTGGAGGGACCCATGTACATAATACAAAGGATATTGAAGCAATCAAAATTATTGACTTTACATCTAAAGGATCGGGATCATACCGGGTAACAATGATTAGTGGACACACAAAAATTTGCCAATATAATCAAGAACAATTGACAAATATGTTTAATCAATTAGATGCCTTAGTTAAATCATACGAATGTACAAACCAACAATTAATAACATCGGTTAAGCTGTTTGCAGAAAACAAAGTCCTTTCTAACGAAGTTAAGGAACGCTTTGAAGAATTATTAAATCAAGTTAATGAAGACAAAATCACAACACAAAAAAATGATCAAAAAAACCAATTATTAGAAATCAAAGAAACTTTTAAAAATTGTGAACAAACCATTCGTTTTTTAAAATTCGAAGATCATGATAACAAAATTATTTTCAATGCTATCAACGAATTAATTAACGAAAACCAAACTAGTGTGTTTATTTCTTTTAATTACGTAGGTGAAAAAATTCAAATTTTAATAGCTGCTAGCCCATTGTTTGTACAACGCCATGAAATCGATTTACGCACTCTAGCTAAACAATTAAACACCATTGCAAATGTAAAAGCTGGTGGAAAAAATAACTTTATTCAGGGTGGATCATCGACAACAGAAGTTGCAGAACAATTAAACACAATGATCACTAGTTTTTTTAATGCGTAAGCTTGCTATTGATTTTGGGACTAAGGTTTGTGGTTTTGCGATCAGTGATGAATTAGGAATCATTGCAAGCCCCTTATGTGATTTTGCTTATCCGAATAATGATGTGTCTTTGATTTTAGAAAAAATTGATGAAATTATACAAACATATCAATATAGTATAGACACAATTGTTTTAGGATATCCAACGAACGCGTTTGATGGATCTAAAAATCCTCGGAGTTTACTGGTTGAATCTTTTTATGAACATTTAAAAGGTCATTTAAAAGATCGATCAGTTAAAATAATTCTAGTGGATGAGCGTTTTAGCACGCGGATTGCAACACAACGATTAAAGGACTTACAAATTAAAGCTGCTAAACGGAAAAAAGTTAAAGACAAAATGGCAGCAGTTGTCATTTTAGAAAGTTTTCTACATCGCTAAAACCAATGATTTAATAAAGAAACATATGCTATATGAGAAGTGGAGCTTATAATGCAAATAGATAGCAAGAAAATTAGTCAATTTATTGACAACCCCCTATTATATAAAAACGAAGGACAAGCTAATTTAGAAGAATCATTAAAAAAGATTGTTTATTCTAAAATAAGTGGGCAAGAAGCTAAAGTAGAAAAGGTTTTAGCTCAGAAACAAGAAATATATGATAAAAAACGGGAATTAACTTTATATAAAAGACAACAAAAAATTGTTGGCCGTAAGGTAGCTAATATATTTATAATTATTTTTTCCTTTTTATTAATTGGGTTATTTTTTCTAAAATTTTTGATAGACAACAATAGAATTATTAAAAAATATAACAGTATTGAACAAGAAACTCTAAAAGAGATCGCTGTTATTAATCATGAAAAGAATCAGAAGATTTTAGAGGTAATAAGTAAGGTTCGCCCATACGAAATACTAAAGGAACAATTTGCTAGTTTAGGATTATATGTATATGGAGCTGATCGTTTTTATAATCTCGACTGGTCTGAATTACGCAGTCTTGAACACCGTTTGGTCGGTTATCAAAACGGCTTACATATTAAATTTAAATCAACGGATACATTTTTAATTAATGCGTTATTCTTTCGTTATGAAATCGTTCGAACAACGAATTCGATCTCAGTTTCAAAGTACAACTATTTCCAAAAACAATGACAAACACATACTTTACATGCTATACATGAAGAACCAACACCACGAGTTTATCCACGCGGTTTTTATATTCAAAACACTAATTTTGACCCGACATTTAATTTTACTTTAGCAAAAAATAAAACAAAAGTAAAAAAAGATGCCGTCTTATTAAATAATGAATTTATGAAAACATTCGGAATTGGAGCAACAAAAACGAATTTAGAAACTGATACAAAAATCACCCAGTATTTTACATCGTTAGCCCAAGAACGTTATGTCGCTTTAAGTCAGCAAACTAATCAATTACCGGTTTTACACAAATCCGGATTGAATTTTTGAATTGAAGATGATTTAATTTGTAACCTAGATTTTGAAAATGCAGTAAATAATAAACCTTTATCTGCTTTTAATGATTTAGTTGCCTCATTAGATGAACAAAGTGAAGTAGCTCATTTATTAGATCAACTGGTTGTTCAACAAACACCAATTATTAGTAAATATTTAGACTATTTAACATATACAAATTTATCACCAGTGGTTAGTCGTGAATGATACGAACCAAATAAAGCTTATAAAATGATGGCGATTTATGATTTTGCTCAATTTTATGATAATCAAAATACTTTAGATGATTTTGCTTTAATCAATAAATTATTAAGTAAAGGGTTATTGCATTTTAAGCCAACTTGTGAAGTGATACCGTTTGGTGAAATTGTATATAAGGATTTCATGTTCGGTGTAGATTATGCAATAATTGATTTAACGTCATATCATAAAATTGATTGTATAGACCAAGTGTATGTTGACGGGCACATTGTACCTGTACCGTATGTTAAATACGATCCATACAAAATTCCTTTTTATGTGATGTATGTTAAAAAACATAAGCGTGAACGAGATTATTTCCTATATAATGCTTTACAAAAAGGTTTTTCATTTTTATTGGATGAAAATTTAAATGAATACATAGACTATTTTGGTGAAACAAATGAAACAAAAAATCAAGATATGGTTAATCTACTTTTAAAAGAATTAAGAACGCAATTGGATTATTTAGGCATTGATCACCGTGAAGTGATTGTGCTTGTGGATGATGACGGTTATTTTTTAATTTTTACCCACGAAATTATGAGAAAAGTAGATCCTCATGTCGAATGATTTGCTAGCTGATTGCGTAAAATCAGTTTATAGAGAAGAAAAAACAAACAAGAAACCAAACGGTTTCTTTTTTTGTTTATAATGTTATGTATATAAATAACTTTAGTTTATAATTATAAAATATGGCCAATTTTAAAGGAGCTATAATGATTTTTTTAAAACGTTTCGAAGCACAAGGGTTTAAATCCTTTGCTAAATACACTCAAACTATTTTTGACCACCCAATTACAGGGATTATTGGACCTAATGGTTCGGGCAAATCCAACATAATTGACGCCTTAAAATGGGTTTTAGGTGAACATTCCAAATCAGCAATAAGAGCCGACAAGCATTCGTTGGCTTTTTTGGGAAATGATTTAGTTCAAAAAGCTAACTTTATTCGTGTCAGCTTATATTTTAACAATGTCAATCAAATTTTATATACGGACTTAAACGAAGTTAAAATCACTAAATTTTATGATTTAAAAAAAGATGATGTGACTTATTACATTAACGATGAAGTGGTTAAATTCAAAGATATTCAAGACATGTTTTTGGATAGTGGTTTATTAAAAGGTAGTTTAGGTATCATTTCACAAGGGAAAGTTTCTTGATTTGCAGATGCAAAACCAGTTGAACGTAGAAAGATGTTTGATGAAGCAGCAGGGATCGGCAAGTATTTTAAACGTAAAAAAGAAGCAGAAGTCAATTTGGCTAAATCGCAAGCTGATTTAGATCGTTTAAATGATAATTTATATAGTCTTAAAAAAGACTTAAATACTTATAGCAAACAAAAAGAAGAATTTCTACAATATACTGCAGTTCAAAAAGAATTAGAAAAAATTGAGTTAAATCTTTATTCTAAAAGTTTAGATCACAATTATAAATACAAAAAAGAGCTTGTTGAAAAAATGCATCAGATTAACGAAAGCATTAGCACACTTGCTCCAGAAATGGAAATTTTAAAAGAAAAACAAAATAAGAATAATGCTCGACTGCAAGAACTGCATCAGCAATTAACTTTAGAAGAAAATGCTAAAGAAAAGTTATATGATCAGTTAATGGATGCAAGTCGTCGTTTAAATGAGCACAAAGCTTTTTTAAAAGCCCAAGTAAACAATGACCAAATATCAGCTCAAGAGCGTTATGATAACCTTCTGACTTTAAAAAAAGAAAATGAACAAGAGTCTGCACAATATGAAAAAATGATTGCAGAAAAAGAAATTCAATTAGAAAAAGTCCGTCAGGAAATCCAAGAATCCAAACGTGCTAATGTAGATTTGTTTGAAATATCAAACAATTTAGCAGCACAGAAGACTAATCTACAATATCAAATTAATGATTTACAGCATGCAATTGACAAGGAATTAGCTCGTGAGCGAGGAACAAATAGCATTATAAGCGCTAAGGATTTTATCCCTGGTGTACACAGCACGGTTTTACAAGCTATTCAAACAGATCAAGCACATGAATTAGCCATCAACACAGCTTTAAGCAAAAATGTTTATAACATTATTGTTCAAAATAACCAAGTGGCTCAAACGTGTGTAGAATACTTGAAAAAAAACAAAGCAGGCCAAGCCGTTTTTTTACCATTAGAAAATCTAAAAGCTAAAAGTATTCGTCCCGAATTTTATGATGCTGTATTGACCTTAAAAGGTTTTGTCGGAGTAGCTAATGATTTAGTCAAAATTAAACCATCTTACCAAGTTGCTGTTGATTATTTATTAGGAAATATTTTAATTGCTCAAAACTTAAGTGATGCTTTAGTTATTTCTGAAACGACCTATAAAAACTATAAAGTCATTACTTTAGATGGCCAAGTCGTCTTTGCTGGTGGAGCTATTATGGGTGGGGATGTTTCTTATAAAAAAACAAATTTAAATCTTGATGAAAAGATTAAAACTTTACAAAAAGATTTAGCAGCAGTCATTTACCAAACAAATGAAAACCAGGAAATGATTAAGGAAAATCAATACCAAGCATCACTACACGAGACACACATAAACGAATTATATGATGATTTATCTAAATTAAAGGCCAATCTACAAAATTTACATTACCAAAACAAAACCATCACTTTAGATATCGAAAAATTAGCTAATAGTCATACCAGTTTAGAGGCGCGTGAAAAACAAATTAGCATTATTAACCAAGAATATGAAGGTATTAACCAAAGTTTTCTAACTAAAATGGGTTTAGTGAAAAATTTACAAAGAGAATTAGAATCGTTATCTAAATTTATTCAACAAGAAGCTAATAACCGGGAAAACAAATACCAAAGCTATAACCATTTACTACGCGAGCAAAATAAATGTCAAACAGAGATGGGTCAAATTGAGCAATTAATCCTTAAATATGAAACTATTATTATTGAAGATTATCAATATACAATTGAAAAAGCATTTGAACAATATTTACATGCACCTTTTGAATATACAGATAAGCAAGCTTTAGAATTAATTAATAAATTAAAAATTCAAAAAAGCCAGTTTAAAACAATTAACTTTAACATACTGAATGAATACGAAATAAAATTAAAAGAATACGAAGTACTAGAACAAGAAGTTAATACGTGCGTTCAAGCGGTTGATGTGATTAAAACAAGTATCAAAACACTTGACCAACAAGCAAAAGCGGACTTTAAAAAAGTGTTAAAAGAAGTCAATACAATGATCCCCCAAATTTTTGAATACTTTTTTGCTCAAGGAACATGCCAAATTTTATTAGAAGACGAACAAAATGTTTTAGAGAGTGGTATTGAAATTATTGCTAATCCTATGAATAAAAAGAACGTGGCTTTACACCAGTTAAGTGGGGGCGAAAAAACATTAGTTGTTTTAGTGATTTTATTCGCCTTATTAAAAGTTGCGAAATTCCCTTTAGTAATTTTAGATGAAGCTGAAGCTGCATTAGATGAAATTAACGTGGATAAATTTGCCCACATGATTCAACGTTTCGGCGGAGACACACAGTTTTTAATTATTACGCACCGACAAGGAACAATGCGTAATTGTGGTGTACTAATCGGGACAACAATGCACAAAGACAATGTTTCAATATTAGCAAAAGTTAATTTAGAAAACGAAATGTATGTTTTTGAAGAAAAGGATAATTAAAAATGGGTTTTTTTAAAAATTTATTTACTAAAATCTTCAAGCGAAAAAATAAAAACGAAGAAGTCATTGACAATATTAAAGAAAAAAACGAGGATCAGCGGATTTTAAAACTAGAGGATGATTCTTTAGATAAGTTTAACTCTGGTCTGAAAAAATCAGCAAACGCATTAGATCATGCAATCAATGAGTTGACTGCTAGTTTTGTCGAAGTCGATGAAGAATGATACGAAAGCCTTGAGGAAGTATTAATTTCCTATGACATTGGATACGTAGCTACAAGTAAAATCATTCAATCGATTCGAGAAGAAATCAGTTATCAAAATATTAAGGATCCCGAATTAATAAAAGCCGTAATTATTGATAAGTTGTTTCTTTACTATATCCAAGATACCAATATTGATGTTGACCTACAATTATACAATGCCCAAACTAATGTGGTTTTAGTTGTGGGTGTTAATGGGGTAGGGAAAACAACATCTATTGCCAAAATTGCGTATAAATTTGTGCATGAAAATAAAAAAGTTTTATTAGTTGCCGCTGATACATTTAGAGCAGGAGCTATTGAACAATTAAAAGTCTGAGCTGACCGTTTGAACGTAGATATCGAATTACCTTTAAAAGCGAACCAAGATCCAGCTTCAGTGATTTATAGTGGCTTAAAAAAAGGTTATGAGGAAAACTATGATTTAGTGATCTGTGACACATCAGGTCGTTTGCAAAACAAACTGAACTTAATGAACGAATTAAAAAAGATTTATGATGTAATTCATAAATTTGATGTCGATGCTCCGCATGAAACGTTAATGGTCATTGACGCAACACAAGGTCAATCAGGAATTAACCAAGCTAAGGCTTTTTATGAAGCAGCACGCGTGAGTGGTATAATTTTAACGAAAATGGATTCAACTAGTCGTGGTGGAATTGTCCTAGCAATCAAAGATGCTTTTAACATTCCTGTTAAATTAATTGGTTTAGGGGAAGGGTTAGCAGATCTTAAGGTTTTTGATTTAGAAATGTATGTTGACTCAATGGTTCAAGGAATTAAGTTTAGTGAATAAAATTAATGAACGGGTTTATTTAATTAGTTTATTTGGTTTTTATAAAAACTTATTAACCACAAAGCAGCAGGCTTATTTTCAAAAGCATTATTATGCTGACTGATCACTAACCGAAATCGCGGATGAATTTGATGTGAGCAAAAACGCTGTTTACGATAGTTTGCAAAAAATTTACAAACTCTTATATAAATATGAAATGCAACTACATTTGTATGAAAAACATATAGCTCGAATGGATTTGTATGAACGCCTTAATGATGAACAATTAAAAAATGATTTTTTGCGCATCGAAGCATTATAATTTGCTTTTTTTAGTCAAACATGCTATACTTAAATAGTGTTTTGACTTTTTTATTATTGTAAAAAATGATACACACGGACAAGTTGTTAATAAGAAAATTTTTAAGGAAAGGAATATTTAAATGCCTACAATTGCACAATTAATTCGCAATAAAAGAACGCCAAAGACTAAGAAATCTAAGTCTCCAGCGCTTCAATTTACATACAACTCACTAACTAAACAAACAAATAATTACCATTCACCATTTAAAAATGGTGTGTGTACTCGGGTGGGTACAATGACTCCCAAAAAACCTAACTCGGCGTTACGTAAATATGCTAAGGTTCGTTTAAGCAACGGTTACGAAGTCCTTGCTTATATTCCCGGTGAAGGCCACAACTTACAAGAACATAGTGTTGTAAGTATTCGTGGAGGACGTGTAAAAGACTTACCAGGGGTTCGTTACCACATTGTACGTGGAACAAACGATGCTTCAGGTGTTGAAAAACGTCGTCAACAACGTTCAAAATATGGGGCAAAACGTCCTAAGCCAGCAGCTAAATAGTTAAATTTAATAAGGAGAAAAAAGAATGAGAAAATTAAAACCACAAAAACGTTTTGTTTTAGCTGATCCAGTTTATAATTCTCGTCTAGTTACTAAATTAATTAATTCAGTAATGTATGATGGTAAAAAAGGTTTAGCTCAATCAATTATTTATTCAGCTTTTGAATTAATTGAAAAGAAAACAAACAAACCAGCGATTGATGTCTTTAATAAAGCCATCGAAAATGTGATGCCAGCGATTGAATTAAAAGTTCGTCGTGTTGGTGGATCAAACTTCCAAGTGCCAACTGAAGTTACCCCAGAACGTAAACAAACTTTAGGCTTACGTTGATTAACTCAATTTGCTCGTTTACGTCATGAACATTCAATGATCGAAAAATTAGCAAACGAAATTATTGATGCATCAAATAACTCAGGTGCTTCTATTAAGAAAAAAGAAGATACACATAAAATGGCAGAAGCTAACAAGGCCTTTGCTCACTTACGTTGATAAAAAAACTTATAAGGAAATAAATTTATATGTACACTAAAGATTTAAATAAATTCCGTAACTTCGGGATTATGGCACATATTGATGCGGGGAAAACTACGACTTCTGAACGTATTTTATTCCATACAGGACGTAACCACAAGATTGGTGAAACTCACGATGGAGCTGCAACTATGGACTGAATGGCACAAGAAAAAGAACGGGGTATTACAATTACTGCGGCTGCAACTTATGCACAATGAAAAGATTATGAATTAAACTTAATCGATACACCTGGACACGTGGATTTTACCGTTGAAGTAGAACGTTCATTACGTGTTTTAGACGGAGCTGTGGCTGTTCTTGATGGTCAAAACGGTGTTGAACCACAAACAGAAACTGTTTGACGTCAAGCAACTAAATATAATGTACCACGTATTGTTTTTGTTAATAAAATGGATAAAACTGGAGCAGATTTCTACTACTCAATCGAGACGATTAAAAACCGTTTAGGAGTCAAAGCGACTGCTATCCAAATTCCAATGGGAGCTGAAGCTGATTTTGTAGGAAACATTGATTTAGTTGAAATGAAAGCCTACTTTTATGATGGTGAAGCAAACGAAGATTACCAAATTAAAGATATTCCAGAAGAATATTTACAAAAAGCACAATCAATGCGTGCACAAATGATTGATGATGTCGCTGTTTTCGATGACGAGATCATGGAAAAATATTTATCAGGTGAAGAATTAACGAACGAAGATATCAAAAAATGTATTCGTAAAGGTGTAATTACGACAGAATTATACCCTGTATTATGTGGTACTGCTTTTAAAAACAAAGGTGTTAAGAAATTATTAGACGCAGTTGTTGACTACCTACCTTCACCACTTGATGTTCCACCAATTCACGGTGTGAACGAGGTTGGTCAAGATGTTTATAAACACAACGATCCAACTGAAGATTTTGCAGCTTTAGCTTTTAAAGTAGCAACTGACCCCTTTGTTGGGCGTTTAACATATATCCGTGTGTATGCTGGTAAAATTGACAAAGGTACTTATGTTTACAATGTTACTAAAGGCAAAAAAGAAAGAATTTCTCGTTTAGTAAAAATGCACTCAAACAACCGTACAGAAATTGATACAATTGGAGCCGGAGATATCTGTGCTGTAATCGGATTCAAAGAAACGGCAACAGGGGACTCAGTGTGTGATGAAAAGAACAAAATTGTTCTTGAACAAATGGTTTTCGCAGAACCAGTAATTTCACTTTCTGTGGAACCAAAAACAAAAGCTGACCAGGAAAAAATGAGTTTAGCTTTATCGAAATTAGCCGAAGAAGATCCAACCTTTAAAACATTTACAAACGAAGAGACAGGTCAAACAATTATTGCTGGAATGGGTGAATTACACCTTGATGTCCTAGTTGACCGTATGCGTCGTGAATTCAATGTACAAGTGAATGTTGGGGCGCCGCAAGTATCTTACCGTGAAACATTAACTGTTGAAGGAAATGCAGAAGGTAAATACATTAAGCAATCAGGTGGACGTGGACAATATGGTCACGTTTGAATTAAATTCGAACCGAACCACGATAAAGGTTTTGAATTCGTGGATAATATTGTTGGTGGAAAGATTCCAAAAGAATATATTAAAGAAATTGAAAACGGATTAGTTGAAGCATTAGTTTCAGGTCCATTAGCTGGTTATCAAACAATCGATGTCAAAGCCACTGTTTATGATGGTTCTTACCACGATGTCGATTCGTCTGGTATGGCATATAAAATTGCTGCCTCATTAGCTTTTAAAGAAGCAGCAAAAATCTGTAAACCAGTATTACTAGAACCAATTATGTCAGTTGACGTAACTACACCAGATGAATACTTCGGAACTGTCATGGGCGATATTTCGAAACGTCGTGGAGTTATTGAAGGACAAGAAACACGTGGAAATGCACAAGCAATTAAAGCAAAAGTTCCACTATCAGAAATGTTTGGATATGCAACTGATTTACGTTCAAATACGCAAGGTCGTGCGACTTATGTAATGCAATTTAGCCACTATGCTGAAGCACCTAAAAGTGTAACTAGTGAAATAGTGGAAGCACGAGCGAAAAAATAATCATAAGATTACAAAAACATATTTATATTTTGCTATAATTATTTAGTAAAATTATAATTTAAAAATCAAATTAAACATTAAAACTTAATTAAGGAGAAATAAAATGGCAATTGGAAAATTTGAAAGATCTAAACCCCATGTTAACATTGGGACTATTGGTCACGTTGACCATGGTAAAACAACTTTAACTGCTGCAATTAGTACTGTGCTAGCAAAAAAAGGACAAGCAACTGCTCAAAGTTATGCAGATGTTGATAAAACACCTGAAGAAAGAGAACGTGGTATTACGATTAACGCGTCTCATATTGAATATGAAACTGTAACTCGTCACTATGCACACGTTGACTGTCCAGGACACGCTGACTACGTTAAAAACATGATTACAGGGGCAGCTCAAATGGATGGAGCAATCTTAGTTATTGCTGCTTCTGATGGGGTTATGGCTCAAACTAAAGAACATATCTTACTTGCTCGTCAAGTTGGTGTTCCTAAGATTGTTGTTTTCTTAAACAAATGTGACTTCATGCAAGATACTGAAATGCAAGATCTTGTAGAAATGGAAGTACGTGAATTATTAACTAAATATGGATTCGACGGAGACAACACACCAGTTATTCGTGGTTCAGGTCTTAAAGCACTTGAAGGTGATCCAGTTTGAGAAGCAAAAGTTGACGAATTAATGGATGCTGTGGATACTTGAATCCCATTACCATTGCGTGAAACTGATAAACCATTCTTATTAGCTATTGAAGACGTATTCACAATTTCAGGACGTGGTACAGTTGTTACTGGACGTGTTGAACGTGGTACTCTTAAAGTTGGTGACGAAGTAGAAATCGTTGGTATTCGTAACACTCAAAAAACTGTTGTTACAGGAATTGAAATGTTCCGTAAATCATTAGACCAAGCTGAAGCTGGTGATAATGCTGGTATTTTATTACGTGGTACAAAAAAAGAAGATGTACAACGTGGTCAAGTATTAGTTAAACCAGGTTCAATTAAACCACACAGCAAATTCACTGCTAAGGTTTATATTCTGAAAAAAGAAGAAGGTGGACGTCATACTCCAATCGTGGCGGGATACCGTCCTCAATTCTACTTCCGTACAACAGATATTACTGGGGAAATTAAATTACCTGCAGGAACTGAATTAGTAATGCCAGGTGATGACGTGGAAATGGAAGTTGAATTAATTCACCCAATCGCGATTGAAGATGGATCTAAATTCTCAATTCGTGAAGGTGGTAAAACAGTTGGACACGGTTCAGTTATTAAAGCTAACTAATCAAACTTATTACTGCTAAACAAAAAACCAAACCGATGTTTGGTTTTTTTATATCATTAAAGTTAAAAAAAGATAGTAAAAAAAATAACCCGCAAAGGTTATTTTTTACTTCATATCGCGATAGTTGCGTACTTCTTGAAAAGAACCGTCTCTTTTTTGGATATAAACAACCGCATCTTGGTTGCGCCCTAAAGTCTTTATATATTCAACTGCTTCTTTTTTTAATAAAAAAACACGTGTCGGACGTATCCCACCTTTTTTCATTATCTTTCACCCTTTTTCTTGGTATGGCGAAAGATAATAAATGTTTTTTGATGGTTTTTTTGGTATTTCTATTTGTTCATTAGCTTTCATAAAAGCGTCTCTCTTTATTTTGTTTTTCTCAATATTATTATAAAACAATAATTATTTTTTA
This sequence comes from Ureaplasma zalophigenitalium, assembly GCF_025780055.1. Taxonomy (GTDB): domain Bacteria; phylum Bacillota_I; class Bacilli_A; order Mycoplasmatales; family Mycoplasmoidaceae; genus Ureaplasma; species Ureaplasma zalophigenitalium. Next base: position 21,393 of record NZ_JAOXHJ010000004.1, on the reverse strand, counting down.
CTTTTTATTCTGTATTTAATACCAATTTATTAAAAAAGATTTTTAAAAAATGTTAGCAACAGCAATAATTGAGTGATAAAAAAAGCGCTTTTTGTTTATTTTTTTAAAATATTCCGAAACTTCTGGGGGCGAAAAATAAAAAAATTTACATTTTCAGCTTATATTATTATAATTTAAATATAGTTTAAGGAAGGTAATGCTTATGCTTTTTAATACGATGTATCACCGGATTATAAGTAAGATTTGCTGTCAAGCAATCATTTTTACCTTCAACATCAATATTATTATGTACCGTTTTACGAAGATTATATATGGCTCATGACGCATGAACCAAGTCAAGTGCTAATTTAAAAAACCACCATAATAATGAAAAGCATAATTACTAACAAAAGATTTAGTAATTAATAAATATACATACTATGAAAAAAATTAATTTTAAAAACAAAAGTTTTTTCAAAAAACTTTTAATCTTTACACCAATAATTATTACCACTCCAGCCATAGCTGCAGCGTGTCGTTATGATGAAAAAAACGGCCCAGAAATTAATAATAATTTGTTTCAAACTACACAAGTCACCGTTAAAGAACAAGACTTTACCAACCAATTTTATAATTCTCAAAGTGATACAATTAACAACCAATGACAAAAAGCATCGCAGGATTTAGTTCTTTCATTACGAAAATTTGCCGAACGTGTTTTTTTACGAAGTTACTATTTATACTACATTCATAATTTTGCGCTCTTAAATGACGCTCAAGTACAATATGAACTACAACCCATTCAGGTTAGTATTAAAGCTAATGATGATCAAACATATGACTTACGTATTCATATTCAATCCAAAGTGCAAGCAATTACTGATCAACAATTAAAGAAAATTAATGAACTATTAAGTCCGAATAATTTATATTTTGCAACTGCACAAGCAGCACTTGATCATTTTAATCAAAAATTAAAAATGGATTGTGCTTATAATCAAACAAGCATTTACACCGCCTATGTTCAAGAAAATAATAATCCAATCATTGAGCAAGCATACGCGTTTAATGGCGGGAAGTTCGACCGAATTGTTTACAAGTCAGGTTATGACTCAAAGGATTTAAAAATTAAACGAAAAATTTCTCAAGTAAATTCATTAACCTTAGATTTAAATACACCAGTTTTTCAACCGGTTGGTTTGGTTGAATTTTATCAAAAACCACTCCCTTTATCTAAATATAAAAAATATGATATTCGAAAAATTTCCTTCGTTGAATTAAAAAACGAGTTGCGAAAAATTCAAAACAGTTTTAACAAGGATAAACCTCACGAACTACAAAAACAAGATATTTTAAATTTAGCATACGAAAATGAATTTTTTCAAATACCCTATTTTTTAAAGTATCCGCAAACGTCTAAACCTGACGATCTTTCTGTTTACCCTGTTTTCTTTTGAAAGCAAATTACAGAACAATGAAAGGTATTTAATAATTTTGAGAGTGTAAATTACGAAACTCTATTTGATGAACATCATTTAGCTTTAATTAATCCTTTCTTTTATCAAGATGTTTCAATGGAGTTAGTACAAGGCAATAAGAACTTCCATTGTCATAGTGATGGGTTATGTCATGCCACGACATAATAATACAAGGGGGCGCCCGAAAACGTTTATGAAACCATTAGATTGAATCTTGATGATTAGTTTTTTAATCTTAATAGCTATCTTTCATATTGGTTTTATATATGCTAAAAATCCATGATTAGTGAACAAAATCTGAATTGTTTTTTTAGCATTCGCCATTTTATGTTTTATTGTCATTAGCTTTATTATTTTTAGTGGTTTTTATTTAAACCGAAAATGAGCCAAAGCTTATCGGAAACAAAATAGCTATCAAATCAGTCGATTTGATCAAAAATTAATTGACCGTTTTTATTATGATGCTGCCTTGGAAATCCGGTCATTGCAGTATGCGTGAATTCGTTTGCGCTTACTATTAGCTGTGCTTATTACACCAGCAACTATTTATAGTTTTGTGTGTTTAATCTATTATGCTAACCAAGCTTATTAATATACATTTAAGGAGAGATTATGAATCAAACTAGTGAACAGAGCGCTCAGAATAATCAAGCGCCAGTAATTAACCAAAAAAGACGTTTAAATTACGCTTTTAGCAACAACTTAGTCCTATTTTCAGGTATGGGTCGTTCATTGAAAACGGCGGCTAACCGAGACCGTGTAGTCGATCCGCTAATTGATTTCTTTTCATTTGACTCTAAATTTGTTAGTTTTTTATGAAAATTAATTAAATTAGTAGGAGAGTTTTTCTTATTAGCGTGAATCGTGATTACCATTACTTTCTTTTTGATTAACTCAGTACCGGGTGAAAACGGATTAACTATTGGGATTAGTTCGAAAGAAGCTAAATTAGCAATTCTTGCACAATATGGCTTAGACAAACCTATTGGTGTTCGATATGGTAATTATTTAGTTGATATTTTCAGAGGAGAGTTTGGGGTATCAACATCCCTACGTCCTACAGTACCGATTAACAATTTTATTTGAGAACGTTATTTAGTATCGTTTTACGTTGGAATTTTCTCGGTGTTATTAACCCTAGCAATCGGTATCCCGTTAGGGGTATTAGTTGGTCGAAAACCTGGTGGTGTTTTAGATAGTTTATCAACTGTCTTTATCTCAATTGTTTCAGCAGTACCCTCATTAGTTTTTGGGTTAATCCTTTTATTAATCGGAAAAGAAGTTGGTCTACCTTTTATTTTTGAGGAAAAAGACTTCTTAACTTATATCTTGCCCGGCCTAGCGTTATCGTTATCTTCAATCATCGTTTATGTCCAATATATTAAAGTGGAAATGAACCGTGAATTAAACTCAATGCATGCGAAATTTGCATATTTAAAAGGAGCAACACGGAACCGTTTTGTATGACGTCACGCTCTAAAACCGTCATTATTCCCAATCGCAACTTTCTTTCCATTTGTAATTTTAGGTTCGTTTGTAGGGGCAATGTTTATTGAACAAATCTTCCAAATTCCTGGTTCTGGTTCATTATTTTACCAAGCCATTATTTCTAAAGATTACAACGTGATCCTTTTATTAATTATTATTTATTCAATTACAACAATTATTGGCTATGCAGCACGGGATGCTTTATACCAAATTATCGATCCGCGGATCAGAAGAGGTGGGAAATAATCTATGTCTAAATTTGCAAAATTCTTTAAAACTAAAACACAAGAATTTGTGGACGAACTGAAATCAGAAGCGCCCAATAAATTTTTACAACCCTTTGCACACCAACAATGAAAAATTATTGGTGACATGATTGAATTTAAAGAAAATTCATACATGCATGCAAAACCGCGTCCCTTTCGGGAATTTGCGAACCGTTTTGGTCGTTCTTTCTCAGGACTAATTGGTTTTTCAATTATTCTTATCTTATTTATACTAGCGATTGTGATTCCTTTTACAACAAATGATCCAACGCAATTGTATCCGGAATATCGTTTTAAAGATTACTTTGTTCCAATTCGTTCAGCGATTGATAATCAAGAAAGCGTTGCTATATTTGGTACAGATGATATGGGGCGAGATCTATGAGCCATGTTATGATGAGGTCTACGATATTCACTAGGGGTAGCCTTATGTGTTTCAGCGATTGATTTAATTGTTGGGGTAACCTTTGGGATCTTAATGGGTTATTTTAATGTTTTCGATAAAATCATGACATTCATTATTAAGGTTTTAACCAATGTTCCTGGAATTATTATTTTAATGATTTTAACAATTATTTTAAAACCATCTTTTGGTGTTATTGTTTTTAGTATGTCAATTTCTGGATGAACAGGAATGGCTAACCAAATGCGATCGCAAGTAAAACGTGCGCGAGGTTTCTTATGAGTATCTGCTTCTAAAACATTGGGAACTAAAGCGTTTAAAATTATTTGAAATTTTGTACCAATCTTAATTCCTATGATTATTACTCAATTAGTATTTACAATCCCTGGCGCTATTTTATCAGAAGCTAGTTTAGCGTTTATTGGGCTAAGTGATCCTAATAATCCAACGTTAGGTAACTTAATTTCTATTGGTTCAAACATCATTACTTTATATCCTCGATATACTTTAATCCCATCATTCTTACTTGTATGTTTAGTTGCAAGTGTTCAATTAGTAGGAGGAGCGACACAAGATGCTTTACGAAGACAACGTTAATAATAAACCTAAGAAAAAAAACCAAAAAAGAAGACCAATTCGTGATTGAATGAAATCACAAATCATCTACACTCCTGTAATAAATGAAAAACGTTCACTTTTTGGTTGAAAAAGAAAAACCAAAAAAGTTGTGCTTAAGAAGTTAGTTGAAAAACAAGCTACTCAATTAGACAAACAAGTTTTATTAGGTGAATCAGCATCAGTGACTTCGACACCAGAAGTAGTTGCTCCAGTTATTTTAGAAACTCCAGTTCAAGAACCACTGGTACTAAATGAATCACCAGAGATAAATATTATGGATGATGTGCAACCTTTAGTGCATGAAGTTGATAGACTCGAAGAAGTAAAATCCTTAGAAATTCCAACAGATAACGTCGCTGATGATGTTAAAATGCTTGAACCTCAAGAAGATTTTGCGTTTCTACAAGCTGATGAATTGGAAGAAAAACAAGAAACAAATGCTCGGGTTTTTGAAGAAAACCAACGTCAAGAACTAAAAGCACCTAAACCTACAAAAAAAGTAGGTACTCAAACTTTTAAAAAAGGTTGAGTTAATTCACGTAAGAATTTTGATTTTGCTAGTTTTGAAAAAGATGTTAAATATAAGGAATTTCCAGATGGTAGCAAAAAGAAAATTGCTGCTGAAATCGACAATGTTCGTTTAACGTTTTCTAACCCATCACGTCCGAAAGATAAAGCTTTAGTTCTAAGAAACACTTCGATTCAGTTTTATGAAGGTGAAGTACATGCTATTATTGGTGAATCAGGATCTGGAAAATCAGTGATCACTTCATTACTATACGGTTTAGCTGGTGGTAATGCCAACATCGAAGAAGGGCGTGTCCTTCTTTATAATAACGAAGTCCAAGACTTTAAATTTGCGCAATGAGAACGCTCTCGTTACCTAGGAAAGGTTATTTCAGCGGTTTTTCAAAACCCTATGTCAACCCTTAACCCGACTATGAAAATTGGGGCGCAAATTATGGAAGGGATGTTAATTAATGGTATTGTTAAAAACAAACGACAAGCTAAAGCTAAATCTATTGAATACTTAAAACTAACAAAAATTAACAACCCTGAAGAAGTTATGGAGCTTTATCCACATGAATTATCTGGGGGGATGATTCAACGGGTAGTGATTGCTTCTATTGTTTCTTTACACCCCAAAATTCTTGTTTTAGATGAACCAACAACCGCATTAGACCCTACTGTCCAAGCTTTAGTATTAGATATTATTCGTGAATTACAAGAGAAATTTAAAATGTGTGTCATCTTTATTACACACGACTTAGGGGTAGTAGCTTCGATTGCTAATTACATTTCTATTATGTATGCAGGTCAAATTATTGAAGAAGGAACACGTGAAGAGATTTTATGAAATCCGCAACATCCATATACTTGAGGGTTAATCGCTTCAATGCCTGATGTGAACAAAGCAGATCGTTTAGCAACCATTAAAGGTTCTGTGCCTTCACGTTTGAACGGGATTGTTGGTGATGCTTTTGCTATACGTAATGATTATGCTTTGGTACGAGACTTTACTATTGAACCAGACATGTATTATGTCTCACCAACGCACCGTGCAAAAACAGCTTTATTAGATAAACAAGCACCAGAATATACACCACCCGAAGTTATTCAAAAGAAATGAAACGAATTTAAAAAACGCCAAGCAGCAAAAAATAAAGGAGTAAATAGCGATGAAAGATAACAACCAGCAAAAATACTTTTATAACTATCAAAAACGCCCGATATTAAAATCGAAAATAACAGTTCGACCGGTAACAGAAGGAACTGTGGAACGTTTAGCTGCTTGTCCAGAAAAAAAACGTTTAGTTGAAGTCCGTCATATGGATATTGTTTATGGTTCAGGCTTTAAAAAGTTCCGTGCAGTTAAAGATATGTCGTTTAATATTTATGAAGGCGAAGTTTTAGGATTAGTTGGTGAGTCAGGTTCTGGTAAATCAACAACAGGTTCAGCTCTAATTGGTCTTGTTAAATATAATTTTGGTGAAATTAAAATCGCTGGTCAGGTATTACCTAAACAAAAAGAATACGTATCAAACCAAATGCGTAATTTCTTAGTGAATAATGTCCAAATGATTTTTCAAGATCCTTCAAACTCGTTAAACCCATATAAAAATATTGAAACAGTAGTTGCTGAAGGTTTAAATAACCTAAAAGATCTAAAACGTGGTTTTTTAAACGTTGACTTTTTTATTTACCGTAGAAATTTTTTAGAATTTGCTCAAAAATTAGATCAAAACAATCCGGTTCTAGAGGAAATTAAAGTTATTTTTAAAGAAGATGCTTGAGATCAAACTAAAGAGGAAAACCAAAAATTATTACGTGGTTTATTAGCAAAGATTGATGAACAAGAACATTTACCAACGAAAATCAGTTTAGAACAGTTAGATCAGATTTTTGCTGAAATTAATGAAACAAAAGATTTTTCACACAATAAGCTAGTTAAGTATATTGTTTTAAAATCTTTAAAATCAGTTGGTTTAGATGAAACCGTGTTAGGACGTTATCCACTAGAATTTTCGGGTGGTCAACAACAACGGATTGGAATTACTCGAGCGATTACAATGCGACCGCGTTTATTAATTGCTGATGAACCTATTTCAGCTTTAGACGTTTCGATTCAAGCGCAAGTAATTAATATTTTTAAAGATTTAAAAGAAAAATATAATCTAACAATCTTATTTATTGCCCATGACTTACGAATGGTGGAATATATTTCTGACCGTATTGCGGTAATGAATAAAGGGACGTTATTAGAAATCGGACCAACTAAAGAAATTGTCAATAATTTCTTACACCCATATACAAAATCATTGATGGAGGCTGTTCCATCGATTGAATCAGAAAAAGAATCATTATTAGGCTATACATATGATCCTTTGATGCACAACTATACAGCAGAATTACAACCCAAATGAATTCATTTAGGTAATGATCATTGAGTTTTAGGTACCGATGAAGAAGTTGCTAAATGAAAGAATAACGAATATTAAAAGGAGGCTAACCATGAAAAAAAATAGAAAAAAACTATCATTAATTCCTAAATTAGCGATTGCATTCAGTACGATTGCTGTTTTAGGGGCTTCATGCGTTGGTTTTATGAAACTTTATGCATCTCAAAAGGCCTTAGGTCGAGTAGATATTAAAGTTTCGGTTAAACAATCAAAAATAGAGCAACGGCGTGTGCTTGAAGCATTATTATTAGATGAGTTCTCACAACCCATTGCTAAATATGCTTTTAACACAATTACTAACTCATATGACTTTAACCCAGACGAACAAGACTTTGACCCTTTAAAAAATTGAGTAAAAAAAGGTGATAATACACCCGTTTTATTATTAAAGGATATTGGTAGCTTTAAAGCTGGCGAAGTTATTAAATATGGTGAATTTTTTGACGTATTTATCAACACACATAATTATAATTTACCGCGTTTAACTTTAAAAACGGGACCAATTGAATTTGTTAATGAATATATTCCTGCGTTAAGTCCGGATGAATTCATTGAATATACAAACTGATTTTTACAAAATGTATCATGAGGACCGGATTTAGTAACATTAACCAAATTTTCGTTAACTCCAGGTGTGGAAACACAGGGGAATTCAATTATCTTAGGTTCACATAGTGGAACGCGTGAAAAAACACAAATTAAATTCTCTCCTGATGCCTTCTTTGGTTCAATGCCAATTTATTCAGCTTTATCAGGTCAAGGTCAATACAACGATAAATTAACGTATAAGTTAAATAGTAAAAATTTAAATAAGGATGAATTAACTAAATATCTTAAAAATCTTCCTTACTTAATTTCTGCTTACAATCAAAAAGACTTCCACGGAGTAGTTAACTATGAAGCTCTAGTAAAGGCAAAAGATTTATATATCTTTGATGCAGCTAGTTATTTAGTTGATCCGTTCAGCAAAGATTTTAATCATAATTCATATACTCACGTAATTAAAGAAGCATTCGCCAATTTAGGTACTCGACCTGCAAAACCCAAAAAAGATGCTAAGAAAAAAACATCAGAATACAATTGAGAACAATTACTGACTAATGAAAAAGCTGTAGCTGATATTTTAGATGTTTATACACAGGCTTCTAAAAAATCGCCTGTATACCAAAAACACAATTATACAAATATACCAGTTTTAAACCAGCTAGATTTGCCGGCTGTTATTTCATTTTTAAAACAATTGGATGCTTTATTATTAGATTTACAATCGCAAAGTACACAAGCTGATTTAACAGCTGAACAAAAAGCACAATTAGCACAAGCGATTGAAAATACGCAAAATATTCGTACATTTATTTCTTTGATCCAAGAAGTATTTACTTTTGAACAAAATTTTATTCAACAAAATTTTACTTACCAAGCTAGTTTAAGTCAAATTTCTACATTAAAAAAAGCGTTCATTAATTTTGACGTTGAATCACTAGATTTAACCAATCCTCAACTACAAGCTTTATTTACAAAAAACCAAAATTTGAAAAATGTTTTAGATAAATTTAACGAAGATCAAGAGGCTATTAAAGATGAATTAACTTCAAGTTTTAAGCACGAAGAAAAATATTTAAAAAATACTTTTGTCCCATCACTGCAAGCGAGTCTAAAACCTTTATTTGACCCATTTGTGAAAACAGATGAAGAATTACCACTAGATGAAGAACTACCACCAGTTGATGTAACTTTATTTGTCGATTATTTATTATCAACCTTCAATTTTAATTCACAAAACAACACATGATATACGACGTATCTTGATCAAAAAGATGCTGATTTAAGTCAAGTAAGCGAATTAGAAATTGTAAAACACAACTTACAAGTTTTACAAGCGAAATTTCAAAAAATTCAAAAAATCATTAATCAAAAATTCCCGCTGAATGATCAGAATGCTTTATCGCAAGTCTTCAATCAAAAAATGAATGAACAAGCAGAAAAAATTATCAAATTACACTCATTCTTAAGTTTTAATTACGTTTTTAGCGCTGCTAATCAACAAGCAGCTGTCCAATTAGCTTCTGATTATTTATACGAAATTTTCAATAAATATGGTTACAACGTTCGTTTAAATAAAAAACCGCAGGCAAAACAACGATTTGTTCAGGTAAAAGAAACGGATGTACACGCGATTACTATTAACAAAATAAATAAACACGAAATTAAGGCGAATGAATTAATTACGGGTGTAGGGTTTGATATTGAATATAATAATCAACAAAAAAACTTTGTCCTTTTACCATTTAATATCGATGGTAGTGAAATCGATGAATCAATGGCCGTAGCAGCGTCTTCACGTGATCCTTTATCACGTTCATTTTTATCGACAAGTGATTCAATTTTCTTTAATAGCTTAAATGATGCTATCATTAAGAATTTTGATAAATTTCTAGAACAAGCAGATGTGCATAACTTCCGAAACCTTTATAATTACGATAATTTAATTAAAGATAAAGAAGTCTTTGTATATGATGATAATCATCACGAAAACCCGCGTTTCTACAACTCATTTAACAATTTATTATTAAATGAAACAAAAGATTTTAACGAAAAGAATATTACCAAAGTAAAAATTCTATCAGCTGGTTTTGGTGAACCAACTGCTGATGTAAAAAAATCTGATCGTTTACAAATTAAAACAGAAATTTTAAAATCTTATGACCCAAGCGTTGTTTTAGATAACCAAAAACCAACAGAAGTTACATATACTTTATTAGCTAAAACGAAAGATAATCCTAAGGGGCGCTTGTATGATGCGAGTTTTGATGATGCTTTTAATACTTTTAAAGTAGCCATTAATTACTTTGATCCATTTACGCCTCGAGTCATTAAAGAACAAAGCCAGTTCGTGGACAACGAAATGCAAAAATCGTACGAAATTTACATTGACGTTTTTAGCGGATTAATTGATAAGGTAGTTAACAAACGTCCGTACCTAATGAAAAAAATTAATGGTGTACACCAAGAAGTTTATTATGACGAAAATGGTTCTGCGCACTTTAAGGTAGTCGATGGTGAATACTATGGTTTCTTTGCGACTGATCGTGTACCATATTTATCTATTGTTGCCGAAACTGATCCATCTTTTAAAACGACAGGAATCAATTATTTAAAATATGTGGGGGCACACGAATATGGCCACCACCAAACCCTACAATACATTAAAGATATTTCGGATACTCGGGATATTTCAGAAGTAGGTGGAATTACTTCACGTGGTGGTTTAAGTTTAGATAGTTTATACAACATTAATGTTTTACAAGATTATTTAGATGCACGAAGTTCAGGGATTGGTGCACGTCGAATGAAAGTCGATTACACACCAAGTCCTAATGGGGAGTTGACAAACTTCTCAATCAATGCTGTCTTAGATAATGATCGTTCAAAATATATTTGAGAAAAACCAACAGATGTTTGGGGAGCAGATGCACCAGATAAGGCAAATAATTTTTACAAAAATAAACGTCGTCGTTTTCTACAATCATATGAACAATTAGATGAAGCTGCTAAATTGAGAGGGGTTAAAATTGCTGATTTATTCTTATTAAACGCTTTTGACCACCACTCAGGAACATTAAGTCCTTCGATTTCAAACGCAGTTTTAACACCAGCTCTAGCTGCTAAAGATTTATTAGCTGCACGTTATTTCTTAACTAAATCATTTAGTGTAGATCCTAAAAAAATCACGACTCAATACCGTAGTCAAAACCCTAACGCTTCTTTAGCAGATGTTCAATTACATATCCAACAAGCATATGATGAATCATTAAATAATTTACAAAAATACTTAACAGAACGTTATGCTCACTTAAAAACTGACAAAACAACCGTGTTAAATAATAACCAAACTTTCAACCCTATTAAAACGGCTGAAATGTTATTAAAAAAAGTAGAAGCTTTCATTGCTGATAAGAATAATAAAAAACAACCAGATTATGATCAATTGTTAAAAGAAGCAGATGCTGCTTTAATTCAACTAACAAGCTTTGAAATCCCAGCTAAAAACAAAGATTTTTCAAAATATGCAGGAATTTTAAAAGATGGAATGGGAAATGAAATTAAGTTTTCAGAAAATAAACCAGTAATCTTTGGATTTAAAAATTCTTCATTGGATGAGAAAAACATTTGACATAAATCCAACATTATTATTTATGTAAAAACACGAGACAACAACGATGTTTTAAATTTGACATCATTTAGCGATGAAAACGGTTTTGTTGATGCTTCGAAATTCTTAAAAGCTGTAGATGCGTTAATTGATCAAATTTACTCATTATTATTAGTACCAGGATCAACCGATGCTCCTCAATACGGAATTAATGGTTGAGAATCAGATGGTAAATCATATTCTGATGAGCCAATTAGTTCTTCATGAGCCTATACTCAAAAGAAAGCCTATACAGATGCTTATGAAAAAGAAAAGGCGTTTAATATTATTGATCCATTAGTGCAAACTTTTGGTCAGGATGTAAATTTAACAGCAGCTGGAAATGTTTTTGAAAGCTTAAAATTTGTAATAGACCGTAGTTCAATCGTTCCAACTGTTATAAATGTTTTAGGACCTTTAATGCAAAAAAAACTACCCGAAATGATCAGTGACCCTAAGAATACACCGCAACAAAAACAACACTATGAGTATTTATCAACAGTTGTTTCAAATTGATTCAAGCGAATTGTAGATGGTGGGCGACTTGCTTTACCGTTTAGCTTGCAACCAACTGCTCATCCTTTTTTACGGGGAATGCGTTTTGAACAAGCAGACCACACTTTTAACCAATACTTTGGTCGAGCTTATGCATATGCACCCACTGATGGTCCTGCATCAGCCGTAGTTGCCAAAACAACCGTGGCTTTTAGTGATGCGTTTATGTTTAATCAAAAAGCCCAAACGTTTGTTGATGGCGAATTTAAATATTATCCATTAGGAACTATGGTGAATTCGGATAACAACCAACCATTGTTTTACATTCAACAAGAATTAAAAAATCCTGAAAATGCCAAAATTGTCGCTAATGTAAGCAAATCAAAATATTCATATTTATTTGATTTCCCTGTACAAATTTTAAATAAAGCTAACCAAAAAGTTAATAAGTATACTTATGGTCAAATGCGTCATGAAAACATATCGATAGATTACATTGGTTTTAACACTCTGGAGGAAGCGGTCGCTTTTTATGGTTTAGACTTTACTAAATACCATTACAATAAAGCAACAAAGAATATAGAATTTTCAAACGCAGATGAATATGCATATGTTGATAATCATTTCTTTGACACAAACGCTTATTATGATGCGAACAAAAATGACCTACAAACAGGTGGGATTCGTTCAAAAGCTAGTGTGATTTCAGAGGCGATGGAGAACTTTAAATTCAAAGTTCGTGATCACCAATTATTCATTAAATCAAACAATATCCCACTAAAGGATTTAAATAAATACAACTACATTTTCGAAGGAAATGTGGGGTTAGATGGTGTGGCGTCATTTGGTAATCCATATACACCTCACAACCTAACAGCACAACCTGCTAGTCAAATTAAAGCTTATGCTTTGCCAAACAAAAACAACGTCTTTGAATTAGATCCTAATGTAGATGGTCAGCGGAAGGTTGATGATATTATTGGTTTAGTGCAAAAATACATGGTTGACACAACTAAAAAGAACATTGATCAACTAGAAATTAACTATGCGATTTTAGCAGATATTACTATGGGTTATACTTATATTTACCCTGAAGGTACAAGATCAATTAGTACATATGCTGATTTATTTGCATATAACGTAACAAATACACAAACAAACGGAAGTATTGAAAAAATTGATGGTGAATATAAAGCTTTATCTTCTGGATATACACAAACCAATGCAGAACGTTCATACGATAAATTAGCCGAAGTTTTCTCAGATTATACATACAGCTTACCTGAAGTATTAACACGAGATTATGTCCAAACTACTTTCGTGCCTTCGACACAGGAATTAGATAATTTACCAAACTTTATTTCTAATTTATCTGAGTGAAACTCAGGTTCTGAATATGTTTTTGCTGGAAATAATACCCTGTATTGAACAAAAGCAATTAATGATCTGGGAACAAGTAGTTGAAGTAAGCAAAACGCTGTTTCAGCCAACTTAATGCGTTTAGCTTTAGATTATCAACAAATCAACAACCAATTAAGTGTCTTTAACAAAACATTGCTTAATGAAGAAAAATGAACTCAAGCATGATTAAACTTTTTAGCGCAAGACTTTGCTGATAAAGACTTAACAACTACACTAGCGTCAACGAATTTAAATTTAAAAGCACTAATTGACCTATTAAAAAAAGATGCCGTATTGATCAACTCGCCGTTAAGTGGTGCGAAAGCTTCTTTAGATCTTTTGGTTAAAGACTGACAAGCAACAGTAAAAATCGAAAGTGATTTAGCTGCAACAGCTATTACTAATTATGCTGATTTACTTGGTTTTATTAAAAACGAATTAAGTTCGTCAACAGTTAATTTTGCTCAAAAAGCACTTTTAATTAAATCGATTAATGAATTAGTTACTTCAGCAAACGCATTAAATAAAAAAATAATGGATAAAGAAATAGTTGAGATAAAAGATCTGCTATTTATGCTAGATGTTTTAAAAAAACAAGTTGATTCAGCTATTAAAACTTTAAAAGCACAATCTGAAGAAGAAATCACAGCTATTTTAACTAAGATTAGTGCAAAACAAGAACATTTAGCACAAACTCTTGTCGTTAGTGATGAAAACAAGAAAAAAATTAAAACTAAGCTACTTGAGATGCAAAAACACATCTATGAATTATTCATTAGTTTTAATGAACTAAAAAACCCATTAGATGAATTAATGAAGAAAATTCAAAATCCAAATGCAGTTTTAACTGATTTTGAGAATTATGAGGGGTTACGTCAAGCTGACCCAAGTCAGTTAAGTTATATTGGTCAAACAAAAATTACCAACAATGGATATTTTAAAGATCGATGATTACGTAAGTCTTTAAATTGAGAATTATATGATGAAAACCGAAACCCAATTATTGACACGCACATTAAAATTAAGGATTTAGACAACCAAATCATCCAAGATCGACCTCGTGCTATGTGAATTTACTCACTAAAATCACAGGGGATTGGAAACAGAACATTAACAGGTATTCACCGAAATGAACAATTAGACTCTACCTTATTCTGAGGTTTTGTACGTAAAGAGGACGCACCGCGAATTAAGAAGTTAGCTTTCAAAGCATTAAATAGTGAAGTTGTCGTTTATATTGATATCACATTCGATAACACGAACAACTTATTCTACTTAAAACGCCAAGGTGATTCAAGTACAAAACACACTTTATTAGATGAAGGTTTCGTCTCTTGAACAAGTGATTATGCAATTCTTGCCAATTATACAAACGCATTGGTAAATATTAATTCAGAAAATGATTTTGAACTATATTTTGTTGATGAAAACAACCAACGTGTACTAGATAAAGATGGAAAAAATCTCTTAACACTAGGTTCTCGTAAGTATATTGCAGAAAACAACAAATCATATAACACGGCACCAATTTATGCCTTTAAACCAAAAAACGAAAATGATGATATGGTCTTAATTAAGATTCAAAATCAATTTAAATTATAAAAGGGGGAATTTATGAAAATTAAAGCCACTCGTAAAAAATTATGATTAACAACCGCTGGAGTTCTTAGTGGGTTGTCATTAATCGCAGGGGTAGCTGTAAGTTGTCAATATAAAGACAATAAAAAAGCGCCTGAACTACAAAAAAAGAGTGACCGAAAATATGATTTCGGAATTGCTATTCCGGCAATCAACTCTTTTAACTACTTAAAATTTACTAGTTTACGTTCAATTTCTCCTACTTTAGTTGGTGGTTTCTTCAAACAAGCGCCATCAACCAATTCAAAAATTGGCAACTTATTAGGATTACCGAAGTTATATGCTAAACAATTCGATGGTACAATTGATGGTTTAAACTTTGATCAAATAACAACTAGTGATTTAGAAAATACTTTCACAGTAAATAATATTAGCTCTTCATTTTATGACTTATCATCATTTGGGATTGCACCTGAAGCTTTAGCTTCCTTTGTTTCTGATGATTACCAATCGTTCATTACTTTTAACAATAAAAACCAAAAAACTGTAGCTGTCAAATTAGGGTTAAACAACGGAGCTTCGAAATGAAGTGACGGTAAGGAATTAACAGCCCAGGATTTTATTGACAGTTATCAATATATTATGGACTTGAATACAGGTTCACAATTAAGAACAGCGTTGTTGAACATTAATATTAAAGGTTCACAACGAATGAATGATGTTCAAGAAGCTTATATTCGTAAACATGGTGTTCCCTATAAAAATCCTTTTGGTCGCCCACCATTTATTTTTGATCAAATTACTAAGGAATGAAAAGAAGATCCAAACTTTGTTCCTTTCCAAAACCAAATGTTTGATGAAAACCACAACCCATTAGACACTAAAGAGGTTAATGATATTAAAGCGGCGGCTTTAGATATTGGTTTATCAACAGGGCAAATGTTTTGAAATATTACAAATGAAGATTTTAAAAACGCTTTGTCATTACCAGAAAACCAATCATTAGACTTGAATAACTTGCAATACATTTATGTTAAACCCAACAACGATCCGAATGCTGAACCAGTTAAGTTTAAATTGCAAAAAAATCCTTATTTTGCAAAACGCCAAATTTTCAATGTTGAAAATTTAGATTTCGAAAAGAAAGAAAAGGATTTAACGGTTGATCAAATTAAAGCGCGTCGTTTTAAACACGTGCGGGATTTGGCTAACCAGGATGAATTATTACGTTATTTTGCTTTACCACGTTCACGATTTGAATTATTAATGGAGTTTGAAACGTTTGCGCCAAAACCTAATTCAATTACTGTTGTGAATGATTTAAACGGTAAGCAAGAATTATTACCTGCTAACCGAAAGTTCATTGAAACACATGGGGGAATTCATAATTTTGGAACCAACCTAGATAATTTTGTTTATTCATCAGCTTTTAACATCGACTCAACAATTTTGGGTCCTGAAGGTTATATTACTTTAAGTAAAAATAAAAATTATTACGGAGCAGACCAAACCATACCAAATAATATAAAGATTTACTTTAATTCAAAAAACGAAGTTAAATCATTGTGGTTTGAACAAGGGATTATTTCGGCCACAGATATGCCGACATCTTACATGTTAAAATTCTGATCACAAGAACATACGCGTAAGTTAATGAGTAAGAGCCAGGGGTTTGGGACTGTAGCTATCCAGTTCAACTTAAACAAAGACTCTCGATATGATTCTTATGAAGATTATGTGGCTCATAAAGATGACTTCATTCCTTTATTAGATCCAGATTTACGAAGAGCAATCGCTTTTGCAACTAACCGTCAAAACATTCTTTTATTAACAGGTTGAACCTCATCATTCCCAGTGTCGAATTGAACCGCATTTGGTGTTATTAAAAATTCTAAAGGGGATAATTTAGAATTATGATTTGATGATGTTAAATTTAAATCTGAATTTAAGGATAAAAATGGTCAACTAAAAGAGTATTTAATGCAAAATGATACCTTTATGACACACTCAGCTAAAAGTTATAAATTCGAAAACGTTGAACGTTTAGATAAAGGGTTTGATCCGGAAATGGGTCGTAATTACTTAAATCGTTTTGTGCAAAATCACCCAGAATACAAAGATAAAGAAATTCATCTAACTTTCTTGTATTCAACAGAGCCAGCAGAAAATGCTAAAGCTGCAATTGCTTTTAAGGATATTGTTGAACGTTCGTTATCTAATGCCCAAACTAAAGTGGTTATTGATCTAAAAGCCTTGCCTCCAAGTACTTATGTTTCTTATTTAAATTCAGGAAAATTTGATTTAACATATAACAATTTGGATAAATTCGGGAAATCAGAATACTCTGTTCCAATGGGAGCTTTTTTCCTCAAAGATGGAGTGAACTGAGAAACTCGGAAAACCCAAGGATTTGAATTAAATCCTTCAGGAGGTTGAACTTTTAAAGATTTCTTTGAAACATACAAAGACGAAGCTAGTTTACAGTATGCTTTAGATCGTTTAGGTATTCCTAAAGCTGAAGCTAATATTATTCGCGAATTAGCTTATCTGGGTAATTTAAAAACTCAAGAAGTATTTGTTCCCCAATGATACATCAATGCTTTTGCACGCCTACAAAATATTTTCAAAGTGCTAAGTAATGCAGCTGATTCACTTACTCCAATTCGTTTAACTAAAGAATTAATTGCAGCTAAACAAAAAAGTTTATTAGCTGATGAAAAAACGCACAAAGATATCATCCAAACTCCAGCACAACAGGATCATCAAACATGACATGATTATTTATTTAATCTAGGTCGTTATGCAAATAGCTTACAA
The DNA here is from genome assembly GCF_025780055.1 of Ureaplasma zalophigenitalium. Classification (GTDB taxonomy): domain Bacteria; phylum Bacillota_I; class Bacilli_A; order Mycoplasmatales; family Mycoplasmoidaceae; genus Ureaplasma; species Ureaplasma zalophigenitalium. The sequence goes on along the minus strand of NZ_JAOXHJ010000004.1, from coordinate 3,718 downwards.
GCTAGCTTAATTCAAATTAATGCTTATCATGATCAAGAAAAAGTCTTATTTAAGAATGTTGCTAACATGTATGATCAATTTAAAACTCAACCAGATCCAGCGGCTAGTTTATTAGCATCGATGCAAGAAACTCTTAAGGATTTAGAAGCTAAAAATACTGAATTAGAGTTATTTATTCAAAACGATGCCAATACTGCAGTTGCAGAAATGGAAGCTAAAGCCAAAGAAGTGGTTGCCAAATGAACAGCAATCTTTGATTTAATTAATAGCTTTAATCAAAAGTTCCTTACAGCTTTAGAAAACAAACTAGTTAATGATAAACAAACATTGCACACGCAAGCTTTAAATTTATTAAAATCAACTAATTTAGATTTCCAACTTTTAGAAAAGGATTTTGAATTAAGTAAACTCTTAAATACACAAGCTGAAATCCTGAATGAAAAGCAATTAGATTTAAATAAAGCACAAAAACAATTTGATATTCTAAAAACTTTTATTGATCAAATTGATAATAGTTCATTAAAAAATGATGCACAATTAAAGATGCAAACTTTAAGTTTAATTAATGGTTTCAAACTTCTAAACAATGTTGCAGACTTCAAAGTATTCTTTACAAATCAAACAGCTAACGAGGCTAATTTTACATATTTACATAACTTGTTGAATAGCTTCTTAGGATTTAGACAAACATCATTGCAAAATGAGTTGATGCATTTACCAGCATCTTTAAATAAAGTAGTAGATGTGAACCGAAAAGACTTATTAAGATTATTTAATGAATATGCACAAGTTTTAAAAACATCAACACACTATGCTACACATAAAAACTTAATCGACAAGTTACATAGCTCTTCATTACCAGTCTTAACAGAGGAAGAAAAAAAGGAAGTTCAACAACTATTTGAACTCCCAGATCAAACATTTGATAAGTTAGATGAATTAAAAAATACTTTCAAACAATTTGAAGTTTTAGCAAAAAATAAGCAATTAGTCGTTAATTTTACTACGACACTAACGACTTTATTCAACGATTTCTCCCAAGCCAATTATGAAAAAGTTGCAGTTATGTTAAAAGCCTTCTTAACAATTGCTAATGACCAAGATCATGAGTTGATTATGAATGCGTTGCATGAATTAGGTTTATTAGTTAAAATACATCATCTTGATCAATTAATGCAATCAGCTGCTAAAAAACCGAACGAATTTGTTAGTTGAACAAACTTTAACTCTGCTGCTAATGAGATTAATTTATTAGTAGAAAACCTAGTTAATCAAAAAGATAAAAAACTTTACAAATGAGTAATGTTAATATACAACCGGGTAAATAAAATAAAAGAAGCAAGCATTTTTGCCAAAAAGGTATCCGAAGTACAAAAAAATCCTCCTTACAATATTGAAGATTACTTATTAGATAGTGATTTATTCATTCAAGAAAATGCTTTCTACCAAGAACGTTTAAATAATTTAAAAGAAAAAATCAACCAATTATTAACTTATACTAACGATCAAGAAAAATTCTTTAGTGAATTATTAGCAGATCAAAGATCATTATCACAAGAATTTGATATCTCTTATCAACGAGGTTTTAGTTTAAAAAACGAAGCTTTCCCATTATTTAATTATGTTGTTTCGGCAGTCGAATTAAACAACTATTATAAACAATTGCGTGATTTAAATACTTTAGATGTTGAAATCAAGAATTTAGAAGACGAATTATTAAAGCTTAAAAAAGCCCAAATTAAACAGAAAAACGAACTTTTAAAAAAATACGAAGAACTTTTACAACACAAACTACCATTAGTTCGTGAAACAACGGATTTTGCCAACCAAAAAGTTTATTTATCTAAAATAGTTGCAGAAGAAAATGCGCACCACGAATTATTTGCCGAAATTAAAGATAACATTAGTCAGGAAGTTTATACTGTTACTTTAAACAAAGTCTTAAATGTGGACGAAGATAATGTTTATAACCAAGCTAATCTAGAAAAATACTTTGGTAAGGAAAACAGTCCATTAATTTGAAAAACCAATAAAGAGCGAATTCCTTATAGTTTTAACATCATTGATGCAAAACTAAAACCTTCTTCTTATAGTTTAGTTAAGGTTTTTGCCATTGATCCACGTGATCCAAAAAAACGGGCAATCACAGTTTCTTCTCCATATAAATTCAACACTGATATTGTTGATAACGAAATCTTCACAATTAAAAAAGAAGATGATGGAACACACCGTGAACGAATTAAAAACTTCTTTAATTCAAACCGTGGTGGATGAGAATCAGAAAATGATATCTTTAATATCATGCGTGATTTAGAATTAATTATCCGTGACCAAGCAGGTATTTTACCAATTATGGATACAGATACTTTATGATCAATTAAATCATTAGGTGGGGTAGAACATTTATATACATATTATTTACAATATGCATATGACTATAAACACCCTCCGCGTGCAGGATTACCAACTTCCCCAGAAGATGAAGGAGTATAGTTATGATAGATAGATTATTAAATAGACGTTTACGGTTTGTATCCATAATGGATTTATGCCAAAACTTATTCCTGATTCCCTTATTAATTACCATTGGTTTTTGGGTTAGTTATCAGAATCATTTAACAGCAAATTTTGATTTAAATTATCAAGATTATTATGATCTAAATACAATGCAAGAAATTCATTGATACCAACAACAAATAGTGAATTTAATTATTATGTTTACTATCTTATTATTCTTATTTATATCTGCTTATGTTTTTAATTTAATTGTGATCACTACTTTCTTACAAAAATATATTGCTAAAATTAAAAAAGAATTTAATTGAAAAGTAAAAGTTTGTTTATATTTAAGCTATATCCCAATTGTTAACCTGTTTGTCTTCCCAATTTTATTGGTTTATTACACAAACTTAAATGATTGAAACAAAGCTTTAAATATTCAAACGCACGAATATATTTCAGCATATTAGGTAAAAAACTTTATACACAAACAAAAAAAGAGGCTAACCCCTCTTTTTTTATTTTTTATTTATATTTATTTTATTTAAATGTTATTAATCGTTCTGATTTTTCAAATGTTTGACTTCTTTGCTTCTAGTTTTTTAGAACAACATAATTATGAAAACAGTGATTTATTAATTTAATGAATCAGAGAAATTTATTAATTGGATGAAAATCAAACTTACTCTAATTTAGAGTAATTAATAATATGCACAATTAAGAAATAATTCGTAGTCTAATAAAAACAGGGTGGGCAAATAACTTATCCTCCAAGTTTTGTAGTGCTACAAATAGTTTTCTTTTTGAAAGAAGAATATACCTGGAGAAAAAAATTAAACTTCTTTACTATCTTTTCTAATCGCAGTAAATAAATCACTCATTGTCGTGTGATAACCTTTTTGTTTTAACAACAATTTTTGCATCCCTAAATGGTTGCTATCTCCCTGCAAATACATTCGGTTATTTTGGGTTCTATCCAAGTAAACAACTAGTAAAGTCAAGTGCTTAATTAGTGGTTGATAACGATTTTGATAATCATTTAATTCAGCAATGTATTGCTCAAACGCTTCAATAATCCCTTCGGATTTTAGAACATCAAAATCATCACTGCTTTTGATTTCGATAAATATTTCATGGTCATTATATTTAATTAAAAAATCGGGGTAACTATTTTTGATTTCAAACAGCGAATCTTTTTCATAATATTGAAAATTAATTC
>NZ_JAOXHJ010000048.1 GCF_025780055.1 Ureaplasma zalophigenitalium | reverse complement strand
TGTAAAGATTATGGATTTCTTTTTTAAATTGTTTAATTATGATGTATCAGAATAAAAGAATGTTGCTTGTATTTACTTGCTTTTGACAATTATCAACAAATCATTGTTCGATATTAGCAATTAAATTGGGCGCAAATCAGGCTTTGTTTTGTTCAAAAAACTGGTTTCGAAAGATCTCTAATTGTAAAGAATTTTCGATTTTGGATTCTAAGAGTTTTTTGTTAATCCCCTCATCAGTTTTTAAATCAGTGGCA
>NZ_JAOXHJ010000047.1 GCF_025780055.1 Ureaplasma zalophigenitalium | reverse complement strand
AAAACTGATGAGGGGATTAACAAAAAACTCTTAGAATCCAAAATCGAAAATTCTTTACAATTAGAGATCTTTCGAAACCAGTTTTTTGAACAAAACAAAGCCTGATTTGCGCCTAATTTAATTGCTAGTATCGAACAATGATTTGTTGATAATTGTCAAAAGCAAGCAAATACAAGCAACATTCTTTTATTCTGATACATCATAATTAAACAATTTAAAAAAGAAATCCATAATCTTTACAAAAAAACCTTGGCT
>NZ_JAOXHJ010000046.1 GCF_025780055.1 Ureaplasma zalophigenitalium | reverse complement strand
TAAAAGATGCTGCTTGTTGCAACAAAGCATCCGCACGCACTTCGTGTTTTTGACTCATTTTCTTTACTTTTTGTTGATCATAAATATCATTAAATAAAACATTACGTTTATTAGTTGATCCATAATGAGCTTCATCACGAATATAAATTAATTCGTAATTCTCGTATTTTACAGCGGTTAAAAAAGCGTCTAATTTCCCGTATTCGGTTAATATTTTTTTATTTCCAAAAGTCGATGAACCAAAAACTAACACCT
>NZ_JAOXHJ010000045.1 GCF_025780055.1 Ureaplasma zalophigenitalium | reverse complement strand
TATTCTGGAGAACCTAATAATACCCCAGAAACATTTGTTGAAAAGAACTTTTCATCGCGATATTTAATATAACCAGCTCCAGCACCATCAGTAGTTCAGGTAATACAGTTTTCAAATAAATATTTATTATAATAACCCAAAAGTCCCTCATTTACTGTTTTAGAAGAATAAACCGGGTATTTAAACAGGGATGTTTTTATTTTGGATAATTTGTTAGTCGACACAACGGTTCCGCGTGTCAAAATAAACAAATCT
>NZ_JAOXHJ010000044.1 GCF_025780055.1 Ureaplasma zalophigenitalium | reverse complement strand
AGCCAAGGTTTTTTTGTAAAGATTATGGATTTCTTTTTTAAATTGTTTAATTATGATGTATCAGAATAAAAGAATGTTGCTTGTATTTGCTTGCTTTTGACAATTATCAACAAATCATTGTTCGATATTAGCAATTAAATCGGGCGCAAATCAGGCTTTGTTTTGTTCAAAAAACTGGTTTCGAAAGATCTCTAATTGTAAAGAATTTTCGATTTTGGATTCTAAGAGTTTTTTGTTAATCCCCTCATCAGTTTTTAAATCAGTGGCA
>NZ_JAOXHJ010000043.1 GCF_025780055.1 Ureaplasma zalophigenitalium | reverse complement strand
TGCTTGAATATGATGCGAAGCGCTCATTTACTAACACCATAGATAATGAGAACACTTTAATCATTGGTGAGAACTATGATGCTTTAAAGAATCTAATACTCATAGAGAGAGAGAGAGAGAGAGAGAGAGAGAGAGAGCTGCGCTCGATTATAAATATGATGTAATTTACATCGACCCTCCTTATAATACAGAAGCAGCAAATTCGGATGGGAATTCTGTTGCCAACGATGCTTTAAAAATCAACAATAATAAGTTTATTTACCGCGATAAATTCAGTCGGAACG
>NZ_JAOXHJ010000042.1 GCF_025780055.1 Ureaplasma zalophigenitalium | reverse complement strand
ATGCCACTGATTTAAAAACTGATGAGGGGATTAACAAAAAACTCTTAGAATCCAAAATCGAAAATTCTTTACAATTAGAGATCTTTCGAAACCAGTTTTTTGAACAAAACAAAGCCTGATTTGCGCCTAATTTAATTGCTAATATCGAACAATGATTTGTTGATAATTGTCAAAAGCAAGTAAATACAAGCAACATTCTTTTATTCTGATACATCATAATTAAACAATTTAAAAAAGAAATCCATAATCTTTACAAAAAAACCTTGGCTGAAATTATTAAAAAAGACGATCAGCAAGAGTATGTTTTA
>NZ_JAOXHJ010000041.1 GCF_025780055.1 Ureaplasma zalophigenitalium | reverse complement strand
GAAGAAGTGATATGGCAACACTTCATCTTTTTAGTAAATTCGATAAATTTTTTATTTCGTCAGTTGTTTCAGGTAATCATATTTTAATATTCTGCATCACATTGTTCATTAATTTTGGTATTCCTGAACTTGAAACATGTTTGTATGCAACATTATTCAAACTATGTGCAGTGCAATAATTTGAATATTCTGGAGAACCTAATAATACCCCAGAAACATTTGTTGAAAAGAACTTTTCATCGCGATATTTAATATAACCAGCTCCAGCACCATCAGTAGTTCAGGTAATACAGTTTTCAAATAAATATTTAT
>NZ_JAOXHJ010000040.1 GCF_025780055.1 Ureaplasma zalophigenitalium | reverse complement strand
CAGGATATGATCCTTTGTTTTTAATTTGTGTGATTAATAAAGAAGATTTTTTAACGAGATTAACCAAATCTTCTATTCTTCTCTGTTCTCAATCGTTTGTAAATTCTTTAAATCTGATCTTTGGAAAGGGGTGTTTTTCATCTGCAAACATCTTCTCTAAAAGGGTATTTTTGAGATTTTTTAGCTTTTCTAACTTACACTGAAGAAGTGATATGGTACGCGAAATCTTATCTAAAAATAATGAAATCGTTTTTTGCTCATCTATTTTTGCAGATCATATTTTAATATTCGCCATATCACTAAATTTAATTGTCTTTCCAATTCTT
>NZ_JAOXHJ010000003.1 GCF_025780055.1 Ureaplasma zalophigenitalium | reverse complement strand
TTGTTCTAGTGAACCACGCATATTAACAGCAGAATTTCACAGCTGTCTTGCAAGTTCTTCTTTATTGATTTTATTATTCATAATATTCCTTTGTGATTGAATTACATATTATTTATTTTACTAGATATAGGGCATATTTTTGCCGAACTCCACCTGTTTGTTAGATAAAACATTAGCAAATGGTAATAATTTATGTTTTTGTGTTTTTTTCTGCTGCTAACTTATATTTAGTTAATAAAAAAACTAACCTGACAGGCTAGATTTTAAATATCAGGTTAGTTAAAGACTAATATCTACAGTTTTATCGTTACTAAAAACAACGTCTTCACGTACTTGTTGATCCATATCTGGTGATTGATTTAGAACATTAATTTTATCAACTCCCAAGCGACCATCTTGGTGTAATGATTTTAAAGCATCTGTTTTTTTCTTCGAAAGAACAATTAAGACTAAGTTATCAAAATCCTGTTTAATCGTTTTTTGTAAATCCATAATTTCTTGGTCCTGATCATCATTGAAGTCACACAACATCATTAAATTCATTTCTGTTAAACCACCATAAACATAATTCATCACACGCATTAAGTTATAGTTTGGTTTCACATTGAAAACTAGTCGATGATTATACTCTTTGATTCCAGGTGTCAATTTAACTTTTCGTTTTAAAATGTTTTTAAAACCATTAACTAAATTCATTTTAGCAACCAAATACCCTTCAACACTTAGCTTATTTGTTGCAGGACGAATTTTTTTAACCATATAAATATAGACAAAAGAGAAAAAGAAAAAGAAAAGTGTTAAAACCAATGGCACGATAACTTTTGCATCTTTAAAAGTGTATTCCCAAACCAAAGGGATATATTTAAATTGATCTGAAACATCACCTTTTAAAAGTCCACCACTTTTATTCAATCCTTTAGCGATTATTTGCCCATTAATTACTAAGTCACCTACATATTCAGATTTAGCTAATTTGATCGAGATAAAACTAGCTGTAATAATCGGTTTAGCAACACCAGCTAGAATGCAACCAATCAAACCTATAATGCAGCCCCAAAAAAATAAATTCAGCAATAAACGCCCCAAAGACATTTTTTTACGTGATAAATTCGGGTCTAACTTATGGTTTGTTGTAAAAAACCACCAATTCATGAATACATACAATAAGCGACTTTTCCTTTTAACGTGAGAATCGAAAGTTTGAGTAGCTAAACGTAAAAAACGTTCATTATCAAAAAAAGGACCACTGTCATGTACTACTTTAGTACTAAATTCTTTTTGATCTTCATAACTCCGATTCATTATTATGATTGTTTTCATAGATATACCTCATTTCAACCATTTTATTTTATAATAATATATAAGTATATAAAAAAATAGTAGAATTTTAGTCCAGACAAACTTGTTTGTGTGGTCTTTTATTTTTACACAAACATAAGAAAGTTAAATATGGGAAAGAAAAACATTCTTGTGATCAATAAACCACAGAATTGAACATCCTTTGATGTTGTCAATAAATTAAAGTACCTGTTAAAAGTGAAAAAAATTGGTCATGCTGGCACTTTGGATCCAAATGCAACAGGTGTTTTGATTATAGGGATTAATGAAGGTACAAAATTACTTGGCAAATTAATTCTTGATGAAAAAGAATACGTTGCAGATATTTTGTTTAATGTGCACACTGACACCTACGACATTGTAGGTGAAGTTTTACATCGTGATGATAAAGTGGTGGATTTACAAATGATTCAAACCGCAATTACTAATTTTATAACCCAAGACTACTACCAAACACCACCGATGCATAGTGCGATTAAGATTAATGGTAAAAAAGCCTATGATTTTGCTCGCAAAAACATTTATTTAGAACTGCCACAACGCCTTGTCCAAATTAAAGAATACGAAATTCTTAGCTTACATGAGAATATTTTAAAAATTCGCTTAGTAGTTTCTAAGGGTTTTTATATTCGTTCATTTGCCGTTGATTTAGCCAAACAATTGCACACTTATGCTACACTAAAGAACTTAGTGCGCATTCGTAGTGGTAAATTTAAATTACAAGATGCATTAGAGATCGAGGAAGTCTATGATTATTGAACTCAACCAGAAAAACATTCATAATTTACAAATGGATCGCCAAGTGGATTTGGTGATCGGTTTTTTTGATGGCCTACATATTGGACATAAATATCTTTTTTCCCAATGTAAAAAATTTAGCATTTTAACTTTTAATTCAATCCCACGAAAAAAAGAAAATCTGTATCCTTTTTATGAACGATTAGCAATCTTAAATAGTTTGGAAAATTTAGTTGATATTTATGTTTATGACATTCAAGCCAATAATTTATCTGCTCAGGCCTTCATTGATCAGTATATTAAACAATTAAATCCGCAAAAAATTATTGTAGGGCGTGACTTTTTGTTTGGCAACGACCAAAAAGACGCCCATTTTTTAAAAAAACAGTGCGCAAATGCGATTGTTTCAGAGGTTCATGTTAAAGATATTTCCACTACTTTAATTAAAAAAGCTATTAAAAACAATCAGTGAACTTTAGTGAATAATGTCCTATTATCTCCTTATTATCGGTGTGGTACAGTTGTATATGGTAGTCAAATTGGCAAAACCTTAGGTTTTGCTACAGCCAATATGATTTATGATGAACAATTAATCCACTTAGTAGACGGCGTGTATTTAACTAGTGCGATAATTAATGCTCGCTCTTACAAAAGTATTACATATATCGGCGTCCCTAAAACAATTGAAAGACGTACAACTAAGTTTATTGAAACTCATTTGTTAGATTTTAACGACAATATTTACAACCAGAATATTAAAGTTGTTTTTCATGATTATCTGGCTCCAAACATCAAATTTAGCAATGTTAATGAACTGATTAGTGCTATTAATGAATACATTAGTAAGCGTCGTAAATGATCATTAAAACCCAAATACTAGAATATTTAATCATAAATACTTGCAAATAAAAATAAGACGTCGTCTTTTTTTTTTTTTTTTATTTCCTCGTTGCACAAAAACCTATTGGGCTCAGATTTTTTTAAACGGGATTTTTAGTTTATTTTGTAAACGATAAATAAAAAGTAGATGAGCCGTACATAAAAGGACGATAACAAGGTATACAACACTAATCATGATTAATAAATTATAATATCAATTTAGTTTTAAATAACTAGCTAAAACGCCAAATTGAGCATCAGAAACATATACATTTTCAGCGTATCAATCACCGATTTTAAAACCTCCAACATTATAGTCAATGTGTAAGCTGTATGCGAGAATATTGGCATAAACAATATACCCTATTAAAAACAAATGCGCCATTATGATGCCTAACTTATGGATGGATCGGATTCTTAAAAAATTAATTAAGCCAAAAATAACCATAAAGAAGTGCATCATAAAATACAAACGATCATTCCCTAAACCAACGAAAGTGTATTCAAATGCATCTTCATATGTGATTGGTTTTTGAAAAGCCATACCAATTATTGTGAATAAACCTAAGCTAAAGCTAACAAAGCCAAAGTATTGAATTAAATGCTGTTTAAAATCAAAAATACCTAGTAGAATAAGAATAATCATTACACAAGGGCATCAGTCTAATAAAAGAACTTTACTATAACGAAAAGAGTACTGGTAATGGTGTGTTTGTATATAATAAGGGTCACGTGATTGGAATGTAATTAATTCGTTTACATCATAACTATAACGGATTAAAATAAAGTAAAGTAAGAACACTAAACAAATGACACAATTTAATAATCATTTACTTTTGATAAAATGTTTATTAGATCATCAGAGATATTTTTTATATGGGGTTTTGATTTGTTTATTTTGGAAAACATAAGCACAAACGATAATTATGGCAATTAACAAAAAAGTGATAATGATTAATAAGTGATTATAGTACACAATATGCTCCTTTTTAATGAAATATGCCCAACCGGTTTTCCAACATTTGTTAATATATATTATAATATATAAGTTATAGAACTTTATTATTAGGAGAAGTCATGAAAGATTATAAAAGTACATTAAATATGCCCCAAACAGCCTTTGAAATGAAGGCTAATTTAAATACCAAAGAGCCACTTATTCAACAAGAGTGATTAGCAAAAGAAATCTACCAACAACGTTTATTGTTGAACGAAAAAAACCAAAGTTATATTCTACATGATGGCCCCCCTTATGCGAATGGAAGTATTCACATTGGCCACGCTTTAAATAAAATTCTAAAAGACATTATTATTGCAGCAAAAAACATGCAAGGTTTTTATGCTCCTTATATTCCCGGGTGAGATACTCATGGCCTACCAATTGAAGTAGCATTATCTAAAAAAGTGAAATTAAATAATTTAAGTGCTAATGAACGCCGGGATATGTGTGCTAAATACGCTTTAGAACAAGTAGCAAACCAAACAAAACAATTTATGCGTTTAGGAATGTTTGCTGACTTTAAAAAGCATTATTTAACACTTGACCATGCATTTCAAATTGACCAATTGCAATTATTCTTAGTTTTAATGCAAAAAGGTTATGTTTACCAAGATTTCAAACCTGTTTTCTGGTCTTGATCATCACAATCAGCTTTGGCAGAATCTGAAATTGAATATAACGATCGGCAATCACACGCCATCTACGTTGCTATGCCCTGTGTACCAGATGCTGATTTAGATGATAAGACAGCTTATGTGATTTGGACTACAACCCCTTGAACTCTACCAGCCAACCAAGCAGTTTGTATTCACCCACATTTAAATTACGATTTAATTCAAGTTGGAGAAAAAAAATTTATTATTGCTTCTAATTTAGTTGCTGCTTGAACAGCATCATTAGGTTATAAGGACTATAGTATCCTTAAAACTTTTAAAGCCCAAGAATTAGCCAACAAACAATATTATTCTGCTTATAATAAACAAGTTTGCCCAATTATTATGGATGAATATGTTTCAGATACTGATGGATCAGGATTAGTTCATAACGCACCAGGCTTTGGTCTTGAAGATTATTATGCATGTAAAAAATACGACATAAAAGCTCGAGTGATGATTGATCAATTTGGTAAATACAACAGTGAAGTAGATAATCCGGCGTTAGTGGGTATATTTTACGAAGATGCTAACGCCATTATTTTGGATACTCTTAAAACAGATGATCTATTGCTGCAACACAAGTTGATTACCCATTCAGTCGCTCATGATTGACGAACTAAAAAACCGGTAATGTATAGAGCAACAAAACAATGATTTGTTTCGGTACAAAACGCTAAAGATGACATTATCAAAACTTTAGAAAAAGATGTTGTAGCTAAAAATCCGCGAGGAATTGATCGAATTAAAGAAATGATTATTAATCGAAAGGAATGATGCATTTCTCGTCAACGAGTATGAGGGGTCCCGATCCCAATGATTTTTGATGCTCAAAAAAACCCAATTTATGATGATGAACTAGTGGCTCATATTATTGAAGTATTAAACCAAAAAGGTTTAAATGCTTGGTTTAACGAAGATGTAAGTGTTTTTTTGACTCCTAAATATAAAGACACGAAAGAAACATATTATAAAGAACAAGATATTATGGATGTTTGGTTTGATTCAGGTAGTTCATATTCTGTTTTACAACGCGCTAATTTAAATTACCCTGCCGATTTATACTTAGAGGGTTATGACCAATACCGAGGCTGATTTAACTCTTCATTAATTACAGGGACTATTTTTAAAAACCAATCCCCATACAAAACCTTATTAGCTCACGGAATGGTTTTAGATGGTAATGGCTTGAAAATGTCAAAATCAAAAGGAAATGTAACTGATCCATTGGATGTTTGTCGTCAATATGGTGCTGATGTATTACGTTTATGAGTTAGCAACATTGATTATCAAAACGACTCACGAATTTCAGATGATATTCTAAAGCAAACAGCTGAAATCTACCGACGTATTCGTAATACTTTATTTAAATATTCACTATCTGTTCTTGTTGATTTTGACCCCGAAGTCGACTATACAAGCGATTTGAGAGCAGAAGAATACTATGTCTTAAACGAATTTAAAAAGATGTATTTAGTTTGCACACGCGCTTATAATGATTTTGATTTTATGGAAGTAATCAAACAAGTTAATAAATTTATTTTAGAATTATCTGGTTGATATTTTGATTTGATTAAAGATAGTTTATACTGTTTAAAACCAACTGATAATGTAAGAAAACAAATTCAATCATGTGTTTATTTTATCCTTAAAAACGCCCTAATTTTACTAACACCAATTATCCCTCACACTTGTGAAGAAGCATATAGTCATTTAAAAATGCCAAATAAAAAAGCATCAGTAAAATTAGAGAACTTCTTAACGCATGAAGAGTTTATCCATATTGATTTAACTAACATCAAACACGTTGATTTCTTTTTCACAATCAAAGATACTTTTTTTGCTTTATTAGAACAAGCGCGAAAAAATAAAATTATTAATAAAAATAATGAAGCAATAGTTTATGTTGATCAAGCCCAAATCCAATGTCAGGTATTAAAAAAAGAACCAGAATTGTTAGCGCGCTGATTAAATGTAGCAAAAGTAGTTTATACAGATCATAACGAAGTGTTGCAATCAGGTTTTTTAAAATGTCATCGTTGTTGAAATTATTTTGAGAACTTAGATGATAAACACGACGATATATGCACCCGATGTGCCGTTGTTTTATATGCCTAAAGATTTATATATTTTAAGTATTGAAACCAGTTGCGATGAAACGAGTATGGCGGTTTTTCATAATCAGGAATTACTAGCTCACACCATTACTTCTTCCATGCATGCACAGGCTTTTTATGGAGGGGTTGTTCCTGAAGTAGCTTCGCGTTATCACGAGCATAACATTGTCCCTGTTTTCTTACAAACAATTCAAGAAGCAGGTATTGCACCCGAACAATTAACGCATGTAGCTTATACGGCGTTTCCGGGTTTACCGGGCTGCTTGCATGTTGGGAAGGTCTTTGCTGATTTAATTAGCCGTTTATATAAGATAGAATTAATACCAATTAACCACTTACATGCCCATTTATTTTCAGCAGGAATCAATCACCCAATTAAATTCCCTTTTTTAGGTTTAGTTGTTAGTGGTGGTGAAACGAGTATTTACCTCGTTCATGATTATGATGACATTCAAATTCTTAATCAAACTCAAGATGATGCAGTGGGAGAGGTTTATGATAAAATTGCGCGTGTTCTTGATTGACCTTATCCCGGGGGACCAATTATTGATCAACACTATGATCCTAGTCGCGCAACTTTAAAACTAGTTGAACCTCGACCAGTCGCGCAAATGTTTTCGTTTTCGGGAATAAAAACAGCTTTTATCAATTATGTGCACAACCATAAACAAAAAAATCAGTTAATTGATAAAATTACAGTAGCTTCGTCATTACAAGCTTTTCTTATTGCCGAATTAATCCGTAAAATGAAATATTATTTAGAAATTTCACATTTAGACCGGATTTATTTAGGTGGTGGTGTATCTGCAAATAAATTGCTACGGAAAGAAATTAAAACTTTAGCAACAGAAGTATACATCCCAGATTTGCTATATACAACAGATAACGCAGCAATGATTGGTATTTATGCTTATTTTCTTATCATTCATCACAAAAAATCGGTTTTAATTAAGAAAAATCATGATTTAAAAAATTCAAAATACTAAGAAGGAGTTGTTATGTTATACCAAAAAATTATGACCTCAGAATCAGTTGGGGCCGGTCACCCTGATAAAATATGTGACCAAATTAGTGACCAGATTCTACAAACTTGTTTAGAGCAGGACAAAAAAGCACGGGTGGCGTGTGAAGTTTTAGCATGCAATCATTTAATTGTTATTGCCGGAGAAATTACGACAACAGCTTATGTTGATGTTGTACAAACAGCTTGAGAAGTAATTAAACCATTAGGGTATAGTGAAAATGATTTTACTATTATTTCGAATGTTAATCAACAATCAAGCGATATTCACCAGGCTGTTGACCAAAACGATGTGATTAACGCGGGTGACCAGGGAATTGTTTTTGGTTATGCATGTAACGAAACCCCCACATATATGCCCCTAGCGATTTCTATGGCCCACGATTTAGTGCGTATTTTAGAACAAAAACGACAGGACAAGTCGATGGCTTATATTAAAAGTGATATGAAATCACAAGTTAGTATCAATTATTCGCAAAAACCTGTGTGCATTGATACGATGTTAGTGAGCGTCCAACACTTTGAGGATTATGATAAAAATCAATTAGAAAAAGATGTTTCTCAAATTATGATTAATGTGGCTCAAAAATATAATTTAAATACCGATTTTAAGCGTTTTATTAACCCATCAGGGAAGTTTGTAATTGGTGGACCGATTGGGGATACAGGTTTAACGGGTCGGAAAATCATTGTTGATACTTATGGAGGTTATGCAAAACACGGTGGAGGAGCTTTTTCTGGAAAGGATCCATCGAAAACAGATCGGTCAGGAGCTTATTTTGCTCGTTGAATCGCAAAAAACGTTGTCGCAGCCGGTTTTTGTGATACTCTAGAAATCCAATTAGCATTTGCGATTGGTAAACCTCAACCAATAGCCATGTATATTGATTGTTTTAATACTAATAAAATCGATGAAAATTTATTATTTAATGTAATTCAGAATAGTTTTAATTTTAGTGTCGACCACTTTATTAAAGAACTAGATTTAATTAATGCTCCCTATAAAGATGTGGCTGTTTATGGCCATTTCGGGCGCGATGATATTGATTTACCATGAGAGCGCTTAGATAAGGTTGATACACTTAAAACTCAATATTCTTTATTAACTAACAAGCAAAATTGATAAATATTAATAGGTTATTAAAAATGCAGAACAAATCTTTTCGGTTTAATTGAAATAAACAATGATCTAAAAAACAAGAAAAACAAGTATGAAACCAAATTTTGCGGGATTATTTTAATATAAAAAAAACGAGCTCTTCCCAGTTAACATACAATATTGCCATGGGAGGTTTAATGTTAGCTTTCTTTTTGATTGCTCGTTTTATTACTAAAAATTTAGACTTTTTAAATGGCTCTAGTTGGCAGTTGCAAATGGGAGTGCTTGTGATTGCTCTCATGGTGATTCCGAACTTTTATTACAAGTTGTTTTTTTTATTATTTGCCCCGATTTGCATGTTAATTTTTGGATTTGGCACCGAGCCTTTTCTAGGTTATTTATTTCCACATTATTCTTTCGTATTTTTTTTATTTTTTGATCTAATTTTATTGCGTTTAAATTTTAAACATCCGTCAAAACACCATCACTTTTGAGCTTTTAGTTTTTTAATAATTTTTAGTATAATAGCTTATTTTGGTGTATGAATTTTTTATAGTATCCAAGGATATTTATTTTACGGAGTTCATTGGGTAGGGTCAATGATATATAATTCAACAGTCGTTTTTGGATCATTAGCTATTAACATTTGAATTACCTTATTGTTTATAAGGCCGATGAATGAAATTAAAAAGTTTATGATAGCCCAACATTTAAAGTATTAGATATATAAAAAAGAAGCAGTTTGCTTCTTTTTTATATATATTCTTGTTTATAAGTGGTTTTCTTATTTTGTGATTAGAATTAATAAGTGGTTTTCTTATTTTGTGATTAGAATTAAAATGTTAATGAAGGTTTTTTATTGAATTAAAGATAATATAAAAAGTAATTTAATCAACGAAAAATAATGGATGACTTAAAAAAGATATAAGGCGATGAGTTTAATCTCTAAAAATATAAGTTAATTAGATTTTAAGACAATGCTGAACCAAATTAAAAGCAATTAAAACAGCAGGATCAACAGTCTTTAATACTTGTTGACCAAAGATTCTAAGAAATCAATAATTTTGTATATTTAGTTGCTAATATTAAACCACCGAATGCCTAATAGATGATTATTGGAAGTCAATTCAATTTATAATTTTTCGAATTGTTTTAAAAGCAATTCATTTTCTAAAATGACCACTTCTAGATATCGCTTTAAAAGAAGTTTAGAAATAATCACAATTTTTGTTTCTTAATTCTCTTATTTTATTATTAAGTTGTTTAATAATTTGGTTCAAAATAATTGTTTGATCCATTAACAACCTGATTTTAAAAGTCTATCTGTTTTCGAGACTTTTTCTAATTCTATCCACTCTCTGCGGATAAAAATCGAATATTTGACTTGTCTTTACATATTATCTATAGTACTAATCAAATATCCCCGTGGCTAGTGTTAACAAGAGCTTCTTATTTTTGGTACAAGATTGCAGTTTGTTTTTTTAATTAAGGTATTATAATCATCCACAAAGTTATTATTTTTATTCTATGAGTAAAATTTTGATAAATATAGTGGATTTGTTATGATAAGTATAAACCCTTGCTATAGCTTTAGTTGTTAATACTATCTTTTTGCACAACTTCTGCATGTCGGAGTCTAAAACATAACTTTCAAATTCTAAAATTTTATTCTGGCATTCTAGAAAAATGAATTAAATTATTAGCACCAGCAAAAGGTTCTAATATCTTTTCGCTTTGCAAATAATTATTTCTAAAAACATTTTTTCAATAAAAAATGAACGAAGGCAATTTTAACCATAGTTTTTAGACTCCTTTAATTTTTTATAATCTTGAAAATATTCACATGGTGAAAGCAGAGATCTATGTAAAATCTAAATAATTTATTAAGACTGATTACCTGAAAAACTCGGAATATATAATTAATTATTAGAATTTTCAAAAGGTCAAATTGATCAGTTATCTTTACTTATTGGTTCATAAAGATAAGCTGAATAACATTGCACTATTAAAAATCCGTTTTCCTGATATTTATCGCCTATTTCTAGCGTTAAATCTTGATTAACGAAACGGTCAAATTGCGCCATGTTTGTTAAATGCACCCGGATTTTATATGGGTATTTAATAACTAAATTGTCTATTTGGGAGTCTAAAATAATTTGCTCACTAACATTTTTATAAACGTTTTTAAGTTTACTTAAACCTAACTTAACTTTTCCAAAATAACGAACAATACAAATCATGTTATTAACTAGATCATATTTCAACAAATTATTTAAAATCATCATCCCAGCTGAATTTTTAGGCTCATTGTCATCATCTGCTTTAATAATAACTTCCTCACCTGATCAATATCGATATGCATAAACAATATGAGTAGCATCATAATAAATGCGACGCAATTCATCTAAATATGCCGCGATTTGATCTGCATTACTAACTGGATATAAAAACCCATAAAAGTTGGATTTATTTACATTATATTTATTCTGTTTGTTTTGTTTGATCGTCTTGTAGGTTTGCATAATATTTTTTTAATTCGTCAAATAAATATTCGTAATCTTTGTATTTATGATCAAACATAAAAAAGACTAGACTATTTAAAAAAAATTGAAGACGTTTATCTGGTATGAAACGTTTTTGGTGGTAATGCATATATAAGGTTTTTAAATAACGCTTGTGTATTACAAATATAATAATAAAAATGATTAAAAAAAGCGCGATTGCTAGAGTAGGAATTAAAATGTAAAGCTTATCAATACCTTTATTAAGGATTGAAATAAGAAAACAGAAAACAAGTGCAATTAAAAATAAAAAAACCATAGCATAATATTTTAAAGTGGGATATTTTCTATTTTGTTGATAGTTATCAATACAGTTGATGATTCGATTTGTCATATTCGGCTTTCTATGTGGAATATTGTTTATTTTATATTACAATTTAATTATATTATATATATAATACGAAAGAGTCGGTGGAAAAATGACGGATTGTTTATTTTGTCGAATTGTAAATAAGAAAATAAGCGCGCAAATTATTGATGAGAACGATGATGTAATGGCCTTTTTAGATATTTCTCCCGCAGCACCCGGTCATTTATTAATCATTCCGAAGAAGCATTATCCAAATTTTGGATTAACAGATGTATCATATTTAGAAAAAATGGTGCACATGGCTAAGAATTTAACATTTGCCCTAGAGGATGCATTAAAAAATATTGCAGGCTTTAATTATTTGATGAATTCCTACCCAGCAGCTGGTCAAGTGGTCATGCATACCCATCTACATATTATTCCAAAATATGGAGCTGATGAAGGGTTTTATTTTGGTGCTAACAAAAAAACTTTATCAGAAAAAGAACAAACTATCGCCAATCAAGAAATTTTTAAAAAGGTATCACGAGTAGTCCAAAAACAAAAGAAATCACGTTTTGGAAAACATTTTTTAGCTTAATTATGAATAATTTTAGAACCCCAATAACAATCATTGTCAACCAAACACAAAGCACTTTAAAAAATGTGTATGACTTCTTACGCTCTAGTTTTTCTAATAATATTAATGTTAACTACGGTGTTCTTCATCAACAAATCAATAAAATTTATAATAATTGATTAGTATATTTAGATAAGTTTCCTTTGAATCGTGCAAAAATCGAAAATCCTATAGTTATTAATTTCATTGATTCATGAAATTCTTCAATAGAAAAAGATTTTCATAAGTCATTTCTTTTTATTAATCAATTTTTCATTGCCTTACCCTATATTATGCTTTCTTATACTAAAAGTCCAACAACAATCAAATCTATTAAATGATTTATTGGTCGTAAAACTTTTGGAGTTTTCAAACAATGAGACCAATTAGAGGGGTTCTGCAAGCAAAACCTGTCACACAAAATGATATCATCCGAACAAACTTTTATAAATGATGATAATAAAGCATCCATTTTAGATGAACTACAAAAAATTTATAACCAATACTGATTAGTTCATTTGAAACATAATGAACGAAAAATTGAGTTACGTGGATATTTTGTTACTCATCATTGATGAGTTTTCGTAGTCGGCTTAATAATTTTAGGTTTAATTGTTCTTATTATTGTAATAGCGGCAAGTCACAAAAAATAAATAAGTGTTCCATTTATTTTCGGAATTTTTAGAAAAAAGAGTCAAAAAAGCCTCTTTTTTTTTTTTTTTTCATCCATGTTATAATACATTTTGTAATTTAAAATAAGGAGAAATAAAATTTGGAAACTCAAATATATCAGAAAACAAGTTCGGAATATATAAATAAGCTTAAAAAAACACGTTTAGTAGGTTTATTATCTATAGTTCAAGTTGTTTTTGTTGTTTTAGCTATTATTATGATTATTATCGGGTCAACTAAACAGGTTGAAACCCTTTATACTAACCCTTCTATATATGGTTCTTATGTACAATCGATAAGTGAATACTCGAAATATTTAGCTGCGTTTGGTGGATTATTAGGTATTGGCTTAATTTTTGGTTTTGTTGTCGATATTTTATATATGGTAATGATCTCAAAATTAAAAGTAGATAAATTTAAATTATGAATAATTTTATTAATTGTCGGCTTTTGTGTAATGCCACTTTTACACTTTATAGCATGAATCTACACTCTTGTTGAACTAAAAGATATGATCAACAAACGCAAATAATTACACAATAATGTTTACAAATAGGAGGTGAGTTATATGTCAAAACAAAAGATGACTAAGGAACAACTTGATTGAAAAAGTAAAATCAACAATCCAAATAATCCAGAATATCAAAAAAGAATGGATCACAACGCTAACATTAAGAATCCAAACAGCCCTGAATATAAAGCTGCTTGTGACAATCGCGCAGAACAAAAAAAATCAAAAAGATAATGATTTTATTTATAAATATAGAATTAAAATAAAATATTTACATAGTAGTTACTAATAGTAGGTGAAGATATATGAATAAAAAACAAAAACGCATTCTAGGTTTTGTATTAGCTCCGATTGGTTTAGCAGCTGTGATTACACCAATTGTAACTAGCTGTTCAAAACAAGACCCATTACAAAAGGAATTCGACAAAGCCAAAGCTGATTACAAAGCGCTTTTTAAAAAACAAACAGGGCAGGATTACAATCAAATTATCGATGTATTATTCAAATCAGTTGATGAAATGTTTAAGAACGCAAAAAATGATGCTGAGAAAAAAGCGGCGATTGATGTTGTTAAACAAGCAATGGATACGTTAAAAGCGTCAGCAGACGCAATAGGTTTAAAATTTTAAAATAAAACCATAATTAATTTTATTAATAAATTTAATTAAATAAAATGTTCCACTTATTTTTGGAACAACTAAAAAAAAGAGCAAAAAACAGCTCTTTTTTTTTTTTTTTTTGATACAGCTTAAAATAATTTTGTAATTTTAAAAGATTAAGGGGCATAAAAAAATGGAAAATCAATCAAACATATCGGTGAAAAAATCTGATTTTCTCAACCGTGTTAAAAAGACGCGTTCAATCGGTTTATTAGCAATAGTTGGCATAATTTTAGGGACAATAGCTTTTATTGGGCTTTACATCACATTATATGCGGGATACGGGGGATTTAGGCCATATCGCTTGAACGGAAATAGTTATATTTATAGTGAATATGAAAGTTTAGGCCCGACCTCAGATCCTTTTATTCAACGTATAATTGCTTTTGGTGTTTTATTTGGAATCGCTTTGATATACGACTTGATAGTTAAAATTTTATACACGGTAAAGATTGTACGTTTGCAAATCGAAAAATTTAAAACATGACAAGTTTTATTAATAGCAGGTTGTTGTGGCGTTCCTTTTTTGTATTTCATCGCATGGATTTATACATTGATTGAACTAAAAAACATGATCAAAAACCAAACAAATGAGTTATACCCAACTAAATAAATTAAAGGAATATTTAAATGAACAAAAAAACAAAACGCATTTTAGGCTTTGTACTAGCACCTATAGCTTTAGCAGCAGTTATTACACCAATTGTAACTAGTTGTACTAAACAAAATGGGAAAGCTGAATCAGCAATCACAACTGTTACAAATAAAAATAATGAATTAGAAAAAATAAGAGCAGAATTTTTGCAAGTAATAAATCGCATACCTGGTGATAAAGTTAAAAAAGACAAGATGATTAATGAATTTAATACAGCTATTGATAAAATGAAAAGTAAAAGCGTACTTACTGATGCTGAAGAAGAACTATTAATTAAACAGTTGAAAGATCAAGTTCAAACTGCTAAACTTTTAGTTGATAAATACTTTCCTAAAAAATAAAAAGCTTTACTTAATGTGGATTTTTTTCTCAATATTATTGACTAATAACGCAGTTTTTAATCCATACAAGCAAACATTTTGATGATAAGGGGGGGTGATAAAAATATGGCAAAAAGACCAAATCATAATGCTGATATTAGCAACGCTAATAAAGGAACACGTGGAACTAATAAAACCTATGATACAAATCAAGGAAATAGAGGAAAACAATTAAACCCCAATAATAAATCTCGTTAATTCACAAGATTTATGAAAAACAATCCCAACACTATAAAGTGCTGGGATTGTTTTTGTTCATCATATCAAATAAGCCGTGTTCTGTACTCAAATGAGTGTTAATTATTTATCTATAAAAGTTTATACTTTTATCCATAAACCATTTCGTTTCACGGTTTATGACTCCCTTACCAAAATTTAGGTTTCTCGCTTGCGGGGTTTACCAACGTTTCATCTTTTTGATTTCTCAAAAACTCGTCTCTGTGGCACTTTTAGATAGATTCACCATATTCGAAAACTTAGGTTTATCTATAGCCGTCATTGATGAACAACAATGCTATGCTTTATGAATTATACATACTACAAACACTACAAGGAATCACACCTTGTGCGAGCACGGACTTTCCTCTATTAATATTTATAATATATTAACAGCAATTAACTATGATATTTTAATTTTAGCGTTTTTTTAGGAATTTTTAAAAAGAAATTTTGAATCTACTTTTTCTTTTGAAAAACCATTAGGGAAAAGGTTGGTATGGACGTTATTTTGATTTTTATACAACTCTTCTAACGCTTGACGATATGAAGTTTTTTGATCTTTTCCAGTTCCATAAATTAAATCATATTGTGGCAGATTATAACTACCATACAATCCTTTATAATCAAAACCACTTGAACGTAAAGCTAAGACTAAACCTGTTGAGGTGTTTTGGGTCTTTGTGTGGTATAAACCAATGACTTCGTTACGTTGGTTACGCATTGACGAACCACTAGCCCCTCCGTATGGTTCATAATCACGGGGCATATACTGTAGACCAAAGGAAATAAATTCTTTATTATCGTGTGTTTTCATGAATTTATTACCATTATAAGGTGAAGCTAAAAAAGCATCTGAGATCCCTGGTTTATTCAAGAATGAACGATAACCTATTTGGTAGCTAAAACGACCGCCCTGTTGCATTTCTTTTTGATTTTTAGCCTTAGTTTCTTCTGAAACACCAACTTCATCCACTGATGGCTGCTTAAAGAATTCATATTTAGCATTTGTTCATAACGAAGTAGAATGGCGATATAAACCTTGCACTTTCTCTGTATCATATTGTGAAAAATAAAAATCTTCAATAGCTAATGGATAACCAAGCAGATAGAATTGATCTCCGGTATATTTTTCAAAATCAGGTTTTAACAAAGGAGCAGAATGGTTCTCGAAATTTGATAAATAATCATAATTTATAAATTTAATTTGCTTATCTTTTTGATTCGCATAATCATTTGTTAAGGTTTGAATCAATTTTTGTTGATCATTGTTTAATCCATTAAAAACAGCTTTATTATTTGAAACAAATGATCATTCATTATTTTTGACTTTACTAAAATCAACTTCAATAACGGCAAAGTCAGCAAACTCTTTTTTGTCTTTGTACTCGTCTTTGTATTGATCAGCTAAATAATCAACTGGATCCTTATTTAAAAAGTCAGTTGCCTTGTAGACTACTTTAAAAATTTCGCTAATGCGTTGGGTTTTATCGTGGTCATTTGAACTACCAATAATGAATTGGGTAAAATGATCATCATACTCAGTTAAGCTAAAAGGTGTATTTAATGGTGGTTTTTGATTTAAACGTGTTAACGAAACACCTTCGGTTGTTTCGTTTAATAGATCAGCGACGTGCAGGTTCGTTGCAAAATATCATTTAGTGGGATATGAATTATCTTCTGGTTGAACATAATCTAAAATTCACATTGTTCCTCGATGTACACTTAACGGAAATTTCGATTTATCATCAGTCGCAATTTTAGAGTCATTTTCGTTGCCTGCTTTATAATTAGGGTTTTTATTAGTAAACAACACTGAGAATGTTTGTTCTCCCATGGTTTGATATTGTTGATTTAATAACAGTCGCGCCAAACCTTTATTTTTAAAACGATCTCGGTTATAAGCATCAACTCACGATGGACCTTGAGGAGGTAATTTTTTGGCAATTGACAAGCCATTTACTGATTGATCAGCGTTGTAAATGGGTAGTGTATAACCTTTATAAGCTTGATTATCGTAAGTATCTAAACCCAAAGATTTACTTAATTCATCAAAATGGTTTTTATGGTTGTTAGAAACAGTTGATAAATCTGGACGTACATCCTTTAATAAGGCATTATTTCATTGGTTTTTTAATCCCACCATATATTCTTTGTTATCAAATGCAGCTCGTTGATCTGCGTTATATTTTGTAAAATAATCTAATTGTTGTTGTTTTTGAGCAGCGTTTTCTTCTTGAATAATAAATCCGTTTTCATCTACTAAAACAGGTGATGTTTTAAAACCACTGATTTCAATTTCTTTTGTGATATATGTTTTAGATTTATTATGAATGATCTGTACCACTAAAACAGCATGTCCTGTTTTGCTAGAGATGTTTTGTTGAGCATCATTATAATCAGGTCTTAACTCACTAACCCGAGCTGTGAATAAGGATAACTGATTTCCTTTTAAAGTTAATTTAATTTGATCTAAATTGTTTTTTAAATCGTTAATCGATAACTGAGCAGCTGGAGTATTAGCGTTATTATATTGGGCTACAGAAACTTCTAAAGCATCCATAACTGGTTTAATTTCGGCAGGAGGGGGCGTATCGACAAGCGCGTTTGGATCAACTGTTTGTCCAGGTTCAATGGGTTTAGTTGTTGTATTGTCTTTTTTATCAGTAGAATCCGAAGGTTTAGTTTGATTTGTTGATTCATTATTGGGATTATTTGGAGGGATGACTTCCTTAATATCCTTTTGCTCGTTTTTACAACTTGCTGCAATGATAGCGGTACTAAAAGCTAGTAAACCGATAGCTGATAAGGCTAATAATCATCGTTTTTTTGATTTTCTCTTTAACATCTTTAAAATCTCCTTTTTAATGTGTTATTATGCTATTTCTAATGCAATTGCTCCGTCATCAGTTTTTACAGGAAAGCTTGAAGTTAATTTATTTTTAATATCTTCATTCTGCGGATCAACTAGTATAGGGTTGCTTTTGATATATGATGAATCAGCATATTCTTTTAAAACCTTTAAATTTGCAATACCATTGGCATTCAAACTTTCGGTACCAGGAACAACTTTAATGAATTTAGTATTGTCTTTATTGCTAAAGAATATTTTTGTTCGTGGCATTTGTGGTTGTTCTAAAATCATAATATCCTTGAATTGAGCATTATTCAACTCATCTGTACTAATTTCAAAAACAGAACTTTCGTTTTTAAGTCACAAATATTTTAGTTTTCGCGTACCATTTGTATTCTTTTTATGATCAGTAAATACAAGTCCACGTAAGGATTTCAAACTAGTATTTGATAAATCTAGACCCCAAGGGTATGAATTTCCACCTTCATTATGATCTGGTTTTAAACCTCCACCCATTTCACCATTAAAGAAAGGTTCATTATTTCTCGTGAAGTAAGCCATACGCAAACCATAGTTGATTCGGTTTAATTTTTCAGCTAAATTAGTAGTGTTTTTATTAATATCGTTTTCATAGAAAATTAAGCTAGTAAACATGATTCGCGATCATGGTTTATAACTCATGCGAGTGTTTTCTCTTGGGTTATAGTCATTAGTGTTAATTCAGTGAACATTTTTCAAGGCTCAAGGATTAATTCTTCACGCATCGTCGTAAGGCAATTCATTAGTATATAATCCTAATTCTTTAATTTCATCTTTTTCTTCTAATGCCATTAACGCACTAGTATCTTTTTTTACAAAGAAGAATTCAAGTTGCAACAGTTTTTTAGGAAGAGCTTTAACAATTTTGTAAAAAGATTGATTCGCTCCTGCGGAACCAATGTTTAAGAAACGATAACTTTCAATCACAACATGGTCTTTTTTTAATTGTTCTAATAAACCAACTGTGTGTTGATAAGCGTCATTTTTTGCTAAATCAATAGTTAATACACGACCTTCGTTTCGTTGCCCTTGTTCAGGATTAACACGTTTTAGTTTTTCAAATTTTATACCAGAAATATTATTAGTATTATATTTATTTGCCAATTCGGTATCTGTTGATTTAGTTCATCCCTCATATGTTCCTTCAATTAAATTTTGTGATGAACGGTTGAAATGAGATTTATATCCAAAAACACGCCGTTTTTCATTATCGTATGAAAGACGAGAAGTAACTTTGTTAGTTCCAGGAAGAGGTTCAAAACTATAACTATTAATTTCTCCATTTTCGTCAATATATGAGTTACTATCATCAAGTGAATATCCACCATCGCGAATTTGCTCTTCGGCTTTTTTTGATAATTTAGTAAATTTATTAAAATCAATATAAGTAAGAATTTTTAAAATTCTAGCCACAGATTTTTTAGTGTGTGGACTGACATCTTTGGGTAAATTTTCTAATTCAGTAATTTTTTCTGGTGGTGTACCATCATACACAAATTCTTTTCATTTATTAGATTTGTGAATTAATAGTCAATATTTATCAGCTGTAGTTAAATATGAGTTATGTCGAGCTAATTCATTATCGTTGTATTCATCATGACCACCCTGAGCAATGATTTTTTCTACATCATCTTGACTTAGATTTTGAATTTCATTTCTATTTCAAGGTCCAAAACTACGAGCTTCAAATGACTTTTTTGATTTTTCAACTTGTTTTTTAATAAATGCTTCAGAAGGGTTGAATTCAATAACATCTGGCACACGTTCTGCTAAATAAGGATCAGGATTTTTATTTACAATGCCTGCTTCAACATCACTCTTAAAGTAGATTCTATTCGGTTGCGGTTGTAGTGTAACTTGCTCGTTTAAACCATCAACTTCGACTGGAACAGTGATTTGTTTTGGAAAAACTTGAAGTTCGGCTGGTAACTCTGAGTCTGTGATAGATTTTTGTGGAACCTTATCTTCTTTAATTTCTTCGTGTTTTTTAGGTTTTTCTGTGTTTTTTTCTTCTTCCTTCTTAGATGGTTCCTCAATTTTTGGTTCCTCTTTTGGTTCCTCTTTTAGTTCTTCCTTGCGTGGTTCCTCAATTTTTGGTTCCTCTTTTAGTTCTTCCTTGCGTGGTTCCTCAATTTTTGGTTCCTCTTTTGGTTCTTCCTTGCGTGGTTCTTCGACTTTCGGTTCTTCTTTCGGTGGCTCCTTAACCTTAGGTTCTTCCTTTGGAGTCTCCTGAGGTTTTTCCTCCTCTTTCTTAGGCACTTCTTTTGGAACATCTTCGACTTTTGGTTCCTCTTTCGGAATTTCTTGAGGTTTTTCCTCCTCTTTTTTCAATTCTTCTCGAGGCCGCTTAGGAATGATAGGGTTATTTTGTTTTTTTTCTTCAATTTGACTTAAATGAAAATCATCATTACGGACAAACATGCTTTGAGTGATTTCTGATGTGTGATGCTTCTTAACAGCTACGGCGATAGCTGTTACTGATGCCACTACTAAACATGATGCGATGATACCTAGAGATAATTTGTGTTTTAATTTCATAAAAATTCCTTATTAGATTTCTCACTATTTCAAAATATTAATATATAATTAATTTAACTAATTATAGCACACAAGGAGAAAATTGCTGTATATTTAAATAACAAAAATACCATTTACTATATATATATATATATATAATGCAAATATTTTAGTATACAAATTTAAATATTTTGTATATAATATAACTTAATCTTTCCGAAAGATATACACCAGAGGTTAACTGATACAAACTATGCGTAATATTTTACTTTCTCATAATCTAGCAATTAAAGATAGACACAAAAACAAACAGTTTAAAACACGCCTTCCAATACACAAAATCATCAATTATATATTGATTATTATTTATTTTGCTATTTGTGTAGCCGTGTTTTTTACGATTGATAAATACTTTTTTCATGCCCCAAAGCAAGCAGATATAAAAAACCTATTAATTTATAACGACTCATTTATTTATTTTAAAAACGTTGCATTAATTACTCAAAGTTGTTTTTTATTATTGTCCCAATTTTTTAGTATTTTCTTTATTTATAAATTAATTGATAATAAACGGCACGATTTTAAAAAAATAGCATGGGCATTAGCTTTATATGCAAGTGTTTTCATAATATCGTTGGGTCTTTATTTTGGATTTACTATTCATAATTGAAAAGATGTTTTTTATACAAGCTTTCTTTTTGTAATTCTAGGACTTATTCATTTACTAGTTTTTATTTTCATAAACTCTAAAGCTTATAGTATTGACTTAACATTTATTTATAAGAAAAAAATTTATTATCTAGCTTATGCTGCTGCTTTTGTTTTCATATTCTTAGGAATAGGGTTATTAGGTGGCTTAGGTTTTAATGATGAATCATTTAATTTACTAAAGGCGAATAGCGTTGATAAACAGTATGTACCTAATAAAGTTTACGAATTTTTTGTTAATTTAAATTCCATTATAAATCATCCAGGATATGCTGTAGTTCTGTTCTTGATAATTTGTTTATTAATAGCTAATCTAGCATGCGTTGCTTTAGTTTTTATTTTAAACTTTAAGAAATACAAAAATGATTTTTACCAAACAAGCAGCTTATTAAGTTTTTCTAGTGCTATTTTACTAAGCTCTTTCTTGTATTTTTCAACAATTAGTTTTAATAACACTAACCAAAATATTTATTTAACATTTAAAATTAAAGAATCATTCAACCTGCTATATCTGAATTTAGTCTTCAGCATCTTATTTATTTTTAGTTTTTCTTTTATCTTATTTTATTCAAAAACTAAAAACAAGGTTAAGAATTATATTTTTAATATGTTCATGGCTTTTTTTATTAGCCATTGAATGCTAACTTATTTATTGATTTCTAATCAAACTAATAATCAACAAAACTTTTTAATTGTTTGATTATCATGCATAACAAGCATTGTTAATTTCATCGTTATGCTTTCACGTATTAATTCAGTTAAACGATATCAATCATATGTTTTAAATATTAGTTTCCTATTTGTAATAGTAATACTGATTTTAAATGCGGTGTGCACGTGATTAAAAAGATACAACAATATTGCTATTAATGACTATTATTTAAGTTTATGGAACATGACTTTTATCCCTTTCTTAATCTTCTGTAGTGGATATGCTATTGTAAAAGGATCAATATATATTAGTTTAGTTATAAAAAATAAAAAAGTTGTAATTATAGGAAAATAAAAATAAAAAGAGGTTTATATATGATGAAGATGAAAAAAAATAATAATGAATTCAAAGAATTCCAAAAAAATCGACAATTAGAAGCAGATAAAACAGGATTAAACGGAATTTACCACCGTTTCTATGAGGCTGTTCAATCTGATGATTATATCAGCTTTGAAGCTCTAATTCATACAGCTTTATTAGATGCTCAATTGCCTTATGATAAAGAATTGATACAACAAGTAAAAAACAAAATCCACAAAGGATTAAAAGAAAAGTCTGATTTCGTTACTTCCTTTTTTGTAATTTCATTTCTAAAGCAAATGAATTTTAGCTTATTTAGAACATACCCAACGATAGTGTCTACAGAATCGTCGACAAAAAACAGTGTATCATTAAAAAACGATGTTCAAAATCCCGATTTAAATTGTTTACTAATTGCTTTTGATAAAATCGTGCATCAATTAATTGTTAACGAGAATAAGAATGTAGAATTAATTCCCGAAATCATTGTATACAAGCAAGTTGAAACAAAAGTTCTAAAAATTTTATTCAGTGAAAATTTTTTAAAAAATTAGGAAATAATCATGAATTTAAAAAAGAAAAAAGAGTTGGTTGATAATTTTTTAAAACTAAATGATATTGTTTCATTAAATCGATCTTTATCATTAATTACGATTCAACAATTAATTAAGAAAATAAAAAAACAAGAAAACACCCTGATTGCTTATATGAGTTTTTTGGATCAATTACAAAAAAATGAGTCTGAGCAAATAAATGAGCAAAAAACTTTGTACATTTACTATGCTGCAAATGAAAAGTTTACATCTAACTTTTATAATGCAATTGAAGACCATCTATTAAATCATTTTTTAAAAGACAAAGATTTATTAATTTCATTGGGTAAACGAGCCTTTGATTTTAGTCAAGAATCATTGTTGACAACGCCTGTTCATCATTATGATGATCCATTAGATTTCAAAAAAATCCCGCTAGAATCAGCGTTATTAATCGCTCGTTATTTAAAAGAAAAAAGAGTGAATAGAGTTGTTTTTTTGATACGTTCAAATAAGACAAATAATATAAACACAGTGTTATACCCTTTGAATGAATTTGATTTTCAACTTTCTTTAGAAGAAAATGATAAGATGCTTTATCAGGAATTAAATAATCAAAATTTTCGTTTTTATGAAACCGCTAGCGATTTTAATGAAAATGCATTAATAGGTTTCTTGAGCAGTGCACTATATACACTTTTATTAGAATCTTCGTTTATTGTTTATAAAAATAAATTAATTCACGAAAATAAAATCTTAAAAGATTTGGAAGTAAGGATTAAACGAGCAAAAATGAGTTTAAATCGCTCGGTTCGTGAACAAGAAATTCAAGAATTAAATTTAATTCATGATCACAAGAAACAAGGACTTAAAAAATATGGCAAAACAATACAGAAAAATCATCATTAACACCTACGAAGAATCATACACTTATCCACACGAAGTATTAGTTTACGTTAATTTGCATTTTGAAGATACTTGAATGCCTTTAAAAGATAAAAACACCTCTTGCTTATCTTGTGGGACATATAAATTAGTGTTAAAAAACAACAAAGAATTATTTTTTCATTTGCAATACGGATTAGTTTATCTTTGACAGGATACTATATACATTCACACTAAAACAAAACCTATTTTTTATATAGCGCGCAAAAAACAAGCCATAGCAAGCAAACAAAAACAATTTCATGAAAGTGATTACACACAGTTTAAAAATCTTTTGAACCAACCAACCAGCTTTTTAGATGATAATAATTATTTAAATAATCATTTTTTAATCTGAGATAAATATGTTGAAATGATGAATCAGCGTTTATATTTGATTGTTGATGAGGAATAGAATATGAGTAGAATAAAGAAAAAAATATGAATGTTCTTAGGGACTCTAACACCCTTAGTAAGTTTATCTATGGTAATGTTAAATAATGATCAACAACCAAAAGACAAACCCGAAAACAAGCCAAAAACAGATAAAGAAATTAAAGCTTTACAGAAGTTATTGCAAGAACAAACCGACATACATTTGAAATCATTAATTGATGCTTTATTAAAAATCGCTGATGATCAATTATTAGAGTTAGAAAAACAAAGCTATGATAATGAGGAAAATAAAGCAAAATATGAAACGTTAGAACTATTCAATAAATATAAAATTCAACGGCGTTTTTATCTTTTTAAGGTTAAAGAATTTTTTACAACAAACAAGGAAGCTATTTTAAAAAAACCGCATGCGTTTGGCTTTGTGATTAATGCTCCACATGTCATAGCTGATAATGTCTATTTTCAAAACGGAAACATTAATTTTCTTAATGAGAATTATCCCAATTCTTTTTGGGGTAACACTGTAGAAAGTGGTTATGGATCTGAAACTAATCCCTATTTTGTTTACACTAAAGAATCTGATCCTCAAAAAATTCGACAAGTCTTAAACGAATACGATGAAGAGAAATTAAAAACCTTTGTCACAACTTACTATAATGATTTATACAATAGAGCAAGAACAATTTTCTTCAATAATGATGATAACCCAGTAATGGACAAGGATTTTAAAATTATCAACGATCCAAATTCTTCTGGATTCATTGCGTCTAATCCTTTAATCGACGATCCTTTTATCGAAACTTGGGATCAGTGAATAACTAAAAAAATTACATCACGGTTCAGCGTCTTCGATTTGGAGGAAAACGCTAAAATTATTGAACCACAAGAGGATGAAAAAAAAGAAGAAAAACCAGAAAAACCAGATGATCCCGATCAACCAAATACTGATAACAATATAACTGATCCTCCTATCAGTAATGATTCAGAAATCAAAGATATTGTTAGTGATAAAAATAATGTCATTGAACCAAAAGATACGCAATTTATTAATGAGTTAAAAAAAATTGATATTCTAATAAATCCTGAATTAACACCAGATAAGTATGTTCAATTTATTAGTCAGTTCCCAGAATTAAAACAAGCACAAAAATTGCAAGATTACTTTCTAGTCAACTATCCGTTGAATGATTTTATTGAGTACCGTATTGAGAATGTACGATTAAATGATCAAAACGAAATCATAGCAACCGTTAGCGTGTGAAATAACATTAAAAAACAACAATTAGCTTTTGATAATAAACACAAAACATACGATATTGTAATTTGAAATACAAATAAAAAAAATATTCAAAAATATTTATCAAAACAAAATGTTTTTGATCCCCAATTAAATCGTCAATACTACCAATTAATTTATTATACAAATGCGCAAATGAGTGATTATTTTTTTAAACAAAAAAAACCAAACCCCCTAGTACACCCTATTAGCGATTGATTTACATACCAAAAAGATTTCAAAAACATTATTATTGATAATCAAAACGACCAAGAAAAAGTCAAAATTATCGAACAACAAAACCTTATAAAACGAGAGCGTATTAATTTAAATATTTTAAGCACTTACTACTATCGTATGGTTAATTTACCAAGTTTTTACAATAAATATTTAAAAATCATTCAGACTTATTATCGAAACGAAAATCTAACGCCGGATATAATTCAGCAAGCCTGTGCAAAAAGTGTTGATCTTTTATTAGATTATTTCAAATCTATCCGTTTACAAGCTAAAAACAATAAAAAAGAAGATAATTTAATGCACGAAAGCATTAATCTCTTCCAGCAAACATACAATTTTCCTTTTAGTCTGAAAAACAGTAAATACCAAAATGATTTAAAGACCATTTATTTAAAAATCACTCAACAAGTTAAGCAATTTTATTCGCAAGCACGCTACTTAAGTTTAAGTACAAACATTGAAAATGTCTCGTGATTCAACCAAATTGATCAATTGTTGCAAAAAGCTAAAAAAACACTATTAGCAGTTAATCAAATTAACCAAACATTACGTTTGCACGAAGCTGATCCATCAACTTATGAAAAATACGCCGAAGATGCTTTGAGTCAACTGCAAGCGCTATGAAAGCAAAACCAAGAACCAAATTATGTGGCGTTATATGTGGCAATACCAATCACTATCTTAATGATCATCTTAATAACCACAAGTAGTTTTTTATATATCAGACACAAAAAAACACTTTTAAAAAACCGAGGAGTTAAAAAATATGACAAATAACAACCCAAAAATTATTGCGATTCAAGACTATGTTGTTTTAGCTGAGGCAAATTTTTTATTTAAAGAACGCCAAGGATTTTATGTTAAAAACAAACCATACATCAAAGCTATTGTATTAGACGCTTTTGACAACCAAGCCTTTTTATTAATTGATAATTACACGAATGATTTTCAAATTGGTGATGAATTAATCCCTGACGAACAATATTCATCAGTCCAAACATCATTAGATTTTTTTGGACATGTAATCGATATTGATAATCGTTTTTTAGATATCGAACAACCAAAGAACATGACATATCTACCAGTTAAAAATAAAACCTTCTCTATAGCCAGCAATATGATGCATCGACGTCGTTTGGATCAACAATTGTACACAGGTATTCACGCTATTGATTTGTTTAACCCAATTGGATTAGGTCAACGTGAATTGATTCTGGGCGATCGACAAACAGGGAAAACACACATCGCTTTAAACACTATTATTAATCAAAAAAATAAAGATATAAAATGTATTTATGTTAGTATTGGTCAAAAACGTCAAAGTCTATCGTATGTATACAACACTTTAAAAACACATGGAGCATTAGAATACACAATGATTATCGATGCACCAAGTACTTCCGCGTTTCAACAATTTTTAGCTCCTTATATTGCTATGGCGCACGCTGAGAATTTAGCTCAAGAACACGACGTGTTAGTGATTTATGATGATTTAACTAAACACGCAAATATTTATCGTGAGATTTCATTATTAACCAATAAACCAATTGCAAAAGAAGCGTATCCAGCTGATGTGTTTTATGCCCACTCTTCATTGTTAGAACGTTCAGGAGCGTTTATTAGTGCTAAAACTATTACTTGCTTGCCAATTATTACAACAATTGATAATGATGTTACATCTTTAATCGCTTCTAATGTCATTAGTATTACAGATGGACAAATCATTATGAATGCTAACATGTTTGCTAACGGGCAATTACCAGCTGTGGATATAGATTTATCAGTTTCACGAACGGGATCATCAGTACAAACAAGTACGATTGCTAAAATTGCAAGCAATTTATCGAAAATATACCGAGCATATAGAAAACAAATTAAATTATCTAAAATTCATTATGAATTTGATGAACGTACACAAACATTAATGCTAAAAGGTCAACAAATTGCGAACTTTTTATTGCAAAGAAATTTTCAACAACCTTCTAAAACAAGTTTAATTATTGCTACTAAGGCTATTGATTGAGAATTGCTTACACCTTTATATGAAACAAGTAAACTGATTCAATTCTTAAGTTATGTGATTAATAATGACTTACGAGCTAATCAAATATTTAAAAAAATTCTCAATGAAGAGAGTGTTAATGAACAATTAAGTAAAGCTTACTTTGCATCAGTGTCAAACCAGTTTTACCAAGCGATGCACATCGACTATCAAATCAAAAACAAAATTCCGACCATCGGAATTAAAGACAATTTATTAGCAAGTATTATTAAAACATTGAAAGACTAAGGTAGGGAAAAATATGTCAGCAAAAATCGTTAAAATTTTTACAAATGTAGTAGAAATTGAGTTATCTGAACCATATGACAACTTACAAGTTGATCATGTTTTAACTATGCATAACACAAACACTTTTTTAATTACTAAAACAATTATTTCTAACCAATTAATAAGAGCGGTAGTCGTTCATAGCGCACAAGACATTCAAATTGGTGATCAGGTTGAAATTACAGATAAATTCTTACAAGTACCAGTTGGACACGAAGCTAAAAACCAAGTATTTGATATTTTAGGAAATAATTTATCAGCTCAAAATAGTGTTAATGCTTCACAAAAATATGTGAACATGAACTCATTGATTCAAAAATCAAAACAATTGAACACTTATAACTCTATTTTACAAACAGGGATTAAAGTTATCGACTTTTTTACTCCGATTGTTGTTGGTCAAAAATTAGGTATTTTTGGTGGTGCTGGGGTTGGAAAAACAGTTTTAATTAAAGAAATTATTTTTAATGCCAAAAAAATGGCTCAAAAAATTTCCCCTATTTTTATTGGTTCTGGGGAACGTTCACGAGAAGGTTTAGAGTTATATCAAGAGTTAGTAGAAGCAAATTTAATGGCTTCTTCAACTATGTTTATTGCACAAATGAATGAAACACCTGCAGCGCGGGCAAATATTGTGCCGTTCGGAATCACTTGCGCAGAGTATTTACGGGATGTAGAGCACGAAGATGTCCTTTTATTTATAGATAATATTTATCGTTTTATTCAAGCCTCTAACGAAGTTGCTTCATCTTTAGATAAGAAAACTAGTATCGGTGGCTACCAAGCTACACTTGATTCTGATGTGTCATTTATTCAAGATCGTTTGTATGCCAATGAAAATGGTTCAATTACATCGTTCCAAACCGTTTTCTTGCCGATGGATGACATTTCTGATCCGGCTGCAGTCTCTTTGTTTGCTCATTTAGATGGTGCTTTGGTTTTATCACGGGATTTAATGGCTAAAAATCTATATCCAGCAATCGATCCCTTAGAATCACATTCTATTTCGTTGAACCCTAAAATTATCGGTCAAAAACATTTTGATGCCGTGATTAAAGTCAAAAGTATTCTAAAACAATATAAAGATTTAGAAGATGTAATTATGGTTCTTGGGATTGATGAATTAGATCCGGAAAACAAAAGAGTTGTCAAAATTGCTTTGCAATTACAAAACTTCTTCACGCAACACTTTTTCATGGCTGAACACTTTACAAAAGAAAAAGGTGTTTATGTGAAATTAGAAGACACTGTTGACAGTGTGCTTCGTATTATTAATGGTGAATTCATTAATCAAAGTCCTGAAATATTTTCATTCATTGGGTCGAACCTAGATATGCTTAACGACGAACAGTTAAATAAAAAATAAGCCTAAGGCTTATTTTTTATTTATCGAAAGAAAAATCTATTCAATAATATAATCTGTTGATCTGCGAGACTAATTTACTTATTATAGTCATGATTATCTAAAGAATAATTAGCTCAATACTTACATTATTGGTATTAAATTATATTAGTATATGAATTGGGAATGTGCAAAAAAAGCTAATTGAAATCGCTTTCATTTTTTATGGTAATATAATTAATATTTTATTTTTATTAAGAAATATGTTATTATGAAAACGTTTCCGGCACAGTGAGGTAGCAATTGAAGCTGTGTGTCGATACGCTGCGCGGTGAACCCACACTAGTCGGATGTTTACACATCGGAACAGCACACATTATCGGACCGGGTCTTTGTACACACGGTATTGTGTAAAGATGCCAGAAGAAAATCACAGCGGAGGCAATATTTTTGTAAAGAGTAATGAAAAACACCACTTTCATAGTGGTGTTTTTTTATTGTCAATGACTATAAAAGGTCTGTTTATCTTTTTTTATTATAGCGTTATAATTACAATATAAAAATAAGATGAGGTAATTATGGAAAACAATACAGGAGTGTTTTTTCTAAAAATTAGGACGAATAAGGATTTTTTTAGTAAAAGGGGGATTCCACATTTTGCGTACAATGGTGACCCCATTGGATCGAAGTTAAGTCAATTAGAGCAAATAGTGGGAGAAAAATGAGGACCAGCGCGTTTCTTCCTGCCCCAATTGTTATTCTTATAAAAGAAAAATATGTATATTATTTGAATGCACGCAGTAAAAAAGAAAATGGCCAAAATTGACCAGGCGAAGTAGAAGTTAATTCATTTACAAAGCAAGCATATGTTAATACATTAAGTGCACATAAAATCAACGTTGATGGATTTTCAAAAAACATAGAAGGTCAAGCTGAATAAATTTATCTCCTACGAAAAATTAATAATCAAAGGGTAAGAAAATTATGTCAATTCAAAGTGTATTCTTTACAAACGTTTAAAATATAATGCATGATAGTTAATAACTGAATAGGAAATAAAAAAAACTACTTCACAGTAGTTTTTTGTATATATAATTATTAATAAAAATAATTACATTAAACGGTTGTATCATTCAACCACGTACGCTTCATTTACATCTGATGGTAATTCTTCACGTTCAGGTAAACGAGCTAATTTGAAAACTTTCTTTTCTGCATCAATTGTTTCGATGAATGGAGAAGGTTTGTTTTGTGTATTTTTGATGATAGGGATATCAAAAGCTGATGCCTTTAATGAAACTACATCACCAACACTTAATAAAGCTGATGGGATATTGTTTTTCTTATCATTAACCAAAATATGGTTGTGGTTAACTAATTGACGAGCTGCACGACGTGTTGGAGCTAATCCAGCACGGAAGACAACTGAGTCTAGACGAGATTCTAAAACTTGTAGTAAGTCTAAAGTTAAAACCCCACCCTTTTTCATAGCAACTTTATATAAACGACGGAATTGACGATCGTTTAAACCATAAAGGTACATTAATTTTTGTTTTTCTAATAATTGTTGACCATAGTTTGATAATTTAACTTTTTTATTACCATGTTGACCTGGCCCATAAGTTCTTTTTTTACCAGTATTAAACTCTTTATTGTTTTCTAATAATGAAAACCCTAAATGACGAGATTTACGGTAAATACTTCCTGTATAACGACTCATATTTGTTATTTCCTTTCATATTTAGGCATATAACAACGGTGGCCAACTCCGTTTGCATAATTTAGTTTTAATAATTTCAGAATGATAGCAATTCTTACTATTAAAGCGAAAGTAACTAAATATTTGCAGAATATGTTGACCTGCTTATCATATGCTTATATTATTTTAACATAAAATTATATTTTTAGAAATATAAAAACATTTTATAATTAATAACATAGCGGAGGTTTCTTATGCCCTTGTATTGAGTTATTGGTTTTTTAGCCTTTTGTTTGTTGGCTGGTTTATCAGTTATTATTTGTATGTTATGCATGCATCTTAATTATCGCAAACAATATCATCGTTTTTTGCAGTCATTAATTATCAATCGTCAAAAATTTGATGATCGTTTTTATAAAGTCTTCTTGGCAGAATCTAATATTTTCAAAGATGCAAAACCTCACTCGAGTGCCATTATCAACGAATATCGCTTCACAATCAATGATCAAATTAGTCTCTTAAATGATCAACTAATTACCTTTTATCAATTAATCACAAAGGGTTATATTTTTAAAGCTTTTAAATATAACAAGGTCTTGAAACACCAGTTCCAATTATTAATGCACAATATAAAAATATTTGATGAAGCCTTATATCAATTTTGATCATCATTTGATGAGAATGACGATCGTATAGTTAACCATTATATTACTAATAAAAAAATCGATCAAATATATAATGAATTTAGCCAGAAATATAATTTGACTAATGATCATTATTTAAAAGCAGCCAATAACCTGAAAGGTTTAATTATCGACCTAGAAACTTATAAGCAAAAACACGAAAAACAAAAAGAAACCAAAATTAATAAGTTGATTATTAGTACAATCAAAAATAAATTTCACCTACTGAAAAATCTTATATATTTAGTGGGCGCAGTTAGCCATTTGCGAACACGTCATAAAGACTTAATGACATTTCTCATATCTTCATACCAAAATCCCCACCTGGACAATTATTTTGTTTTATATAACGAATGGAATGTGTTTTGTCAGAAACAGTTTTATGAATGTGTTCGAACATCCAAATTCCAATTGATTTTTAGTAAATATTTATGCCCTCTAGAAATCCTGCTAGATGAGTTAATTCCGCGAGTATACGAACATTACAAAACTCAAGAAATTTATCAGTCTTTAAATACTTCGATTACTCAACTATTACCAAAGATTTATCATTATCTATTAGCGATGGAAAGAGAAATAAGTCAAGCATACAAATTATGAGAAAGAATTAATTATCCGCGTGTTTTTGAACAATTAGAATCAATAATGACTAGTGTGCAAGATTTAAAAACACAGTATATGAATGTACAATGAATTGCTCAATACGATGCTTTAATATGCGTTTATCGTTTTATTAACGATTTTAATCTTTTACAACAAACTTGAAAACAATGAAACGAACAAATTAAATTGATTAATGAGCGAATGCAAATCATTTATCAATTAGTAGAAAAGAATTTATTTTACCTTCGGCAAATGCAGGCATTAAAAAATCAGCAAATTGTTTTGTTAAAGGATGATTATGAATTCCTAATGAAAATTCAAAACGATTTACAAGTTAGTAATTATAGTTTTTTAGATCAGGCTGAATATATTATCAATTACTTAAAAATTATTGGAGAACGCCTTGAATTCACCAAATCGTATGCCAACTTAATTATGCATCAGATTCCTATTTGGGCCCATGCTTGCCAGAGTTTTTTAGATGATCATAATCTACCTTATACTGCTATTAATAACCACAGCACAAAAGAACAACTGGACTTAATTCAAATGTATTTAGATCAAATTAATCAGTATAGAAACAAAAAATAACATTTCCATGTTATTTTTTTTGTTTTAATAATTCCAAAAATAAGAATAAATTGTCATCAAGTTGATCAGTTAACAAAGAAATTAGGTGTAAATACAAACGTTTGTATATGATTTTTTCGTGATTTTGAACAACTTTAGGATGGTCATTTATTTTCAAGAAGTTACTAATTCATGTAACTTGTGCTTCGGTGTGACAAATTGTTTTTATCAAAAAATGCGTAATGCGGAAATATTTTGATTTGTTATGCCAAATCCCATGAGTTATTTTCATGAAGAATTTTTGATGAACAATTGCGAAAACAATTAGTGTAATGTTTTTCAAACACAAACCATAAACAGATGAAGCATCATCTTTTTGTTCGTATTTAGCTCATAACAATTGGTAAAAACGTTTTAAATACTTATGATTTTTAAATTTTTTGGGAATAAATGTTTTTTTAGAAAAAGCAAAAGGTGTTAGTAAAATCTCGCATAAATAAGCATATCATGGTGTTTGTAAAGGGTTGATTGATGCGCGATCCTTGAGTGGAGAGTACTGAATGATTGTATTTAACAAATCACATAACCCATGCATGCTTATAGATTGATTTTCTAAAGCGTGCAAGAAAATGTCGATGTTATTTTTTAAATAACTAAGCGCATGATTTTTAAATTCATCTAAATAAACCCCTAAATAGTAAATTAATGATTCATTACCCTGTGTTTCCATACATTTAAGTGTTGCTTTATTAAATCATTGGTTAATAAAAAAACGCGAACTCATAAAAGTAATCATTTGGTGTAAAAAATGCTTCTGAATGTCAAAGTTCACGTATTTTAAGTCAATTTGTAATTCTCGAAAAAAGAATTGAACGAACAAATCCGCGATAGCATCATTATTGATTAATTCAAAGAAAATATCTTTTCAATCGTTGGTTAAATCATATTTTTCTAATAAATAAAATAAACTCTTCAAAAATTGGTTGTGTTTGTTTTCTAACCAAATTGTATAAATTGTGGGATCGTGAATAATCACAGTATGATAAAACTTTTTAATTAAATTTAAAAACTTGGGATTGTGCGAAAAGAATTGAATTAATTCATAATGCTGCTCGTCACTAATTTTAAAAGAATGTAATGAAAAACGATCTTTAAGAAAGATAACAATCATCCAATGAAAAAAACGTCAACTTTTAATGTTTTGAACTAAAAAATTAAAACCATTAGTAATTTTTCGGCGCGAATTAATTGAGTCTACTTTTTGATAAATTTGCATTAAATTACGAAGCACTTGTCCTGTGTTTTTTAGGTAGTAAAAATCATGATTAATTAAAGATAAGTCGAAATTCTTTGCGACAAGGTTAATTAATTCTTGCAGCGAACCAAAAGGTCATTTAATTAACTCATCAATATGGTTTTGCAAACCTAGAAATTCTAAAGTCAATTCATGAACGCTTTTGAATAACTCTTTTTTATACAAGGGAACTGGCTGATTAATATACTTGCCAAGATGTTCAAAAAGATAAACAAGCCACTCCGTTCATAAACTAGTTTGCTGCATATGATCAATGAAACGGGCTACATTTATACGGTGTGCATCTAAAAGGAAATCAATTTTGTTTGCTGTAAATAACTTTAGGATGCGCATAATTAAACCAGTTAAACTTGTATTAATTAAAGAAGTTTTATCACAAATTAAGTGCTGTAGATAATTAAAACGGCGTTTAACCCAATTGATCAAATTTTCTAACATTTGGTCAATTACATATGTATACGGATCTATGTGTGGATCATAAGTATTTGAAAATAATGTTTTCAAAATAATTTCCTGGCAAAAAGATTTAGCTTCACGCAATAATAATAAATCGTTGAAAATGATTTCTAAATGTTTAAAAACTTCAAGTAAATTACGCGCTAGTCCTGAATGCTTTAAAGCATGATAATTAATATATTTAAAAAATAATGTTAAAAGAATGTTGTGCTTCTTATTTGTTTTATTGATATTTAAGAAAATATGATCTAAAAATAAACTAATTTTATCCTTAATAGCTTGTACATCATAA
Source organism: Ureaplasma zalophigenitalium (assembly GCF_025780055.1). GTDB lineage: Bacteria > Bacillota_I > Bacilli_A > Mycoplasmatales > Mycoplasmoidaceae > Ureaplasma > Ureaplasma zalophigenitalium. Next base: position 76,474 of record NZ_JAOXHJ010000003.1, on the reverse strand, counting down.
TCTTTTTGTAATAATACTCGGAAAATGACTTCAGCCAGTGCTGGATGGTTCATCGGACGAACTAAACTTTTTTGATCATTATTAATGTGGGCTTTTTTATAGCGTTGGGATGCTTGATAGATTAAAAAATTGTCAAATAAACAAAAACCAACTTCAAGATCGTTTTTAATGGTACTAAAATTTTTTAACATCTGTTGTACGACTAAGAAAAAGTATGGTTGAAAGGTTTGTTTGATAATCGGCCAAGCTTTTTTAAATTGTCGATTGTATAACAAGTAAATTAAATCGTAGTGCATTAATAAATCATATATATGCGCTAGGAAGAGTGAAAGGTTAGTCTCGTTGATTACTAAACGTTTTAAGGCGGTTAAGTATTTAATAATTGGACTTGGATTCAAGCCGCGGATTAAATCATCGGGTAAAACAAAAATTAATAAATTAAAGATGTTTGATCACCAGACATCATTAGTAATTAAACGACTGATTAATTCATCAACTTGTTTGTGACGAAACAAGTATTGGTTAACTTCAAAGAGGGTGATGATTTTATTGTAAATATCGATTTGTGATAAGATGTATTTTTGGTATTTAAATGTTTGCGAAATGAATAAATTTAAATAATGCTGAAAGGCTGCATTGTTCAAAATCGAAATAATAATATTTTGGTATGTTTGTTTTATGTTTTCGTTATATTTTTGATTAAAAAAAATGTATAAAATAAAATCAATAATTTGTAAATTACTTTTTAAATGCTGAAGGCTTAGCATGAAATAATGTTTTCATTGATCTGCGTTTTTTTGGATAAACGGATGCTTAAATACGATTTCAATGAACAAATTAAAATGTGGGGCATGAAAAAGAGCTTGTAATATATTTTGTCAGAACAATTGTTCACTTAAATATGAGTATTTGCGTTTTCGCTCAAAATTCGCTTGCATCATCAACATTCAATCAGCTCATAAACCACTTTGGACAATCTGGTGCATTAAGCTGTAACCTAATAACACATTATTCTCTTGTTTAGCCTTGAAAAAAACATATAATAGGTTATTATAAAAATCTTTCATGAATAAACTAAAAAAGTTTTCTAAAAGGTCTATAAAGCGACTTTTATAACGACGTAGCGAACACATGTATAAATGCGTTAGTAATGAGTGTTGGTTTTTATGAGTGGATAAATAAGTTTTGTATTTATCTATTAAGTCGTTATTAAACATAAAAACATTAAGTTCGGGGAAAGTGTCTAAAATATTTCTTTCAATTTGCTCATCTAATGTAAATAATGGTTGATAACAATTATAATCAGATGATAAATAGCGTCTGGTTAATGGATCAGTTCATATTTTTTGATGAAAACGTGGGTTTGTACTTGTTTTCACAAATAGATCAAAACCCATTTGTAAATAACCGCGATAACTAGGATGTAGATCATAAAAAACAGGTTGTAAAAGATTTAAATGTTTTTGAAACACACTACGCAAAGGATTGATGAAATGAACGTTAGTATTTTGTGCGGTTATCTTAATAACGTTCATTAATTCGTCTCATAATTGCAGTGATAAATCATCTTGTTCATCAAAACTTGTTCATTCGTTAACTAATTGAGCTAAAGTCCCTAGTGGGTTTAAATAACCGATTAAATAAATTTGGGCATTTGGATTGTACTTTTGTATGATTTGGATTAATTGTGTATAATTTGCAATCATTTTTTGTTTTTTTAAATATAAGTTATCGAATAGCATGTCAAAAGCAGTAATCTTATCATTCCGAGTTTTAATTAAAAGTCCAATATTTTTAATTAATTCAAAATCAATAAAATCAAACAAGCCCAATGAAATGGTCAATACATCCGCTTGGCTAATCACTTTAATTAAGTGGGTATGTTGATAGTCATTAACGTGTTGATAAGCGGGTTGCTCGTATAAATAAAACCCATTAATATAGCTTTTTAAATGTTCATCAAATAAAGGTTTGCGAATATTCATTCATTCATTTAGAAAAGCAAAATAATTATATCCTTGATCTTGAATGTACGAATCAGTGGGAGCGTTTAATAAATACAATCAATCAGTAATCTTAGCGTGTAATAATCCTAGATTATGATATTCACTAACTTCGCAAGCGTTATATTTGTGCCAGAAGTAGACCAAAAAAGAAGCATATGAAAGACCTTGCAGATCATTGTCATGAAAACTGCCAAATAATTCATATCCTAATGAGGGATCATAGCCAGAAGTATAACTATCCCCAAGGGCTACATAACGAATTTTTTGCTGATCTTTGTAACTCTTCATATGGCTTCCTTTTTGTAAACACCATTAACGTTTTTGACGGTTAATCGGTCGTCCTCTCTTAATTGATTCAAATATATAATTAACTTTATTATGGTTGTTTTGAGTGGTAATTTCAGGTCGTAAACGTTGTTGTGAACGTCAACATGAAATAAAGTAAATAAAATCGAAGTCACGGTATGATTGTTCAAATCGTCAAACAGATTTATTTGATGAATAATCACCAAAAATATTATTTCAAACGCGGTTTTCGCCGTATTTTGTTTTACCTGATAAAGCTTTTCCAACAATACCAATACCATTAGCGCTCCAAAAGGCATTTCATCAAATCCCACCCGTAACGTTTCGGAAGTAGGTTTCATGAGCATATCATAAAACAGTTAAAGTTAGCCGGAACATTGCCCGGTAGTATGGACTTTCGTCTAAAAAGGTTAGTTGTGGATTAGCTTTAAAGAATTCTTCATCCGCCTTTCACATATTTTCTGATAAAGTAGTTAATGCACCTAAAGGATCTGAACCCGTAATTCCTTCTGGTGGTTGCCCCTTGGCAATAATTTCACTAATAAAACTTTTCTCAACCAGATTACGTTCGTGCAAACCATTATATAACGGTTGTTCAGCACTTAAATTTTCATAAGCTACTAATGGTGATTTTTCGAAAATTAAATTAATTAGGTTAGCTACGTAAATCACATGAATTTTCTTTGAATCGTTGTGCACGTATGTTGTGTGGGCTAAAATTTTAGCAAATTGCGTTTTATCACTTGTGATATAACGACTAATAATATCTGAAATTTTCTTCAGATTAGCTTCTTCGAAAGTAGCTAATTTTTGTTCTTTAAATAAATCTTGAATCAGTTCAATTGGTTTGCGCAAGAAGTCGAATTCCTTAATGTGTTTCATAACTTGCACAATGAAATTAGCTACAATTTCAATGTCATTTTCGTTTGTATTTTGTAGTTTTAGTTTATCAAACATTAATAATGCTAGGAAACGGGTTGTTGGTTTAGCTACAACAAAATCAACAACAAAATCAAAGATGTCTTGTTTTAAATGCGCTTCGTAATTATGACCAATAAAGTTGTTTAACACTTCTTTATAATTTTTGTCCATTAATAAATCAGCATAAATATTTTTATATTTAAAAACATCATCAATTAACGAATTTAGAATTTTTTGTAATAAAGCTGAATCACGGAATCACGAGTATGCTCCCTGAATAAACCGGCGAGTTTCTGCATCAGAAACACCTGTTTTATTCACTAATGTTTTGGTAAATTTATTTTGTAAAACATCAATTACATAATGTGATAGTGGTTCTGATTTTAAGAACTTATTAATCAAACCCTTTAATGTTGCTTTTAGTTTTAAAACATTATCTTGTTGTTTTAAAACATCAGTTTTTAAGATATAAGCAATAGTTTTGAATACTTGGGTTAGTGGATCTTTATTGTCAGCTGGAACAGAAGTGTTTGGTTCATTTGTTGTATCTGGTGTTTTTAAAAACACAGGATCAAAGATTTCCTTATATTTTTCATAAGGAATTAAACGTAATAAAACATCTAAAAAGTCGATTAAATTTGACTGATCATATTTAACTAATTCAATAGCTTCGGCAATAAAGGCGGGTTGTTTTACTTTTTCTACAAAATGTTGCTGGAATAAGTCTTTAAAACTAGCATCTTCATCAATAATTGCATGAATATGCTCTTGTAAGAACCCTATAGCTTCATCTAAAGTTTTATTCACGATTTGTAAATCAAAAATATGGGGAACAAAAACGGTGATTAAACGCGCGATTTTATCGTGATCATCCTGTGATAATGCCGGGAGTTTTAAAGCAACACTAGTGGTTTTAACAAATGCTTCACTTAACGCCTGAATGATTGAACCGTTCGGGCGTAAATGTTTACTAATGATTTTCTTTAATGTGGAAATTACTTCGGTTTTATTTAGTTTAATAATTTCACTGATCAACGAACCTAAGCCATTAACTTTAGCATACAAATTAGCATCATCAATAAACTTATCCACAAAACGTTTTAATTCGTTTGTTAAATCGGTTACTAATTCCTTATTTTGGAAAATTTGGGCAAATAATTGTTGGTAGTCATTTTTTAAAGGTTCTAATAAAGGCACTTGCGTAGTTATAGTGTTAGCTAATTGTTGACTTAACACATCAAACATGTTTATTAAGAATCCGTTTTCACCCATAGCTTTGTTTTGGATCACATCCACTAGGGTACGCACTATTTGCTTCCCTTTATTTTTTGCATCAGGTGATAAATTATAAGCTAGTAAAGCATGAATATAAGCGTAGTAATCATTTACCCTGCTTAATGGTTGTTTTGGAGTTGATGGTTGATTTTCATTATTGATTGGTCGATTTAATAAATCAGATCAATTGATCTCATTAATAACAGCAACTACCCCGTGAGTTAAAACATTTACATCTAAATCTGCGATTTCAAGAATTTGCAAAGTATCAGCTACAAGCGCTGCATATTGTGTTTGTGGGTCAAAGCCCAGGATTTTTTGAGTAAATAATTTCGTTGCATTAACTTCTTGTTCAATCATAGCTTGCAGATAGTGCACATCGGCGTTTGAGGCGCATAAATCCAGAACGTTACCCAAGATTTTTTGGTATACAAGGGTTTTAGTTAAATTTTGTGAAATAGCTTTAATTAATGTCTGCAGATCAACGAAATTTTGGTGCAAGATTTGATCTGGTTGTTTTTTGGTCACGACATTAAAGACGATGTAACTTAATTGTTCGCTAAATACATCATCGTTTAAAACACTGATAATGATTTGGTTAATATCGTTTTGCAACACTTCTTTATGATTTGCAAAAACATAGTTAATTAACCCATAAAGATTTGTTTGGTTTTGATAATTTGCAGCATTTTCAATAGTGAATTGGGCTAAATGAACGATTAAACCTTGAACGTTTGGATCGTTGTAAACACGTTCAAAAAGCTTGTTAAATAAATCCGTTTTTTGTTGTTGGTTTAATTGAAAAATTGAATCTAAATTAATGTTTAAAATCATTTTACTAATTGAATTAACAAAATAATTTTTAACACTTGAATTAGCCATAACACCTTCAATGATTTTACTTATTAAATGACGCATTTTTTGAACTGTAGAATCAGTTAGGTATTTGTTTTTAGATAAATTATTCAAAATTTTAAATACTAAATCAAGAGTTTGGGAAATATTGGTAGGTTGAATTTCAGCTGTATTTGCTGGTGTATTAGATTTTAAAAGATTGATAATCTTATTAACATCGATATGAGGAAGAATGATGTTAAAGATATTTTCTAGAACATTTACATCTAAATCTTCGAAAGTTAAAATTTGTAAAATATTTAATCAATTATTTAATTGGTTGAATTCAGTTGTTCAGAAATTTTTTAAACTAGTTGTATTTTTGTCTAGGAATTCAGCAAAATTGTTTTGCGCTAATTCTAGGAGTTTATCCATATTATCTTTATAAAATTCTAGTTCAGGAATCTTTTTAACCACTAAATCTAAATAGTTGATTAATTCGTTTTTTTCTGTCGCATTTAAAGAGTCGCCAATCTGCGGGAATTGATCTATTAATAAATCAAAGACTTGCAAGTTTTTTAGATTATTAAAAATGACAACAAAGAAGTTTTTGATGGCGTTTTTATTATTTGCTATATTCTTTTGAATAAATTGACTTAAATAAGCATTAAAATCGGATGCTGATTGGTATTCGCTTTTATGCTCAATCATTTCATGCAAACAATTTTTCATGAGATTAACTAATGCTTGATTAATCTCTTGGTTTTTCATTAAAACATTATAAACATTGATAAACCAACTCTCATTAGTTTTAATAAATTGATTGTTTGAGCTTAAGTTTTTAATTAATTGTTGATAAAAAACCTCGAGTTGATCACTCAACTGGTTGTGATATGAATGTGTAGGTTCTAAAACTGCTAATAAATAATCGATGATTTTTAAAAGTTTTGTTTGTACTGAAGGTTCTAAAGTTAAATGGTTAAAAGCATTAATATATTTAAAAATCAGATCAGGATAATTAGTTGTTTGTTGGTCTGTTGCTGAGTTTGTGCTTTGATTTTTCTGTTTTTTAATAAACTCAAAAATGTTAACATCAAAAACGATATTAAAAATTAAATCACTATAGTCTTGCGCACTAATTTTTTCATTTTTTAAGATATCTAATAACGTGTAAGCTACCTTAGGATTATTGATATCCACTAATGACATAATCATTTTTATAAAGGATTGACTATCCTCTAAATAACTTTGAACACTCGCTTTATCTGTTAATTTTTTTAATATTTCGTTCAAGCTCGCATCAACTAGTGATAATTGATCAAGATTGGTCACAACATTTTTTAAAAAGTTTGCTAAGCGATTAACGGGTAATGATGTTTCAGCAACGTTAAATTGAGGGTTAATTTGTTTGATAATGATACGTGCAGCTAGCAATCAAATATCGGATTTGGTTGCTAAATTCTTTATATAAGTATATATTTTGTTTTTTAAATCTACTCCGACTTTAGATGCATATGTGTTAATTAAAGTGGGTAAATCAGTCGCGTTTTTTAGCTCATTGTGATCATCAATAAAATGATTAATTAAAGTTAACAAAATAGTTTTTAAATCAGCATTAAATAATTCATCAGCAACATTAGTTAATGTTGTCTGTGGCGTGGTTGGTAGGTGTAAATCAGCAATAACTTTACTGATTGTTGAATTTTTTAATAAGGGACTAATTAGCAATGTTTTAAAGTTTTTACTTGCAAATAATTCGTCAAGTAAGTAAGTTAAAATTGTTTTAATTTTACCTGGTTGTTGATTAAATAAATCTAAACCAGCTAGTTTTTTGAGTATTTGAAAAATGAAATCATTCAAATTGTCTGGTTTTTTGAATATTGATGGTTCTTTTTGATCGCTCGCATTGTTTGGTGTTTGGGGTTGATCTAAATGGGTGATTGCAATATGAATAATGTTCTTGAAGTCATCTACACTTAAGTCATCATATTTAACAAGTTCAAAAACTTCAACAAAATCAACTAGGTTATTCATTAATAAATCAATAAATGGTTGGGCATTAATTGGTTTATTTGTAATTAAATTAGCAAATAATTCTTCGGTTAAATTAAAGAATTTTTCGAACAGATTGTTATATAAAGCCAAGCTGGGTAAATGAGCTAACACCTTTTTGATAGTTTGTTTAAAGAAAGTAATTTCTTGCGGTGCAAACTCTGTTAATTTTTTAGTGATTAAACTAAAAATTAAATCGACAAAACTCTCGTTGATTTTAGTGTTAGTAATAAATAATTCAATGATTTTTTGGATGTTATCCTTTAAAGCGGTTTTTTTGTTTTTGAATAAAATGTGAACAATATCTTCTAAACCGTGAATTTGTCCATACTCACTATGGTTGTCAAATAAATCATTAATAATAACGCTAAATAAATTGGTCATGTTATCTAATAAAGCATGATCATTAATAGCGGTTTTGATTAATGTTTTTATTTGCTGATTGATTTGTGGATCAGAGTGATATGTAATTTGTTCTAATAAACCACTAAAGACAGCATACCGTTCGTCATGGCTAATAATTTTTTCGTTTTTTAAATCATCAAAAATAAAGTTAATTGTATCTTTGATTTTTTGGCCTGTACTACTTTTAAAATCCTGGGCAAATAAATTTTGGATTAATTTAGTAAGGAAATTTGTTGCTTGATTAGGTTTTTCCGGTTGATCAATTTCGTACTCAACTTCGCTTGTTGTTTTCGGTTTAATAGTAAAATTTAAACGTACTTTAAAGACGATGGTGTTAATAACATCAGCATACTCACGTGCCGAAATGTTAGAGTGAATATTGTTAATTAGACTAGCAATTTCTTGGGGTGTGGATAGATTAACCGCTGTTAAAAGATCTTCAACAAACTTCCCTGCATTATTACTTAGCAATGTTTGGATATTGTTCGGATTTGACAATAAATTAAAGAGTTGATCAATTAATTGGTGAAAAACATCTAAATTGGTAATTGTATAAATCGCTTTTTTAACAAAGTTTTTTAAAGTATTTTGGTCTGCTACAGCTAAATCTTTTCATGTTTTATCTTTGTTAATTAACGGGATTAATAATCCAAAGATAAAGTCAAGAATATCATCATTATTTAATAAATTATTTAGCAAGTTAGTGATTCAAGTTTTTAATTCTACCTGGTTTTGACTAATTAAAGTGCTAACCATGCTTAATAAGTTGTCTGCCTGATTAAATGCTTCAGGGTGCATAAATGTCTGATCAATTATTTTTGTTAGTAATTTTGTGATATCTGATTTTTCAAATAAGGCATTAACCAAGTTATTGATAATAATCTTTTGTTGTTCAGGATCATTTTTGAAAATAGACAGATTAGCATGGATTAACAAACTACGAATTTGCTCACTTAACAACTGTTTTAGATTAGTTGAACTTAAAACAGTTTGTACGATGTGGATGATAATCTCTTTGACTTTTTGTTGGTTTTGAGATACTAAAGCACTGGCGTTAGGGACTGACGGGTTTAAATATGGCGAGTTTAAAAGTTTTTTTAAGGTTTGAAAAACCAAATCTAAAACGTCAATTCGTTTATTTGACAGAGAGTTTTCAGCTTGGTTAGAATCATTATTTGGTCTTTTTTGAAGAATTTGGTTTCAATCTAACTCATTAACAATAAAAGTGATAACCTTCATTAAATCATCGTTTTTTATTGCCTTAATTTCCGCTAATTCTAATAAATTAGTTAATTCAGGGAGTAATTCAATAACACTTGTTAAAATATCGCGTTTAAAATTTTCCAAATTGGCATTTGGATTTTGAGCTAAAGCTTCTAAATGATGTGTGATCAGTGTGAATAATTTATTTTGAATTAATGCTAATGTTTTTAGATCACTAATATTTGTTAACAAGGGTTTAATAATGTTTGTTAATGCTTGTTTAACTTCAGTTGATACAGGGTTTTTTAAGGGAACGTAATGGTCAATCAAACTAAAAAGTATATTAATTAAATGCTGATTAACAGAAGGATCCTTCGATAATAAACCAATAATATCAGTTATTCCTTGTTGCAGATCAACACTATTAATTTTAATTAATGTAGTCAATAAGTTTGATCAGTGGTTATATTCGTTAAACTGTTCGTTAAAATCAATAAAATTAGCAATCAGGTTGGTCAACAACTTGCCTAATGCTTCTGAGGGGACTATTTTATTTAATCCTAAATCAACGACTTTAAACAAGTCTTTTCGAATTTTTACTAAAAACGGATCGTTTTGTTTAAGTAAAAAATCTCCAAAGCGGTTAATTAGATAATTAATTACTAGTTTAATTAAGTTATCACTTTCAGGCGTTTCAAATAACGTTTTGATAAGTGATATTAAAACTGTTTTTAAATGATTTTTTTGATCAACAGTAAAGTTTTTTTGTTTTAAACCACTAATAAATTGATCTAAGAAGTTGCTAACTTCAAACTTACCTGATTTAAATATTTTAATAATTAAAGGAATTAAACCATTATTTAATGCATCATGAACCACTTGAGAACTTAGGATGGTAATCAAAGCTTTTTGGAATTCCTGTGCGCTAATGTCTTCCTGACTTAAAATAACAAATAAGTCATTTAATAAATCAGCTAAACCAATTTGGAAAACATTAAAATCTTTTCCACCCAGATTATTTTTTTTAGTTTGAAAAACATGATCATAAAAAGTAGTATTTGTTAAAGCTTCAAAAATATTATCACTGATTTTTTCAAAACTCGTTAAAGATGTAAGGCGGGCTAGAACTTTTTCTAAAATCCTTTGAACATGAACGTTGTTTAATATATCTCCAAAATCATGATTAAAAGTCAATTTAACCATGTTTAAAATAGCTTCACGACTACCTTGATTTTCAACTAGTTCTCTTGATAAGGTATTAAGATTGTTAGCAATTTGTGTTTTGTTATTTTTAACTAAAGTAGCTAAAAGTTCTGATAAATTTTCAAAATTATAATATATTGATGTATGATCGAACAGATCAGTTACTAGAACGTCGATGATGTTATTTAAAGTTTCACTGCTTTGCACTTGTTTTAAAATGGTATCTAATGCCACTGTAATTTCTTGTGCATGTGAATTATCTTTAAAGTTAACCTGAACAAACATTTTAGTGATCAGTTCAGATCCTAAAAAATGTTTTAAAACTGATTTTATAATGAGTTTTGTTTCTTTGACATTTTGAATGAAGACCGGAGAAGTTAATAAGGCTTTTAAAGCTCGCAGTAAAGTTTGGGGACGAAATAGATTATTTTTAAAAGCTTCAATGAAGTCTTGATAAGTTAAATCATAGTTCGGGTTTGCTGCAGCTTTTTCGTCGATTTCTTCTTGAATCCCGACAAACACATCATCTAAAACCTGGTTTTCTGTGAACAATTTAACTAATTTGAAGAAATTTGTGTGTCCTTCAGTATCTTTATGACTCAGGAATTCCATTTTTTTGACAATGTCTTCCATATTCAGACTTTTCAGAACATCTTGAAAAAATCCAAGCATTTGATCAATAATTTCAGCATGAGATAAAACTCACGTTTTAACTACAAGTGCGGTCTTATTTTTGTATTTCAAACCTTGTTCGTTAATTAATTCATTCTCATTATTTGTTTTTGTTCACAAACCACTATTGTTGTGCCCGACAATTAAATCAATAATCGCTTTGTTTGAATAATCACTAAAGTAAAATTGTTGGTTATATTTATTTGCGTCGCTGTTAATATATTCGTCTGTTCAATTCGCAATTTCATGTGGATCAAATTTCACTGTTGAAGTGTTAATTGCAAGTTTTAAAAGAATGTCTTGAGCCATCTTTTTATAACCTAATTCAGTCGGGTGAATATCAAATAATGATCTTGTAAACACACTCTTATTTTTATGTCATTCATCATGATCAAAAACACTAATAAAGTTCACTTGGGTATTTTCAGCTGCCGTGGCGATAGCATTATTTAGACCATTAAAAAGAAAGTCTGAAAAAATTTGGTTACTTTGGTCTCTAACATTTAAAAGTTTATTAAAAATCGATTCTCAACGTAACATTGGTTTTGGATAACCAATCAAATTAATTTTTAATTCGGGGTTAATTTTTTGCAAAATTTTAACAAGTTTCGTTAAATTAGCAGATAGCGCCGTTAATTCTTGTATAAACAGCGGTTGGTATTTGGCAAAAATATTTTCAATTTCAGCAGGTTGTGCAACAACTTCCTTAATCATCCCTGTGAAATTAGTACCTAAAATAAAATCATTAGCTCCTAATGTTAGGGTTATGAAGTTGGCATTTTTAATTTTAGCTGTGAGTTTTTCAGTTGCCTGTAATACTTCTTGAGAGTTTAAAATTTCGTCATTAAATATTTTCGGATCAAAATATTTTAATAACCGATTTTTATACTTGGCATGTTCATTTTGATCTAAGGCAAAACCGAAGCGTAAATGGTTCCCTTCTAATCCTTTGACATATTCGTTATCGCGATCATTCAACAGATAAAGTCATGACGCAACGGTTGAACCAGTAATCGCAGCATTATCATAATTAGCGACTGCTTTAGGGTTTAAACGTTGGATATAGTCAATTAAAAACGCTGGGTATGACAAACCGCTAATTTTATTATCTACTAATTCACCAGCTAAATCACAGGCTAAAGTATCATTGAAACCAGCTGTAATAGAATCACCTAAAGCTAAATAATTAATTTTTTGCTTAGGTATTTCTAATGCTTTTAAGCTTGCAGCGGGTTTGACGGCTTTTTGGTTATTATTTGGTTTTAAATCATCCACATTATTATCCTCACCAATTTGATTGATTAAATCTTTTTTATTTTCTTCTAATTGGTTTTTTTCTGTTTCAACATTTTCATTGTTCTCTTCAATAGAGGGTTGTTTATCGTCTTTATTATTTTTTGAACAACTGGCTGCAGCTGCTACAAGCGAAGTAGCAGTCAAGCTAATTGCCAATCCTAATGAAACAATTTTTTTCTTTTTAGTCATTGATTTGACCTCCTTATATTAGAGAAGTTGCGAACAACCTTAATATCTTATTATTTTAGCATAGTTTGAATTTTTAAAAAAACTTTTAAAATATGCTCAATATATTATTCTAATATATTGCCCTTTTTTTATAATACGATGCATTTAAGCTTTTTAAGCATTAGCACAACTTTTATAGACAAAAAAAGAAGAGCATAACTCTTCTCTAAAAATGATGGAACACCTTGTTTTTTATCCTTCTTTACGCATATCATCATGATCAATGAACATATCAAAAAAGACAGGTGCGTGGTCGCTTGTGGTTTTTCGCACTAAAAATTCTATAAAACCCACTACTTCGTCCCGATCTGCTTTATTCATTGTTTTTCGTTGTTGCGGGTCGTCAAATCGCTTTCACTTAGCTAGTAAAACTTGCTTTTCCCGTTCTGTATATTTGGCTTTAACTTTTTTTCCGTTCGGTTTTTTTGTTATTCACTCATTTAAAACCTGCATACGAATTTCGTCGGTTACAATGTTGTATACCGGATTTCCTACCTGTCATAAATCAAACATCTTGGCGTTATCATAAGCCGGTTGATTAGAGGGATCTGTAGCTTGGTAGTCAGTTCTTAAAAATAGCTTATCATAAGCTGAAGTATAACACGAAAAACTAGTGCCTAAAGATGTTCGTAAAGAGGCCATTAATAAGCTTTTATAGTTTAATGGTGGTTTACTTAAAGCACCAAAAGCCACGTTGAAATTCTTCTCTTTAACGTTTGTATCACCTGTTAGTATTAAATCCTGATTAGGTCCATCGAACTTGTCGAAAAGCTTCATTACAGTCGTTAAGTGATAAGCCTCATTAAGCTCCTTAGTACCGTTCCTATATGCATATTTATAATCTTGTTTTTTAATTGATTTATGATTCGAATCACCCGGTGAATCAAGATGCACTGCTAAAATAGAAAAGTCGTTCTCACGATTTTTATCAATTAATGTAACTCCGTATGGTGTTCGAGCATAAGTAATTTTTGTCGCCTTTTGTTTTGGGTGATCTGCTGGATCTGACGATAGAATTACCTGGTCTAATTCATAAGGTGTATTGGTTTTTTTATCTTTAAGAAAGTAGAACTCTTGCTTAACATCAAATGAGTTTTTACGATAAATAAAGGCTACACGTTCTTTTTGTGTTGCAAACTCTGGACTATAAAGTTCATCACTGAGAATATAAGTATATGGATTATCAGGATTTCATTTATTTAGTAAATTAATGATTTTAGTTACTGCTTGGTCTTGTACGTTATGAGCGTTGATTTCCGTTAAAGCGATAACATCGAAATTAAGATAGTTGATTGTTCGAGCTAAAAGCGTATTTTTTAATTCATTCGTTCCACCTTGATTCAAAATATTTCAATGTCCAATTCGTCAGTAATTTGGATTTTTACTTAATTGTTTAATTGAATTTAAGGATGATTGAGGATCAACAGTATCTATTGTTTGTGCTGATTCTTCTGTCTCATTAACCTGATCATGATTATTTTCTTTTTTATAATCAGGCTGTTTATTTTGATTTGTTTCTTGATGGGTGATTTCTGGTTTTGTGCTACTTATTTGATCATCAGTTTTTTTAACATGAAGAAAGCAACTCGTTGATAAAGCTAATGGCAAAGCGCAAGTTAATCCCAAGCCCAAAGAAAGCAAGATTTTTTTATTTTGTCGTTTTTTCTGTAGTTGTTTCGACATTTTTAGCACCCTGTTTCTTTATTGGTTTTTTTGGTGTAGGTTTGTTCATTAAAACAGCTGCAGCAGTAATCGTTCCAATGAACATTGATGCGACTAGGACACCAGTTATGATGCTCACAATTTTTTTTGAATTAATCGATTTCGACATATGTCTCTACCATACCAATAATGGCTAATAACTTGTCTTGAAAAAAAGTATTAATCGCATGTAAATTTTCTTGGTGTGATTGACTTGTTTTTTGGCAGGTAATTAAAGAATCAGAAACGCATTTAATACTAATTCATTCGATAAAATGAGCATGGGCTACATGAGCAATAGCAGCTAGTTCCATATCGATTAAACTTGGTTTAATTGATTTGATTAATGTATGCTGTTCATGATCGATAAACATATCACTACTTGCACAAGGTAATTCAGTAGTTTCTAATCATTCCGCTAGCTCAGCACTTAAATTTTTGTGAGATAAAAAACTAACTGGCTTACGAGGAATTTGATTTTTTTCATACCCGAAGGCGGTTAAATCAACGTTCATGTACTGAACGCTATTAATCACATATGCTTGTAATAATTTCGCTTCCGGATGATTTGTTCCACAACTACCTAAATTGACAATGAAATTAACTTCAAAATGGTCGATTAATGCAGTAGTTGCCATAGCTGCATTGACTAAGCCGACATCCGAAAAAACCAATACAAATTCCTTGCCTTGGATTTTAAAAATATAATAGTTGGTATTGTTAATGCGTTTGATTTTATAATGGTTATTATTTGCTAAAAAATAGCTGATTTCATCTTGTAATGCAACAATTAAGCCGATCATTATTTTGGTCTCTTTTCTTTCACATCATAATTAATAACATGTAAATGTTGTTTATTTGTTAAATTTATTTTACCAAAACACGCATCTTGGTACTGATCTATTTCATCGAAAACCCGATCTAAATCAGTGAATACTAACTCTCTTAATGCGTGTAAATTTGGATGATCTGATATCGTTCTGTGCGGTTCAATTTTATCTGCAACGAATAATACCTTATCTAATAATGTTAGTTGTTTGGTATAAAGGTATGGTTTAGTATGTCGGATAATCGCATTTAAAACTGCATAATCAGAGAAGTGGTATTCAAAATATAAGAGAAAGGCGGCATTAGAACCGTGTTTAATTGTCCATGGTATTTCAGTTAAATCCGTTGAATATCGGGCATAGAAATCGTTTGTCATGGTTTGGTTTAGAGGTTTTAATAGATCATGAAATAAACCAGCGACATATGCTCTTCGTGTTTGTGTTGGGTCATAACGCTCCATAATTTGTGCACTTAATTTAGCAACCTCTAGAGAATGTTTAATGCGTTTGTAATCAATTTGTGAGTGATTATTTTGAATTTTAAGCACATGTTTTTCTAGTAAATAAACCCCGTATAAGCCATTTTCTAATAAATAATTAAACGCTTTTTCATCCATTTGTCCAACCCAATTAAATGATGTTTTGATACTACTTGAAGAAACGGCATTATATTTTAAGTCATACAAAGGAATCGATATGTTATTTAGAAGATAATGTGTGCATGAACATTTTTTATCACACTGGTGATTAACACATAAGCCTAATCGTTTAAAACCAATGATTTTAGTTCTTGCAAGAAGTGTTTCATATTTTTTTCATTCTTTAAAACTAATTAGATTATCAGTACCCATAATTAAATAAAATTGAATATTTGGGTACTTTTGCTCATAAATTTCTAAAATTTCATAACTATAAATTTGTGTTTTTTTATTTTCAGCTAAATTGATTTCGTAATCAGATAAAAAGACGTTCTTTAAGTCATTAATTTGTATTTTAATCATTGCACAACGATCGTCATAATTAGCTAATGTATTTTTAGCAACTGCGACGGGGTCATTTTGATCATATGGTTTCTGAGTGAATTTATTAGCCGCTAGAATTAAATGAACTGGCGTATCTTCACCTAGGAGTTTTTGTGTTTTTTGAATCATTTCCTTATGCGCATAATGGAACATATCGAATGCCCCAAAATATAGCACCATTGACTTTTTTGGCGTCTTATTTAAATTTTTAATTTCAATATTAGATGATCGCATGTGAACTTAATTTAACTCCTACGCCTTCGTGTACAGAAACACTAACTTCACGAGCTTCACTATTAATTGAAATTAAACCCAAACCAGCGATATTTATGTTGTGTTTTTTATTGGGATTTAAAATAAATGTATGTGTTTTTCAACGAATGTTTTCTGTTGCATAGTGGACTTTTAATTCATTATCCAAAAGCTCGTTTGCTAAATTTTTTTGAACGTATTTAGTTTGCATACGTTTAAAATTCACATCTTCATTCACATAGAAGCTAAAATTTGTTTGCGCACCACTTAAATATGAAACATAAACTAGTTTATTTAACATAATAGTTTGTTGAGGAGCTAAATAAAAATTACGGACAAGTGTTTTTTTAAAAACAACCTTAGAGTTATCTTTATTATTTACATAATTCAAAATGTTTTCAGGGAACAAAACTCCCGGTGTGTCCAAGACTATGCTGTTGCGAATTTTAATTTTTAAAATATTTGTTGATGTATTAATAAATGAACTAGTTGTTAAAACTGGTGGTAATTTGTTGATCATTAATAACCCGTTAATTAACGAAGATTTACCGACATTTGTGCGGCCGAAAAAGATTGATTTGTTACGTTTTTCTGTTTGACTTTGCACGATTTCATTTAAGTTTTTTAAACTCGAATTCGATTTAATTGAACAAAACAAAATCTGTGGGTTTTTAAAACCATGTTTTTGTAAAATAGCTAGGACGTTTTCTTTGACTAAATTGACATTATAACTTTTAGGTAATAGATCAATTTTGTTAATGACAAAAGTAATTTGTGATTGATAAGGAGTCAACTCGTCAATAATTGTATGCTCTAAATCAAAAATATCTAAAACCATCATGATATGTAGATTAGTAAAGTCAATATCCTTTAAGACGTCGTTAATTTTTTGATCAATCTTAATAAAATCTTCTTTTACATTATAATTTTTGATTTTAAAACAGCGTTGACATAGATTTGTATTTGAATCTAGGGTTTTTGGGGTGTATCCAGGTTGATTTAATTCGTTAGTTAAATAACTACCGCAACCTTTGCATTTTTTATTGGTGTTCATAAATGTTCTCTTTTTTTAAAAGTATATTAATTAATTATATAAGGAATGGTTACTCATTTGATTGTTTAAAATCTCATCATTCCTGTTTGCGGATCATTTCAATTTCCTCTTTGTATGGAGGATGTTCATTGTTTTTAGATCCATATCATGGGGTCTCTAAAATTTTCGGTACATTGTTTAACAATGGATGGTAAACGATATGCATCAGATTATTAAACCCAATTTTACCATACCCTAAATTTTCGTGACGATCCTTGTGACTGCCTAAAATATTTTTAGAATCGTTAATATGCAAAACTTTGATGTATTCCAACCCGATTAATTCATTGAAGCGTTCTAAATAACTATCAAAAGAACTACGTGTTAAATCGATACCACTATCAAACATGTGACAAGTATCTAAGCAAACTCCAATATTTTTTTTAGATTTTATCCCTTGAATAATTACTGCTAATTCGCAAATATCAGCACCAATTTCACTGCCCTTGCCGGCCATTGTTTCTAAACAAATACAAACATTTGTATCTATTGTCTCAAATATTTCATTAAGCATATTAATTAATAAATCTAAACCGACTTCGAGACGTTGGTTCAAACGAGAACCAGGGTGTAAAACAATTTTGTTAATCCCTAAAGCTTCTGTTCGCCGAATCTCTTTAATCAAGAATTCTTTGGCTAGTTCTCGCACATCAGGTTTAGATGAACAGGGGTTAATAATATATGGTGCATGAACAATTAAGTTATTTAACGATATATTATTCTGTGCTAACAAATTGTGGGCCTCCGGAATTTTTAATTTATTTATGTCAGTTCGTCGCGTATTTTGGGGAGCACCTGTATAGATCATAAATGTGTTACTGTTGTATTCCAAAGCTTCACGCACTGCCCCTAAAAAATAGTCATCAGCTTTCATGCTCACATGACTTCCTATTATCAAGTTATATATATTCATTTAATCACAATCCTTTGTATCAATATTATAATATAAAAAAAATTAGAACACGAAACAGACCAATTTAATAAAGTAACAAAAAAGTTTATTAAAATCAAAGTTTAACCATGCAAAAATATCGAAAATAATTCTGCATAATTTAATTAGGAGTTGGTTTTTATGTTTGAGTACGGACTGAATTTATACAAAAAATATCATTTTTTTAGCGGGTATGTTATTACGAAATCTAATCAAACAAGTGTATTAGAAGTTTTGGCTTACATTTTAGAATCTCATAATCAATGTTGCGCTAAAGTCTTGAGCTTCCAAATTAAAACAAATCAAAAAATTAATGATTTAAGCGCAGGTGATTTAATCATTGTGAAAGCTGAACTAGTCGATTTAGCAAATAAAAAATTCTTTATTTTAATTGATTATGAAAAACTAGAACTTGTTATTTAAAAACATTAACCAATAAAAACGTGCTTGTGGTACAATAACATAATGGTGATATAATGAATTTCTTAAAAGCAATATGATGAATAATGTCTAGTCCATTCGTCTTTTTTTATGTAATTTGGCAAATGCTTTTTGCTAAATTATTAGCAAACAAATACAAAAAGAGTCCAGACGAAGTAAGTGAAGTAGATCGATACAAAAAAGTAAGTAAAATTCTACATGCAATCATGTGAATTTTAAACGTAAAAATTAAGGTCGAGAACGAACGTTTTTTAACTAATCGAAACATGTTCTATATAGGTAATCATAAATCAAATATTGATGCTTTAGCCTTATTTTTAGCCTTAGAAAAACATTCGCTACAAAACATTACATTTGTAGCTAAAATTGAATTGCAGAAATCTTTTTTTGCTCCCTTATTTGATTTAATTGATGTCGTGTATGTTGATCGTAAAAATTTGCGTCAAATTCTAAGTACAATTAAACAACAAGAAAATTTATTAAAGGTGCGTTCACGTGGGTTAGCAGTTTTCCCTGAGACAAAACGTAATCATAGTGATGATTTTTTTGAATTTCAACCCGCTGCTCTTACGCCTGCTTACAATACCGCTAGTGCAATTCAACCATTTGTAATTGGGAATTCGATTAACACGATTGACCGATACGATAATAACAAAAAACGTATGCGTCGTAATTTTGCAAAATCTAAAAACATTTATGTTTCGTTTTTAAAACCGCTTAATAGTTATGATTATGTAAACATTGATAAACAAATCATTATGCGGAATCTTGAGAAAAAAATTATTGATGAATATCTACGATTAAAAAATGTTCATAACTTTTAAAAACAAGCACGAAAAACGCGCTTGTTTTTTATTATAATTATCATATTTATGTATATAATTATACACATATACAAATATATTAAAGAAAGCCTCTAATTATGGATCATAACAATACAAACAAGCGCTTATATTTACAATTAGAAAGCTATGATGGACCTTTAGATGTACTTGTTGAATTAGTTCGAATGGGTCGTAAAAGTATTCAAGAATTAGATATTGTTGAATTAGCTAATCAATATCAAAAATATGTGGAATCAAATATTGATACATTAGATGATTTTGATATGATTAGCGACTATTTGTTTTATGCATCGCATTTACTACGTTTAAAAATTTTATCTTTATTACCTAATCCTTCTTTATTAGAACAGCAAAAATTGGAAGAAGACCGCGAAGATCTAATTCAACGATTGATCGAATATTCCAATTATAAAAAAGCTGCTCATTACTTACAAGATTGCTATCAATGACGAACTAAAATGCATGATATTCCACAAAAAAATTATGACGATTTCATTGATGAAGATGCACAGTATAAACCATTACCAGAACAAATGCCTGTGAATTTATTAAAAACTTTAATGGATCAAGTTATTTTAGAATACGAATTAGCTCATACAGTAGTTGATTTATCTTTTAAAAACCCTGATTATAAAGTTTACGATGTAATGATTAATCTAGTTCATTATTTAAAAAAACAACCATCATATACTGGTAATCTTTTAGATTTTTTTAAAGATCAACCAAGGATTAATAAAAACCGTCGTTTCCTAGTTACTAGTTTGTTGGTGATCCTGACTTTGATTTATAAAGAAAAATTATCTTTAAAAACAAACGAAGTTGATCAAATTGAAGTTGTTCTAATTGATTTAGATTTTAACCTTAACAACATTTTTACTAGTGAACCGACAGTTAAGATAGGAGAAACATATGAGTAATAAAACAGATTTACAAAAATTATATAAAAAAAACCACGAAGATGAAAATGACATCGGTTTCAAAAATCATCAATTTTTTGCATATGATGATGTAGACGAGGACGAAGAATTTAAACAATCCTTAAAACGTCAACAAAATAAAATTTTAGTAGAAAATGAACATTATCAAACAAATGTTCAATTTATACCTAATCAAGCGGACATAACTACTCAAAAAACCATCTCAAACAAGGATGATAGTCCTTCTATCTTCAAACCAATTAACCCTGATCTTTACAAAAAACAAGAAATACCTAAGAAAGTTAGTTTAAGAAATGTTGAACCTACTTATACTAACTCCTTTATAAGCAATTTATCCGATGACGAAGAGGATGAGGTTTCACAAAGAAAACAAACTGTTAATAAAACTAGTCAGGCAGAAAATAAAAAGAAAGTAAGTGTTAAATTTAATCAACCTCATAAGCATTTTGAAAATCAAAAATTCAACAACACCTTCAAAACAACAGATTTATCTGATGGAGAAAGAAAAAATCTATTATCAGTTATTGAATCTGTCTTGTATTTAGCTGGTGAAGATGGCGCGAGTTTGAATGATTTCAAAAACGTTATTCAGTTACCCCATAACCAAATTACAGACTTACTAAACCAATTACAAAAAGACTATGAAACCAGTGATTCAGGAGTTGTTTTAGTTAAATTTGGTGAAAAATACAAGGTTTTAACCAAACCAAAAAACAAAGATCATTTAACAGCTTTTGTTAACGAACCTAACAAAATGATTCTAAACAAAACTACTTTGATAACCTTATCAATCATCGCCTATAATCAACCAACGACACGTGCTAAAATTTATAGTATCCGTAAAAAGGACCCTAAGTCGGCCATTGACACCTTACTTAGACATAATTTAATCGTTGAAGCAGGGCGAGCTCCAACCCTTGGTTCGCCTATTTTATACAAGGTTAGTCAAAAGTTTTTCGACTTATTTGGAATAAAAAATATTAGCGAATTACCTCGATTAGAAAAAGATTTTAAAGATTTTAATCCAATCGACGAAGAAAATTGAGATTAACCTCAATATTTTATATATAAATGTTAAAATATAAAAGTAAATAGTTCGTAAATTTAACTATACCTATCATATAACATATATTAAAGAATGAGTGAGAACAATGCAATTAAATAAAAAGACAAAAAATGAATTAAATATTAGTTTTGAAGTTACTGCAGATCCAAAAAAATGAGCAGAAGCTTTAAATAATCAGACCCAAAATATGATTCGTCAATTAAAGAAAAAAGTGAAAATTGACGGATTCCGTTTAGGACATGCTCCTGATCAAGAAGTTGAAAAACGGATCAATCGTTATGACTTGTACGATCGTGCAATTAATGATATCCTACCCTCATTAATTAAGGATTTAGAGGATTCTAAAGAATTTAAAGATGATCCAACAGAAACTTTAGATACTCCAAATGTATCAATTATCGATTTAGATGATCAAAAACTTGTTGTAAGTTTATCGTATGAAATTTACCCAACAATTACTTTGGATAAATACGATGATTTCACTTTGAATTTATCACCCATTACCGTTGACCCATCACTTGTTGACAAAGAATTAAAACATGCGCAAAAAGTGCGTGCTAAAAGAACTAAAAAAGACGATCAACAACCAATTGAAAATGGAGACGAGGTAGTCTTTGACTTTAAAGGTTCAATGAATAATGTACCATTTGAAGGTGGGACTGCTGAAAACCATACATTAATCATCGGATCTAATGCTTTTATTCCAGGTTTTGAGGATCAAATGATTGGTTTAAAAACAAATGAAGTAAAAACGATTCAAGTTACTTTCCCTGAAGATTACCATGCAACAGATTTAGCAGGTAAAAAAGCGGATTTTGAATTAAAAATTAAATCAATTAGTTCAATTGTTTTACCAGAAATTAATGATGAATTTGCTGCATCATTCAAATTACCAAACGTTAGCACATTAAAAGAATTAGAAAAATTCATTCTTGATAATTCAAAAAAAGCGGCTGAAGAAGAACGTTTTAACGTTGCACAAAACCAAATTAATTCCCAATTATTAGCTCGAACAACTATTTCGACTATTCCTGAATCAATGATTAACAAAGAAAGCGCAAATTTAAAGCAACAATTATTAGCTCAATTGGCGCGTTATAACATGGATTTAAAAGAATATCTAAAAGTATCAAATAAAACCGAAGAGGAATTAAATGCTGATCTAAAATTACAAGTAGTTGATACAGTTAAATTATCGCTTGTTATCGATTATATTGCTGAACGTGAAAAAATCCAAGTTTCTGAAGAAGAAGCACGCGCAGGCATTCCTGAAATGGCAACATTATATGGTTCAAATAGTCCAGAAACAATTAAATATTTAAATGATAATATTGAATTAGTGTCTGAATTTATTGTTCAGAAAAAAGTTATGAACTTCTTAATTAATTTGAACGAAAAAAATACTCCAGCGGCTAAAAAATCACCAAAAGCAGTTAAGGAAGCCAAAATCGCAAAAGAAAAACCAGCTAAAGAAACAACTACGAAAACTTGCAAAACAAAGGGCAGTTGTAAACCTAAGGTAAATAAGGAAGATCAAATAGCTAAAGAAACAGTTAAAAAAACTATAAGTAAAGCCAAACCAAAAGCAAGTAAGGCTAAATAAAACTTTATGTTTATTCTCTAAGCAAAATTAGCACTCTTTAAATTTATTTGCTAATTTTGTTTTTTTATTGTTATAATTATTTAAAGTAATCAAAGGATGGGATAATAACATGGACAAAAAACCAATCTTAATAACGCACGGCATTGTTTGTCTACCAAAGGAAAAACTAACTATTTCGGTAGGCCGAACATTGTCTAAAACAGCTGTTTTAGAGGCTTTTAATTCTAGAAGTAAAGAATTGATCGTTGTATCGCAGAGTGATATTTATTCAGATGCTAATGTCATTTCTGTAAAGGATTTATATGCTAATGCAGCAACACTAGTAAAAATTGTTGATCTTCGTGACGATGACGAAGGTGATTTCGTTATTGATGTGGAAGGCTTAAAAGCTGTTAGCATTGATTTTGAAACAACTGAGACAATTGATTTTAATTCTCGAGAACAAAATCAATTTCTATTTCACTATGATCCAATTATAAAAGACGAAGTTTTAACAACCGAAGAAAAAGATCAATTAACGAATATTAATTTACAAATATTTGAAGTCATTCGTGATCGTTCTCAAATGAAGGACGTTGATTTTGAGGAACGTTTCAGTATTTTACAATTTTATCCTGATACTTTTCCCTACCATGCAGCACACTATTATTTACCAGTTATTCCTGGAGCAAATAATGAATTAGCTAATTTACGTGCTCGAGTAGATATCATGTCACAGTCAACATTGATTAATGCTTACAAAAGAATTTTATCAATCTTGTTTAATAATTTAATTGATAAAGCTAAAATGGAATCAGATGTACGTGCTAAAATTAGTGAAATTATTAATGATAATTTACAAAAGCAACAAAAAGAATTCTATTTACGTGAACAATTAAAAGTTGTGAAAGAACAATTAGGGGAATTAAGTTCACGTGAAGACGATGCTAGCCGCATGCGTGCGAAAATCAAGGATTTAAACTTACCTGTTTTAGTTAAAGAACATGCCCTAGCAGAATTAAACCGTTTCGAAGCTGCAATGTCTTCGAATGAGTCATCGATTATTAAATCATATTTAGATTGATTATTAGATTTACCATGAGGTAAAATGGGTGTTGATAACAACGATTTAAATAAGGTTCGGAATGTTTTAGAAAAAAACCACTACGGGATTAGTAAAGTTAAAGAACGAATTTTAGAATATTTAGCATTACGTATGCGTAATAAAAATATTAAAGGGCCAATTATTTGTCTTGTAGGTCCTCCCGGAGTCGGAAAGACCTCATTAGTTTATTCAATCGCAGAAGCGATGAATAAAAAATTTGTTAAAGTTTCATTAGGGGGAGTACGTGATGAAGGAGAAATCCGTGGTCACCGTAAAACTTATGTGGGAGCTATGCCGGGTCGTATTATTAAAGGTTTAAAAAAGGCGGGCGTAGATAACCCATTATTCTTATTGGATGAAATAGATAAAATGACATCTGATAACCGGGGCGATCCATCAGCTGCTTTATTAGAAGTTTTAGATCCTGAGCAAAATAAACACTTCTCAGATAATTATATTGAAGAAGAATATAATTTAAGTAATGTTATGTTTATGGCTACAGCTAATTATTATGAAAAAATTCCGTACGCATTGATTGATCGTTTAGAAATCATTGAGTTATCAAGTTATACAGCGATCGAAAAACGTGAGATTGCTAAAGAGCATTTATTGAAACGCATCTTTAACGATGCACGTTTAAAACCAACTGATTTAGTTTTCAGTGATGAAGTGTTAGATTTTATTATTGAGCACTATACCAAAGAGGCTGGTGTGCGGGAATTAGATCGACAATTAGGACACATTGTTCGTAAATTTATTGTAGAGAAAATTAATGAAAAAGAATTGTCGCCAACTATTTTAACTAAGGAGTTAATTATTAAATACTTAGGTAAAATTAAATTCGATGTTACCCAAAAAGAATCAACAAGTATTCCGGGTGTTGTTAATGGTATGGCTTATACACAAGCGGGTGGTGATCTACTACCAATCGAAGTTAACTTCACTGCAAACCCTAAG
The DNA here is from genome assembly GCF_025780055.1 of Ureaplasma zalophigenitalium. GTDB lineage: Bacteria > Bacillota_I > Bacilli_A > Mycoplasmatales > Mycoplasmoidaceae > Ureaplasma > Ureaplasma zalophigenitalium. The sequence continues at coordinate 51,313 of NZ_JAOXHJ010000003.1, read as the reverse complement.
GGCGGAAATATTACTATTACAGGTAATTTAGAAAGAACAATGAGCGAATCAGTGCGGGTTGCATTAGGTTTTGTAAAAGCTAATGCCCAAAAATATGGCATTGATGAAGCGTTAAAATTTAATGAAATTGATATTCATGTTCACGTTCCATCAGGTGGGGTGCCTAAAGATGGTCCAAGTGCTGGGATCGCTTTAACAACTGCTATCATTTCTGCATTATCAAAACGCCCTGTTCGTCCAATTTTATCAATGACTGGGGAAATTATGTTAAGAGGGACTGTTGGTATTATTGGTGGAGTTAAGGAAAAAGTTATTTCAGCCCACCGTGCAGGAGTTCGTGAAATCATTTTACCAGCTGATGATGAACGTTTCTTAGAGGATGTACCACAAGAAGTACGCAAGGATTTAAAAATTCATCTAGCTAAACATTATGATGAGGTTTATGAAATCGTATTTGGTAAAAACTAATTTACTAATTACTAATATGTCGAAATAAAATAATCAAATAAGAGGGAATCTAAACCTCTTATTTTTATATTTAGTATAATATTAATATAAACCAAGGAGACAAATTATGGAAATCAAAAAAGAATATAATCAAATCGTTGATAATATCTTAACAAATCCTCCACATCATCATGGTCATCACCATGTACATGAATACAAGATTTTATTGCAACGTAGTGAATTAAAACAAGGGGTTATTACTAAATCACCCGTTAATCATGATGAATACGTATTTAATTTAAATTTTGTAGATCAAGCTGATCAGCTTAAAGATGGTGATTGTATTTATGCTGATGGGCATGACTATGTTACACTTTATTTTGAAGAATAAAACAATGAATAAGAAGGTATAACTTCTTATTTTTTATTAAAGCGAATATAAGGAGTGTTTATGCAACAAAATATTTTATTAAAAATTCTTCCCACCTTAGCAGACGATGTATATCGCAATCTACCAGGATACAATGTTAAAAAAGAATCGATTAACAACGGCAAATATCTTTTACATGTTAGGTTCAACTCGTTTGTTGATTTTGCACTGTTAGAACAAATCAGTGACTTACCTTTGCACCCGCGTATTCAAAATTGTTCTTTAGTCTGACACAATCACTTTAATTCATCTGAGCAATTTACTGCTTTAGTTGATTATTTATTTAGTAAAAACGAATGAATGAATCCTGAATTTGCTAACCTAGAATATGAACAACAAAAAGTAATATTAACAACTAGTTCACACAATCAATTAGTTATTTTGCAAAACAACATTGAAACAATCCGACAAACACTTAACCAGTGCGGGTTAATCTTTAATGATTTAATCATTAGTTTCAATGATTATTCCGAAACAATTGCCCAACAGGCCATTGAACAACAAAACCAAGCCGCCATCTTGTTGGCTAAGTTAAACGAATTCGACCAAGAAAAAACAGTATCCGAAGCAACAGATTATAGTCAAAATTGAAACCGATATAATCGACAAGATAATAAAGCGATTACAAAATTGAATGATATTAACATTAATATGACCCAAGCCAATATCATGGGTAAAATTTTTTTAATAGAACAACGCGAACGAAATAATAAGGACATCATTTTAAACTTTTATATTCAAGATGACACAGATACTTTAAATGTAACATATTATCTAAATGCTAACAACAAGTTTAAAGAACACTTTTTAAGTCTTAAGGTGAACGATTATATTGGGGCATCCGGTGAAATCACCAGCAGTTTTAATGATCCAACAAAAACTATTCCAGTGCTTAAGGCTAAGAAAATTTGAAAAGTTGATAATTATTCGCTGACCGGGGATAATGCTGTTGTCGCTCCGCGTATTGAATTGGGTTTTCACACTAAAATGACTAGTAGTGATTGCATCATTGGAACGGAAGAACTGGTTGATTTTGCTGTAAAAAACAAAATTCCGTGCATCGGCATAACCGACCGGTATGTTGTACAAGCTTACCCAGAGATTCAAACTTATTTACAAACAAAGAAAATTGATGAACAAACATTAAAAATCATTTACGGATTGGAGTGCGAAGTTTTACCCACACGAATTGATGCCGTTTATAATACGGATGAGCGTTTTTTTATTGATCAGGAATATATTGTTTTCGACTTAGAAACAACCGGATTATATCCAAATTACGATGAAATCATTGAATTTGGGGGTGTTTTAGTGAAAAATGGTCAGATTTTAGAACGTAAACAATTTTTCATGAAACCAAGCAAACCATTGAGTCCTACCACTATTAAACTAACGAAAATTACCGATGACCATGTTAAACAAGCGATGAATGAGGAAACGGGTTTAAAAACCATGTTAGAGTGGTTTAAAAACCGAATTTTAGTTGCTCATAATGCTTTTAATTTTGATATTAACTTCATCAATATTCGTTTACAAAAATATGGCATGCCAATTATTTCTAACATGTATGTTGATACCTTAATGTTATCGCGTTCATTAAACCCAACATATCGTAGCCATCGGTTAGGTGCTATTTGTAAGAAAAATAACATTGCTTATGATGATTTAATAGCTCATAGAGCTGATTATGATGCTGAGGTCTTAGTCAGCGTGTTTAACATTATGTTAAGTCAATTAATTAATGAGCATAAAATTAAACAGTGAAGCGAAGTAAATAACCGCATTCAAAACCGAAGTTTAAGAAACCGTTTTTTTGGTGATCAAATTGCGATCTATGCAAAAAATCAGGCGGGAATTAAAAATATTTACGAACTAGTATCTAAAGCTCATACTGATTTTTATAATAATCGTCCAACGATTACTAAAGAGTTCTTAGAGCAATTTAAAAGTAATTTAATAATAACAAATGCGGTTTATGATAATGAGTTAATCAATAGTTTGTTTAATAAAACAGATGATGAAATTATTCAACAAATCAACCAATACGATTTCATTACTTTACCTAGTCTTAATTGTTTTAAAAACCAAATCCATAGTGAAAAAATCACCACGAGCGATTTACAACACGCATTAAACAAATTAGTTGATTTAACTAAAACAACTCAGAAGCCTATTATCGCATCCAGTCATGTTTATTATTTACAACCTAGTGATAAAAAATACTACGATGTATATGTTAATTCCAAAGGTTTAAATGGCCGTCTACACCGTTTTGCTAACGAATCATATGTGCCCGATTTACATTATCTAGATCAGCAAGCATTCAATAAAGAACTAGATTATTTAAATAATCCTGAAGATAAACAAAAAATTCTCTCAGCCAACTTGAGCGAGGTAATTAGTTGGTTCGCAGATAATATTAAGCCCTTAAAACAAGATTTATATACACCCAAAATCGATAATGTTGATGAATTAACCAAGAACTTTGTTTACCAAACAGCCAAAAAAATATACGGGGAAAACTTGCCAGAAATTGTGCAAGAGCGAATTGATAAAGAATTAAATGCGATTATCACTCATGGTTTTAGTGTTGTTTATTGAATCTCACACCTACTAGTTAAAAAATCGAATGAAGATGGATATTCAGTTGGTTCGCGGGGAAGTGTTGGGTCATCATTAGTTGCAACCTTTCTAAATATTACTGATGTAAACCCACTTATTCCACACTATTTATGTCCTGCCTGCAAATATTGTGAATTTGTCCCTGATGCTGAAGACGGATATGATTTAGAAGCTAAAAAATGTCCCGAATGTCAAGCAGATTTATTGCGTGAAGGTCATAATATTCCTTTCGAGACATTCCTTGGTTTTAATGGTGATAAAGTACCTGATATTGATCTAAATTTCTCAGGTGTTTACCAACCTGTTGCTCACCAGTTTATTAAGGATGTTTTCGGTGATGATCATTCCTATCGTGCAGGGACAGTATCGAAATTAAAAGACAAAACAACATATGCAATGGTCAAAAAATATTTTGAAGAAAAAAATGATGAAATCATTCGTGATTCAACCATTAATTTATATGTCCAACATTGTTTTGCGACAAAGAAAACAACTGGGCAACACCCAGGAGGCATCATCATTGTCCCTAAGGATTTATCTATTTATGATTTTACTCCTTACAACTATCCAGCTGATGATGAAAATGAAAGTTGAAAAACGACACACTTCGCGTTTGAATACATTCATAATAATCTTTTAAAATTTGATATTTTAGGGCACGATAACCCTACTATTTTAAAACTACTTGAAGACTTAACTCATGTTAAACAACAAGATGTTCCAATCAACGACGAAAAAACTATGCAAATGTTTTATGACATTACTGTCATGAACATTCAACCATCAGATGTTCTAGACGAAAAAACTGGAGCTATTAGTATTCCTGAATTTGGAACTAGTTTTGTTCGTCAAATGCTTGTAGCTACCCAACCGCGAAGTTTTGCTGATTTAATTCGTATTTCTGGATTATCACATGGGACTGATGTTTATTTAAATAATGCTCAAACATTAATTACCCAACATAATAAAAAATTAAAAGATGTTATTGCTTGTCGGGATGATATTATGAGTTATTTAATTCAAAACGGTATCGATTTTACTACTGCTTTTTTTGTTATGGAAGATGTGCGGAAAGGTAAAAAAATTAAGCCGGAGCACGAAGAAATTTTACGCGCTAATAATATCCCTGACTGATACATTGAATCAGCTAATAAAATCCAATATATGTTCCCGAAGGCTCACGCAACAGCTTATGTTATGCACGCTTGAAAATTTGCTTGATATAAATTGTATTATCCTCTGGAATATTATGCAGCCTTTCTATCAGTGCGAAGTCAAAATTTCGATTTAGAAGCAATCAATAAAACTCGTACCGAAATCGTTGATATTTATAAAAAAATTAAGCGTGACAAAAATGCATCTAATAAGGAATTAGATAGTCTAACTACCTACGAGATTATTATTGAATTTCTAGCTCGAGGCGTTAAATTATTAAATATTGATATTAATCATTCCCACCCTACAGACTTTTTAATTGACCGTGAAAAAAACGCTTTAATCCCTCCTCTTATTTGTATTCCTTCATTAGGCGAAAAAGTAGCGTCTTCAATTGTAGAACAAAGAAATTTAAAACCTTTTAGCACAATTGAAGATATTATTCATAGGACTGCTATTACAACTCGACAAATTGAAGTTTTAAAAAACATTGGAGCCTTGGATAACTTTGACGAATCTGCGCAAACCGAGTTATTTTAGTAAAAAAAACAAACACAGTTATTGTGTTTGTTTTTTTATATAATGCCAACTACCGAACTCATTACTAAGTTATTTTCATATGATAGCGTTAATACTAGGTCGGTTTTTTTCTTTTGCAAATAAACTAGGTAAATACCGTTATCAATATGTATTTCAATATCATCATATAAGTAACGTAAATAAAAAGCTTTCATCACTGCTTCTTTGCACGAGAAAAGACTACCTAAATACCGTTCTGGGTGAGTGTGTTTTTCATAGATGGCAAACTCATAATCGGTCATGATTCGTCTTGCTAAACGTGGGTTTTTTAGAATTGGACGCTTTAAATTTAATAAGTCTATTCCATGGACTATTTGCATGATAATTTTGGCCTTTTTTCAAAAAAATTAAAATTGTCATCAAAATTAACATGGTTGCTAATTAAATTAATAAAATCATCTTGTTGTTTAGCAAAATCTTTATATTTTTGCAACTCGATCGTTGTTTGCAATGCTTGTTGATGTTTTTTTTCTAATTGTTCAATTTCTACATAAGCCTCTTGTAAAGCTTGAATATAGTTATCAAAATCTTTGTCCACTTCTCGCGGATCATAACCAAAATTAACTGGTGGATATTTCTTTTGAATGAGTTCTTGTAAATTTAATTTTTTCATATTACCGACCTAAAAAATAAATGTGTTGACTTGGGGCATATGGGCCTTTAAAAATAATATCTTCCTGAGCTTGTTTAATCAATTCTTGCGCGGCTGGGTCAGGTTTTTTTGGCAGAGCAGCTAAAGCGATATTCGTAATACCCGAAACCACTTGAACTCCCATAGAAACAATGGTAGACCAAAATAAAAAATTATTTCAGATATTTAAAGAACTAGCTAGTAGCATGGCAAATCCTGATCATATTTGTTGCTTTTCTTGTCTATTTAATAATAACATATTAAAAGAACGGACTTCCAAAACTTAAAGTTGCTCGCGAAGGGTGTTGAGCAATACGCGTATACATGCGTGCAGCCGGATTATCAATAAATTGGTGTCGAGTAAACCGAGGTGATGGGTTAAAAATATGAACTAATTGAGCTACTAAACCCAACGCCCCTGTGATGTTTTGGCCTAATATACCTGTCATAATTGCGGTGTTTCACATATAATTGCCAAAAAAACCACTATAGATTTCTTGCTTATTTTTGTCTGTTAATTTTTGCATATTTTCCTCCTTTGTTAAATTAAACGAGAAAAAATATGTTTTTACTTACTTTTATGATTTTTAATTACTGGAAAATTTTTGAAATGAGCTTTAGCTAAATAATATAAAAAGCCGGGTTTATATTTATTCAAAATAAAAGTTGTTGCGGCTCGAATTTTTTCATTATCAGCACCGAGTGGTAAATTAATGTGGTACTTACGTTCTAAACTAGCTTTAAAATTTAACAGAAAGGCTCTAGCGATAATTGAAGCGCATGCAACACTTAGAAAATGACTTTCTGCCTTGTTTATACTTTTATTAATACAAACGTGTTCTAAATGCGCTTGCGTTTCGTATTCTTTGAATTTGGATTGCGAAACATATTGGTCGATTACTGTATATGTTTTTGGATATTTATGCAATAAGCGACTAATTGCCTGATTGTGTAAAATTGTCTTTAACACGTGTGCATTTTTATAAATCCGGTATTTTTCATTATATTCGTATGGTTCGAAAAACTTAATGACAAAATCCACTTTTTCTTTTAGAATTTCTGCTAACTCTAAAATTTTACGGTCGCTGATTTTTTTAGAATCATTAACGCGCAAATTCTGTACAAAGGGAATTTGTGATTTTGGTAAATATACAGCGCAAACAACTAAGCCATGAAAAAAATCTCCGACACCTACTTCATCACTACCAATTGTTGCTTCATGTAATTGGTTCTGATCTTCTTGATTATCAAGTGGTGCATTCAAAAAAAATAACTCAGGGAAGTTTGCTAAAAAAGTTGTTCATTCGTAGTTTTTGTGTAAATTAATTACGGTCTTAAATGTATTATAAACAAAAATTGTAAAACATTGGTTTTGACTAAAACGGTGACGAACAAAGGGTTGTGTATTTGCTTGTTCGTATTTGATTAGAGTTTGTAAAATTAATTGGTATTGATTTTCATCAATTTTAACTGATCAAGTCCTCATATTAATGCTCTCCATGAATTCAGAATGCTCACTTTTAATTATAAATTAATCTGGTTTTTAATTCTTCCTAGTTCTAACTTTTTTTAAAAAAACAATGTCTTAATAATTTTCGAAAAAAATAATGATTTTATATTATAATAAAAGTTAAAATATTCAACAAGATTTGTAGGGGCGTTTATGTTTAATTTTAAATACGATTTTTCTAAAAGTTTATTTGGTTATGTAGTTTATAATCACCAAACAAATTTAATTGATGTGATTACAAATAGCCCTGAAGAGTTTGCTGGGTTGTTAAAAAATATTGTGCATAGTCCTTATGTCTCTAATAAAATAACCCGTGAAACTCGTAGGATTTACAACGAATTATTGGTTTGTATTAATATGGAAGATTATGAAGTCTTACAGCAAAACGAATTAACATACTCACAAATTATTCAAAACGCTTTATTAGATGAGGCCGTTTATTTATATGCACACATGCAAAAAGCCATCATTGATTCTTTACATGAATTAATCAGCATAGAGAATTTATTACCATTATTGCCAGTTTTGTCTGATTTGAACAATCAAATTATTTTGGATAAAAATTTAGTTTATAAAATCAAAAACCATCAAGAAGCTAATTTAGTTATTCGCAACGCTTTACGCATTTATTGATTTTTTAACCCTGAAACACAAAATATTAATTTAGACCAACAAAAAACCCAAGAATATAGTAAGTATTTAAGTTTACACCAAGATCAATGAAAAAGAATTCAGGCCAAACGAAAAAATTAAAGTACCATAAGGTACTTTTTTATTTTTTAATCAAAGAAAAAGACCTGTGTCTTCACAGGTCTAAAACATTCGTTTTATGGGTATAGCGAACTAGATTTTCATCTAGAATTGTTGCAAACGAATTTAACAACTAGAATTGTTTAATCTACCCATATAAATTAAACTGTCAAATTTATTATATTATTTTTTAATTAATTTGTCAACACTTAGTGGTTTTTTAATTAAATAATTAGTTGTCCCCAAATCAACATATGACCCGTTAACTAGTAAACTTATTCACATTCGGCATTCCTCAATTAACGATGATCGTTGTTTTGATGAGCCATAATGACGATATTCCATCATTGTATTAAAATCCCAACGACTTAAAAATAGCACAGGTAATTTCTCGTTGTATATATGTTGAAAAAGCGGTTCTAAGACATTATAGTAAATATTTTCTTTAATAACTTCTATATCAAAATCGTCAAAAATAAAAAAGTGACCTTGCTTCAACATATTTAATAATGCATCGATTGTATTAAAAAAAGGATTGGTTTTAGCAAAAATTTGGTGAATTAAATTATTGAGCTTCCGCAACTTTAAACAAACAACTAAAGAATTGTTTTCTGCGATTAAATGATTAGCAATATGAAGGGCAAAGAACGTTTTACCACTACCAAGAACTCCAGAGATGTATAAACGAAGTTTGGGGAGTCAGTTTTTTTGATTTTGGCTTAAAAAATTAATGAAATAACTGCGATCATTACTCTGCATATCATAAATATTTGCCTTAAATAAATCTGTGTATTCTGTTTCTTTTTTTTCCAAAAAGTATTCAGGGTAAAAATAGTTATCTAGATATTTGGGTTGTTTTTCTTTCTCAACTCAACTTGTTTTATTATCAAAAGAAAGTTCTAACAATCCGTATTTACGAATTATTATAGGTTCATATGGTAGATTTGCACAAGCTTCTTGCAAAACCGATAGTTTATCAAATAAATCCTTGTGATTATGAAATTCATCAGGGGTAATTTTTAAATCCTTAAACCGTGGATCTGACAGACACGTTTGATAATTTATTTTTTTTGTAGACATAATAATTTATCCTAAATTAATTTTATTCTAAAGACACGGTAAATTATTTTTAGGTCCTTTTGATGAACGTCGTTCATCAACTCATTCATTTTCTTGATTAATTTTGCTTTTTTTAACTTTTTTACTAGCTTCTAAATAACTATTCATATCATCATTCAAAGCGGCACGCAAATGATTAATTGCTGTATAAATATCCACAATATTCTTTGCAGTAAAAGAACGTAATAACTTACATAAATAATTATAGTTTAATTTACCTGTAATGTTTTTGTGCAAACAAAAATCAATTACTAAATTAATAGCTCATAGATTATTAGGATATTCCTGGCATAAATTATTGACCATAGTTATTTCCTGGGCGTCTGTTTGGTGTAAAAAGATATGTGTTAAAAAACTGACTGGATCTGTATTTAAGTATTTATCAATCAATAAACTAAAATTAGATAAATCATATGCACTAAAAAAGATATCACGCGTTCGCAAACCTTCTAAATTAACAATGCTACTTGTTGTGTTTTGGTTTTTATTTAGCACATTGATTTGCACACACGCACTTGCATCTGGGGCAGGAGGAGTTAATTCATTATTAACAAAACTATCACTAACATTCACCAAATTCATAGCTTCATGCATTGGAGCGTATTCAAAACGTTTGGCTGCATAATAATTCATAGAAGTATGTGTTTGCAGTAAATTAATATAGGTTTCGTTATTTAATAGTTCTTCGGCTTGTTTTTGAGGTTTAACGACTAAGTAATATTGTTGTTCGTCTTGATAAACGCTTAATAATTCGATTTTAATTAATTCACGAATGCACGCAAATAACTCATCTGAGTTTAATTGTAAATTTTCGCAAAGTTCATTAGTGCTAACACTTGCTTGATGTGCTGACCGTGTGACCAAGTATACATAAAAACTTGTGGCTTGTAAACCAATAATTGGTGTATATAAATCATATAAAACATAATTATTAATGGACAAATTATCGTTTTTTAGCGTACAAAAAATCATAAAGGTGTTGCCTCCATCTTGCATGTTTGAATAAAAATAGTAATGTATAAGCCGTTATCTGACTACAATAATTGTAAGCAAAAGAATGTAAAAAAACAAAGAAAAAACTGTTTATTTAGAGTCGATAATTGGCAAGATAAGAGTTATTAGCATCTTATCAAATGTCCTCAAACCATTTATTTAAGGGTTATTTTTAGACTCTAAAAAGTTATAGACACGAAAATATGCTCATATATTTTATTACTTAATTTTCGTGCATATGAAAAAGATATGTTATTTCTCTTAATACAGCTAAATCCGTTTCGTTTAAATCTAAAGGTATTTCTTCATAGACTAAATTCATGTATTGAGTTATACAATGAGCTATTTGTTTTAAATTTAGGCTTTCAAGGTTTAGAAAATAAAAATGACAGTAAATATCCACCATTTTTAATGCATAATCATATTTAAAAGGGTCTTGTTTAAAGACTTCATTAAAATATTCCGTAAAAAAGACTGATATTTTTTGGTCAAAAATTAATACTGATTGCGTTGGTAAATGAAAATAATCTGCAGGAACAATCTGTGCCCGAATATTTAAATATTGGTTGTAAAAATTTAAACTGGCACTGATTTGATATTCACTTAAAACAGCTAGTAAATTAATTTTTTCTAATAAATTAATTTCGGTACTAAGAAATATATTGTTAAAAAATATTTCGTCATTAATTGATCAATCAGCAATAAATTTATCCAAATATTCACGTACATAATGAGTGTGAATTTGTTTGTGTACAACAATGTGTGCAAAATAGTCGGCCGGCTTCCAATCTAATGTTTCTTGGTAGGCTAAATCAGCTTGAATGGCTTCCAGTTTTTTTAATTGTTCATTAAAGATATTTAGATACTCAACAGGTAGTAAATCCATCTCTAAAAATCCCTTCATTTTATCGATGGCTGCTTGATAGTTTTGTTGATCAATCAATTCATCAATAACCGCTTTTTGCTTTGCGAAATAATTGTTGATCAGCATTTGATCATTGCTGCTAATTTTCTTTTGATCCATAATTGACTTTCTTGAAACGTTCTGGTGTTTCATTGCGTTTATATCGAATACTTTTCTTTGGGGGCACTAAATTATTTAATTCAATAATTTTATTTTTATTAATTAGTCGGTCAAAATATCGCTCCTGAATCAATTGTTCGATTTGACTTTCGACACGCATAATTTTTTGGACTAATTGTTTTGGATAATGATATTTTTTAGAGTTTTCTAAAAATTCATCAAAATCGACTTCGCGTCATTGTTTCTCAGCGTTAATTTTAAAATCTAAATCAAAATCGTAATATTTAATCGCCTGCTCTTCAAAAATAAAGGGTGAGGCAATATTAATATATAATTTCATACCCGTTTTTTCGATTGTGGCAATAATGTTAAATCATTCCTTTTTAAAAAAGAATCAATACGAAGTTTTTGTTGTATAAGAAGGGAAATTTCGTGTCGAATATTCTTCTGATGTAATCACTAATGAATTTGTTGAGCACAAAACTAAATAATCTTCTTGGATATCAATAACTATCGGATTATTTCACGAACGGTACAATCAACCATTTAATTTATAAGCATGAACCATAATTTCTTGGTGTAATGATAGTTGGGATAAATCTTGATAATTATCTAAATGATTTGTTAATAATTCTTCATCAAAACGCACTGGTTCTTTAGATCTCTTCGTTGTTGTTTTTTTGTTCATAAACGATCATTTCCAATTCTTTTTTAATATATTCTAATAGAGCAATTATTTTTTTATAATCCATACGGGTTGGACCGATGACAGCAATTTCTTTATTTTTATTGTATAAATCTATACTTGTGGAAGCGATAGCGATACCGTTGTGTCCAATCTGGTTACCATATGTAATTTGCGTACTTACCTTGTCAATTTTTTTATTAATTGAAATTTGCTCTCAAATACTTGTATCTTCAATCAAATTTAAAATCTCATTCATTTTTTCAATGTTATCAAACTCTTGATGACTTGTTAAATAACGCACACCAAAGGAAGCATTTTTATCATTACTAATACATGAATAATGCTTAAATATTTTTAAAACGATATTATTCATGTAGTGTTCATAAGCATGAACTTTTTTAGACAATAAATCAGCAGCCCCAATAATTTTGTTGCTTAATTCATTCATTGGAGTATTTAATAAATATTCATCTAGAATATCGATGCAAATACTTAAATCAGTATATTTTGTCAGTTGGTTAAGAACGATTGGGTGATTTTCCACATTGCCCGATGAAGTTACTACAATTAAAACCGCATTGTGAGGACCAGTTTCGATTAATTGAATCCGTTTTAATAATTCATTATCTTTATGATCACGCATGATTGCTGGTAAAAGGGTAAACTGATTAATAATTTCAATCGAATCCTCAATGATTTTATCGATCGAAACAAAACGTTGCATGAAAATTTTATGTAAGCGTTTTTTTATAGCTGGGTCAATGATTGAATCTAAATCGCTAAATTGATGATTAATGAAATCATAACCTTTCGTTGTCGGCACACGTGCGCCTGAACGGTGTTTTTTTTCTAATAACAACATTGTTTCCAAACTCTTCATATCATTACGAATTGTCGCAGGTGAAACTTGCGGAAAGTAAACCTCTTGAATTAACATGCTAGATACTGGTGTCGCTGTTTTTGTGTATTCATCAACCACAGCTTGTAATACTTTTTCTTGACGATTTGTTGGTTGATTTTTATTTTTTTTATGATTTGCCATGAATATTTTGCTCCTTATTAGTAGCCATTAAATCAACAAACAATTGAATCATTAATAAAACTTTATGATTTATTTGACTAGCTAAATAATCTGTGCACTTCATTGGATATGTTTTAAAAAAAGCAGCGTCTATTCGGTTGAAAATGAATCATTGATCATCGTGATAATTGATTTGGTTATATTGTTTTTGATTGATTATTTGTTCGGGATTTCTTAATAAAGCCGTCTGATCATTAATGACTAATTGGTATGTTTGTTTTTGATAAACAAAATCATAAATAACTTGCGTATCTTTTCAAGTAATTTTTTGAAAACTAAAATCTTTCAAATATGCCCCAATTTTTTTATAAAAAACATTAATTGTTGGATGATCTAAATATGTTCGAATGAAATTTTTTACAATTCTTCTATTAAACACAATCACTGTAAAAAACGGAATCATTAAACATAACAAAAAAAATAGACCTAAAGTCATCACTGTAATAGCTCAGGGGTTATTAGCTCATGTTTCCCCGTTTTTAATAAACGCTCCGGCAATTAATAAACCAACTGCGACTACAAAAATACCCAAGACTGTATATAAGCCAATCTTAGCGTTCTTTTCTAACTTTTTTTCGACTTTTGTTTGTTCGAAAAATTTTTTTAGCATATGGTTTGTTTTTAAGCTATCTAAATAAGTATGTGTTTGTTGTTCTAAAATGTGCATATAATCTATCCTAATCTTAGTTTATATTATAAATAATTATTAGTATCTGTGGTATTAATATCCTAATTTTATATAATTAAATATATTTATCATAAAAAGGAATAAGAATTATGAAGACAAAATATAACACGCAAGCCTTAAAGCAAGATTTTTATGCTGAAGTCAACAAAGAATGACTTAAAAAAACACGAATCCCGCAAGATAAATCAGCTGTAGGCGGTTTCAGTCTTTTAGATAAAAAGATTGAAAAAAATTTAAAAAAATTAGCTAATGAATGATGCAAAAAACCTGCTTTGATTCCAAATGAAACTCTTGAAAATTTTATTAGTTTCTATAAAGTATGTAAAAATCATAATTACAAAGAAAAGTTAGGCTTAACTAAATTAGTACCACCGTTACAAATGATTTTGGATATTAAAGATTTTCATGATATTCAAAAAAACTATGTTAAATATGAATACGAAGGTTTTATGCTACCTTTTGCTTTCGGAATTACACAGGATTTTGTCGATAATACCAAACAGGTTTTAGCTATGGATCACCCTCACTTAATCCTACCCGAAAAATCATATTACCAAGATAGTGAAAAACGAGATTTATTATTAAATAAATTCAAAGAAACTATTGTTAAACTAGGTCTTTTAGCAGGTTTTGACCAAACTGTTTTAGAGACTATTGCCAATGATGCTGTGGCCTTTGATACTTTAAACATTGAGATGGCTAAATCAGCCACAGAACATGCTGATTATGTTAAATCATACAATGTTTATAAATTAATTGACATCAATGCTCAAACAACTGTTTTTGACATCCAGGAAATCGCTAAAGAATTAGTTAAAGATCCTAACATCACTACTGTTGTTGTTGATAATCCACGTTTTATTGATGCTTTAAACTCTATCTATAACGAGCAAACATTTAAACTATTTCAAGCGCGTATGTTTACGCATTTCTTAATGAGTAATGCCCAATATACAACTGAAGAAGCTCGTAGTTTATTATTTGCTTATTCTTCATTAATCAATGGCGCTAAGAAAATGATTAGCAAAACTAAATTTGCATACCAATTAGCTACGTCATATTTCAAAATGCCTTACGGAATTTATTATGCGCAAAAATTCTTTGGTCATAAAGCTAAGGCTAAAGTTGAAAATATGGTACAGACAATGATCGATGTTTATAAAGAACGTTTGCAAAACAATACATGATTGTCTAAAACAACTATTCAAAAAGCTATTTGTAAATTAAACGCTTTAGAACCTAAAATCGCCTTTCCTAACAACTATGAGCCATACTATGATGAATTAAAAACTACTGCAGATAATATTTTTGATAATATTCAAGCTTATTCAAAAGTCATCACCGCTTATCATTATGCTCAATATATGCAACCAATTAAAGATTACTGAGAAATGAGTCCAGCTACTGTTAATGCTTACTTTCACCCATTCAAAAACGTGATTGTATTCCCAGCTGCTATTTTAGATGAACCATTCTTCTCATTAAAGTATTCTAGCTCACGTAATTATGGTGGAATTGGGGCAGTGATTGCGCACGAGATTTCTCATGCTTTTGATAATAATGGTTCGCAATTTGATGAAAAGGGAAATTTAAATAACTGATGAACTGATCATGACCGTGCGGAATTTGATTTACGAGCTAAAAAAGTAATCGAAATGTTTGATCAAATTAAAACTCCGTATGGGATGAGCAATGGATTATTAACTGTGTCTGAAAACATTGCTGATTTAGGTGGATTCATGTGCGCTTATGAAGCTGCTAAAAAAGAAGAAGATTTTGATGCAAAAGACTTCTTCTATGGTTGAGCTAGTGTGTGAGCTGCAAAACACCGTAGTCAATATGCTCAATTACTGCTAAAATCCGACGTTCACTCTTTAGCCAAATTACGTGCTAATGTCCAAATTAGTAATTTTGATGAATTCTACCAAATCTTTGATGTTCAAGAAAATGATAAAATGTATTTAGCACCTGAAAAAAGAGCTATTATTTGATAAATAATAAAATTCATAAGTAAAAAAAGTAAAAAAACAACGTCTTACGTTGTTTTTTTGTTTTGGTTTGCTTATTGTTTGAAGATAAAAACTGCTTTGTTATCTTCGATAATCATATCAACATTAAGAATTAATTTTGCTTGTTTTTTAGTTTGAATTTCTGGATAATTAGCAAAAATAAAGTCTCCTATACTTTTGGTGATAAATTCGTCAACACTGTTGATAACTCCTCTAGCACCCATATGATGATTAGTTATTTTTTTGATTAAATCAACCAATTTTTCAAAAACATCGTTATAGTTAACTAGTAAATTATAATCCTTATATATTTTGTCGAATAAAACTTTCATTTTTGACTTAATAATGTTTTTGATAATTTCTCTATTATGTATAAAATTAAAAGGAACGATGTTATTGTTACCAATTCTATTTAATAATTCGGGTCTGTTGATCTTTTCGATAAAGTGTTTTTTTACTTCTTTTATAAAAGCGCTACGTACAGCTTTGTCATCCGTGATATCGATATCATTAATTTCAGCCGTACCAATATTTGATGTAAAAATAATAAATGTCTCAGAAAAATCAATAAGTTCTCCTTTAGAAGAAGTCAATCTCCCATCTTCAAGGATTTGTAAAAATTTGTCCAAAATTTTGGGGTGTGCTTTTTCTATCTCATCAAACAAAAGAATAGAAAAAGGATTTAATTTTACCTTGTTAGTTAACTCACCACCTGAGTCATATCCAACATAGCCTGGCGGGGCACCAATTAATCTTTGGTCAGAATGCTCGTGATTATATTCAGACATATCAAAACGAATCAATTTTCTCTCACTACCAAAAACAAACTCGGCCAGAGTTTTTGAAATCTCTGTTTTCCCTGTACCAGTCGGTCCTACAAAAAATAATATTCCTTTAGGCTTGTTAAGCGACTCATTAAACATCAGACCATTTAAACCGAGGAAAGAATTGATTAAAACTTGAGAAATTTTATCAATTGCATAATCCTGACCTTGAACCCTTTTGCTAAACTGCTCCTTAATTTTTCGAATTTTTTCGTAATCAATTTTTTCTCACTCTGATTCTCGCTGATTAAAATAAATTAAATTATATCTATTTGAAAAACTTTGTTGAGATTCATTAACTCTTCCTAATTGTAAAATTTCGATACAACTTAAACCTTCGGACATAGCCACTGCTTTTTGTAAAATTTCTGTTTCAGAGTTTAAGTCCATTTTGTCAATCGTTCTAAAAAAATGAGCGTTTTTTCGAATAATATCTTTTCTTTCTTGCATATTAGGTTTTTTTATTTGTACATCAATGTACTCAATGTTGTTCATATATAAGTCTTTAATAAGATTATTCGAATCTCGCATGATAAAAATAATTTTATCTGTTAATCGACTGTAATCCTCAATATACTTAGATTTATTATTATTATCCAAAGTCATGGAAATAACATTAACTAGATTGTCTATATAGTTATTAGAATTGTTTTGATTATCAAAAAAACTATCAGCAAAATTAATAACATAGATTCCTTTTTCGTGTTCGACAAATGTGCCATATTCATCGACAAAATCTTTGGTTTTTTCAACAATATGGTTCATAAAGCTATTTATATCATCTAATGCTATTAATTGCTTATATAAACCATTCGTTTCTTCTTCGAGTAAATCAATCGCCCCGAATGATGGAGCAAAATAATGAGCAATTTTATAATTGTTTTCTTTGGCAAAAGATTCTATGATATTTTTTAAGTCAACATTTAAAAATCCATGTTCATCGTCGTTAAAACAATATAAATCATTGACGTTGCCTGTAATTGTAATTAAATTTTTATGTTTAATTTTTATCTTTAAATATTCCAAGGAGTTTTTCACTATTTTTCACCCTCTCTTAATTTACGGGCATTACTTAAAGGTCGGGCCCCGGAAACACTTCGTGTAATATTTTTGGTTTTCACAAAATAGCCATGCTTTTCTAGGTCTTTTTCTAATTCATCAGAAAGGGATCAACACATGTGTTTTTCATAATCTCCAATATCATAACTAATCGATCCATCTAAGTTAAAAGTTAATAAAAACTCGTTGTTTTTCTTTAATGGATTCGAAAATTTTGAAATGAAAGCATATCTAGGTTTTAGTTTATCTTCAGCATCTCTTTGAATAATAAATTCGATTTTTTTGTGTTTATACTTATGTTTTTCTAGTAGTTGTGTGTATATTTTATGTTTTTTCAATGCTTCATTATACTGATTGATAATCTCAGTAGCATATGGGACGAAATCAGCTAATTCTTGGTAATTTGTAATAAATAAAAATTCGTTCAATAACGATCTTTTTAACTTGTCGTCTATTTTTTGCGAAAGAACTAAATTTTTAATTTCATTTCGAATTTTTTCGGTTTGTTCTTCATTAATTCTTTCTTGTTTAATTTCCTCTAATTTACGCAGAAAATTTTCGGGGCTGATGGAAAGATTTTCCTCTTCCAATCTACAGATTACTATATTTGATAAAAAACCATTTTGCAGAATTAAATCGCTAATTTCCTGATCCTCAAGTTTTATTAGATTTTTAAAAGAAAAATCAATAGACAAATTTGAAATCACTTTTATTAAACGACTTTTTGACATAGTATATTCCAACACTTTTTTATCTAAATGTAGAACATCTACATCAAATATTGGCTTTTTTAGATTCTTATCTAAGTATTGCAATCTATGTTCAAGATCATTTAAACTCTCTAATTGTGAATCTATGGATTGAATGATATATTTAGTATTTATAGTCTTACGTAAATTGCAAAGTTGAGATTTTAAGGCGTCAATCTCTGTTTTTTCGGAATTAGTATTAATGTTGTAACGGACACTAGCAGAATGGGACATTATTTTTGCTCCTCTTTTTTCTTCTTAATTTGTTTTAGTAATTGTTTGCTTCGCTCTTCTTTATCTTTAACTTCCTTAAGGGAAAGTGTCTTTTTGTTATCGTTATGGTGGAGTCAGGAATTACATCACTTAACTAATTGTAATAACTCCTCTAAATCTGCATTTCTTTCATATGTTTGTTGAAGAAAAGAACTAAGCTTAGCAAGTTCTGGCTTATTTGTTTCTTTTTCGATCATCTCTCTGATATTAAGGGCTTTAGTCTTAATTAAATCCATAGACCCTTTTTTTAGAGATTGATAAGTTTCTTGCAATTTTTCTGAAAAATTTTTGCAATTCTCTATTTTATCTTTTAATTTATGATTTTCCTTAATAAAGTTTTTAAGCAAATCTGCTTGGTATTCTTTTAACGAAGAGATATTTTCTTCGTATTGAGTACATTGTTCTTCATCCAACGCTTCTAAGTTCTCAATTATATTTGAAGCATCAAGGAGCTTTTGATATTGAGTGAAAAATTCATTAATCGTTTTTTCAAAACTTGTCTTCTTATTAAATAGAAATTCGTTTTCTTTATATTCAAAATTCATCTCTAAAAATACTTGAAAAAGAATTTCTTCCGAAAGATTTAATTTATTTACTAGTAAATTAGCAAGATCGTGTCTTTTTTGTTGGTTTTCATCTCCATTAAATGAACCAGCTTTGCTAATCATTCTAATCAGTAGATTAGGAGATATTTCGGTTTCATATTTTTCCAATATTTTAATAATTTGGTTTCAGTTAATCTCTAGACTTCTGTCTTGTTTGATATTTATATCTAAAAAATTAATAAATTCTTCCTCGTTTAAAAAGTTATCTATATTATCAAATATTAGACTTAGTGTTTTATCGTCATATTTCTCAGACTTTAAATCCAAGTAGTCATTGAATAATTCATTAATTTTAATTTCTTTGCGATCAAAGCTAAAAATATTTACCAAGTAGTTTGAACCGATTTTTATTGGATATTCTCTAATGAAAATATAAAAATATTGATCATTTGTGGTATCGTACATTATTTTTTTATTAATAAGCGAATGCAATGTATCCTCAAATTTAGATCATTGCTTTTGCGCGATTTTCTGATAAAAGCTTAGGGAAAGATCATCTTCTAGTCCACTAAAATTTTCTATTTTGAATCCCAACTCTTCGTTCTGGAATTTCTCGATTTCCATACCTAAAATATCTTTTTTAACAAATTGATCAATGTTCTCAATACTAAAAAGTGGCGATTCTTCGTCGTTATATTTAAACTCTTTTATAGCTGATAAAAACGCTTTTGATTCTTCATCCTTTGGAATAATTTCATTTTTATTTAAATCGAAATTAAATGGTTGTTCAACTCAAGAGATATCTTCTTCTGACAAAGAAGTATTTTTATCTTTTTCATTGATTAAACTATAATCTTCATAAATCTTATATTCACCTTCATAATTATCAGAATTCTCAAAATAGTTTTTAAGGAAAGAATATAGTTCATCACTATATTTATTTTTTAAAACCTTGTCTGGGTCTAAAAAATGATAATTTTCCTTTTTACTATAAACCGAATTGTCATCAAATTTTAAAATTTCGTTATATTTATCATAGAACAGGTGTCTTTTGTAAAAGTAATTTTTTTCCAATGGTTTTTGTTCTAATCCCACCATTCTATCTTCCTCAAAATTCTGAGCTACTGTAGGGTGGATTGGATGGTCTGAATTTGATTCGCTACCTAATGCCAATAAAGGTAAATCCTTTATTGATTTAATAACTGCATTTTCATCTTTTTTTTCTAATTCTTCGAATCCCTTTTTTCCTTGATATAAAATAACATTACTTTTTATCAATTTTCATGTTTCTGAAATTACAAAATCCACCAATTTTTCACGTTCATATCCTAATAGTTTTTCTAAAAATTTTTTTATAGTTAGCTCTTTGTGTTGCTTATATTCATATAAAAACATAGTTATTATTATTTTTGATAAATCATTTATTTCAACTAATTTACGAAAATACAATTTTAAATCAATCTTCAAAATAGGTATAAACAATTTTGTCTTAATTTCTTTCTCCATATTTCTCTCCTAAATCAATGTATGCATCCTTGTTTTTGAAACACTCAATATAATCACTAATTAAACTTGCATATTCTCCATCCAATTCTATATGTTCTAAAGGTTCTTTAAATGCTCCGACTAATATTAATGTTTGCTTCGCTCTTGACACTGCAACGTTAAAACGTTCTGGAACACTATAGAAGTCATAATTTCGTTTCTCTGGATATCTTAACTCAGCATTTTCTAAAGAGCCTTTTGCCCGAACAAAGTCAATAATGATTATTTCCTTTTCTCGACCTTGGAAATTATCAACCGTATCAACCTTGATTTTGTTAATAGTTTTATTGTGAACTCTTTCCTTTATCTTGTTTCAATAACTTTTGATTATTTCTTTTTGTGCTCTAGTCATGGAAATCACTCCAATATTTGCTAAGTCGAAAGGTTTGTCATCAGATGAATTACTTTCAACTATGTCAGCAATTATTTCGGCAATTGTAAAGGCGTTATATTCGTTAATTCTAGCACTGTATGTTTTTTGCTTATCTAATGTTTCTTTTTGATCGAACGCGACATTTCCCCTTTGTTCAAGTGTTCCAATAATTTTGTGATCTACAATTCCTTGATTTACAAGTTCTATTAATCGTCGTTTTCAATCGTTGCTAACGATTGAAGTATCATATGCGACTATAGATTTTTTCTCTTTTCTAGCCAGTTTATATGTTATATAAAATTCTGTTCTTGCTTCATTGTCAGTAGATAGTTTTTCATATTCGTCATAAAAACAGTTCACAACAGATTGTATTTCTTTATTAAATCTTCTTTGCTGCTTAAGGAATGTATAAAAGGTATGTTCGTAGCCTCATTTTTTTAAATTTAGAACATGTTTTTTAAAGAAAGGATACTTTATTTGATGAGTTAATTTTTCTATACTGTTTTTATTTTTATATCAACAAGTTTCATCATCGTCGTCGTCTATATCTTCTTCTTCATCATCATCTCACTCATAACGATCATAAACTTCTTTAATCAAAGGGAATTTATTAAAAATTTTATTTATTTCTATATCTTCTACATCATCTTCATCTATTTTTTTAGTTAAATTATTTTTGTCGTTTGTTTGTTCAAAATCTGTAATTGGTGGTAATTGTTTATAATCACCTGCCAAGACAATCTTTTCAGCAAGTAGTGATGAAGAAATAATTTCAAAACTATTACACTTTGACACCTCATCAACTATAGACATGTAAACAGGATACTCCTGGAATAAGTTAATTTGATTTTCACTATCGTATTTAATTTCCTGTTTGGCGGTCGTTGTTAAACCAATAAGATTAATTAATTTTTCCTTAAATACGTATAAATTAAAACTGTCTTTAATATTTTTATTTACTTTATCATTACAATTTTCTTCTAAGTTTTTTTGAATTAATTCTAGTTTTTTTATTATTTTATCTTTATTTTTAGAATTATTATCTGGCGATATTTCAGATCATACATTTTCATCATTTTTGATTTGAGAATAAATCTTATTAATTCGTTCGTTTTTTAATAAATGTTCTAGAAGTGATTTCATCCTATGAAATAAATGATCAATTCTGTTTCGTTCTGATAAGCTTTCTTGAATTTTTTTAAAATAATATTCAATGTCATCTAATGTGATTATTTCATATTCTTTATCAAAGTGTTCTTTGATAAAATTTGGGAAACTATCCTTGTCCTTATTGAAAAATTTGACGATTTGTTGTCTTTTTTCCTCATCAGTACCGGATATATTTTTAAGATTACTTGTTTTTTCCAATTCACTAATAAATTCAATTAATTTTTTATTTATTTGAAAATTTGATGGCTTAATTACATCATTTATTTTATTCATCAAACCTTTAAATTCGTCTTTAGTTGTATTTTTTAAATGTTTACTAGAATAATAGTTAATAGAAGCGTTACAAAAATTAAAAAATGTATTTCGTATGTCGAATCGTTTTTCTAGTTTTTCATTATCATTTGTTTTATTTTTTTTATCATCTTTGTCATCAACTTTTTTTAAAGTCTTATAGAAAATGAAATTAGGATCATCCTCAGTCAATGAAGCTATGCGATCAAAAGCGTTTAAAATAGCTTCGTGAGTGGATGAAGTCAATACTACATTCTTCTTTTCTTTTTTAATTATATGATATATCAGCGCAACAATGGTTTGTGTTTTTCCGGTTCCTGGAGGTCCCTGTAAAAATGAAATGCAAGGAGAAATCAACGCTTTTTTAGCAGCTTTTAATTGTAAATCATTAAGAGGATTATCGTCATGTAGGCATAATTTTATGTCTTCTAACGCCTGTGAATTGATTGTAAATTTTCCTGGTTTTTCAATAAAATATGATAAAAATGGATTCTGGTAATCACCCTTTGCAAAATTTTTCAAATTATTATAAAAACGTTTGTGTTTTGTCATTAATCCATCATCTTGATCTGACAATCAAAATTCATTATTGGTTTCAAAAATCTTCGGTAAAGATATTAACTTTTCTGTTATTTTTAAAAATTGATCTTCTGTTGGTTCTTTAAAAACTTCTTTTTCACAAATGTCTCAAAAATCAGTCAAAACCCCTTCCATCTGTGTATATGAATTGTTGCTATTTGAATTATTTATTTTGTCTTTCTTAATCTTAAATTTAAAAAATTGGTTTTCCTCATTCTTTATTAATGACTTTTCGATTTCTTTATTATTTTCTTCACATTTCCAAATAATAGATTTTTTTTGTCAAATAGAATTTTCGATTTTATCTATTTCTCCTTTAAGAACCTGTTTCCTCTTTTCAAGGTCCTTTTTTTTATCATCAAGTTCTTTAATTTTATTTGAATGATATTTTATTTGTTGATTATTATTATTAATTTGACTATTAATGTATGCATATCTCGAGTCGTCTGTGGACCCTCGTCTTAATTCATATTTTTTCTGATTATTATCCTCGTCTAATTTTCGTTTTAGTTCATTAAGATCTTTTATCATTCGTTCTAAAGAATGTAATTCGTTATTTAATTTATTTTCTTCGGGAGATAATTCATCTATCTTTTGTTGTAATGACTGTACTTCTTTTTCAGAATTTTCGATTATTTTATTATTTCTATCTTGTATACGTTGTATAGAATTTATGTAATATATTTCTTTTACACTATTTTTTATATCTGCAAGTTCAAATTCAATTATTTTTTCACTTTCGTTATTTAATAAGTAACGCTTTCCTTTTTGCAAGTTGAAAATATTTGAAGAGTCTTGGTTCTCAGGAATTTTAACAATAAAATGTACTTCATCCCCAGACTTTTTTTCTTCTAATTTAACAATTTTAGGTAAAAGTTCTTCATTATCTTCTTTTTTATTAGCATATTTATCTTTTCAGTGTCAAATTAAATCTTTATAAAAATAATATACAAAATTTAAGTTTAAATTTTCTTCCCTGCTTCATTTTTCTTGATGCAATAATTTAGGAGTTTTTTGAATAACTTTTCATAATAATTTCATTAACTCACTCTTTTTTAATTTTAACTCATTCTTTTTAGAAACATCTGAAGCAGTCCTTTCATTTTCAGCGTCAATTTTGTCACTAATACTATTGTAAAAATGGAAATCAAAATCATAGCCACTTGTAAGTTCTGCAAATGATTCTGGAATCATTGAGGCTTTTAAGTTATTGAGTATATTTATTCTTTTTAATCTTAAAGCATAGTTGTATTCTTCTGAATCATATTCAGTCTTAATGTCTAAAGTTAGAAAATTGTATTTTTCGCCTAAACAAATTACAAAATCTAAACAGTCACTCTGGTTAACCGGTTTATTTTTGTTAAACCTTGTTATTAAGTCATTATGCAAAATGTAAATATTTTCTTTTTCTTGAATCAATTCATTCAAGAAATTCGAGATATCAACGTCTGCATCTGATGATGGGTTATTAGAGTGACTAGTCTCTTTAAGTAATTGATTTCTAATATCTAATAAATGCTCTCCGATGGTTTTTGATTTCGTTTGTTTTTGTGCACCTATTGATAGACACTCATCAAAATCAATTATAATGTCAATGTTAAATTTACCCATTTTAAATCCTTTTTTTATTTATCAATTATTAATTATTAAAATGTCTAGAATAGACATATTTAAATTATTGCAGAATTGCCAAAAAAAAAAAAAAAACAGCAAGAACCGGCTTAATCTTGCTGTTTTTTCTAATTAATTGGTAGTGGTTTGTTGTTTGTTAGGGCTTTTTGATATTTTAAATAGTTGACACCAACGATTATAAGGGCTGCACATAGAATTGTGGCCCCAATAATTGACAAGGGCATGCATCATGCATATAAACCTTTATAAGTATCTGATGTTTGATAATTGACCCCAAAGCCTACAACAAAAGCAATGGCAGCAATTTGGATAATTAGTGTGAACACAGGTAGTGGTGTTTTGCATCTAATTAAATCAGCATAACGAATAATGATTAACGCTAATGGATAGAATCAACTTAGTAAGAAGATGTGAATGAAGGCGTTTTTATGACTAAATTCGTTAGCTATATCATTTGCGTCAATGTGTTTAAATAAGCGTGTAAACGGATTTACTTTATTAATCTTTTCGATAAAAAATTCATCTGTTTTAACTCATAGACGATCCACTAAATATTTAGTTTGATCTAAAGCAACTTGTGCATCTTGTGATTTCAAGTTATTAATAGTTTCTTGGGTTTTAAGATCAATGGCTTGTAAAATGAAGATTTGATTCATTAATGTTTTATTGACAAATTCATTGAATTGTTCATTTTGAATCATTTTTAACCCTTGAGCATATAAACCTTGTTCAAGATTTAACTTATCAAGAATTTTTGTTTGTACACCCATAATTATTTTCTTTAAAACTAAGGGATTGTTATGAACTTGGTCATTAATAGTAGTTGTAATTAAATTATCAAAAGCTTTGTCAACTAATAACGGATCTAAAGTTGAAAGAATTTTTGTTTGCGCTAAGTATTTAGCTTGAGATAATACTGCTGGTGAATTTAATTGAGTTTGAACTAAAGTTTTGAAAGCATTATTAACTGCTTGTTCAAAGTTAGCTAATAAATTGTCATGAAATTTACTTTGGTATAATCCTTGTAAAATTTCTTTTTGCACGCCTAATAGTAATTGATCAAAAGGTACTTCAGGGTGTTGGACACTAAGAGCATGTGCTTTTTTTTGAGCAATTTGACTAAGAACAAATGCAACGCCATGATTTTGTAAACCTTGAGTAATTTGCGCATCGATTTGGTTAGGTGCGATAATTTTTTGAATAATTCCTAAAGCAACTTCTTGTTCGACTTTATATTTCATCAATTCTGATTGTTTAACACCTTGCATTATGACATTATCTAATACTGTGTTAAATTGGTTATTTTGGATTGCTTGGATAACTTGAGGATCAAGTGTTGTTTGGTTCGTAATCTTTTTAATCAATTCAGATTGTACTTGCATTAAAACAGCGGCTTTTTGTTCTGGATCACTTAAATGCAATGCTTCAACTTGGTTTGTTATATATTGGTTAACTAATGAATAAAATTCTGTATCAAGCACCTCTTTGTTAAGGATTTTTTTAGCAATCTCTGCCTGAACTAAAATAGTTAAATTTTTATCAGCTAAATTTTTAAAGTAATTATCAACAGCTTGGTTAAAATTAGTTAATAAACTATCATTATAAGTTGATTTATATAAACCTTGTAAGATTTCTTTTTGAACTAAAACTGTTGCTTGTTCTAAAGATAATTGAGGATTAGCTTGATGAATTGATTGCGCCTTTTGTCCGACTAAAGTATTTATTAATTCAGTTGGTTGGTTAGTTAACATCATTTGGAATACAAGAGGGTCTAAAGTTGGAGTCTTCATCAGATTTTTAATTACATCAACTTGATAGCTTAAGATTAACTCGTTTAATTCAGTTGGTTTTGTCATTTTAATTTGTTCAATAATGACCTTAACTGCTTGATTAAATTGATTAGCTTGAACCATTTGGACTAATTGAGGTTCAAGAGTTGTTTGTTTTGTTAAACGTTTTAAGAATTCGGATTGTACACTTTTGGTAGCTAAGTTAAGCACGCTAGGATCGTTTGCTAATTTATCAGTTGCAATTTTATTGATCATAGCGTTTAAAGTAGCATCAAATCCCTCTTTCTCTAACATTTTTAGAATGTTTTCATCTAATGGCTGATCGTTATTTAATCGCGTTAATAACTTTAAATGAATGGCTTGTTCGAATAAAGCTCGCCCCTCTGGTGTTTGAGCAAAACCATCAATAATCTTATGAATATTATTTTCATCTTCTAATAGTTTTTTTCTAAATAATTCATATAAATAAGCTGGTGGTGCATTTTCTTCTACAGGAATGATTAAGTCCTGGTTTCGTGCATACAAGTTGCTAAAACCTTGAATGCTAAAAGCGAAAATAATTCCCAAAATAATTGTTGTACATGATCCATAAACAATAATTGTTCAAAATAATTCTGGTTTATGGAAACGTTGTTGACGAATCATTTGTTTCCCAAACAAATAAACTAAATAATCAGAAATTCCGAATAAGAACATTTGAATAAACATCATTGCTTGATATCAAATGATCCGTGCAGATTGCATATATAATGGGGTTGAGCCAACCATCTTATCATTGATTACATAAAATAAACTAATCATTGCAAACATTTTAATGACAGATGTAAAGACAGATATTAATGTATAATCTCATGTTGCTTTTAAAATCGCCATAAATTGTGCTCGGATAAGCACTAATTTATCTCGTAAATATAAGTGTGTTGCGTTAATGTAAGTAAAAATGCACATACTAACAACAAAACTCGCAATACTTAAGCCAACACCAAACCCCACGTATGTTATATTAGATAATAATCCAATTAAACACGCTAAACCTAACCCTAAAACATATAAACTAATTTCAAAAACATAATACATAATTCGGTTTTTTAAAAAACGAGATTTATATAAAATAGATAGTCAATATTGTTTTAAGCAAGAGAATAATATCAATCCACAAGATGCATAAATATAAAACATCCCTTGTTGTTGTGTATATAACGTATTAGTGTGAATGTTCGCATATTCGTTATACACATGAGCTGTTGGAAAATAAATAATTAACAGAAAAATTCCAAATAACAAGGCGTAAATACTTCCAGCTTGTTGTGAAGATTTATTTAAACTAAATCCATGCTTATCACGAGAGTGGAAATTATTGGAGTATAAAGCGATTAAAACCCCAACAGTCCCGCCTAATTGGGCGAAAGCTAATTGGAAAACGGTTATATAACTAATACTTTGTACTCCAAAAGCACCATCTTTTAATCCTGCTGCCATGCTTACAACAACTAAAACTAGCGCTAAGGTTAACAGCACTGATGATGCAATAAAACGGGCAGAACCGTGTAAAAAACGTTTAACAGTACTTTTGATAGAAGGATCAAATGCTAAATGGTGGAGTGGCGTTTGTGTTTTTTTAACAAACATAATAAAACCTTTCTCAATACACTCAAAAGTTAATATACTTATTATTCTAAGCTAAAACAGCAAAGAAATACTATTTTAAATAAAAAAATAAAACCACAATGTGATTTTATTTTAGTTAAATTGATTTTTAGCTCATGTTAGGAATTATAAAAGCGAATTATCTAGGGAAGACGTTCTCAGGTAAGAATTCATCCAGTTCGTCCTTTTTAAAATTATAAACAAGTAAGTGGTTGCCACCAAACACATTTTGTTTTTGTTGTTCAGATTGATCTAATTGAATTGTTGTGTTAATGAAGTCATAGTATAGTTTATACCCATCAGTAATAGTTTTCTTTATTGTATTTCAATCATTATGGTCAACCTCGTGACCAACAGAGTGTCGTTGTCGATTTATTGGATTAATATCTTTATATAATCAATCGTGCTGAGATGTTCAGTTGTTTTTATAAGTTCATTCTCCTAAAAATGAGTCATCCCCTGAGTATTTAGTATAATTTTTAATAGTATCTCAATATTCATAATAATGAGTTCCTTTTTCTTCACCATTTCCGATCACAACACCAAATGAAAGTGCTGCTTGTGACATTTCTCGGCCTAATTGTTTTAAATTTTCTGAGTCTATTAATCTTTCGTCAGAAAGAACTTTTTGGGTTTGGAATAATGTTCTCCCTACATATCCTAAGGCTGAAAAACGTCTGATATTGTTATCGATTCGTAAAAGAATGTTCTTTGTAGGATAAAAAATGGGGTTATGACTTTGATTTTTTCTGAAATCACCATCTATTGTTAGTTGTTTTTCCACTTTTTGTAAGAATTCATTAGACTCAACATCGTATTTCTTAAAATAATCAGCTATGTTGATTAAATTATTCTTAATTACCATAGTGTTTGTGTATTTATCATTATCAAAACCTGTATTCATGTATTTTATGTTATTAAAATCTTGGTCGATTTGTAAATCAAAAATTCGTTGAGGTTTTTGTTTATTTTTAATAGGGCTAATAACTCTATCAAAGTTTTTACTTATCTCCAACAATTTATTTATATTTCGATTATAAATAATAATATTTTCATCAAAATTCATATATTTAATCGTTTGATTATTCTTTACATAAAATCTTTGTCTATCATTTTTCACACTTTGATCTACATTACCATTGACCATTGCAGAAAAAGGATTTAAAACAGAGAAGTCGATTAAAGCCTCTTGAATCGGTCATCAAATTGTGTCAGCTATAAATTCTATTATTTTTTCCATAATATTATTAAAAACTATGAATTTTTGAAAATCAATTACATTTCCAAAACTTGAAAATGTAAATTTCTGCATTTCATCATTTTTGTGATTTATTTCATTAATATCTAGACTGGTTTTAAAACTATCATTATTTGCATCTATTCTAAATAGATTTAGCATTTTTTTATAGCTATCTTTGACTAAATTTCTGTTTTCAGCATTTAATCCAGCACTTCCGAAACGACTAACAATTGGATTCGAATTATTTTTAAGTGTTGTATTAACTATATTTTGGGTTCTAAAAAATAACGATAAATATTCATTTAATCAATCTCGTTTAATTTGAATTTTATTAATTGATTTTTCATAAATAAAATCTCAAAATCAGCTAGATAATTCAAATTTTTTAATATTATTGTTATATTTTTCTTTTTTAACAGCGATTTCGTTTAATTCTTCTTTGGATACATTATCAGTATTAAATTTAGATTTTAATTCTGTGAATTTTTGTAATTGCTCTAGTGGACTTGCATGATTATTATTAAATAATTCATTATACGGTTGTAATGCATCGATAGTACCTTTATATCCATAATTATTATTTAATTGATTGCGGTTAACATCGCTAACAAATTGATTAATAGTTGATGATAAAGGAGTTACCTTTGAATTTGCTTCTTGTTTTATACTATCAAAGGCTAATTTAGCTTTTTTAATAATTTCATCCATCGCTTTTTGTTTACTTGATATACCAGTAATTATCTCATGCCCTAAATAATGATTTAAATCAGCTTTTGAGACGTTTTCGTTAATTCCATTTTTAAATGCTTGATTATTAAGTTTATTGAATTCTCTTATAGCTTTCTCTAATTCTAATGCAGGCTGGTTATTTGGTGTAACAGATTTAGCTTGTTTTACAAAATCATTTAAAGCGTTGGCTTTATCATTAATATATTTTGAAACTTCTAACTTATCTGCTCACGCTTGATTATATACGCCTGTTTCATTAGTTAAACTATCATATTGTTGATTAATTTTATTAGTAGCCAAATCTACCGAATTTGAGTATTTTTTTAACATTTGATCAATTAAATTATTAAATTGGTCATCGTTTTTGATATTCACTTTTCCGTTTTTTAAAACATTTAGAACGTTAATATCAATCTTTGGCAATTGATTTGCGTTATCTAGTTTATTAATGTTGTCATTAAAAGTATTAGCGGAGTCAACAATGTATTTCAATTTCTTATTCATTGAGTTGACTTTCACATTTAAATCATTTATTTTACCATTATATTTTGCTTGTATTTGATGCAATGTATTGATCATAGCTGAATTAAATTCCCCAGCATTAATTTTGGTTTTAAGCTCTTGAGCTTGATTTGATAATTTATTTATCATGTCTTCTTGACTAATAATTGATTCAAATTTTGGGTAACCTGACTTTAAACTTCGGACACTAGTTAATTGTTTATTATTTTTATCAATAAAATTATCTAATAGAGTTTTTTGGTTGTTTTTAAATTGATTCAAAAGATTATTATATTCATTATTTAAAGTATTTATTTGGTTATGTAAATTAACAAAATCGCCCTTGTTATTAAACGTACTTGTAGCTTTTTGTTGTGTTAAATCATTAATTGACTTAATCTGATTATTATAAGAAACTTGGAGGTCCTTTGCTATTTCTGTTTGCTTTGCTAATTCTATAAATTTGTTATGAATTGTATTGAATTCAGTTTGTAAGTGTTCTAAAGTTGCTTTACTAGCCGCAGACCCTGCAGAGTTTAATCTCTGAATTTGTGATTCTAGATCATTAGCACTTGCATTATTATTGTTTTTTAATGCCTGAGCTGAAGAAATTGCATTTTTTAAGTCTGTGTGTTTTTTCGTAAGCTCAGTCGATGGATTAGATACACTATTCTTAATACTTGTGTTAATGTTTTCGGCATCATGTAAACTAGTTTCTAATTCAGCTCGTAATTTAGCAATTTTTTGATCAACAACTGCTTTTTTGTTTGGTATTGAATCCTTAATTGTTTGGTAAGATGATAGCACATTTTTTAATTGTGGAATTGAATAATTAT
Organism: Ureaplasma zalophigenitalium; assembly: GCF_025780055.1. Taxonomy (GTDB): domain Bacteria; phylum Bacillota_I; class Bacilli_A; order Mycoplasmatales; family Mycoplasmoidaceae; genus Ureaplasma; species Ureaplasma zalophigenitalium. Next base: position 19,804 of record NZ_JAOXHJ010000003.1, on the reverse strand, counting down.
CCATGTTTTGATGATTGTTATTCGTTTCATTTATCGCTAGAGCAATTTCCTGACCAACGGATTGATATTTATGATCAGCTACTAATGCATTCTTTTCTGTATCTAACGATTGTTTAATTTGCTTAATTTGTTCCTTTAATTGATGTTTTCTTTGAGTAATTGCGTTTTCGGCTTGACCCATTTTTGTCTCTAATTGTTGTTTAGCAGATTCAATTACATCAGTTAAAGGTAATAAGTTATTATTATCTTTTTGAATTTTTAACTTAGTTTGATCAATGATAGATTGCAATTCCTCTTTTTCTGAATTTAATCCCTCATTGCTAAGTGTGGATGCTAATGTTTCTGCTCGTTTGATTACATTATTTATATTATCAATTGCAGTTTTAAAAGCGTTGTCTAAATTATTTTGTTCAGATCGTGAATTATTAATAGCGGTGATGATATTTGCGATTTTCTTTTCATTATCAGAAAGAGCATTGACCGGTGTCTCATTTTCTGTTTTAACTTGTACTAATTTAGAAATTAAATTTTCATAATTTTTTTATGAGGATTGGCGTTCAATTCACTTAATCTATTGTTTAAATTACTTACTGCAGCCGATAAATTGTTCTTCGATGTTTGTAAAACTTCTTCATCAATTGAGTCTAAAGTTTTTTGTGCCTTTGTTTTAAAGGTTTCTAAGTCATGAACTGTCTTATTTGAAAAATCATTTTTTAATTGGTTAAATTCATTGTTTAGCGATTCTAATTTGTTTTTTGAAGATGAATAAGTTGAAGATAAAGATGCATTTTTTGCATTTACACCCTCAATGATTTTTTCAATATTTTTTAATAGATTATTTCTCTTATTTGCTAACTCATCTTTTGCTTCAGCAATTTTTCTTTTTATTTTTTCCACGTCATTAACATGTTCGTTATAACGTTCTTTATGAGCATCAACTGTATCTGGATTAAATGGTGATTTAATTGTTTGTATTAAATTTTTAACCTCAGCATCAATATCCACAAATTTGTTTGGCAAATCTTCGGCTTGCGCTAATGATTCTAAATCTTTTTTAATTGCATTTAATTTATCGGCATAGATATTTTTATCAGCTTGTTCTAAAATTTCATTACCATGACTAAGGTGATTATTAACTTCCCCAATTGTTTGCGGGTCTTCTTGTACTAAGAATTCTTCTATTGCTTGAGTATTCAAAGAACTTATATGTTCTTTATTATCATTTTTAATATTCTTAATTTCTGCAACTTTTGCTTTTAACTGTTCTTTTAACGCGTTTAATTTAACTAATTTATCAGCTTTTTGCTTGTCAATTTCACTTTTCTTCGCACTAGCAGCTTGGATCGCTACTTCTAAATCTGTTTTAGCTTTGTTAATATCCTTAATTAACGCCTCTTTACCATTCGCATCAACTTTATTTTTTTTATCAGCATTGTTTAAAGCGTTTTCTAAATTAGTTTTTTCTGTTGTTAAAGCTGGGTCAGTTAATTGATCTTTAAGCGTATTTGCTCGCGAAATAGTTACAGATAAACTATCTTTAGCTATTTTAAATTCATTATCCTTAGTTTTTTGATCTGCTTTAGCTTTTTTTAATACATCTTCTAACTTTTTAGTTTGCGCTTCATTAGTTAAATAATTGTTTGCAGAGTGACTATTAGTTTTTAATGATAACTTTAGTGTGTCAATAATTTCTGTATAATTCTTTGTATTCTTATTTTTTTCTAATTCATTAAGTAAAGTATTAATATTATTCGCGGCAGTTTTCAAATTTTCTTCAGAAATTTTTAATATATTAGTATCAATGTTGTCTATAACATTTTTTGCCTCATCCTTAAATGATTCTAAGGTTTTAATAGTAGTATTTGATAAGTCGTTTTTATCGGGCAGTAATTTAGCAAATTTAGAAGGTAAAGAGTTAATTTTATCTTTTACAGATTGATAGATATTAGTAATAGTTTGATTTTTTGTATCAGCTTGGTTTAATAATTCTTGAATTTCTTGAACTAAACGTTGTTTAGTTTGTTGTTCGTTTTCTTGTTTTTGTTTAATTGCTTCCTTTATTTTAGCTACATCTTCTTTATGTTCTTCATAACGTGTTTTGTAAGCTTCAAGTGTATCAGGGTCAACCGGTGTTGAAATAGCAGATACAAATCCTGTTAATTGATTATTGATATCAGGGTATTTTTTAGCTAAATCTTCAGTTTGTGCTAATGATTCTAAATCTTTTTTAATTGTATTTAATTTATCAGCATAAATATTTTTATCAGCTTGTTGGAGCAATTGGTTACCTTGAATAATAGCTTGATTAATAGAATCAACAGTTTCAGGATCTGTTTGACTTAAAAACTCATTAATTGGTGCTGAATTTAATCCATCTATATGATTCTTACCATTATTTTTTAGACTGTCTATTTCCGCTACTTTTTGTTTTAATTGTTCTTTTATACCATTTAGTTCTGTTAGTTTAGCAGTTTTTTCATTGCCATCTAATTGATCTTTTTGCTTTTTAGCTTCGGCTAATAAATTTTTATACTCTTGATCAATTGACGTTAATTGATCTAATGTTTTTACATCTAAATTAACATTATTGTTATTTAGGTCTGTTAAAGACTGGTTTGTTTTTGTAAACAAATCCTTATATTTTTCATTTTGTGTCAATGTGTTTAAAAAATTGTTAATTGCTTTTTTAGAATCTGTAATTTGATTTTTTAGAGATTCTCGTTGCTTGTCAATTTCATTTTTCTTCGCACTAGCAGCTTGGATTGCTACTTCTAAATCTGTTTTAGCCTTATTAATATCCTTAATTAACGCCTCTTTGCCACTCGTATCAACTTTATTTTTTTTATCAGCATTGTTTAAAGCGTTTTCTAAATTAGTTTTTTCTGTTGTTAAAGCCGGGTCAGTTAATTGATCTTTAAGCGTATTTGCTTGTTCGATAAGTGGTAATAGAGCATCCTTTGCGACTTTGAATTCGTTATCTTTATTTAATTGGTTCTTTTTCGCCTCTTCTAATGCGTTTTTTAATGATTCAGTTTGTTTTTCGTTGGTTATAGTATCACTTGCTGGTGTACGATTGGCTTTTAATGTTTCATTTAATTGATTAATAATATCAACATAATTTTTAGATTTTGGATTTTGTTGCAATTTATCAATAAAAGCATCAAGATTCTTTACAGCTGTGTTTAAATTGCTCTTTGAAATGTTTAAAATTTCAGCCTGAATATTATCTAAAACATCTTTAACTTTTGTTTTGAATGTTTCTAATGATGCAATTGAAACATTAGATAAATCTGTTGTGTTTGGTACTAATTTATTAAAATCGGGTCTTAAATCAGCAATTTTATCCTTAACTGTTTGATATGTCGCTGTAATTGTTTGATTTTTTGTATCAGCTTGGTTTAATAATTCTTGAATTTCTTGAACTAAACGTTGTTTAGTTTGTTGTTCGTTCTCTTGTTTTTGTTTAATTGCTTCCTTTATTTTAGCTACATCTTCTTTATGTTCTTCATAACGTGTTTTGTAAGCTTCAAGTGTATCAGGGTCAACCGGTGTTGAAATAGCAGATACAAATCCTGTTAATTGATTATTGATATCAGGGTATTTTTTAGCTAAATCTTCAGTTTGTGCTAATGATTCTAAATCTTTTTTAATTGTATTTAATTTATCAGCATAAATATTTTTATCAGCTTGTTGGAGCAATTGGTTACCTTGAATAATAGCTTGATTAATAGAATCAACAGTTTCAGGATCTGTTTGACTTAAAAACTCATTAATTGGTGCTGAATTTAATCCATCTATATGATTCTTACCATTATTTTTTAGACTGTCTATTTCCGCTACTTTTTGTTTTAATTGTTCTTTTATACCATTTAGTTCTGTTAGTTTAGCAGTTTTTTCATTGCCATCTAATTGATCTTTTTGTTTCTTAGCTTCGGCTAATAGATTTTTATACTCTTGATCAATTGACGTTAATTGATCTAATGTTTTTACATCTAAATTAAGATTATTATTATTTAGGTCTGTTAAAGACTGGTTTGTTTTTTCTTTTAGTGCAGCGTATTTTTCTGGAGGGGTTAAATTATTAAGAAAATCGGTAATAGCTTGTTTTGAATTTATAATTTGTTCTTTCAGGTTAGCTTTTTGTTGATCAATTGTAGTTTTTTTATTTTGAGCAACTTGCATTGCTTTTTCCAAATCAATTTTAGCTTGATTTATATCAGCAATTAGTGCTTCTTTGTTGTTTGCATCTACTTGTTTGATTGTATTAGCTTTTGTTATAGAATTTTCTAAAGCGTTTTTTTCTACTACTAAAGCCGGGTCAGTTAATTGATCTTTAAGTGTATTTGCTTGCTTAATAGTAGAAATTAATGTTTCCTTGCTGTTTTTTAATTCTGTATCTTTATTTAACTTATTAGTTTTTGCTGAATCTAAAGCATCAAGTAAATTTTTCGTTTGTTTTTCATTCATTAATACATCTGAGTTGGGTACTTGATTTGCCTTTAATGTTTCTTCTAATCTGTTAATAATATCAACATAATTTCTAGAATTAGAATGTATCTTTAATTCATTTATATAATCTTGAATGTTATTTGAAGCATTTAATAAATTATCTTGTGAAATTTTTAAAATATCTGGATCAATATTATTTAATAGGTCTATAAGTTTATTTTTAAATGCTTCTAAAACTTCTAAAGATACATTCGATAAATCATTGACATTAGGTACTAATCGATTGAATTCAGACGTTACAGAATTGATTTTATCTTTAACAACTTGATAAAGATTGCTTATACCTTGGTTTTTATCATTAATCTTTGCTATTAATGTTTGAATCTCTTGCAGCAGTTTGTTTTTTGAATCGTTTTTATTATCTAATGTTAATAAATAATTTTCGCAGTCAGTAATTAAACCTTGTAATAATTCGTTTTGTTTTAATAAATCATTTACTAAAACTGTTGGTTTTGCTTTCAACATTTTTTCTAATGATGCGATTGCGTTTGTTAATAATTCTTTATGTTGATGTGCTACATCATCTTGTTGATAAGAATCGATTTTTGCTAAAAGTTCTTTAGCTTTTTTGATTAATTCACCTGAGTCAAAAGATATTTTCTTGTAGTTATAATCGATTTCGTCTTGTTGCTTCTTAATATTGCTAATTTTTCGTTTTAATGAATTTATAGCTTCTTTAACTCGCTCACTATTTTTTAAATCGATATTGGAATTTAATTGAATGTTTTTCTTTAAATCATCAATTAAATTTTCGTAATTTAAATTGTTATTTTCTATTAATAATTTAAGTGTTTTTTTTGCTTCTTCTAATAATTTACGGTATTCTATACCTGTCTCATCATATGTGTGATCTTTGTTTTTATTTCATCTTAATTGTGTAGCAGTAATAACTACACCTGCCATGAATAATGAACTAACTACAGAATAAGCTGCAGCTATTTTTCGTCTTTTTTTATTTGAATTTTGATTTTTCATAAGTGGTGGACCCTCCATTTTAAAATAATTCAATCCCTTTATTTTAACAAAAAATGTTTAATAAGTAAATTATAAAAAAATAGTAATTTAACATATTGCATTTATATAGTATTAAATAAGCGATGGATCAAAAGTTTTGATTTCTCCTTTTTTTAGATCATCAGGTAAATATAATTTACCAAAGGCTATGCGCTTTAAAAAAGTCACTTGATAGTCAAAAAATTTGAGCATTTTTTTAACCTGATGAAATTTACCTTCGTAAATAGTTAACTCGGCACTTCGTGCTGATAGAAAATTAAACTGGTAATCATGAACAACATACCCTGATATTCTAATAGGGCCAGAATAGTTTTTTATATAATCGTTAAAATCCGCATGAACTTCTAGATAATATGTCTTTGCTATGCGACTACGTGGATGAAGCATTTTATGAGCAAATAAACCATCGTTAGTGATTATTAAAAGTCCTTCGGTATCCTTATCTAATCTCCCCACAGCAAAATATTTATTACGATCTAAATCTGGAAGTAAATCAAAAATAACTTTATTGTATGAATCATGATTAGCTGTGATATATCCTTGTGGTTTATTTAACAAAAAATACCTAAATTTCTGATAACTAACGACTTGATTATCTAAGGTTATTATGTCGCAAGTAGGATCTATATATTCATTCGATCTGATTATTTTATTGTTAACACAAATGCGCCCTTGACGAATTAATTGCCGCACTGTTTTACGCGAATAATCTAAAGAATCTGTTAGGAATTTATCTAATCGAAGCATTTAATATCCTTTTTTATTATGTTTTTGATTTACGTTTCTTTCTAATGTAAAGATATATTAACAGAATAATTATAGAGCCTAATAAAGGTAGTAGTAGAAGTCATAAATATTTAAGATGTGATTTGTGATCAGCTTGAATAGTATTAACATCAGATGTTTTTTGTTTTTGATTACTTGGTGGCAAGATAGAGGTATTAAATTCATTTCCTGTTTTGTTTTTTTCTGCAGGAATGCCTTTAACTAATGTGTTGTTCTTGTCATTAGCGTCCACTAGTTTTGCGTTGTGTTTAATTGGTAATTTTTCTATAATTGGTTCTTTATTTTTAATTAGATCTTTTTTTGTATCATCATGATCTGTCTTAAAATTCGTTGTGGTAGTTTTTTCTATTGGTTTTGTATCCATATTATTTGAATGTCCATTAGGCGTAGTCTTTTTATTTTCTACAACCTTTTCTCGTAAAATAGATGAATCTACATTTTCATCGTTAGTTGTCATCTCTTTATCAGGAACATCTGATAATGATACAGCCGCTGGTTCTTTGTTAACTGGTTTAACAACTCCATTTGTTTTATCAGGTAATATATCATGGTCTGTATTTTCATCGTTAGTTGTTATCTCTTTATCAGGAACATCTGGTAATGATACAACCACTGGTTCTTTGTTAACTGGTTTAACAACTCCATTTGTTTTATCAGGTAATATATCTTGGTCTGTATTTTCATCATTAGTTGTTATAGTTTCATGAGGAACATCTGGTAATGATAAAACCACTGGTTTTTCGTGTGAAACATCCGTTACTTCTTCGTTAATCACCAAGTGTTTTTCATTGTCTAAGGTAATATTTGTAATTACAAAGGAACTATTAATTTTATAACCTTTGTAAACAGAATCAAAATTAACTGTAAGGGCGTGTTCTTTTTCGTCTGCAAGCAGATTTTTTATGTCAATTTGTAATTTATTATCTTTTTGAATAATTAAATCTTCTTTATTGATATCACGAATAGCTTGGAAATGCTTTTGCTTATCAACAACAAACGAAACATTTTGGGTTAATGTAGTAAGTAAATGATTGTAAAAATCATCTGTTTGTGCAGATAAATCTGCATACTTTTTATTTATATTATCTGTAATTAATAATCATTGTTCTTCTGTTCAAGTGTTCGCATTATCTAGTTCTTTAGCATACATTTGCATATCTTTAATAAATGAGGTGATCGGCTCTTCTCATTGTTCACTAGCTCACGTTTGGACTTCACTAATATAGTTATTTATTTTTAAACCCAACTGGTTTTTGCGTTCATTAATCTCATGTTTTTGAATGGCTTCATCAAGTTTTTCATTTGCTAAAATCAGTGCACGAACCGCATCATTAATTGTTTTATTTGTAGAGTCGATGTTTTTTTGCACTTGCTTTGCTTGGTCACAAGTATCAATCAATGTTGTCATAGCCGTTTGTAAAACTTCATCATCAGACATTTCATTATTGAGATCTTTAAAAGAATCTATTTTTTCATTAGTTTTATGAATAATCTCGTCAAGTCGCTTCTTAGATTCTTTTAAAAATTGCTGTTCCTGCATCTCTTTGTTTGTCATAAAACCATTTATTAATTGGTTTTTTTCATAAACTAAATCACCCTTTTTGACTTCGTAGGATATTTCTAAAACCCCTGTGTCATCGTTTGGTTTCATTGATAAATTAACAATTTGATAATCTGGGTTGTCTTGATTAGGTTTCAGATCATCTTTTTCAATCGTACTTGGTAAAGCATTGCTTTTTTGAGTAGATAGATTAAAAATTAAAGATTCAGCATAAGTATTAAAAGTATCTAGCAGTTCTTTTTGTTTGCGAATTTTATCGTTATATTGTTTTTCAATAATTTGTTGAGATCTTTTTCAATCAGTTATTTGTTTTTGCAATTCGTTTTTATTTTTTTTAATGGTTTCTAATGGCAGATTATAATCTTGTACATTTAAGGTGTTCTTTGCTAAAAAATCAGTAATTTGTTGTTTTAAAGAATCATAAATATTCTGTGGATGTGTTAATTCTTTTTTCATTAGCTGTGCTGCTTGATAAGTTTGCTCATATTCATCTATAGCTTGTTTTTTAAGACTTATGCTTTCTAATGTATGAAAATTATCTATTAAATTTTTATAATCATTTTGCACTAATGCGATTTGTTTATTAACACTATTATAGTTAGTACTATTGACAAGTAAATCATTCAATAAACTAAGTGATTCCTTTATTTTATTTTGCTGCTCAACTGAATTTTTTAAATATAGTTCCGAAGATTCAATACCTTTTAGTTTATTTGCTAAATCAAACCCATTCTTAATCGATTCGTTTAAGCAAGTAAAATCACTACGTAATCGATTATAATCTTCTCTTGTTTTTGCATTAATGAATACATCTAAAATTTTTTGTAGCTGTAATGCGTTTAAATTCGGGAAAGTTATTAAATCCTTTTTTCTTATTGCGTTACTACTTCATTCCTTGTGTTTTTTATACCATCTCGTTAAGTCATCGAAATTAGCAACTTTATTCAAATCTAATAGTAATTCTGCTTGTTCAAATTGGTATAAATCAGCTGATTCTTCTACAGTTTTCCTTGCCTCTTCTAGACTTTTTTGTTTTGCAAATATATCATGAAAGTGATTTAATTGCTCAATAGCTTTAATTACTGAGTTTTGTGTTAAATTGGTATCGCGAGCTTCGGTTTTAGTTTTGTTAAAAAATTGAGTAAATTCATTACGTTTATCAGGGTTTAAAATTAAAAAGCCTTTCATTTTTTGATAATCATTTAAAAGGTTGAGTTTGGCTGATAATTCCTTCATACCCTGATTTAAGTCTTGCCCTACTTTTAATTCCTCCACAAGTGATGGTATATCTGTCATTGTTTGTAAATGATCACGAATACTCTTCTTTTGACGTCTGTTTAAAGAGGTTAGATGGTCAAGACTGTTATATACATCTTTAATTTTGTTAATTGAATTAATTAATGGAGATGAATTTCTTTCATCTAAATTATCTATTCGCAACAAGTTTTTTGTAAAATATTTTTTTTGTAAATCTGATAGAGATGAGTCTTTTTGAATTTGTTCATTAATTCGTTGTAGTATATCAGCATTATTTTGAATCTTGGTTTGCATATCTTTTAATCTGTCAATATTATCGTAAATATATGAGATAGTAAGGGTTTTTGGATCCTTTTTTGTCAATGCACTTTGCACCTGATCGATTAAAGTTACGTATGTTTGGATATTTGAAGATTTATAATTCATTTTTAATGAAGATGACAAAATTTTTGACTGATTTTGAACTAATTCGCGCAATTGATTGAAAGCTAGTAAAAAAGTCCGAGCTTTTTGTGTAATGTTTTCAGAGTCCAGATTATTATTTTCTAGAGATTGAATTATATCTTGTTTAAAAAAAGTTAATAAAGATTCATTCTTTGGTTGCTTAAAAAAATCCTTACATTTTTGTAAAAAAGCAGATGATGCATCAATTTTAGATTTTAATCGGTTTAATTCGCTACCTGATTTCTTTGACTTTTCTTGCATGGTTGCAATAACTTCGCTAGTATTATTATTTAATAGGTTATTTTCGAAAAGTTGGTTTAGTTCATTAATTTTTTCATTAAGTGCATGTAAAATATTACCTTTAGCAAAATCAAATTCTGGATTCGATGATTGAAATTCGTTTATTTCTTTAAATAAATTTAATCCATGAATACTATCAAAAGTAGTTTTAATTCAACTAACTAATGCATTTATTTTCATAATACGTTGGTTTAAACTTGTTAAATTCAAAGGATTAATCAATTCATGACTTGCTTGATTAAAAACATCATTCATTGAACTAGTTATTTGCTTATCCAAATTTTTAATTTTTTCCGTATTTGTAGAATTAAAAAGATTGGTTAACGGTAGTTTTTGGATATTAGAAAAACTGTTTTTAAATACTTCTAGGAGTTTAGTTAGATTTTCTAAATACTTTTCAATATTTTCTCAATTCTTCATTATTTTTTGAAAATTTCCCAAACTATTATCTTGGTGAGGGTTTAATTTTTTTAGTCTTGGAATATATTGATTTTCTAAAAACTCACTAATCTTAGGATGTTTTTTTAAAAATGTTTGTTGCGCATTACTAATCTTTTTTAAAAGTGCATTCTGTTCTATAAGAAAAGGATGTTTTTGAACAATAATGTTTGCTAGTTCTTCCTGATTATAAATACGCGCAGGATATCAGCCGTTATCAGGTGTTTTTTTATAAGCCTTTAAAAAAATATTTTTTCCCAATTTTAGTTGCGTTTTGTCTAATGTTAGAGTGAATTCAGCGGCATTGAAATCCTTAGGTAGAAGGATTTTCTTAACTAAGGAATCGTCTATGTACAATTCTAATCATAAGTTTTGATAAGCTCGTGGATTATCTGATGTATCTAGTGATATAAAATTGTCAAATTCATAGATAGGTTTAAGTTTTAAATGATCAATGTTTGGTCCTAAAACACCCGTTCGCAAAGCTTCATCTGTATAATAAAAATTAGTTCGGTAAATTGATTGAATTAATGAAGGTCCAGGAAAATCCATATAAATCAGACCTAAAGAACTTAAAGATGTTTGTTTATTTAAAAAATTATTAACTTTTGAATTGACTTCTTTGGAACTTACATAAGGGCGTCATCCGCTTGCCATTGATAAAAAATTAACATAAAAAGCTTCATTATCACGTTGATTAGCACTGGCTTTTTGCATCATTTGTGCTACTAATTTAAATTTATGATCAGTCGAAGAAATATCATTGTATTGGTCTTGAATCGTTGGACCGTATGAAACAGATCGAAACATAAATCCACCTCTTGGACTTGTATTAACCTTGTGGTGCCAGTGATTTAAAATGATTATTTTGCCTCGATAAGCTTTAACATTAATACCTCTCTCATATTTTAATTTACTATAGTTTCATCCTTCTGGATTTGCTAAATATTTTTCGTATTTTCTCAATACTGCTTCATAATTTCTGTTCGCTTTTTGTGCTTAATTATAATCGTTAACATTAAAATTTTCATCTTTTACTCGCACAACTACAAACTCAGATGGATGTTTATCTAAAAAATTAGCAAAATCGTTCATCGCAGATTCAAATTTCTGTTTTGAATATGTTACACCATGCACTAATCAACCATCTGAAGAAATTCGAAGATCAAAGGCTCTAATTCCTAAATTTAATTGATTACCAAAATTATAGTATTGTGTATTTGCTCAAGTATAACCAAATGTATAATAAAAACCTGTTCCATTAAACATCGTCGAATCATGGGTACCAGGTATACTTAAAGTGAAAATACTACGATCATCGGGTATTTCACTCATCCAATCCTGAGCATAATATTTTTCAATATTTGCTATTTGACCATTGTCAACTTGAGACCAATTATCTCACTTATGCATATTTTTATTAACACTTGTACTAGCAATCATTGTTATTGTAATCCCTGGAAATAAAAACAAAGGGAGTAATTGTCATATTTTCTTTTTCATATTAACCACACTTCTTTTCAAATGGAGCAAAACATTCGTTGATACATCCAACACATAAATATAAATAATTCATTAATAATACATAGATATATAAAATAATTTAATAACGAAGAAATGTGTTTGCCATTTAGAGGTATCACAGTTTTGAACTTTTAAATATTATATATCCTTCTAAGTAAATTAGAAATAAGAAAAAATATTATTTACTTTTATTTGTACATTAAAAAATAAATAAAGAAAATGAAGATATTAGGGAAACTAGAAAAAAGGCGAATAAAAAATGAAGATTTTATTTTTTACCAAAAAGATTTATCAATTAGTGTGCATCGGATTAAAAAGTCCTGTTTAAAAAACTCATATATCCAAGGCAAATAAGATATAAATTGCAATACAAGGTTTTATTTTTTTGAAAAAGATGAAAATAAATTATGACTATTCAATAAGATAAAACCATAATGAAAACACCCTTCATTTTATGAAGAGTTAAAAGCGAAAGTTTTATAACGAGTAATCTTCAGATTTAAAAATAACACAAAAAAATGTAGAACAATAAAAAGTTAAAAATAAAATAACGACATCTTTTTGTTTTATAACTATACAAGTGTAGGAAAGATGAAGAACAAGGCAAATGCCTTGCCCTTTTTTATTACTTCCAAAATAGCATTGATATTATCTATTTCATTTTTGAATTCTGAATTCGTTTTATAAACAAACTCTTGAATGTTAGCTACTGCATTTTGTGATGCTTGCGATAAATTAGCATAGGAAATATCTTTTTTGTTCGCTAATTCATTTTCAATTGTTCGGACATCTTTTAAAAACTCAACATAAAGTCGTTTTTTAATACTTTGTTCGTCATTTTGTAAAACACTCGACAAGCATTGATTAATTTGTTTTTTGCTTGTTCATAAGCTTTTATTCAGATTTTCTATTTTCGATAAATCAGCTGAATACATGATTTTGACATAAACACTTTTAGATAAGTTATTAACTGACTCTTTTGTGAAACGCGCTTTTTTAAGCACGGATTTTTTTCGTAAAAGAATAAATGGGCGTGCGGATGCTCAGTGTTACCGTGCAAGGTGTAATAACAACGAATGTTTTCATCGTTCAACTTGTTTGCTTTTAAAAAACTTCGCACAGGTTCTTTTAAAACTTCGTGATATTGATTTTTTGTAACTAAACCTTTTTGTAAACCTAAATCGCTAGGTGATATTGTTAGTTCGCAAAAGTTTCCTACATGTTGACTTAGCTCTGCTTGTACATCATCTTGTTTAACATCTTCGGGCGTTTTAGCAAACAAGTCATATAATCCTGACTGATTAGCATATTCTGAATTATTTTGTTTAACATGTTTTTAAAATCATTTTAGTTTTTCGTTTACATCCATGGCAAACACTTGTTGTTTGCCATATAAAAAATCATTTGGCATAACTACTGATGCAGATACTCGTAATAAATAATTCAACATGTTGCCATTATGAACCCAATTTTCTAAAGTTCTTATATTTCCCTTACCGGTCTTATATTGACCTTTAGGTGTTATAAAATTCAATTTACTAAATACTCGCATTAAACTAACTCTTTCGTAAAACACTCTAATACCTCGTTTAAGAGCTTTTTTTAAAACGTTAGAGTAATTTGTTGATTAACTTATGTTTTGTTTGTTAAAACGTCTATTTTTATATTTTTGAATAATTGTCTTTTTTTCATTTTATGAATAATCAATTTTTGTACTTTTCTAAATTCGATTGATATTTTGTTTTAGTTTAATATCTTCTCAAACCATAGTTCATAACTTAACTACTTAGACTTAGACTTATATATTTACAATCAATCTGTTTATAATCAATCTGTTTTATATAGGAGGGGAACTTTTCTTCACCTCTGGGGGGGAACTTTTCTTCCTGTCTTGATAGGAATTTCTATTCGTGTTTTAGACGATTGGATGAACTTAATCACCAATGATTTAGATTGATAGTTTTGAATCTTTTATTGTAATCAGTCCTTTAATATTGTTGATTAAAGACCTCGTTGTATAAATGATTCATAAAATCATTCGTGTCCTTAGCTTCGTGTTCTTTTATGATATTCATCAATTCATTATTATTCACGATTGCTTCATAGACTGTTTCACTAGAATTAAAATACAGTTTTGCTGGCCGACCTAAGCCTTGAGGGACAACATCGATTATTCGCAGTTCTTTTAACACTTTATAACCCGCTCTTATTGTTCTTTCATCCACACCTAAATCGTCAGTTAAATCGGTTTGTTTATAAATAAAGAAACATTCATCATCATTCTCCCAAAAATTACGATTCTTTGATGAGAGTGTTTGACGTTTATATAACTGTATAACCAAAGGAACAACTGCAGCATTTTTGCTCGCAACTAATACGTTATAAACAAAGTTTGGTAGTTGTACGAAACCGTTCCCTTTTATTCCACGAAGGATCAAATGTTTAGAACTACCAGATTTTTTATTTTTTAGTTCCTTCTTCTAACTCATCGTCAGAAAATGTCGGTAAATTGTTTTTGGTTTTTTTGAACAACGTTGTTCATCCGCTCATGTGCTCACATTATCCGATATTCAATCATCGATGGCCCAACCTTGAATTAAATGTCTTGAATTTTACATTTTTAAATCTTTTCAGAATTTTTAAAGTCATGAAAAAAAGGGTAAGTCGCTTGGCTTACCCTCATTCTTCCTACACTTCTTTATTTTTAGTTTTTCTAAAGTATATTAAATTAATTATTTTTTAAAATGCACAAAATCATTAAAAATAATAGGCATTTCTTTGAAATTTTCAAAATTTCTTATTCTTGTTCAACGTATTGGTTTGCCATTTTTTTCTACTACTAAAAGCGCATTAACGTATTCATTATTTATGATAAAACTATTATTTAATTCTAAAAATGCTGTATACAGTTCTTGATATGTATAAATTAAATTATAAAACATATTTTTAATTCATAAATCGATAGATATATTTGATTGCTTCGTGCCAACATATGTGGTTGGTGAAACATTTTTTATATTTAAAATACTATCCCCATCACCACCAATAAAGTTATTAAAAAGTGAGATGTTTTGGTCTTTAATTTTATACAATTGCATCACTTTTGATTTTGGTTCTTCCTCACTAATTAGATAGATCCCTTGAAAATTAAATGTATCTTTATTTAATTCAGGTGCTTCTTTAATTTTTGTGCCCCATGCTAAAGGTTCATTTCAATACATTCAAAATTTTCCTTTTTTTGTTAATTCTTTAAAACCTAAGTTACCTAAAAAGGTAAGGGATCCAAAAACATCTAGAACATAAGATGCTTTTTGAATAATTGTTAAATTTTGGAATTCCTTTAGCTGAATTGTTTGGTTTTCTTTTGGTATAAAATACTTAGTGTCTAGAGGTTGATCTGGATGCACTTCTTTTCATTTTTTCTGATATGCATAAATTAATCCTTGAAGCATGTATGATATAAGATCGTAGAAACCAAAATTTCGAAGGTATTCACGTCTTGCTGCTGGTGCAAAAAACAAATCTGCTACAATAAAATCACTAAACTCATTTCTTTTTGACCAATCCGGTGTAAAGTTTTTCCGAGATAAAACGAATTTAAAGTTATCATCGATATCACCTGGGTTTTCTTTGTTTAATAAAACAAATAAAGCGTAAGCGTAATGAGCACATTCTTCATTCGGTTTTAATGAATTAATTATAGACTCTTCTTTCAAAAATAATAAATTTAAGTCATTCATAAAATTAAGAGCATTAGAAGCATAAAGTTCCGAATTAGGGTCTATTAATTCTTTCATAAATCCAGTTTTTTTATCAAGATAAGCATAAGATCCTGAATGTAATTTATTAAACTTATCTAAGCTCGAGTTTTGAGAACTACCTTCTAGTCTATCAACATTCGCGAAACAATGAGTGTTGGAACTGCAAGATTCATCATAAGTTCCTAATATTGAGGTCATTGAATTTTGAATAAATCATTTTCTTGCTTTTTGTTTAAAATCATCAGTCATATTATTTTTAAAATATTCTTGAGCATAAGAGAATAAATTTTCACGAACTATACTATCATTTTTAATGAGCTGATCAATAATATCAATTCTATTTTTAAGATTCTGATGATTTTTATTTCTTTGTATAATTTCTAAAAAATTTTGATATGATGCATAAATATTTGGTTTTGTAGAATCTTTTGATTGTATATCTTCAAGAAATTTCTTAAGCGTTATTTTTTCATGGGAAGAGTTATAGTAATCTAAAAACTTATTAGTTTCATCTTCGATTTTACTTATGAAATCTTTTAGTTTTTTTTGTGCATCACTAATATGTAGTTCTCCAACTTGAATTTCTAATTGTAAATTACTATTGAATAATTGATAAGCGCTTGATCCTGTTTGAAGAATTTTAAGTGATATATTAATTGCATTTTCTTTGATATTTTTAGCTCATTCATCGAAAGTTGAAATATTCTCTTTAACATCTTTGATATAATTATTATCCTTTAAAATATTTGAAATAACAGCAGAAGATTTTTTATTCGATATTGTTTCTAGAATATTTAAAATTTCTTCGGCTTGTCCACCCATTTTTTCTGTTTGTATTTGTTTTAAAGCCTCGGATGTATAATATTGAATAGCGGAGGTGTAGGCTGCAAAATATTCATTCTTAAAATTATTATATTCACTAGTTTTTTCTTTAATTAATATATAATTTTCAGACGGAATTTTCAAGACTTCAATTTTAGTTTTATCTATTTTATCTTTTATTTTTTTTATGCCCGCGGAGTTCAATTTTAGTGTTCAATCTTCATTGATATTTTCTTTGTAAAAAGATTCTATAGCAGGAATAAAATTAAGCAAATCATGATCAAGGATACTTATGAAATCGATTTTCATAACTTCCCCTGGTAAACTATTTAATAATTTATTTAAATTTGTTTGTATTTGATTTAATTGCAATAATGTTGTTTTCTCATTAAACATATATTGAGGCTTATCTGTTTCCTCGGGTAAAGTTAATAAATGAGTTTTGATGAGAGATATTATATCTTTGTACTTATTATGATTTAAGGAAAGTGCAAAATTTCGCAACACAGATCTAGACCGCTCAATAATATTTTCTAAATTATTTAAAATAATTTCATTATAACGTTTTACAAAATAAACATTTATCTTACCTATTAAATTTTTGTATTCAATAGCGTTTATATCTTTTATTTGTTCTTGAGCTCATTTTAGTTCGGTGTTTAAAAAAGTCAAATACTTTCTTGCGTGAGTTTTCTCAGGGTTGTTTAAATCATTTAGCTCTTTATATGATTTCGGAAATTTACTAGTTGTATCATTCGGGAAACTTTCTGTTGGATATTTTTCTGAAGTTTCCGCGATAATTTTGTTCGTATTTTTTATAGATTCATTCAAAAGATTTATATAATCATCAATGATTTCTTTTTTTGTTTTTTTTGTTGGATCATATTTTTGAGGTGGAGGTACATCTGAATTAATTAATCGTAGGTCCAGAACTTCTTTACTAAGTTTAGCGTTTTCAAGCGATGATTTCAATTCCTTTGTAGCATCTAATATTTGATAAATTGTTGGTTTTGTTCCGTTACTTGGATGAACAATAGAATTTAGTTTATTTTTAATATTATCTAAAAACTCTTTTATATCAGCATAATTATTATCTGCAAGATCATTTTCCAAATAGTCATTTACATCTTTTTGAATAAAATCAAAATTATTTTGTAACGATAAAACAGTGTCTTTGTCAATATTTTTTTTCGACAAGTTTATTTCATCAATAATTTTATTTAATGATGTAATAGCTTGTTTGGTTTGTTGACTTGTCACATCATTCGGTAAGGATTCAAATTTATTTATTTCGTTTTCTAGCTTCTCTTTTAATGATGCGTAAATATCATTATTCGTTATCTCAGCAAGCAAAATAGCAGCTCTTTTTTTCGCACTTTCTTTTTGTAAATTTAAAATTGATGATTCAATTTTTTTAGTTTTTTCAGTTAAATCAGTTTTAGTATATAAAATAGGATTTAGGTAAGCAGCTAACTCACTTGTTTTTAAACCCAACAATACTTGCCGTTCTGGAGTATCAAGAATTTGAGGGTCAGTTAAAATGTCGATTGCAGCATTATATATTTGCTGATATTCTTCTACTTTATCCAAATGTTCTTGGTCTAAAGTTTTTTTAGTTTCAGCATTTGCAGTGTTGGCTGTTTTTAAGTTATCCAGCGCTGTTTGTAATTTTTCAGGCGTAGGGTTGGTTTGATCAAAAGTTGTTTTAGCCGCCGTCAATGAAGCCTGGATCGCTGCTTTAATTTCTTCATAATCACTGTTTGGTTTTAATGATTTCAATAATGCTTCTGTTTTTTGCAATTCAGACGCTAACAATTCCTTCTTATCTAGAATTTTATTTAAGTTTTTATTAGCATCGTTTAATGAATTTAATAAGGCGTTAATTTGAGCTTCAATTTCGTCTGCAGTTTGATTTTCGAGATTTTCTTTCATTTTTTTAGCAGCAGCTATTTGTTGAACTAATTCATCATCTGTAATTCTGTTAGCAGCATTTGTAGCAGCTACAGCATCAGCATCAGATATTAATTTATTAATTTTTTCACCTAATAACTCTTTGTATTTAGCAGTTGGGTCGACAACCTCTTGTGCCTCAAATGTTTGTATTGCTGCTTGCAATTTATCTGTCATGGCATTAACTGCTTCGACTGGAGAAGTATCTTTATCAACTAATGTGTTTAATCCTTCAATCATTGATTGAGTTAAGGTTGTGATATCCTTATTCTTATTTTCCGGTTTTTGAATTGATAATTGAACTGCTGTAATTTTAGCTTGCAGAGCAGCAATAGCTGCTCGTTTAACATTTTCCAAATCAGTTTTTGCCGATGCATTGGCTGTGTTAGCTGCTGTTAGTGTTTCTTTTGCATTTTTTAATTCATCAAGTGTAGAATTTGTTTTCTCTAAAACATTTTGAGCAGCAGTAATGTCCGCATCAATTTTTGTTTTTAAATCTGTAGAGTCGCTGTTGTTAGCTAATTGTTGTTTGATTAATTCCGCTTGTTTAATACCGTCATTAATTTGTTGTTTTTCACTACTAATATTTTTTGTGTACTCATTCAACTGATTATTAGCATCTGTTAAAGCATTAGCTAATTCCTGAATAACTTTTTTTAATTGTTCAGGTTTTTGGTTAACAATGTTATTTTTTGCTTCTTGGGCTTTTTGCAATTGTAGCTTCAATTCTTGGGTATCTAATCCCACTGTATCGTTTTTATTCTGTGCTGTGGTTGTATCTGCAATTAGTTTGTCTAATTGAGTGGATAAGACTTCTTTTTCATTGTTATTTGATGAATTTGGTGATTGCGACTTAAAGCTTGCAATAGCGTTTTTAAGCTCCTTAGTTTGGTTATCAACATCACTAGCTGGTGTTGTGTCTGCTTTGACTAATACTTCTAAAGCTTTGCGTAATGATTCACTTAGTGCTGTGGTGTTTTTATTTTTATTAGCCGGATCAATAAGTGCTGTGTCGGCTGCGGTGATTTCTTTTTTTAATTCATCAAGAGCGGTTTCTTTAGTTTGTTCTAAAGCTTTCTTTGCAGCACTATTTGCTATGTTAGCCGTTTTTAGGGTTTGATTGGCATTTTTTAATTCATCAACAGATGATTTTGGATTATCCAGAATGGTTTTAGTTGCATTAATAGCCGCGTCAATTTTTGTTTTTAAATCTGTAGAGTCGCTGTTGTTAGCTAATTGTTGTTTGATTAATTCCGCTTGTTTAATACCGTCATTAATTTGTTGTTTTTCACTACTAATATTTTTTGTGTACTCATTCAACTGATTATTAGCATCTGTTAAAGCATTAGCTAATTCCTGAATAACTTTTTTTAATTGTTCAGGTTTTTGATTATCAATGTTATTTTTTGCTTCTTGGGCTTTTTGCAATTGTGATTTT
>NZ_JAOXHJ010000039.1 GCF_025780055.1 Ureaplasma zalophigenitalium | reverse complement strand
TACCATATCACTTCTTCAGCGTAAGCTTGAAAAAATGGAAAACATTAAAAACACACTTTTACAAAAAATGTTTGTGTAAATTACAGAATGAGCAACTAATTTTAAAAGTGTGCTCATTTTTTATAAATTAGTCGTTATTGACATTTATTATTAACAACACAATCTAATAATTTTCTTCTGGTTATATATATATATATATATATAGCGACTTTCATTGAGGCTTAGTTATAAAACTTTTATCATTTATAAATAACATCTTTTTGAAAGTAATATTCAGATAACGTATTTGTTAGATTAAAGATCACCGATAAAATAAGATAAAAATTTATCA
>NZ_JAOXHJ010000038.1 GCF_025780055.1 Ureaplasma zalophigenitalium | reverse complement strand
AAAATTTTAGTGGTAAACATCAGAACAACTTAAATAGTGGAGTAGTTCACATAAATACTATTACTATCTTTATATTTTTATAACCATGTATTAAAATCCTTAAATAAAGATACGATTTTTATAAAAAGGGTTCTAGTCGGTTTTATATATTAAAATATTTGTTAGAGTATAAATATAGGGAGTATGTATGTTAGAACAATTAAAACAAGAATACATTGAAAAAATCAATAGTATTTTAGATACAGTTTTTAATCGCGAACAAAAGAAATTAGCGATTAAAATTATTAACCAAGTCGAAAACGAGGAAGAATTATTAGATGTCTTTAAATTTGTAAC
>NZ_JAOXHJ010000037.1 GCF_025780055.1 Ureaplasma zalophigenitalium | reverse complement strand
TAAATGAGCGCTTCGCATCATATTCAAGCACACTCACGGCTTGCGAATCAATGCTGGGTGCTACATCAAAAACAAAACCCACATTCACCCGTTGGGTTACAAATTTAAAGACATCTAATAATTCTTCTTCGTTTTCGACTTGGTTAATAATTTTAATCGCTAATTTCTTTTGTTCGCGATTAAAAACAGTATCTAAAATACTATTGATTTTCTCAATGTATTCTTGTTTTAATTGTTCTAACATACATACTCCCTATATTTATACTCTAACTAATATTTTAATATATAAAACCGACTAGAACCGTTTTTATAAAAATCGTATCTTTATTTAAGGATTTT
>NZ_JAOXHJ010000036.1 GCF_025780055.1 Ureaplasma zalophigenitalium | reverse complement strand
GGAAAATTTTATTGATATTTTTTGCATACACAAGAACATATTCTGTTAAAATTTTTAGTAATTTTGAATCAGAAGCTGACCCAGAATTTTTCTTTTCTCATACTATATTTGCCACAAAATTCTCTTCTCCAAAAATATCGTCCATTAGAACTTTTAAATAAGCTTGTTCACTATCATCGATAGAAACAAAAATAACTCCATCATCCTTGAGCAGTTCTTTAGCTAAAATTAATCGTTCATTCATCATGTTTAATCAACCGTTCCGACTGAATTTATCGCGGTAAATAAACTTATTATTGTTGATTTTTAAAGCATCGTTGGCAACAGAATTCCCATCCGAATTTG
>NZ_JAOXHJ010000035.1 GCF_025780055.1 Ureaplasma zalophigenitalium | reverse complement strand
TTTGTATTTCAAGACATACAAAAAAATAAAGAAATTAATACCTAGTAAAAACGAGCAAAACTGTATAGTTAAAATAATGCACAGTTTAAATACATCCATATCACTTCTTCAGTGTAAGTTAGAAAAGTTAAAAAATCTCAAAAATACCCTTTTAGAGAAGATGTTTGCAGATGAAAAACACCCCTTCCCAAAGATTAGATTTAAAGAATTTACAAACGCTTGAGAACAGAGAAGAGTGGGAGATTTGTTTATTTTGACACGCGGAACCGTTGTGTCGACTAACAAATTATCCAAAACAAAAACATCCCTGTTTAAATACCCGGTTTATTCTTCTAAAACAGTAAAT
>NZ_JAOXHJ010000034.1 GCF_025780055.1 Ureaplasma zalophigenitalium | reverse complement strand
CAGCAATTGAAGCTAAATCATGATTAAAAAATGCTGCTCTTTTAACTAAAGCAATGTTATCGTTTAATAAATCTTTTTCACTTAACACGACTTGCGGATAATTATTATTGGGAGTCGCTGACATGTGAACAATAAAAGATGCTGCTTGTTGCAATAAAGCATCCGCACGCACTTCGTGTTTTTGACTCACTTTCCTTACTTTTTGTTGATCATAAATATCATTAAATAAAACATTACGTTTATTAGCTGATCCATAATGGGCTTCATCACGAATATAAATTAATTCGTAATTCTCGTATTTTACAGCGGTTAAAAAAGCGTCTAATTTCCCGTATTCGGTTAATATTTTTTTATTTCCAAAAGTCGATGAACCA
>NZ_JAOXHJ010000033.1 GCF_025780055.1 Ureaplasma zalophigenitalium | reverse complement strand
AGGAATACCAAAATTAATGAACAATGTGATGCAGAATATTAAAATATGATTACCTGAAACAACTGACGAAATAAAAAATTTATCGAATTTACTAAAAAGATGAAGTGTTGCCATATCACTTCTTCAGCGTAAGCGCAATATTATTAAATTAATATTTAAAAAGCTTTGTAATCTATTATTAAACTAAAAAACCTATGTAATTATTAGATAAAATCGAGATAAATAATTTATTAAAAATAAATTTTAATATAGTTGAAATACGAACTTTCTCAAATTCGTTTATAAATTAATGATAAATTTTTTAATTTGATAAATTTTTATCTTATTTTATCGGTGATCTTTAATCTAACAAATACGTTATCTGAATATTACTTTCAA
>NZ_JAOXHJ010000032.1 GCF_025780055.1 Ureaplasma zalophigenitalium | reverse complement strand
AGGTGTTAGTTTTTGGTTCATCGACTTTTGGAAATAAAAAAATATTAACCGAATACGGGAAATTAGACGCTTTTTTAACCGCTGTAAAATACGAGAATTACGAATTAATTTATATTCGTGATGAAGCCCATTATGGATCAACTAATAAACGTAATGTTTTATTTAATGATATTTATGATCAACAAAAAGTAAAGAAAATGAGTCAAAAACACGAAGTGCGTGCGGATGCTTTGTTGCAACAAGCAGCATCTTTTATTGTCCACATGTCAGCGACTCCCAATAATAATTATCCGCAAGTCGTGTTAAGTGAAAAAGATTTATTAAACGATAACATTGCTTTAGTTAAAAGAGCAGCATTTTTTAATCATGATTTAGCTTCAATTGCTG
>NZ_JAOXHJ010000031.1 GCF_025780055.1 Ureaplasma zalophigenitalium | reverse complement strand
GTTACAAATTTAAAGACATCTAATAATTCTTCCTCGTTTTCGACTTGGTTAATAATTTTAATCGCTAATTTCTTTTGTTCGCGATTAAAAACTGTATCTAAAATACTATTGATTTTTTCAATGTATTGCTGTTTTAATTGTTCTAACATATATACTCCCTATATTTATACTCTAACTAATATTTTAATATATAAAATTTATTGAGAATGTTTTTATATTTTTTGGACAAATTTTTCTTTCACTTAATTTAAATAATCGCGAATCACTAAACATTTTACAACCTAATTTTGTTTCAAAAATTATTAAAGGGCATGAATGTGGTTTTTGTAAAAAGATGTTTATTACCTGGCAACACCTTCTCGTGAAGAATGTTTTTGATATTTTGTAGATTTTCAAGCTTACACTGAAGAAGTGATAT
>NZ_JAOXHJ010000030.1 GCF_025780055.1 Ureaplasma zalophigenitalium | reverse complement strand
AATTTACAAACGATTGAGAACAGAGAAGAATAGAAGATTTGGTTAATCTCGTTAAAAAATCTTCTTTATTAATCACACAAATTAAAAACAAAGGATCATATCCTGTATATAGTGCAGGTACCTTTTTTGGTTACAATGATTTATATTTTACGAATGAACCATCTATATTAATCTCTGTGGATGGAAGCATTGGAAATTTAATGTATCTAGATGTTAATTCATGATTTATATCGACAAATAATGCACTTTTTGCATCAAATATAGTTTCTACTTGATTTTTATACTACCTTCTTAAAACGGTTAAATTCAATACCTATTGAACAGGATCAACAATTCCACATTTGTATTTCAAGACATACAAAAAAATAAAGAAATTAATACCTAGTAAAAACGAGCAAAACTGTATAGTTAAAATAATGCACAGTTTAAATACATCCATATCACTTCTTC
>NZ_JAOXHJ010000002.1 GCF_025780055.1 Ureaplasma zalophigenitalium | reverse complement strand
AGACTATAACCATATATAGGAGAATCACCTTGCTGATATATCGGATAACCAATACTTTCTAATCTATAATTTCTTATTCTAATCGGAATTGTTGATACTAAATCCCCTACTCTTCTCTGTTCTCAAGCGTTTGTATAAAACATATACTTTGAGTTTTATAACGCATAAGTATAATATTTCCGTGGGTTTAGAAAAGAGGAAATTATGAAGAAAAATGATATATCTTTATATAAGTATTTTCAAAATTGAATACATATTTATAAAAAAGGTTCAATAAGAAAAATTAGTTTTAATAAATATTTAAGTACATTAGATTGAATTATTAAGATTTGTCCAGAAATGCGACTGTGCGATTTGAATAGAATAAATTATCAAACAATTCTTAACGAATACGCTGAATATCACGAACGTCAAACAACCATGGACTTTCATCACCATTTGAAAAGTTGCATTTTAGATGCGTTTGACGAGGGTTTAATTGAAAACGATCCTACAAGAAAGGTTGTCATAAAAGGTTGCATCCCTTCAAGAAACAAAAAACCTAAGTTCCTGAGTCAATTTGAACTACAGCTACTTATTAAGAATTTAAAGTTAAAAAACCAAATAAATTTTGACTGATTAATCTTATTAATAGCTAAGACAGGATTAAGATTTTCAGAAGCATTAGCTTTAACACCGGCTGATTTTGATTTTAATAAACAAATACTTAATGTTTCGAAAACTTGAGACTACAAAGATGGAGCAGGGTTTGCACCGACCAAAAATCGATCGTCTATTAGAAAGGTGCAATTAGATTGATTAACCATTTCACAATTCGCGATGTTAATTAAGGACTTACCCCCGGATGAACCATTCTTTGTGAAAGGGAAAAGAATTTTTAATTCGACTATTAATGACATTTTAGAACGACGATGTAAAAAAGCAAATATACCCGTGATCTCTGTGCACGGTTTAAGACATACACATGCTTCTATTTTATTGTACGCAGGAGTTTCAATTGCTTCGGTAGCCAAAAGACTAGGACACGCAAGTATGAATACAACTGAACGTGTTTATTTACATATAATTAATGAATTAGAAAACAAAGATATCGACCTTGTAATGAGATCGATATCTAGTCTTTTTTAATAATAAAGTTAAAACCCACAGCAGTGACATTTAGTTACTGTTTTTTTTATGATCACGTAAAATTTTTAATTCTTTACTAAATGAATTAATGATTTGACGACGTAACCAACGACCCTTATGTTCTTTTTGGTTACTTGCTTTTTCTAGATAGGCAATAGTAGAAGGTAGAATGGTATAAAGATCAAAAAGTGTTTCGATACCTAATAAAGCTGATGGATCTTCCTTGCGTAAATATAACTTCTTAACTGCCTCCACATCTAAATTATAGTTTTTAGCTAACTCAACAACCTTATTCTCTTCTTGTTCTTGTTTTTTAGCAATAATCCGATCATAAGGCAACTGATTAACTACAGTAGACTCATTATTTTTGTACTCTTCAAGCACCTCGTTAACAATGGGAATATCATGGCGTGAAAAATCATTGCGAACCATGGTATTGATTTCGTTTCAAACGGGATGTTGAAAATTCCCTAGTCCTTTTTTAACTAATGAGTTGAATTGAGAAATCCATTCAGAAGTAATGAAATCATTTCTACCAACGAAACTAATATCTTCTAATTCGATATAGATTTGTTGCTCATCCTGCTTATCAGAATATTTCATTTCACGGTCTAAAATTTGATTTAAATCTAAACAAGAAAAAGCGTTGTATAAACTAGGAATAAGAGCTGAAATGGTTTTGATTTTTGCTACTTTATCAGGATGTTTAGTTCCTAACTCAACTGTGGTATTTTTGACTCTCATTGCTTTATCATTTTCACGGATTTTGTTAAATAGTTTAAGGAATAATTTAAATTTATGAACGAAAAAAGCCTTTTCAATTTCATTTTCATATATGTTAAATTCGATGAAACCATCTTCGCCAACAGTAGAGATTTCAGATAACACACTTTGGAGGCGTTCATAAGTAGTTATTTGGTCATTAACTAATTGTTCGGAGCTCTCAATTTCAATTATTTCAAATTTATCAGCGTGCGCATATGTTTGAAAAGCGTCTCTAATGTTGCGGTACATAGCACAAGGGGATTTAAAAAAGATTGCATTCCCAAATAATTTGTCGTCATAATTAGGATCATTCAGAATTCGATTCGTACGCGAAATAGATTGAATTAATCCATCCATTTCTTGTTCCTTATCATAATAAACCGTATTAATATACTTAGAGTCATATCCGGTTAATAATTGTGAGACAACAATTACTAAATCAATACGCTGTTCATCTAGTTCAGGAACAGATCCGCGAATAACATTTAGTTTATTATATTGGCCTTTATGTCCTAGACGACTGGTAACATCATCCTTAAATTCTCTTTTGTATTGATCAAATTTTCAATTAGTTTTAAAGTTTTTATTGTATGTGTCAATGATTTCAGCAATAGCTTGGAACTTAGTGAATTCATCTAGATAATAAACATCAGAAGAGATACTATCATCAAAGATAGCTGTAATTTTAAAGTTTTTAAATTTACCTGTGCTATCGTTTTCAATAATCTCTTGAAAAATGCGGAAATAATCAATCGCGTCATTAATATTGGAAGTGGCAAAAAGACCGCTAAAATTGCGTCGTGAACTTCTTGTATACCAATCGTTCATGATAAATTGAGCGACGCTGTTTTTATAAAATGTATTATTAAAGCCCTTAGAATCCTTAATTAATTTTTCTAATTCATAGTAATTAGTCTTATTTAATTGCTTATCGTTAATCATATTTTTTAACGTTTGCCATTGTGTTTGTTCATCTGGATTATTTGTGGTGTTTAGCTCGCGGATGATTTGGGCTTTATTTGTCTTGAAATAATGAATAATTTCGTGATTGTTAGGATTTATGTTATTTTTTGTATACCACATTCAAAAAGTTAAATATTCATCTAAGCAAATATAATCGATCGAAAATTTTAAAACTTTCTTATCTGCAATACCGTTGGCAATAGTGTATGTATGAATCGGTTTTTCTCCCCCAAAAAGATCTTTTGTGGTTAAAAAATTATTTGCGTCTTTTTGAAAAATTGGTGTTCCTGTAAATCCGATTACAACAGAATTTTTAAAAAAATTAATGATGGCGGCATAGCGATCACCCGCTACAGAACGGTGTGCTTCATCGAAAATAAAGACAAACTTTTCTTTAGATAATTTTGCAAATCGAACTTGTTCTTCTTTATCTTTAACCATTTCACCTAGCTTATTAATTGTAGTGATGATAATTTGTTTGTTAATATCGGCTTGGATTAATTTATTAGCTAACTCATCTGATGTACGGGGAACGCATACGCAACTATCACCATCACTACTTCGGTTTTCGAAACGATTAAATTCACTTTCTGTTTGGTTGTTTAAAGTGATTCGATCAACAACAAAAACAACTTTAGAAGCGTAATTATAATCTAACAAAAGACGGGCTACTTTGAAACTGGTTAATGTTTTTCCTGATCCTGTGGTGTGTCAAATATAACCACCTTTTATAGCTTGAGAACTATCTCCGTTTAATCAAATGTCCTCAGGAGATGATTTATCAAATTTTTGCATAATCGCTTCTACGCCATGAAATTGATAACTTCTTAATAAAAGTAATTCGTCATCTTCGTTATTTGCGATACTGTAATCCTGAACTAATTTGTGCGCAGCCGGTATACTTAAAAACTGGTTGCAAATAGTGCTTCAGTCATGAATCGCTATATTATCAAAGTCAGTCCAGACCATTCGGTTTTGCATATTTTTTTCCAA
Organism: Ureaplasma zalophigenitalium; assembly: GCF_025780055.1. Taxonomy (GTDB): domain Bacteria; phylum Bacillota_I; class Bacilli_A; order Mycoplasmatales; family Mycoplasmoidaceae; genus Ureaplasma; species Ureaplasma zalophigenitalium. The sequence goes on along the minus strand of NZ_JAOXHJ010000002.1, from coordinate 135,960 downwards.
TTTACTTAATTTTGAAGCATTTGGTCAGTAAGCCATTTTATCAGGTGTCATGGCTACAAGGACTTGAATGAAACCAAAAAGACCTTCATAGATTCCATTACTAAAATAAGTGCGAATTTGCTCTGCAGCCTTATTAAAAAGACTGGCTGATTTTTTAAGTTCAATGTGAAATAAAGGAATACCATTAATCAACAAAACAACATCTAATCTTTTTTTGTTTTTGCGTTCAATGCTTACCTCTGTAGCGATTTGGTAAATATTATCTGCAGGGTTAACTTTGCCGTGTGGAAAAAAACGTAAATAAACATCTTTTTGATAATCTTGGCTACGCTCTTCGGTTCGGTTAATAATAATTAAACCTTCCCTTAATGATTCATTGGCTTTAGAGATTGTTTTCGTATATTGATCAACTTTGTTTTTGAGTTGAAAAAATTCTTCATCAGTAATTGGATATTCACCTAATTTATCTTTGTTCATCTGATTAAGAATGTTTCGTCAATTATTATAAATTTGTTGCTCATTAACATTATTCATTTGACAAGGAATAGTATCGTTAGAATTTGACCCTAAAACCTTTCAATTACCAAAACGTGTTAATTGTGTGACTATTTCGTCTTGAAATTCTTTCTCTGTTTCAAAAAATTTTTGTGCCATATTTATACCCTTATTTTATATTTCTTTAGAATTATTTTAACACAAGAAGATAGTATATTTTTTTAACAAACAATCAATTAATTAAAAACAATTTTATTACTTGTAAATAGTTACAGATTTGATAAGGTTGGTTTTATAAAAATACAGAAATCTTGCGGGTTTTGAAAGGATAAAAAAACATACAGAAGCATTGAAAAATGCTTTCTGTATGTTTTGTCTTGCGATATAAGATTACTTGTTAATTTGTTTTAACAAATCTTCAATATGTTGCGCATAATCAATTGTGTCATCTTTAAAAAATAGTAATTCAGGTAATTTAAAATGTTTTCAATCAGCTGCCAAGGCTGAACGAACGAAACCTTTAACCCGGTTTAATTCTTCTAGGACATTTTGAATATGTTCACGACTGAGTGCATCTATATAGATTTTCGCCACAGATAAATCTGATGATAATTTGACATAAGTTACCCGCGCTTTATTGGCAAGTTCATTAGTTACTTTGGTAGCTAAGATATCATTGATCATATCTTTTAAAAATGCTTCTTGTTTTAAAATTTTTGTTGACATAACTAAACCTCGTCGACACTTTTTTCATTAATAATATACGCTTCAATAATATCATTTTCTTTGACATCATTGAAATTTAAGATAGTTAAACCACATTCTTTACCTGCGCCCATTTCTGAAACTTGGTCTTTTTTATGTTGCATGGTATTAATTTTACTTGTATAAATCACAATATCATCACGAATAATACGCACTAAAGCATTTCGCTTAATTTTTCCACTTAAAACAATTACACCGCAAATCGTTCCGATTTGTGAATGTTTTCATGTTTGTTGAACCTTAGCTTCACCTAAAACTTCTTCAACTTTAATGGGGTCTAATTCACCCTTCATTCATTTTAATAAGTCTTCTTTAAATTTATAGATAATCTCGTAGCTATAAATGTCCACACGTGCATCGTCAGCTATTTCTTTAATTACACGGTTGGGTCGGACATTAAAACCAATGATTAGGGCCTGCGATGTTTGTGCTAGGCGAATGTCTGATTCAGATACTCCACCTATTGCGGCACGGATTAAAGTAGTAGTCACACCCTGCATGTCAATTTTTTCTAAAACACCCTTGATCGCTTCCAAAGAACCTTGAACGTCTGCTTTCACGATTAAATTAATATTTTTTAATTCTCCTGACAGGATTTTTTCACGAATGCTTGCTGCCTGGTTCATCTCTGCTCGTTCTAGGCGAATTCTTTTTTGTTTAATAGATGAAGCGACTTCACGTGCTTGCTTTTCATCTTTTAACGCCAAGAATTTATCACCAGCAGTTGGCACTTCGTCTAACCCTGAAATCTTAATCGGTTTAGAGGGTAATGCTTGTTCGACTTCTTGATTATGCTCATCAAACATGTTTCGTATTTTTCCATATGTCCCTCCAACAACTAAATAATCACCTTTTGTTAGAGTTCCGTTTTGGATTAATAAAGTGGCAACTGGCCCAAAACCCTTATCTAAATTAGCCTCTAAAACTGTTCCATATGCTAGTCGGTTAGGGTTAGCTTTGTATTCGTTAATTTCGGCTAAAACATTAATTGCATCTAATAGTTCATTGATACCCTCGTTTTTTAAAGCCGATCCTTTAATGCAAACAACATCGCCCCCAAAGTCTTCAACCACAATATCTTTACTTGATAATTGGCTAATTACTTTTTCAGGATCAGCTGCATACTTATCCATTTTATTTACAAAAACAATAATTGGTACACCAGCAGCTTTGGCATGATCAATTGCTTCTTCGGTTTGCATTTTAATCCCATCATCAGCTGCAACAACCAAAACTACTATATCGGTTAAATTGGCTCCACGTGCTCGCATTTCTGTAAAAGCCTCGTGTCCGGGTGTATCAATGAAAGTGATTAAATGATTATTTTTTTTCACCTGATACGCACCAATATGCTGTGTAATCCCACCCGCTTCATTATTGACTACAGCAGTTTTACGAATTGTATCTAGCAACGTTGTTTTTCCATGATCAACGTGTCCCATGATAGTTACAATAGGTGGACGCTTTTTCAAGTCTTTTTCATCATCATCAAAGTTAATATTATCTAAAACATTTTCAACAGAAATGTTTTTTTCGATTTTAAAATCAAGACCGTATTCTAGACATAATTCACCAATAGCTGTTTCATCTAGTAGGGAATTTAAATTGTAAACAATCCCTTTTTTAAAGTAATGCAAAATTATATCGTTTGTAGGAATATTTATTTTGGGAGCTAATTCCTGAATTGTTAATGGTGATGTAAAGACAAATGTCCCATTAAATACTCCGACATCAACGTGTTTGATTTGTTTTTTGATATCAATACTTTGACGTTTATCTTTCATTTGTTTGTTATTTTTCTTTGCCATATGCTCGCTCCTTTATGTGTAAAAAAATTATTTTGTTTGCAAGTTTTTTTGATAACTTGTTAAAAAACGCAATACTTCATCCATGTTATTACAATTATAACGCTGAATTAAAATCCGCATAACTTTTTGTAAATTTGACTCCTGGGTGATATATAAATAATGTCCCCGATGAAGCAAATCATTGAAATGTAGGTTTTTTTGCGCATCAACGCTAAAACGGACCATTTGCGAAGGATGATGTTTTTGACGTGTAATAATGCAAGTTCGTAAGCTTGTATTTAAAAATTTCGCCATTAGTTGTTAAATTAAATCTTCAAAACCTTCTGCTACTCAATTTTCGTCATCCTCATCATTTGAATCGACGTGATCTTGCGTTTTGTCGTTAGTCACAACCGTTTCTTTGTTGTGGTCTTGATTAACTGCAATAACTTGTTCTGTTGGTTCTGTGTCATTAACTTCAGCATGTAACATAGCTAAAACTTCATCATTTGATTGGTTTTTTTGATTAATTAAATGCATTTGTTTTTGGTGTAAAACATCTTTGTTAAACGACTCATATACTAGGTTTTGTTCATGTGCATCACTAATTGATTTGATGTCAATGTTTGCCTGCACTAATTTGGAAATTAAACGAATATTTTTTCCTTGACGTCCAATAATTTTCGGGAACGATTCATCAGTTACAATCACAGTTACTAATTGTTTAATCTTATAAGGCGCATGAGGGTCTTCATTTGGTTCATTTTTAACAATCATCCCTAAAATATTATTAATACCAATAGCATTAGCAATGAACGTTTCTTTATCACTAGAATATTTAACAACATCTAAGCGTTCTTCACCAATTTGGTGCTGAATTGTTTTTAAAATATTCGCATCTTGACCGATGATTGAACCAACAGGATCAACATGGGGGTTATTTGATGAAACAGCAATTTTAGTTTTAAAACCAGCATCACGAGCAATCGCGTTAATTTCTATTGTTCCATTAGCAACATCAACAGCCTCGTTAGTAATAATAGCTTTAATTAAAGCGGGTTCCTTACGCGATAATAACACAGGTCATAACTTACTTTGTTCTTTGACTTCTTTAATAGCAAAATAATATGAGTTACCAATAGTGAATGTTTCGCCACGGACAATTTCACGGCTTGATAAATAACCCTTAGTATTTCACTTATCTTCTAATTGCACATGATAGCCATTAATGTGTTCATTGTGTTGACTGATTTCGACAACTTTGGCGTAAACCACAGTATTAATCATTGGTTCTCAGTATTGTGACACTTTTTTATTGTGTAATTCAGTTGTTCTTTGTTTTAGCAATTGTAGAATCTGAGCTACTTCATATGGGGTAAAAATGTCCTGCACAGAAGGATGGATGATTAAAGTATCGTTTACTTGGATTTTCGGGTCATACTTTAAAGCTTCCTTGTGCAACATTTGAACAGTATCGTCAAATTCATCGCTATCATATAAATCATCACTAACAACTTTATATTTTTCTGAAACGACAATATTACCATTTTCTAAATCAATTTCAAAAGTAACATCTTCATCGGGGCGTGAACGTTTATATGTTTTTAAAAAAGCATCTAATAAAATATTATGAATATCAGCGATCGAAATATCTTTTTCAATTGCAATTTCCTTCATTCGTTTTAATAGACCTGATTCTTGTTTAGTCATTTTTCATTTCCTTTCGTAATAAGAATAAAGAAACGACAACCTAAAGGGTCGTCGTTGTTTTTCTTAAAATACAAATCTTACTAATATTATTTTATCATATTTGGCCATTAAAAGCAAATTAGCGATGCTTAATTGTTCTTTTTAAAAATCATAAAGAAGTTTTATGTCATTTATTACGTGCGATATTTTTTATATTAGTTATAACAAAATCAAAACTTTGAATAACTGTTGATAAAAGAATAATATAAATCGGGGTTTTAATAGATTCTTTAATAATACGCGGTAGAAGGTAATAATTCGCACCATATTTTAAATAAAGTGTAGCCTTTTTACCGATATACTCAAGGTACATCACACTACTAATGGGGCCTAAAGCAAAAGAAAATAAAAGAGTTGAAGTCAAAGCGATCATGCTGGCGTATAAAAAATAAATTAAGTGTTTCTTATCTTTTTTACGGTTTTTAAAATAATAGACAAGAATAAAAGTCTCAGTGCAAACAAAAAAACCAGATAAAAAAGCTAAAGCAAGATATTTAAAAGTGCTAATAAAATCATCATCAATGCTAAACTGACTCTTCTTTTTGTTTAATAAACGAAAAACAGGTGAATTTAGATTTACTAATTGAATAACCAAAAGAAAAGTAAAGATGATAAAAACGAAATAAAAAATTTGTGAAATAATCAAATCTATAAGCGGTTTTTTAGTATGTTTTCGTAATTGTGCTAAACTACCTAAAAAACCCGCGATGAACCCTAATATTGGCTCCTGTATGGCATATAATCAAAATCAAACACCTGGATGCAATAATCAACTAACTGTATCAGTTAAAATACCTGATAAAAAACCGATTACTGGTCCAAAATACCAACCCATAACCATTAAAGGTAATCAGGCAAAAGAAATAGTTGTATGCACTCCGGTAATTTTAATATTTAAAAAACTTAAACCTAAACGCAAGCCAAATAATAAAGCATAAAAAGTCATCAAATTGATAGTCGCGAATAATTTAAAAGGATAAAAAGGGAATAAAAAAACTAAAAATTTACTTTTTAGTTTTATTTGATGTTTATTTTTTATCAATTGTGATGCATTAAAACGAAACATTAGATCCTTTCTAAAGATCAAACAATCTTGTAAACATTGATTGTGATCGACGCATATATTGATTAGGATTAATTTTATTATTTAAAATATCTTCTCGGATTTGTTGAATAATTAAAGCATTACGTTCATGATCATATTTTGGACGGAAAATCATCGCGATAATAATCACAACTAATAAAGCGAAAATGCAACTAAATTCGAACATTTTGAAAACAAAGCTTACAACCCAAATTTCTTTTAATTGATTGAAAGGTGTTTGGAAATTATCAATTGAGCTTAATTGAATGTTATGCAATGGATCTGTGTATGAAGTGGCTTTATCATAAACACCATAAGAGAAGTTTAAGACACGGTTGAATTCAGTTACAATATTGCCATTGTGGAAATTAATGGCGCTTTTGTTAAACATTTCAACGATAGCTATAATAAAGATAGCGACAATAAAGAAACCAAAGAAACCAAACTTGAAGGCATATTTGTTATTTTCGTTTATTTTTTTCTTGAAAATAGAAACACCCATAAAAATAGCAATAATACCCGAGGCAATTAATTGAACAGGGATAGATTTAGGTGTCATATCACTTAAACGAATGGCTTTCGAAATAACTGTTTCTACACCGTTCGCTTTTTCAGTTCGTACAATTTGACCATAAAGGATATCACTATGTGTAACAATGGTATAAGTAGCGTATGTTACAATGGATACAACAAATAATAAAAGTAAAAAAGCAAAAATTAATGATTTTAAAATAGGGATAATTTTGGGTTTAGTTTTGAAGATATAAATCTTATTATCAAGTACTTGTTGGTTTCAAACCATCAAAGCAGCTTGATCTAAATATTGGTGTTTAAACTCTTCCTCGAATTTATCATTAGGATTATCAGACTGACCATCTGTTTTAACAGGATCTTCCTCATTATCTTCAGAATCATCTTTTTGCTCATCATCAGGTAAATCAATTACTTGATCATTGCTAATATGTGCCGCAGGTTGGTTCGTTGGATCTACTGAAGTTGTTTCATAACCATATGACTGTTCTTGGTTATATACAAAACTAACGCCATAAAATTGATCATAAAATGTATTTAAATCAAGTTCATAACTATTTTTGACATAGTGTTGCAATGAAGATAATAAGTCTTCACAATCATCTTCATCCGTTAATTCATATGTAAAGTTTTTTGTCTGCGGATGGTAGGCTTGGTATGCTTTAGCAAATTCCATGCTATGAGCTAGTGGTGGTGTCTCTGTCGATTGTGCTTCTAAACTTTTTAATAAACCAATTGTTTTTTGCACAATATTAGCAAAATGATCATCAGTAGCCACTGCATGATTTAATTTCTGGTTTAAAAAGACAATATTCAAATAAGTATTAGTTTTATGTCGTAGTGAGACGATACTTTGTTGATTATCGATCATTTAAAACTCCTTTCAAAAATTATAGATTCAATTATAAAGACCTAGAATCTTATTAATTTTACTTGATTTTATATCATTATCTAAAATAATTAGCTTTTTTATTTGCATATAAAGGTGTTGATAACCTATTTTTTGGGTATATTGATGGTATTTACGCGCCTGAAAATCAGATAATTGCAAAATTTGGGCAACTAACCCTAGATTTTTATTCTGAAGCATTAATTTTTTAAAAGCTAGGTAATTAACAAAAATACTTATCATAGTGGTGATAATAACATTTTCATCAAAATTATTGTATTTTAGTTTTTGTAGCAAAGAAAAACAACGTAAATAATCTTTATCAAATAAAAAATTAATCAATTGGAAGATATTGCTATCTTCGTATACAGCTGTGTATGTTGAAAGTGTATGTGCATCAATATTTTTAACTTGGGCGCAAATTAGTTTGTTCATTTCTTGCTCTATTAACAAACGGTTACATTGGGTATTGCTAATTAAATCGTTCATGACATATTTATCCATCTCTAATTCGTGTTCTTGGCACAATTGCATAATATATTCACGTGCAACTTTTTCATTTCATTGCACATCAAAAAAACTATTAACTTCTTTTAGGAAATTATTAATTTCAGCCGAACGACTAAGGTTTTTAAAATCAATAATAAAAACTATCATAACATGTTCAAATTCAGGGTGGGATAATAGTTTTTGGAATGTCTTAAACTCACTAATAGTTTTAAAAAAAGTGGTATCCTTAACTAAAATTGTTTGCTTTGATCCGAAAAGGAATTCTTGACTAGCTTCATCAAGCGTTTTATCTAATTGCTCTTGGGTAATTTTCTGAACGTTAGATATATTGTTTGTTTGCAATCATTTTTGTACAAAACTAGAGGTATTTGTGATTAAAAAAAATTTATTATTCATTGTTATTTAAGGAATATAAAAAAATGCTGGTAGCAGTTGTAACATTGAGCGACTCTGTGTTATGTAAATTGATTTTAGCCACAATGTCAGCATAATCGATAAAGATTGGATTTAATCCGTGTCCTTCGTTTCCGACTAATAAACAATATGCAGAAGGTTTATTAATGGTGCGTAAAGGAATTGCTTGAGGCAATAAAGCAGAAGCAATCTTAGTTAATTTTGTGTTTTGTAAAAAATTTATAACACTAGTTTGATTATCTAAACACACCGCATTAATTTTAAAAATAGCTCCCATACTAGCTTTAATGGTTTTGGGATTATATAAATCAGCACAGTTGTACATAATGATATTTGGAACATTAAAAGCTACAGCTGAACGCAAAATAGTTCCTAAATTACCCGGATCCTGAATGTGATCTAACAATAAACATGAAACAGATTTCTGCAATTGCTTTGGTAAAATTTTGACAATAGCAAACAAGACACCTGTTTGCACATTGCTACTAATTTTTTTGGAAACAGCATCATTTATTTTGATGATTTCCATTTCTTTGATTAAAGTGTATGGGAAAACTTGTTCATATTTTTTTTGGTAATAATTTTCATTTATAAACAAATGAGTAATCTCGGCATTATTAGCAATAGCTTCATCTAATAATTTAGTGTTTTCAATTACAAAAGCTTGGTGTTCATCCCGGTATTTTTTATCTTGCACTAATTTAATTGTGTGGACAATTAAAGGGTTTTTAATCGATGTAATTAGTTGCATATATTATGCTTTTCTTACACGTGTCGGTTTTTGTTTAGTAGGCAATTCTTCTTTTGTTGATGCGCTGGTTGGTGTCGATGGTGTTGGCATATCTTTTGTATTTTGCATGATATCAGTAAAGAATTTAGCAATATCCATGTTACCTGCATTTTTCATTTGTTCGGTTGCCATTTTCATTTGCTTAGCAAATTGATCTAAGAAGTCATTAGATCCTGGTTCTAAAAAGTCGTATGAATTTTTGACTAAATCTAATAACATTTCCTTTGAAAATCCTGATACATCCAATAGATTGGCTGCATCAATTTTATTTTTAAAAGCTTGTAATTTGTCAAATTCTTCATCTGTAAGTTCGATAATGATTTTTTTACTCATAAATCCTCCTATTTAACATGTTGATGTTTTACTATTATATTATAATATATTAATATATTGAATTTAATACGAGGTAAAAATGTCAAACTTAAATTTATGAGAGGAACAAAGTCCAGAAGGATTGCACCCAAATGTTGCAAATAAACCTTTTGCAGCTAAAGCCTCAGCGGGACAAAAAACATTATATGTTATTTTCTGAATAGCTTCAATTATTGTATTGTGCATTCCAATGATTGTTTGAGTAGTCCGAACAAAAAATAGTTTTGTTGCTGAACAAAACGATGTCAACGAAGCTTCTTCACAAATCCAAATTAATCAAGCTAAACGATTTGATACACTAAATAAATTAGTAGAACAAGTTCGATCACACTATAAATTTGAAAAAACAGTTTTAGATGATGTTACATCTAATCGTGGTTTAAAATTAACGAACGATATCCAAAAAGATGAACAAGTGATTTCACAAGTACAAAAAGTTGTAAATGTTGCGTTCGAACGATATCCAGATTTAAAATCTTCAACAATAGTGATGGAATTAATGTCTACTTCAACATGATTAGAAAATGAAATTTCTTCAGCGCGACGTATGTATAACGCATTAGCTACTAATTGAAATGCAAAAATTATGACGTTCATGCCAGTAATTATTGCTGAAAAAATGAAATTAAAATCAATGCCAGTTTATGCTGCGGCGCAAAAAGAACGCCAAGACGTAAGCATGAGCTCTCTATCTGACTTTTAATAAAATACAAAAACAAAAAAAGCTTTACATTCAGTAAGGCTTTTTTGTTTATAATATATTAAAATATTTTTTATTATTAGGAGTAATTTAATGAATTACACAAGCGAATTAACATTACAAGCAAGTAATTATAGAGATCAAAAAGAGATAGCCACTAAATACGTAGATCAATTAATAAATACAAAAAAGCGATTACAAATGATTCAGAAAACTTCCATTATTTGTACAGTTTTATTTTTTAACTTTGTTATTTTTATTGCTTTATTTGCTAATAGCCATAGTATTGTTCCATCCGCACCGTATAAAGCGTTAGCTGGATTTGGATTTTTCGCTTTTGCTTTACTTTTTGTATATGTAGGTTTTCTAATTTTCAACTTAATTAACATTATGGCTATATTACGAAATTTCGCACAATTACAAAATAGCTTGCAAAACTTTTTTAACCACGAACAACCTAAAAAATCATTCAGAGAATATGTTTCAGTTTATATTGTCTTGCTATTCTTTTTTCCTATTTGTGCAAGTACTAATTTATTAAAAATTTTAAACAATAAGGAAGAAAACCAATTGAATCACATCGAAAATATTTTAGGTTATGAGTTGTTAATAAGTAGTAAAAAAGGATCAAATGAACAAACTGAAACAAGCAATGAAATAAGTAAACAAGATTTTGCACCCCAAGTAGTTGATGATTCATCAAGTAGTCAGGAAAACGAAAACAAATCTCATTAGTTAATTTAACAGCTAATAAAAAAACACCAGAACATGGTGTTTTTATTTTTTTATCAAATCATTCAAGACATGCATGACTGCTTTCATTAAATTAGTGTCCCGAGTTGTGTGTCCTGCTTTGGGCACAAGAAACAACTGGCTATTATTTAGTTTTTGGTGTAAATCATAAGCATCAATGGGTCGACAGTCTAAATCATATAAACCATGAACAATGTATGTGGGGATATCTTTGATAACTTCACAGTTGTTTAAAATGAAATTTTCTTCTAGAAAACTTTGATGATAGAAATAATAATTTTCTAGTTTAGCTATAGCTAATTCTTCATCATCGTTGCGCTGGCTAATTTTTAATTTATTAACAGAAACTAAGGATGTTTCTCAATCGTTTCATTGATAAGCCGCTTTTAAGGCGATCTGCGGGTCTTTATGATTTAGTAATTGATAGTATGTTTTAATGACATTAGATCGTTCAAGATCATTAAAATTAGCCACAAATTCAGCATACTCATTCGGGCGCATATAACTTGCTCCATTTTGGTATAATCATTCCACTGAAGAAGCTCGTGCTAAGAAAACACCACGTAATACAATGCTTAAAACATCACGAGGATGGTGAATGGCATAAACTAGAGCTAATGTTGTACCTCAAGAACCTCCAAATAAAATTCAGTGATCAATGTTTAAAGTTTGTTTTAATAACACCATATCATTAACTAAATGCATTGTCGTGTTATTTTTTAAACCGTGCAACGGACGCGAACGTCCACACCCTCGTTGATCAAAGGTAATGACAAAATATTTTTGTGGATCAAAAAAACGGTGTGCATTTTTGGGGGTCCCACCACCCGGGCCACCATGGATAAAAACAATAGGTATTCCCTGTTTGTTTCCTGATAATTCGTAATATATTTCGTGATTATCGGGAGTATTTAAATAACCGGTGAAAAAAGGTTCTGTTTTTGGATATAAATATTTTTGATAACTCATTTTATTTTACTTTCACCACAAAGTTAACGATTTTATTAGGTACATGGATTACTTTGATAACTTCGACTTGGTCTAAATGTTGTTTCATAATTGGATCAGCTTGAATAATAGCTTGCAAATCATTTAATGATAAATCTTTTGCAACTTTTAAAGTTTGTTTTAATTTGCCATTAAATTGAATTGGTAAACTAATGTGCGATTGGATTAGTTTATTAGGATTATATGTCGGTCATTTTTGGTGTGCAATAGACTGATCAGGGTGGTTGTAACTATATAATTCTTGGGCTAGGTGAGGAGTAAAACAAGAGAGCATAATTAAAAAGTTATCCAATAATTCAAAATTAATTTGCTTATGTTTATATAATACATTGACAAAAACCATCATTTCACTAATGGCAATATTGAAACTAAATTCATTTAAAGCGTTAGTTACCTGTTTAACCATTTTATGATAACTAAAAACAACTTCCTCAGCTAATTGGTCTAAGTTAGTAATAACAGTTAACATATTAGCATTAGTGTATAAACGATAAACACGATCTAATCATTTGCGCATACCATCTAAACCCTCATGGCTTCAAGGTAAAGAAGCTGTTAATGGACCCATAAACATTTCATATAAACGTAATGTATCAGCTCCGTGTGAAGCAATAATTTCGTCAGGGTTAATGACATTACCTTTAGATTTAGACATTTTTTCGCCATTAGGACCTAAAATCATTCCTTGGTTAATTACTTTTTGAAACGGTTCTTTACTTGGTACTATTTTAATATCATATAAAAAAGCGTGTCAAAAACGAGCATAAAGTAAATGTAAAACCGCGTGTTCTTGACCACCAATATAAAGATCAACAGGTAATCATTTGGCAAAACGTTCATAAGCTGCAGTTGAATTTAATGGTAAATATGTTCCGTCCGGATTCTTTAAAATGTATGCTAAATAATACCATGATGAACCAGCTCATTGGGGCATGGTGTTGGTTTCACGGCGGTATTTAACACCATCAATTTCAACAAATAATCATTCATGATTATTAGCCAATGGACTTTGACCATCACCACTTGGGTGGAAGTTATCTAAATCAGGCAATAAAACAGGTAAGTCTTCTAGTAATTTAATTTTTCCTTCCGGATCAAATAAAACAGGGAACGGTTCACCTCAATATCGTTGGCGCGAAAAAACTCAATCACGTAGTTTATAAAAGGTTTGATTTTCACCTAATCGGTGGGTTTGCAGGTATGAGCCTAAAACGTTAATGGCTTCATTTTTATGCAAACCATTGATTAAGGGTGAATTAATGTGTATTCCATCGTAAACGTATGGCAATTCATGAGTTGTTTGGATGACAGGAATAATTGGCAAATCGTATTTTTTAGCAAATAAGAAGTCGCGTTCATCATGAGCAGGTACACCCATAACAATACCTGTTGCAAAACTGCTTAAGACATAATCAACTAAAAATAGTGGAACTTTTTCATGATTAATAGGGTTAATTACATAAAGACCTGTAAAGACGCCGTTTTTTTCTTGATTAGCTAAACGTTGTCGATCGGATGTATTTTTCACTTGGTTTAAAAAAACTTCAACAGCTTTTTGGTGTGTTTGAGGGATTGGTAAAGTAGCTACTTGCGCATGATCATATGCCATAGCAACAAAACTAGCGCCATAAATAGTATCTATACGCGTAGTAAAAACGGTTAACACTGTACTTGACTCAGCTAGATGAAAATTGACACTATAACCTTCAGAGCGTCCAATTCAATTAGTTTGCAAAGCTTTAAGTGATGAGGAAAAATCTAAGTCTTTTAAATTTTCTAATAAACGTTCTGCATAAGCACTAATTTTTAAGACTCACTGTTTCATTGGTTTTTTAAAAACAGGGTATTTCCCTCGTTCACTAACAGGTTGATTGTGTTCATCATAAACAATTTCCTCGTTACTTAAAACAGTACCCAATTGGGGGCATCAATTAACATCAATGTCCTTAATCTCAGCTAAATCATGCTTGTATAATTGAATAAAGATTCACTGGGTTCACATGTAAAATTGTGGATCGGTGGTGTTGACTTCTTTATCATAATCATAATCAAAACCTAACATTTGTAATTGTTTGCGAAAAACATCAATGTTATGGGTTGTAAAATCACGCGGATGATTATTTGTTTCTAAAGCATATTGTTCAGCTGGTAAGCCAAAGGCATCTCAACCAATGGGGTGTAAGACATCGAATCCGTTAAGACGTTTAAAACGCGAAACCACATCCGTGGCAGTATAACCTTTAGGGTGACCAACATGCAACCCTTTTCCACTAGGATATGGAAACATATCTAACACATAGCATTTTTGGTTTTGAGGATTGTCAACAAAACGAAAGGTTTTATTTTCTAACCAATATTTTTGTCATTTTTTTTCTATTTTATTATGATTGTACATAAGCGTATCCTTTTTTGTTATGATAATTATATTTTAAAAGAAGTTGATTGTAGATGAATTATAAAATTACATTAACATATGATGGGCACAATTATTATGGTTGAGCAAAGCAACCAGATAAATTAAGTATCCAAGCATGTGTTAGTCAAGCTTTTCAGAAAGCTTTTAAAATACCAGATGAAATTAAAATCATAGGATCGGGACGAACTGATCGTTATGTGCACGCTTTAAAACAAGTATGTAATGTGCAACATAAGAACTTAAATTACTCACCAGCGGTTATTTTGAAAGCAGTGAACGCTTTTTTGCCTGAGGATATCCGCATACTAAATGTTCAAGTAGTAAATGAAAATTTTCATGCTCAATACATGGCTTTAAACAAAACATATATTTATGTCATTAATCAGAGATATAACATCTACGAACGTCATTATGCCTATTATGACCCGGCTTTTGTTTGGGATGAACAGCGATTTTATGAATTTAGAGATTTGTTTCTGGGAACTCATGATTTTTTATCATATAGCACAAGTGAATTAGAACAAACGGTGCGCACGATTACTAATATATCGTTCTTACAAAAAGGGCAAAGAATTGAAATTCATGTCTCAGGTAACGGTTTTTTGAAAAACATGGTACGCATGTTAGTAGGGAGTTTAATTAAATACATGCAAAACAAGACGGATTTAAAAACTCTAGAGGATTTTTTAAAACACCCATCTAAAGGCAAAGCACAAGCTATTGTCCCTGGTTGTGGTTTGTATTTAGCACATGTTGATTATGAATAACTCGCCAAAAGTTTTTCGATGTGTTCTAAGTATTCTTTAATTTGATTATTATCCAAGTTTTGATCTTTAGAATTAATATTGACACGGATTGTATAAACTGTAGTCTGACCTTTTTGATAAGCATCAATAATTTCAGATTGAATGATATAATCCAGAGTATTTAGATGCGCCAACACCTTGGTTAAATCAACAGTTTGATCATAAGCCACCGATATATCTTTGATAATATCATGGATTGTACTGATTGGAGAATAAATTGTCGGATTGGCTTTTCTGATTAAGTCATATGGAATGTTCATGTTTAAAAGATAAACGGGTTCAGTTAAATCATAATCTTTTAATACTTGATTAGTGATTAATCCAACATAACCATGGATATTTGTATTATCAAAACTCAAAGCTAACGATTGATGTGGGTTTAGCTCGGTCGCCTTAGTGTTAGCTAAATAATTTAAACTTAAACCAAAGTGTTGACGTATCATTTCAACCAATGATTTCATGGTCAACAAATTATTTGAAACCACGTTTTTATTTAATTGATTACTAATTAAAGGGACGGGACAAACGAGTGTAATATTTAAAGATTTGGGTTTTTTAAAGACATTTAAATCAACGAATTCAAAAGTATTAAATAGAGGATTTTTATAATGGATGTTGTACATCAAAACATCTAGCAAACTATCCACATTATTCAACTTTAAAAAAGCCTTGTGCATTGATATGGGATTCTTGATTTCAATAATTTCATCAGCATTATAATATCAATTAAAAGCTAAAGCATTGTTTTTAGGTTTTAAGTGATATGTTTTAGTTTCTATAAAATTGTAAGTTTGTAACTTAGTTTTTAAATTATAGATTAAATCATAAACAGTATTTTTTTGACTAATTGCTCCTTGATATAAAATCGGTTGAGCTGGAACTTGGTTAATATCATACAATTTCATACCATCTTCATAGATATCAAATTCATTGAGAATATCACAGCGATAAAAAGGTGGACGAAATTGGGCTTGACTTTTATTAATTTGATAACCTAAAAGTGTTAGAAAATTAATCACACGTGGGATTTTTAAGTTGTTTGTACCAATAACTTTTTGTAACGTTGCCATACTTGCTGGGACAAAAGGCATTACTTGTTTGATTCCAGTATATTTTCAACTCAGGTGTTGCTGAAAATATGCTTGTAAATATTGAGCTGTTAAATAAGTAATGTTAGAATGTAGTGGTTTAGCAAACAAGTTGGCAGCTAAAGAATTAACTTTTAGACGGTTAGCTGTTTTTTTAATATAAACAAAATCAAAGTTTGCACATTCGATATATATGCGTTTAGTTTCTGGGGTTAAGCGATATTCATATGCACCCATAATCCCGCATAAAGCGACAATATTGGATCCGTCACACAAGACTAAATCACCAACTTCCAATTGATATTTTTTTTGATCAATTCCTAACATACTAGTTGGTTGTTCTAATCTCTTAACTATTAATTGTGATCGCACTAAATCCGCATCAAAGGCGTGCATAGGGTTAGCTGTTATTAATGTTAAATAATCCAAATGATCATTTAAGTTACTATGTACAGAGATGTTATGTCTTGTTAATAAAATTTTTTGAGCAAAACTTAATGGTTGGTGAAAATCTTTAATTTCGGCGAAAAAATAATTATGAACAAACTCATCTGCTAACGGGTCGTTTAAATCGTTGTTTGTTATGGATTTAATAACTATGTCTTCATTATTCTTAAAGGTTTCTGTGTGTAAAGCAGCTAGTTCTTTGCAAAGAAAATGATAGCCATTTAATTCATTTCGGTTTGATGGTAAAGAAAGATCGAGTAGGTAGTCGTATGTATTTAAAATATCCATTTTTTGTTTTACTTCAACATAACTTGAATCGCTGATGACTTTTTCTAAATCCTGAGCATCGTGGTAGTGCTTTGCGTATGGGTCTAATTCAGCAAGACTTAATAACATCCCTTGGGAAACGAATTCACCAAAAAAACGCTCACTGATAAGCATGTCTCCAATTTTTGCTCCGACTTGCGCAACTAATACATAATGCTTTAATTGCAGATAAGTTTGGTTAGTAATGATTTGAATTTGTTTATCCTTGTTTTTTAATATTAAGACATGTAGTTTTTTATGGGTTGGATGAGGTGTTATTTGAATAATTTGAAAAATGGTGATCAGAGGATTTTCTTGATAGGGAATGATCTGTTCAACTTCACAACCTAAATTCATCAAGTCTTGACATAAATCAGCTAATTTAACACGTTTTAAAGGGGGGCATAAAGTTTTTAAAAAATTGTAACTAATAATCATATATAACTCCTTTTAAAATTGTTTATTAAATTTTAGATTGTTAGCATAAAGGTGTCGAATATCATCGATGTTGTGCTTTAACATAATGATACGATCAATCCCGATGCCAAACGCTAGTCCAGATAAATTCATAGGTAAATTTGCGGCTTGCAAAACGTTTTTATGTAACATTCCTGCGCCCATTATTTCAATTCATGTTGATTGTTTACAAACGTGGCAACCCGCACCATTACATTTAAAACATTCCACATCCACTTCGAAACTAGGTTCAGTAAAAGGGAAGAAACTTAATCGAAAACGGGTTTTTAATTGTTTTTGGAAAATGAAGCTTAAAAATTCAGTGATTAATCACTTGAGATTAGCAATGCTTAAATTTTCTTTCACCCAAACAAAATCAATTTGCATAAATTGGTGTGAATGTGTTGCATCATCATCGTCTTTTCGATAAACATTACCATATGACATAATGCGAATATCTTGGGCAGGATTGTTTTCTAATAAATAAGCAGTATTTGTTGTGCAATGTGTTCGTAGCATAAATTCATGGTTAATAAAAAAGGAATCAGCATTCATTCGAGCAGGATGATTTTCGTTAATATTAAGAGCATCAAAGTTTTTAGATTGCAAAACTACTTCATCACCTGTGATGATATCAAAATTTAATTGTTTAAAAAAATTGACAACATCGTTAATAGTTTGGGTAAATAAATGTAAATGCCCATTGGTTAAATCGTGTGCTGGTAGAGTTAAATTATTTGTTAAGCCAAAATCTTTAGGTTCTTCTTGTTGATCAAAAAACACACAAATATCGTTATAAGTTTGCTCAATAGCTAATTTGAATTTATTCAGCAATAAACCCATGGCTTTTTTGTCATGAGCATTTTTTAATTGAGCATACAAAGGGTTTAAATATTGCTTAACAAAAACATTTTTGATTTCAATTAATTGTTGTTTATTTTGAGCTTGACTCAGTTTTGTTTTTAATTCTAAAAGTAGTTTTTCTTGTTGAATCATTTGAGGCACCATCTTTCTTTATAATTGTTTTACGCGTTTTTTCCTTTTTAGGTTCTGTTTTATTGATTTTCTGCTTATTAATAAAATTCTTCAACCAATTACCTAATAACTTGTTATCCTTGAGCTCAGGGATATAATGGTTAGAATACGATCAATAAGCGAAAATATTAATATTTAAAATAATAATTAAAAATAACATGCACCCAACGACAGCGCCCCATTTAAAAATAGCTAAAGACAAAATGGGGGCAATGTTTAAATAATCTTTATTGTTCTCTGCAGAATTATTCATTCAAAAATCGTAATTTCATTCGCGATAATGTTCGAGAGCTCTATCTAACTCTAGTACAGCATAAATGAGTACACCAAGACAAATGGCGACCAAAACATAACCTAAAAAAGTAATCACCACAAAACCTTTAAAGGTTTTAATGAAATCCTTTAGTTTATGTAATGAACTAATTTTTACAGGGGCTGGAATGTTATTTTCACTGTTCATAAATTTGTTCGACCTTTTCGTTTAAAAGATATTGATTGATTAAAAATCGTTTATGCTGATTTTTTTGGATTAGCTGCGTAACCTTCTTGACACAACTAGGTTTAACACGTTTGTTGTTTAAAACAACACGCTCGTATTCAGCATAGGTAAAACCTAAAATATCTGCATCTGTTTGTTTATCAAAACCAGGTGAGGGTTTCTTATTAAGAAAGCGTTCATCAATGTTTAAAAAGTTGGCTAGTTTGTAAATTTGGGATTTTAATAATCCGATTAATAAATGATAATCCGCATTGCTATCGCCAAATTTTGTAAAGAAGCCTAAATGGAATTCATTAAAATTCAAGGTTGAAATCACAATTCCGTCGTATTCGTTAGCTAAAGCGTATAAATAATTAGCACGAATCCGCGTTGTTAAATTGTCATAAACCATTTTGTGCTGTGTTAAATTAGGTAATGAATTTTGATAAGCTTGTAAAACAGGTTTTAAATCTACCAACTGGATTTCAGGAAAGATTGATTGTAAATATAAAACATCTTGTTTATCCTCACAACGTGAATCAATATCAATGAACACAGGAAAGATTTTGACGGGCGTTTTTAATTGTTTTAGTAAATATAACGCAAGAGTACTGTCAATACCTCCAGAAACCCCTAAAACAAGGGTATTAATCTGGTGTGTTGTCAGATAATTTTCTAAATGCAGCAACAGTTTGCGTAAATAACTTTTTAAACGCACACACATTTTAATCCATCTCCAATGTCAAATGATATACCTTGATTAAATCATTTGTTTCCGCACCAAAAGCACGCAATTGTTCTTTAAATTTAATGGCATCTAATTTGTTATTAAAACGAACAATATTATCATTTGTAACTAAGGGAATTCGGTTAACCCAGAATTTCAAATAATCCCCTGTAACACTGAACACATGATCTTCCTCTTTAACAATAAAGATTGCTTCATCCAAGGTTTTTTGTAACTCTTTTTGTGGTTTTTGGTAAACCATAATTTCTTCGGCGTGAATTTGTTGTTCTGCAAAAGCTTGTTTTTCATCATAATACAAGCGAATAATAGTGGCTAGCATTTCTTGGATATTAATCTTATCTAATGCACTAACCGTTAAAATAGTGTGTTTTTTTAGGTGTTTTTGTAATTTAGCTAATTGCTGATCCGCATTTGGCGCATCGATTTTATTTGCAACAACGACAAAGGGCTTAGCTGCTAAAGCTGGATCGTAAGCCTTTAATTCATAACGAATTGTTTCGTAAGCTGCAACGATATCGTTATGATCGTTTTCATCTAAAGAAATTAAATGCAATAATAAAAAACAACGTTCAATGTGTTTTAAAAAATCAATACCTAGGCCACTTCCTTGGTGGGCACCTTCGATTAATCCTGGGATATCTGCAAAAACAATTCGGTTTGAGCGATCATAAATTGTTCCTAAAATAGGACTTAGAGTAGTGAACTGGTAGGCTGCAGTTTTTGGCTTAGCATTAGTAAAAGAACTAATCAGGGTTGACTTACCAGCATTCGGCAAACCAATTATCCCTATATCAGCAATTGATTTCAATTCCAAATGAACACGTAGTTCATCGACTACTTCGCCAAATTCATACAATGATGGAGCCTTGTGAAAAGCGTTTTTAAAATATGTATTTCCATGGCCACCAAGACCCCCTTGTTGGATTAAATAAGCTTGTTGGTCAATTAAGATTTCAGCTAGGATTTGGGACTTGTCTTCATTATAAACAATTGTTCCTAAAGGTACTTTAATATAGACATCTTCCGCATTTGCTCCGTGCTGGTTTTTAATATCACCATTTTCACCATTAGCGGCTTTGAATTTCTTTTTATACTTAATTTTCTCTAAAGATAATTCGTTATGCGAACCTAAAAAATAAATGGAACCACCATGTCCTCCATTTCCACCTGCTGGCCCACCCATGGGGACATGAGTTTCGCGACGTCAAGCAAGTTTCCCGTTTCCGCCGTTTCCGGCTTTTAAAATAATGTCACATTTATCAACGAATGCCATAGTTTACTCCTTTGCATCTGTAGACGAATCATTTGTTTGAGATGTTTGCTCAGTAGAATCGTCCTTTTTCTCGATTTTGAATTTGGATTTTTTATTTGGATCTTGTTTACGTAATAAAAGAATTCGTTCTTGCCCAGCTTTATAGTACGTATCAGCATTTTGGTATTCATTATATAAGTCAGTTGTGTACTCAGCTGCATGTTTTGAACGAGCGATTAACGCGTTTGTGATACGGACCATAATAATAATCGGTAAGATAAAGGCTACTAAAACTAACACAAAACGAATTAAATAACCTCAGAAGTGAGCAGGAATTAAACCGGAAATAATCATGATGAAAAAACCGAATCATGATGAAACCAGAGGGACTAGAATGTCTCAACGGACTTTTTTAATACTGAACACTAGAATGATACTTAGAATTAGACCGAAAACAAAATCAGCAACCATAAGTACCCAAATCAAAAAGTGTGTGATAACACCAGTTCCAAAATGATAATTATTAACTCCATAGAACTCTTGCGCAAAAACCTCTAAAGCTTTTTTATGATCACCAGTTGCGTTTGCAATCTGTTCATGAATATTAATTCATTTATAAAAACCTAACTCTTTAGGAAAATGCAATTTATTAATGATACCAACCCCGTACCATCGACCATTTTGTGCTACAAGGTTATTTTGACCTAATAAATTAGGTTCACCCAAAAGCAAAAAAATGATGATCATGGGAATAATAATGACAAACAAACTAATTAAAAATTTAATTAAATTAGGTGATTTTTCGGCTGTATTTAGTTTAAAACTAGCTGCTAATTTGCCATTGGAATTTGAAAAACGATTAAACATGTTTTACTCCTTTTTTAAGTGATCAAAAATACTTTTACCGTTCAATACATCACGTACGAAACTAATATTTTTGTTGGGTAATTGAATTTGGATCAACTGGATATCAAAATCAGCAGTGCTAACATACAATTGTTTATCGTGATAAAAAATTGTACCAGGAATTTGTGAACTTTTTCGCTCACTAACCTTAATTTGGTAAACTTTGAAATCGGTTTGTTGATAATTCATTAATGCAACTGGTTTATCATTTAAAGCGTTAACGAAACGGTTTACTAATCACGCCTGTTGGTTGAAATTAATGTACCGTTCAGCTTTTTGAATATTAAAAGCATAGGTTACATCAGCTGGGTTTTGAACTACCCCGACTAAATTAGTTTTGCATAGATCAAAGAAGTGTTCTTGAATTAATTGCACACCTAACGCGGTTAGTTTTTTTAATAAACTGGCATAAGTAGTTTGTTCATCAATAGACACTTGTTTAGTAAATAAAATATTACCCGCATCCATTTGCTTGATTGTGTGCATTAAAGTTACTCCGGTGGTATGATAACCATTTAAAATCGCGTAGTGAATGGGAGCACCACCCCGCAACTTAGGTAGTAATGATGCATGCACATTGACAATTTTATAAACTGGTATATCAATAATCCGTTGAGGAATAAATTGACCATATGCACAGGTAATAATGATGTCTGGCGATAAAGCTTTTATATCATCATAAACATCATTAATTTTTTCTGGAGTCAAACACAACAAATTATTTTCTACACAATATTGTTTAACAGGGGTCATAACTAAAGCGTTGTGGCGGTTACGCATTTTGTCTGGTTGACTAATGACACCCACAATTTCAACTCCCTGAAGATGATGTAATGTTTTTAATATTTCAACAGCTATTCTGGGTGTTCCAAAAAACATTGCTTTTATCATAAATTGACCTCCTTAATACAAAAAAACAAGCAAACACCTATTTGCTCTTATTTTTTTTATCTTTATTTTTTTGTTTTTCAAGACGCGCTTGAGCCTTCATTTGACGTTTACGATCTGCTTCTAATTGTTTTTGCTGCATCTTGTCGTCACGATCTTTCATTTCCTTGATTCATCGGTACTCTAAATCGTAATTTAAAGGACGGACAATTTCGATTTCCCGTTTTGTTTCCTTTTTATTAATCTTAATATTTTTGACTTCACATTCAAATGCTCGAGGCTCGTCGACTACAAAAGTTTTGGCATTTCGTGTAGTGAATAAAACAACGTATAATTCTTTAGGACGAGCAGTTTTCTCTTTTTTGATACGTTTCATTTCTTC
Source organism: Ureaplasma zalophigenitalium (assembly GCF_025780055.1). Lineage (GTDB taxonomy): Bacteria > Bacillota_I > Bacilli_A > Mycoplasmatales > Mycoplasmoidaceae > Ureaplasma > Ureaplasma zalophigenitalium. The sequence continues at coordinate 112,905 of NZ_JAOXHJ010000002.1, read as the reverse complement.
ACGATACAGAGTAGGATTGGTTGTTTTTAAAGCTTTTAAATCGTTCATTTCTCGCTTGTAATCTTCACGTTGAAGTTTAGTCATTTGACCAACATTATGCGGATCTGGTCGACGGACAACATAAGAATCAATGACCTCTTTACCCTTGTCGTTAATATCACGCAAATATTTTTTAACTGTCAACCAAACCTCATTAGCATCTTTGGATGTTTTATTACCTACATAAGTAGGTTGAGCGTTTTGTTTTTTTCTTTTCTTAATGACAAAGAAAATAACGATAACGATAGGAATCAAAATGATGAGCATAAACATCATTTTGTTGCCTCCGCCTTGTTGCTCGGCTTGTAAAATTGAATGTATGACGTTATTAATCATGCAATCGGTCCTTCCTTGTCATTTAGACAAACTGTTTTAATTATAACAAATATAAGCTGAATACCTAAAGGCAAGTATATTAGGTTACAGGCTTGTATTTAAAAATAATTTTTTTAATTTTAGTGTTTTGAGCAATAAATTTTTGTTCATATTCTGTGGGAATGTTTTTGATATACTCAGGATCATTCTCGTTTTCATAAAGATCATAAGTTAGATATAAGATTTCAAACTGTTCTTTGTGCGTGGGGATTACTTCATTAATTAAATAATCAAAAAGCCCGTCATTGTCAGTTTTAAATTCAATCACACCATCAGTTTTTAAAACTTGAGTAAAAATATTTAAAAAATTCGGGTGAACTAAACGCTTTTTTGCATGGCGTTTTTTGGGTCATGGATCACTGAAATTTAAAAACAAACGATCTACAGATAGATCCTTAAACAAAGTTATTAAATCAGTGGCATCCGCACTAATCATTGCTAGATTATGTAAATTAAACTGCAAGGCTTTTTTGTGTGCTTTAACAATCACAGTATCAAATTTTTCTAAACCAATAAAGTTAATGTGGGGGTTTCGTAAGGCTTGGTTAATAATGAAATCACCCTTACCCATACCAATCTCCAAATAAAGTAATTGGTGAGGGTTAGTAAATAAACGCAGACATTCTTTTTTAACTGCTGTTTTGTCTTGAATAATATATTTGGTTTGCTGAGCTAAATAATCAGGCGCATTTTTATTGTTTCTTAATCGCATTTTAAACCTCAAATTTTTTGTGTGGCTCGTATTTTAATAAGTTTTTGTATTCGTTTTGGCGTGCTACTTCATACATGCCCATGGCTACGGAGTTAGCGATGTTGAGACTGCGCAAATTATAAGAAGAGGGAATGCGAATTCATTGCGTATATTCTTGTAAAATACTATGGTCAATACCTGTTGATTCTTTTCCGAACATTAAGTAAATTTCTGATTCGTCCCAATTTTTGTAATCATAATCCGACGGAGCTTTAGTGCCATAACGCGTAAAAAGAAAAAGTTGGTGGTTTTGAACTTGATTGATATTTATAAAATCTTCAAAATCATCATATTCGAATAATTCTAAGTGCTCTATATGATTGGTTGCAGTGCGAATAAAATCTTTGTTAAACTTATCAGTTCGTAAAATAAATCCGTAAGGTCTAATTAAATGTAAACGCGCGTTAAAACCTACACACATCCGCGCAATATTGCCTGTATTTTCAATGATTTCTGGTTCAAATAAAACGATGTTTAGCATATTTGTTGACCTACTTCTCTAATAAGTTTAAAACTTCTTGTAATTGTTTTTCAAAGCCTAATAGTTTTTCTTTTTCCTTGTTGACTAAGTGTTCTGGAGCCTTTGCTATGTATTGGGGATTATTTAACAAATTATGACAACGCTTAATTTCCTTTAACAAAAACTCTTTCTTAGTTAATAAATTTTGTCTTTGTAAATCCATTTGCGCCGTATTATCAAAATTCATTTGTAATACGAGGTCATTAACAATTAAAGAAGTGTTGTATTGGTTGTTAACTGATTCTTCAAAAACCATTTCTGTATTTACGATTTTTAAAATTTGGTTATATAATTTTAATTTCACTTTGTAAGCAGGGTTATTTATAGCAAAAACCAGCGGTGTTTTATTACCAACATTGTTTTCTGCTCGTCAATTACGAATATTAAAAATTAAATTATTAACCATTTCTGCATCAGTTGTGTTTGCGTGGAAATTGAAAGGTTCAATAGCTGCATGTAAAATTGATGATTTACTTGTGTTTCAGTGCAGTCATAATTCTTCACTTAAATTATTAGCGAAAGGGTGTAAAAGTTTTAAGAATTCATAAAAGACAAAAAACATTGTTTTTTTCGTTTCTTGCGCAACATCATGATCTTCTAGTAAGACTTTTGTGTATTCTAAATATTTTGATGCATAAACATCATATAAAAAATTAAATAAGTCTTTACTTACTACGACTAAATTATATTTATCCATATTTTTGATGTATTCATTAATACAATTACTTAATGATTCGATAATTCATTGGTTAATAGGATGTTTTGGATCAGGCGTTCGCACCAGCTGATCATTAGCTAAATCCTTGTCAAACGACTGATCTAAGAACACAGCAACATTTCAAATTTTATTAAGGTAGTTTCAGGTGCTACTGATTTTTTCTTGACTAAAGTTTAAATCTTCACCGATACTAGTTGATGAGGCAAAATAAACCCGCATCGCATCTAAGCCGTATTCATTAATGATATCGAATGGGTCGATTCCATTATTTAATGACTTAGACATTTTACGACCTTGCGCATCACGAATTAAACCATGAATTAAAACATCTTTAAAAGGTAACTGCTGCGTTAAATATCCACTAAAATTCATCATTCGTGAAACTCAGAAAAATAAAATATCCATACCTGTTACCATTAACGATGTTGGGAAATAATGGTTAAAAAATTGACTATCTTTTTGTCATTTAGTAGTTAATAAAGGTCATAACCCTGAAGAGAATCAAGTATCAAGCACATCATTATCTTGCTCATAATTTTCAATATCAGTTGGTGGGTTTATACCTACATAAACACTCTGATCTTTTTTGTGATAGTATACAGGAATTCGGTGACCTCACCACAATTGACGCGAAATACATCAATCTTGAGTGTTTTCTAATCATTGCATCAAAGCCTTGTGGAAGCGCGGTGGATAGAATGTTGATTGACTATTAGCACTATTTTGTAAGTTAATTGTTTGCTGAACAATATCTTGCATTTTAATAAATCATTGCAGTGATAATAACGGTTCAACAACAGCATTAGAACGTTGTGATAAGCCGATTGTAGTTGCGTATTCTTCAACTCTTACTAAGTGGTTAGTTTCTTTTAACTTATCAACAATTAATTCCCTTGCTACGAGTCGATCGATATTGGCAAACTCGCCGCACAATGCATTTAATGTCCCATCTGGATTCATAATATTAATTAACTCTAGGTGGTGTTTTTTAGCTAATTCATAGTCATTAAAATCATGTGCCGGTGTACATTTCATTACTCCGGTTCCAAATTCTAAATCGATATAATCATCCAACAAAACATCCATAACTTGGTTATTAATTGGGTTCATGAATTTCTTATTTCATAAGTGTTTATAACGTTCATCCTCTGGGTGCATAAACAAGACTTTATCACCAAACATGGTTTCAGGACGAGAAGTAGCTACAATCACGCTATCTTGGTGATCAACTGTCCAATATTTAATGTAGTATAATTTACCTTTAATGTTTTCGTGTATTACTTCAACATCTGAAATCGCTGTTTGTAAAATAGGGTCTCAGTTAACTAATTTATTAGCACGATAAATGAGTTTTTCATTATATAGTTTAACAAAGACTTCAGAGACGATTTTGTTTACATCCTCGTCGAGTGTAAATAAATAATGATTTTCGTCCATTCCTAGATTAAGAGCAGCAAATTGTCTGCGAATATACTGCTCTTGTTCATTTTTTCAATTTGTTAGCTGATGTAAAAAAACTGAACGCCCCAGTGCTATTTTATTTTGTTGATCATTATCTTTTAGAATTTTTTCGAATTTTGTTTGGGTAGCAATACCTGCATGATCAGTTCCAGGAATAATGAAAGCATCAAAACCCCGTAATTTTTTATAGCGTACAATAATGTCGGGTAAACTAAAACCATAGGCATGTCCTATGTGTAAATGACCAGTAACATTTGGTGGTGGTAAAACAACAGTGAAGGGTTTTAGATCTGGATTGTGTTTAGTGAAAATAGCTTGCTCTTTTCAAAAAAGATGCTTATCTTTTTGAATTTGAATTGGATCATATTTCTTATTTAATTTTTGCATAAAAACCCCTTTTTTAACATATTTAAAATATATGCTTACGCATATTATCATTAATATCTTACACGATTCGCACGGATTTATTTAGATAAATCTGATTTTTATATTAAAAAACCTATTTTAGAGAATATTTTGATTTTTTAAAATTTCTAATGCATAAAGTTCGACAGCAATCATGGCACGCACATCGTTTTCGCAATAAATTTTAGCTTCTTTTTGAAATGCATCTCATTGATCGTCATCAAGAGTTTTAAAAACGCGCTTAGTAGTTTTGATTTGGCATTCTAATCCATTACCAATCGCTAATGTTTTATAGTCATAGCATTTGGTTTTATAAAAGAAATCCGGGTAATATTTAGCAACTAATGGTAAAACTTTTTTGATTGAGTAAAAACCACATAAATCAGGAATTAAAATGTTAATTTTATCAAGATTACGAACTGTAAAAAAATCAGCTAAATCAAATAGATTACGAATAATACAAGTAATTTTTTTTGTGTATTCTGCTTCATTAATGTATGCTTGCATTTCCTTCAATCGTGTTTGTTCAAAGGCTTTGTTGTACACCACATACGAATAATGTTCACCATAATATAAACTATCAACCACATCTTTAAATCATTGTTTATTAATTTTTAACGGATCACACATAAGATTTTTGCAGGTTAATCGCTCTAAATCATCATTTTCATGACGTACAATAACCGAATTTTGAGTGACAATTTGTGTAAACGCATAAGTTTGATCATACACACGAATCGCTGTGTTAATAGATTCAAAATCAAAATAAACCTTATTTGGTTTTAATTTAGTTAATAAGGATTGTACATTGGCTTTGTTGATGATTATTTCATTCTTAGCGTATAAATCATATTGGGCTTGTCGCTTAACTTGTTGAAAGGCTTGTTGTACATTGTTTTTATGATTAATATTTCCATATTTATAAATGGCATGGGGAAACACGTAGCCGCTAAATTTACAAAGTTGGTAATTTTCATATTGATATAATGTTCGTAATTCTAAGAAGAAGTCGTTATCTTTGAAAAAACCTTTATCATTATCAGACGGAAGGAAAGGTTCGGGTTTAATAATAGTCTGACTAGTTGCTTGTTTTGCTAATAAATAAGCTTTGTGAGTTTCAAGTTCTGTTATTACACGATCGAATTCCAAAAAAATTAAATTAATTTTTTGAAAAAATCCCCGTAGCCCATAACGTGCATTTAAATAATTTTTGAGATTGGGATCAGTAGCGATTAATTCAAGTAACTCTTCTTGATTAATGAGAAAATCTGGATCTAACAAATCGTCCCACAATAATCCAGAAAAATCACCAGCAAATTCATCAATAAGTGACCCTTGAGAATCTAATTTTATATATCGTCCTTGCTTAAGATTTCGTTTATAATAATCAGCTTGTTCATCAGATAAAAAAAGTCGAATCTTTTCATTGTCATATCCTAAGCCATTTTTTTGGTGAACATAGTAAGGTGTAATACTAAAACTAACCTGATCAGCAACATTTAAACGTTCATATTTGACAATACATAAATAAAAGTGACAAACAAAAAGATTTTGCACATGTGGGTTTTTGCCAATGACTTCATATTGGTAGTATAAATCAAGAATGTGACGTAGTTTAACACTACTGGTTCCTTTCGTTTCAATAACATGCAATTGATCGCCTTCACGTACTAAGGCATCAGGTTTAGTAATTTTATTACCGCTAATAAAAACCGGTTGAAACAAAATGAAATCCTCATCACTGGCCAACAATTCTTGAGTTTTTATATAACGTTCAGGCATGGTCAGTTTTTTATATGCGAGATCGCAATCAATAATTTTTTGAATATGAGGATATGTATTTTTAACGTGCTCTTGCGATTTTAAATCCAAAATAATCCCTTCAGATATTTTCGGATCATTAGCATCTAAATTTGCATTTTGATCAAGAAATTCTTTATATTCTTCATAATATTCGTAATTATCAAATTCTTCTGTTTCATCTTCGTCTTCATCATCAATCAGATCAGTAAAATATCCGGGTGCTAATTTTTCTTTTGCTAGTTTCGTTTGTAATTGAATTTGCGCTTTAATTTCTTGGTTACTAAAAAATCACATGTTTTTTTGTTTTGTGTAGTATCCAATATAGTCATATTTACTAATATATGGCGATTGTTTCATGTTTATATCGGGTTCCTTTGAAGTTTATCTTAATAAAAAGATGTAAATATATTATAATATATTATTAGTATTGAAAAAGTAAGATACATGGATGTTGAGGTGAAAATATGGCTGTAAAACGTGGTGTTCGTTTCCAATGTACTGAGTGCAAAAACATTAATTATATTTCGACTAAAAATGTTAAAACAACTCCTGAAAAATTAACATTAAACAAATATTGCAACAACTGTCGTGTTGCTGTTGCACATACTGAAATTAAGAAAAAATAACAAATAAAAAAGGGGGACTTAAGTTATGTCTTTTAAAATTGATCAAGTAGTAAACATGATTAAACAATTTAAAGAAGCGGATGGGATGATGTTGTATTCAACTCATAACCGTTATTGATTTTTAGAATTTGCTTCGACGGATGGATATGTGTTCATCAATAAAGAAGGTCGTGCAATTTTTCTAGTTGACGGTCGTTATATTACAGCTGCTAAACAAGAAGCTGTGAATGCTGAAGTACGTTTATTACAACGCACAAAAGAAAAAACGTCAGCAGATTTATTACAAGACGCTTTAAATGAATTGAATATTAAGAATTTATTAGTTGAAGGTGATTACTTAACATTAAATACACACGAATTTATCGCTTCGATGGTAAATACAACTATTCCGTTTACTTCTGCGGCTTTAAGAGCGATTAAAACCCCAGAGGAAATTTCTTTCTTACAAAAAGCTTGTGAAATCGCAGCAGACACATGCGCATGAATTCAAAAACAAGATATTATTGGGTTAACTGAAAAACAAGTAGCTAATATGCTAACAAAGCACATGTTGGACTTAGGTGCTGAAAAAAATTCATTTGATCCAATTGTAGCGTCAGGTCCTAATGGTGGTGTTCCACACCATCATCCATCTGATCGTGTTATTGAAAATAATGATATGGTGACGACTGACATCGGTTGCTACTATAAGGGATATGCTTCAGATATCACTCGTTCTTTCTTGGTTGGTGATAAAAATAATCCCAAAATGCAAGAAATTTACGATCTTGTTAAAAAATCACAACAGGCTGGAATTGATATGTTAAGTGACCAAGTAACAGGTGCGCAAGTAGATGATATATGCCGTCAAATTATTAAAGACGCTGGGTATGATGAATACTTTACGCACGGAACAGGTCATGGTGTGGGGATTGAAGTTCATGAGCTACCTAACACTAATCAAGGCAATAAAGAATTATTGTTTAACTATGCAGTTGTGACTGTTGAACCTGGAATATATCTTCCGCATGTTGGGGGAGTACGTATCGAAGATACAATTGCTATTATTGACGGTAAACCCGTTGTATTAACAAAAAACGCTCCTAAATAAAAAATATCATAATTTGGATGAGTTTAAGGAAGGGTATAGTTCAATTTGGTAGAACAATAGACTCCAAATCTATGTGTTACGGGTTCGAGTCCTGTTACCCTTGCCATATAAATTTACCATGATAAAAATCATGATGTTTAAAATAAAAAAACCACCTAAATAAAGGTGGTTTTTTATTATTCTTGGTCTAAATTGTAATATTCTTTTATGTGTACTTTTTGAATCTTTGTTATCATTTGGATAGCAAAGGATTTCTCTCTTGTATATACTGTAAAAACATTAGGTCCATTACGATAAACAATATCAGTTTTTTTAATACCATAATGATTGATTAAATAATCAGTAATTGAAGCTAAATGAGCGGCATCTAAATTAGCGTGCAAAATAGCAACTTTTTCGATATTACCAGCATTTAATTGATTATTATACACATGATCAATTAAATCAATCATTTTAACGTGAGCTTGATCGTAATTACGAGCCAAACCACCATAGTGATTTTTGTACTCTTGTTTAATAATTGGAATCACATGGGCAATTTTCAAGAAAATACCCTTAATTTTCGAAATTCGTCCTGACTTTACCAAGCCGCGAATGTCCTTACAGGCAAACATGCTAGTTGAATACAAAGAGAACTGATTGATATAGTTTCTGATTTCTTGATCAGTATAGTCTCGTTCGTTTAACATCTTTATTAAAGAAAGTGCAAGGTGTTCTAGTGCGTATCCAAAAGTTTGGGTATCTGTTACTATTAATTTATGTGGAAAATCTTGAGCTACCATTTTAAGGTTATTGAACTGCGAACTAAAACCCCTTGATATTCCAATAAAAATGATTTTTTCATATTCTTTTGATAATTCTTCCACCACTTGATAAACGTTACCTAAAACACTACTACTTGTTGAAAAACTATAACCTTGTTCGATGTAGTCAAAAACATCTTGACTACTTAAGGTATTTGGTTCATCTTCAAAAAGTTTTTCATCACTTCGCATAATACTCAAAGGTAAAACACGAATTGGTAAATTATTTAAATGTAAAGGATTAATTGTGGATGAGGAATCAGTTAAAATTATAAATTTTTGCTTCATATTGCCTCCTTATATTTATTTTATAACAAAACAGTTTATTAAAACATAATATAATTAATAATAATGTATAAAGATATATGTTGAGACAAGGAAATAAAATGGATAATTTGAATGCAAAATTAAATTGACAAACTGCTTTTGGTTTGGCATACACTTTAAAACGTTTATATAAGAATATCGAAATCGCAACGATCAACTTACAAGAAGAAGGTTTTTATGTTGATTTTAAAATAAACGATGATATTAAGGTTAGTGTTGATGATTTTAAAAAAATAAAAAAGGAATTAACAAAATTAATTAATAATAAAGAGGTTGTAGATATATTAACCGAATATACAACGGATAGTTTTTTTGTTAATGATCAAAAAAAAGAGAATCCTTATTTAAACTTTTTTCAGATCCGTGACTTTGTTTTTTTAGCCGATTTAGATAAAGGATTTAATTTGTTTAATAGCCGACATTATGAATTATTAAATATGGGTGGAAGCTATTACAAAAACAATGCAAAACTAGATCAATTAGTCCGAATTAGTGGGATTTGCTTTGCTTCTAGTGAGGAGCTAAGTGAATATTTAGAAATTTTAAATGAACGTAAAGAACGAGACCACCGTAAAATTGGCAAGGAATTAGATTTATTTACTTTTAATTTATTAGCTGGCCAAGGTTTACCAATTTGAAAACCAAACGGAACAATTATTAAGCAAAAGGTTCAACAATTTATTAATGAATTAGAATTTATGTATGACTTTACCCCAGTGATCACACCAATCCTAGGAAGTATTGACTTATATAAAACTAGTGGGCATTGAGATCATTATCAAGAAAATATTTTTCCGCCTATTAATGTCGATGACGAGACGTTTGTACTACGGCCAATGACTTGCCCACACCACACTTTAGTTTATAGTGATAATTTACGTTCTTATCGAAATCTGCCAGTCCGATTGTGTGAACATTCAATTTTACACCGATACGAATCTTCGGGTGGTTTAACAGGCTTTGAGCGAGTACGGGAAATGATTTTAGAAGACTGTCACGTTTTCTGTCGTTTGGACCAAATTGAACAAGAAGTACAAAACGCTTTTGCAATGATTAGAAAAGCGCATGAAGGTTTAAAAATCAAGGCTTTTGAAATTCATTTATCATTATATGATGAAAATGATCATGAGAAATTCTATAACGACCCAATCATGTGAAAAGAATCACAAGATGCTTTGCGAGCAATGTTAAATAAAAACAACATTCCTTTCAAAGAAATGGTTGGTGAAGCTGCTTTTTATGGTCCCAAAATTGATTTCCAAGTAAAAACAAGTCTAAACCGTATTATTACCATTTCCACAATTCAATTAGATTTCTTATTACCTAAAAGATTTGGTCTTTCTTATATTGATTCGCAAAAAAATGAAGTTACGCCTGTAATGATTCATATTGGTATCATTGGTACATACGAACGTTTTTTAGCAATTTTATTAGAACAAACAAAAGGAATTCTACCATTCTGACTCGCTCCAACCCAAGTGATTGTTATTCCTGTTAATGAAGAAATCCACGGCGTTTATGCGCGTAATTTACACATGAAATTAAAATCTTTAATGCTACACAGCGTTTATGATGATCGTAATGAACGAATTTCTAAAAAGATTCGGGAAGCACAAATTAACAAAATCCCTTACCAAATAGTAGTAGGGGATAAAGAAATTGAAGATGAAAACTTAGTCACATACCGTGAATATGGACAAGAAACAACACAAACAATCACCTTTACGAGTTTCATAGATTTATTACAAAATAAAATTAAAAATAAAGAATAAAATAAAAATTATTGTCGTTAAAAAAAGACCTTTCCAGGTCTTTTTTTGGTGTTTATTCTTTATTTTCTGCCAAGGCTAAAGCTAGGTTCATTTGTTTTGTTTTATAATACGTGCTTGTTCAGGCACTTGCTAGAATGATACCAACTAGGCCAAACGTTAACACAAAAATTCATCAAGGAATACTTGGGGTAATAATGATGTTAAAGGCGTGGAATATAGCGTATTTATAAATACCTAATAAACCATAAGCTAGCGGAATAGAAAGAGCGATATTTAACAATCAAACAACTGGATAAACAAACATGAAATTGTTAACATTAGCGAAATTACTCTTCCCTAATACTTTCATCATGGCTATGGATTTTTGTGACTCATCTGCTAAAGTTGAGGCAATCACAATAATAATAATGAATAAAGTGGGCATTAAAGCTAACATAACATTTAATAAGATTTTAAATATTGTATTATCTATAGTTTCAGCTAAAATGGTGTTTTCAATATTGGCATCTACGCCGACAAAAGATGGCACAATGACTTGTTGACCAAATGTATTGCGGATTTTTAAAGCCAAACGTTTCATGTTTAAAACAGAGTATTCAGGAAAGCTTACATTAGGGTTATCGTTAACAATTTGGTTTGTTTTTGCTCACGAGAATAACATCATGTAATTGACTGCTGAATCGTGGAAATCGTCATTGAAGTTAGTATCGTTAATAGGTCAGTTACCTAAAGCAGGGGTTAAACCAGAAGGTGAATAGAATGATGCTAAATTATAGAAGAATAACGGATTTTTTTCTTTGGTAAAAAAACCATTAAAGAATCGTGATTCATCAATTTCCAAACCACCTTCATATAAGTGTGTTGTTTTATAATTGTTAAAACCAATTAAAAAGTTTGCAATTTTTTGGTTGATAAAGATTTGTTCATCCATATGCGTATCAACAATCCCCTTGACAACAAATTTGGCACGATATTCTTGGTGAATACCATTAAAAGCGTTTGCATAACGTTGTATGTGATTCATTATTTCATAATCAAATTGATCTCCAACTTTTAAACGATACTTTTTAGCTACAACAGCATTAATTAGGACAGGATAGAATGATTGATCCAAACGATCATCTTGTAAATAAGCCAGCAGATTTTTTTGTTGATCATCATAAAAATCAATTTGTTTTGTTGTAGGGTCTAAATTAGCTAAGTAATTAATCCCTATAATTTTTGCGTGCACTGGCTTGTTTTGTGATCGCATGATACCATTTAGATAAGTATATGTTTGCATTTGTGACTCTGCATCAATATTAATTGTTTTTAAACCAATTTTATATTGGTATTGGTTTAATTTAGGAATAGTTAAGATTTGGGTTACTAAACGGACAAATTCTGGTCTGAATTGTGCAGCACCTTGCTGAGTTCCAACATTATCCCTTAAGTTAAATTGTCATACTCCATCTTTTTTAATAAAGAAGTTATCGGGGTCATTTTTACTTTGAGGAGCTTTGCCGGTTACCGTCCACAAATTAACATGAGGATGAACTAAATTCGGATTGGTAAAATCAGGCACATCATAGTATTTATCAAGTTTATTGTTCTGGGCATCATAAGTGTAACCAAAGATATCAAAGGCTGCATCCAACAATTCTTGTGCATTAGCTTCAGCTTTACCTGATACTTGGTTAGGTAAAAAGTTCTTAGCAAAAACCCAAGGGTTAAATTGAATTTTAAAACCTCCGGTGTCAACTTGGATATTACCATCTAAAGCCATTTTCGTAATGATTTTAGAATCAAGAAATTGGATGTTTTGAAAAATTTCTGGTTGAGTAGATGGTGAAGGGAAATAAGTATTACTTAATATAGGTCCATAACCAACAGGAGCATTAGGGTCGTGGATGTTATTAATAATCCGCATAGCATTATTATATTCAATTGTTGAGTAGGGGAAAGTGTTTACATCCTGTTTGTAAATTTGATCTAAATTATTTAGATACAAATTCATTTGGTGGTCTTGGAAATAAATTTTCTTGACCTGTGAAACGTGGTGTTTTAAAAGGTCGTGATAACTGAATAGAACGGTTCCAGGTTTTTTAAAGAATCCTAAAAGAGAATATTTTTTATCGACTTGATCTGTTGTGCATGTTTGTTTAGTAGACGTATCACATAATTCAGTAGCTTTAATATCAATATGAATTGGTCGATTATAACTCATATAATCAATTTTTCAAACGTTTGGTACTTTGTTATTACTGATATATAAGTTATTATTGAAAGTTAAAATTTGATTGTTCAACCCAGTATTTTTATCATAAACAGCAGCGTGCTTAGTAACTAGACTATCGATTTGATAAACTTCTGCAATGGTTGGTTCGTTTAAATAATCAAGGACACTTAGATCAAAGAAAACACGACGATTTGGATCAATTAAATTAGAGATTATCCGTTTTGTATAAGGTAAACCCTTTACACGGAACTGCAAAGTAAATTCTTGATCTGTAATGGCTGGATCAATATTTGTAAAATAAATTTCAGCTAGTCTTTGATACTCATCAAATAAGTAAAAACCATTTTTTGTGTAATCAAGACGATGTAGATTCTTAGCAAATGCTTTGGTGTCATAAACTAGTTGATTAGGTGTATCAAAAGCTCCTAATAAAGTATAAACGCCGGGTTGTTTTTGCAAACTTTCAACATCATATAACAGGTATTGATCATTTAAATTAGTGATCGGTCTTAAGGTTTTTAAAACACCATCAGCTGATTTGTAGACTAAATTGACAGGTTTAGTTAATTGGGATTTAAGTACACCGATATACTGGTGATGTTGATGAGCAAAATATTTAAAAATGGATTTCTTATCAATTATTTGTAGATCTGTTGCTAATTCTGATTTGAGAATGATTTTCTGCTGACCATGGTTTTTTAAATTAGCATACTCAAACTGGTACACATGATTGTTAGGTAATTGATCAATTGGGAAATTAATGAACCCTTGTGCATCGATTTGCGACGATAGAATTATTTTCTCACTGTTTTCATTAATGAAATTTAACTGAACAGGGAAATTAGTATAATCTGAAACTTTAGCTTCTAATAAAACCTTCTGAATAATTGGTTTCATCGGTGCTTGTGGCGTTTGCGAACCTATTAAAGAGTAAGGAGAAGTGTAATATAACCCACCTTGACTAGTTGGGCTAAATAAGTCTACAGCAAATTCGTAAGAACGCTGTTTATTGGTGTGGATTGCCGATTGAACAAAATTATTTTTAGCCGAGGCTAACATGGTAGCAGTAATTGTAAATGAACTACAAATAACCATTAAAATTGACATCCGCATTAAATTAGAAATAACATATGTGGAACGTAAAACAGCGTTTGCACCAAATTTCCGTAAAAGTTTATGCGAATGCATCATTAATTTACTTAATTTAAAACCAGGATCACCTTTCATAGTTTCAGCTACAGGTTTTGACAAAATCTTAAAAATAGTTATCAAACTAATAAGAGCAAGAATGGTCACCAATGCGCCTATTAAAGCGAATATTCAACCCACGGAAACGTAGTTTGTCGGTAAACTAATAAACCAATATGGGTGGAATAGACTCATAAGAACGGGTTGTAAAAAGAAAGCGATCGGGTAAGCTATAACGGTTGTAAATAAAGGGGGAAGAATGAAGAAAGGTAAAAAGGATAATCAAATTTGTGTTTTAGAATGACCTTGAGCCAACAAAGTAGCAAACATAATTTGCCGTTTTTTAATAAGGTTTCGTAAACTTGTCCCAACAAAATACATACCTAGAATTAGAATTAAACAAATTAAGACAATCGCAACACTTAAAACGATGTGCGTTAGACGATCTAAAAAAGCTACACGCTTAGAGTATAACGGGAATATTTTAACAGCTTCATTTTGTTTATAAATTTGAGCTTTATGAGAAGTATCAAAAGCGGATTTCAACGATTCATAAATCTGATTTTTTCTAAAGGTCTCATATGGTTTTGTATTTGTTTTTAGGGTGTAATAAGAAAGAATAGGAACCGAACTATTATAAGTTTTTAACTTATCAAAACCACTTTGGTTTAAAAATAAAACAGCAGTTTTCTTAGTGTCTATTAATATATCATCACTATTTACAGCAGGGAACATGAATTCTGGTGAATCTGCGCCACCAACTAAATAAAACACTTGGTTGTTAACTTCAATTTTGTTTTCGGCTGGCACGACATAACGTAATCAGGATTCATAATCTTTGGGTATTTTTTGTCCATTAATTTCAACAAAAGGAGGGAAATCATCGTTTTTCTTATATGGTAGGTTTTGTGCTTGAATGAAAGAATTTCAATCACCTGGTTTTTTTTCTTTATTTAAAGCTAGTAAATAAGATCGAGAAACATATGCTAAATCAGCTGATTTTGTGAAGATATTAATGTTAAAGGGGATTTGTATATCATGCGATTTAGAAACTGTTGCTTCAATTAAATAACTATCACCGGCTACCTGGTAATTTTTGAAATTAAACAACTGTAAAAAATGCATGATGCTAGTTTGTAAATTTTTAAAATTAGTTGGATATTGAGTAGTCCATTGTTTCAGAGCATCTAAATCATGATATTGGGTAAAAGGCTGATAGATAATACTATATTTTTGCAAGTTTAAACCCTGTGGTAGATGTGTTTGTTCATCTTCGTGATCCTTGACTATAATTTTTAATAAGTTTAATTGTGCCGTGGTTGTTTTGGGTTTGTTTTGCAAGTCAACAAACACTGTATCCTCGTTTAAATAATAAGCTGGTAAATAAAAACGTTTTTGACTTTGCGGATCAATGAATACTGCTTGCAACTGGCTATTTGCTTGGAAACTATGAGGTTTTACATGAATACTAAAATAATTAGGTTGTATGGGTTTAAATTGTTGATACACATCAAAGCTAAATTCTTCAGCTTCTTTTTGGTATTCATTAGAAGTTAATCAATCCCCATTTTGGTATAAAACATTGAAGAAATCAAGTAAATTAAATTTATGAATAACATTAGGCGTAATGTAGGGGCTGTAATTGCGTAAGGCGTGAGGAATACTTTGATCTTGTGTTTGATCTTTTTCATAAGTTAATTTCAGATATTTTTCAAAGGCCTTATAACTTAAAAACATGTTTTCAAAATTACTAAATTCCGCACCTGTTGATTGGAAAAAGATTCGTTGATATTTTTTATCATATTTTAAAGAGTCTTTATTTTTATCATCAATCTGTACCATATTATCAATACGATATTGGTTATCAACTATTTGATTGTTCATATAAGTTGGTTGATCAACGTTTAAGGCAATAAAGTTTGTATTCGATTTTGAATCTTTAAAAACCCCAGACTCATGTCGCTTATAATAGACATCATGTTCATTTAAGGTGTTTAAAAAACTTGCTTTTAACCAGTCTTCATAGATATAGTGGTTAGTCTGAGCGACATTAATTTTAGCTTTCAATAAACGACTGTTATTAATTAAAGATACATCCTGAGGATGTTTTTTTAATTCTTCAGAAACGATTTTTAATTGGCTTTTTAGATAAGTCAATTCGCGTTTATTACTTAGATATTGTTGTTCAGAATATTCATAAAAGATTTTAACTTCATCTTTAATACGGGTATTTAATAAAGCCTTTGCATTAGCAATAATATCTAATAAAACTGGAAATTGTTTTTGATCAGTAATCATTTGCTTAGGAATTAATAAATTGTTAACAAAAAGGTCACGATATTTTGCTTGTGGATCATTAATCGCAATTTCATTATTGTATTGGTCTTTAAGACGATTAATTAAGTTATAAGTTTCAGGATCAACATTGTTTAGTGGATGATTTTTATAGCGTAAATACTGGGCAAAAAAGAAGTAGCGATCAGAAGATTTTTGTAAATCAATGTATAAAGGAATTTTTACAAAATCTTCACTAATTGTATTTTGTTCTAAAAAATCAACTATGTGCGCTCAAGTTTGGCCATAATTATTAAAAACATTGTAATCAAATTGATGATATGTGTTTTGCTGAATAATTTTTTTATAATCTAAATCAACGTTTTTGATCACCATAGGATTAGTAATATAGTTTTTTAAATCAAAACCCAGTGCTTTATCAAAAGTGTGGAATGACAGGTAGGGATCATTAGCTTTTACAACAGCTGTGTTGATTTTAAAAACATGATTATATTGCAAACGATTGTCTTTTAAACTTGGAGTTTTAAATAAAACCTTTCCTGCTTGTAAATTTTGGGTTCCAACAAATTTGATATGATTATTAACTTTATCAAAAACAAGATTATTGTAATTAGTTGCTAATTCATCGTTATCTTGATTATTATCATTAAATCAAAAAGCGGTATAGATACGATTTTCATCTAAATAATTTTTATTTATTGTACCTTTTAGGTTTGCGATTTTATTATTGTCGTCTCTAGGTCAGTATAAACCAAAGTCGTTGGGACTTGGAAGGTTCAAATACTTTTGTTGACTTAGACGTGCCTTGTTAAAAACTTGTAATTTAACAATATCATTTTCATTGTAAGTAATTTGATTGTTGCTAATTGGTATTTCGTTAAACACTAAAACATCTTCGTTGAGAGGTTGAACTAAAAACTCGTGAGCTAATGCTGACTTTCGTAAATCATTTTGCGATTTATTTAATCGTTGGACTGTTATAGTTGTTGTAGAGACGACAATCGTTGAAACAATCATTAAAATTGATAATTGAATCATCAGTGTTTTTGTCCGAAACAAGAACTTGAACATATTTTTCATTAATAATCAAAATTTGCGCATAATCCACCAAAATCTTTAAATTAATAATTGTATTACATTAATATTAATATAAATTATTTTACTTTTACACAATATTTTAATATAATAATGATTGTGTTGTAATAACACATTTTTTTAATGATGAGCATGTGGAAGATATTATAATATCGTTAAACCACGTAGCGAATACTAAATATTTATAAGAAAGAATAAAGAGGTGTTGCGTGTGGCTGTAGTAAAAAAGAAAAAAGAAATTACAAGAATCGCAAAATTAAACTTAATTGGTGGCCAAGCTAAACCAGGTCCAGCTCTTGCTTCTGTCGGAATTAACATGGCAGAATTCACAAAAGCTTTTAATGATAAAACTAAAGATCAAAATGGAAAAGTAATTCCTGTAGTGATCACTGCTTACAAAGATAAATCATTTAGCTTTGAAGTTAAAACAACTCCAGTATCATATTTACTAAAAGAAGTAGCTAAAATCCAATCTGGTGCAAAAGATCCTAAAAAACAAGTTGTAGCAACAATTACTAAAGAACAAGCTTTAGAAATTGCACGATATAAATTAATTGACATGACTGCTTACGATGAAGAAACTGCTTTGCGTATGGTAGCTGGTTCTGCTAAACAAATGGGTATTAAAATTGAAGGATATAGTCCTTATAAAGCTGACAAGGAGTAAACGATTATGAGTAAATTAACAAAAAAACTAAAAGCCGTTTACGAAGGCTTTGATAAGAATAAAGCATATTCATTAGAAGAGGCGATTGCGTTAGCTAAAGCTAAATCTATTACAAAATTCGATGGTTCAATGAATATTGCTATTAAATTAAATTTAGACACAACAAAAGTTGAACAACAATTACGTGGATCAATTTCTTTACCTCACGGAAACGGTAAAGATGTACGTATTTTATTATTATCTGAAGATGTGAGTGCTGATGATGCGAAAGCAGCTGGTGCTAACTACTTTGGTGGTACAGATTACATCCAAAATATCGAAAAAATGTTAAACGATATCGATGTAATTATTACCGATCCAAAAGTAATGCCAAAATTAGCGCGTTTAGGTAAGGTTTTAGGTCCTCGTGGATTAATGCCTAACCCAAAAATTGGTACGGTTACAACAGATGTTTTAAAAACTGTAAAAGAATTTAAAAAAGGTCGTCTTGAATACCGTACAGATACTTATGGAAACATCCATTTAAACATTGGTAAAGTATCATTTAATGATGAAAAAATTAAAGAAAATGCTTTAGCATTATTAACTTTAGTTCGTTCACGTAAACCGTCAACAGTGAAAGGTCAATATATTCAAAATATTACTATTTCACCAACAATGGGTGCTGGAGTTAAGGTTATAATTCCTAACAACTAAGACTATTTAACATAAGAAAGAAAATAAAAACAAGTGCCCACCTTGTTTTTATTTTTATTATAATTATATAATTATAATAAATGAACTTTTATTACAAAGGAAAATTTATGGTAGACAACATAAACAATACGATTAAATTCAAAGATATCGATAATTTAGTGCATGATTCAGAAACAGCGGTTAGTTTTGAAAATGTTTTTTTCTCATACAACGAAGATCGTGTAATTTTAAAAGATGTTTCTTTTGAAATTAACCAAAATGAATATGTTTGTATTATCGGTCATAATGGTTCAGGAAAGTCAACAATTAGTAAAGTCCTAACCGGATTATTAAAACCCGCATCTGGCGCTATTAAATTATTTGGTATTCAAATTAATGAGGTCAATTTAAAGTTTTTACGAAACAATATTGGTATTGTCTTTCAAAATCCTGACAATCAATTTGTAGGGATTACAGCCGAAGACGATATTGCATTTGGTTTAGAAAATCGTAAGGTCCCTCCTCACCAGATGTGGGATATTATTGCTGAAGCAGCAAAAGCGGCTGGTGTTTATGATTTGTTAAAACGTGAATCATTAGAATTATCGGGTGGTCAAAAACAAAGGGTGGCAATCGCTTCAGTTTTAGCTATTAATCCATCAGTCATTATTTTTGATGAATCTACTTCTATGCTAGATCCTAAAGGAAAACGCGAACTAAAAGACTTAATGATTGGTTTGCGAGATGTTGCTAAAAAAACGATTATTTCGATTACCCATGATATGGAAGAAGTAATTAATGCTGATAAGGTAATAGTGATGAAAGCTGGTGAAGTTCAATTCATTGGAAAACCACAAGATGTTTTTGAAAACGAAGAGAAATTAAAGGCCATGAATTTAGATATCCCCTTTACTTTAAAATTATCTAAATTACTTAAGCAAAGCGGTTTAAATGTGGATTTAACACTAAATAATAAGGAGTTGATTAAAAGAATATGCCAAAAATAATTCGTACCCCCAACCCCGACATTAGTATCAGTGTAAAAAATTTATATGGAGTTTATGACGAGAACAAAGAAAATCAATTCGTTGCTTTAAACAATGTCAGTTATGATTTCGCAAAAAACAAAATTTATTGCATCATTGGGAATTCAGGATCAGGAAAATCGACTTTAGTGACTCATTTTAATGGGTTATTAATGTCTAAATATGGTTATATTATGGTCGATGACATTGTTGCTGGTGATTATTATAATATTAGTAATCATTTATTAGGAGTGATTGATAAAAAAGATAACGTAATTAATAACCAGTTATGAAATTATAAGCTAGATGATTGAAACTTCCTTGTCTTATTTAGTAAACAAGTTAATAAAAAAATTGCCCGTATTCTTTTTGAAGGTGCCTTTAAACGGAAAGTTAAATCAATTCGTTTTATCAAGGATTTAAATTTTACACATAATTATCATTTAAACAATGTTGCAAAAATTGGAGTAATCCGAATTGATGAGGATACTAATTTAGATATTCCTAACACATTATCGTTCCAACAATTAAAAGACTTTGAAGTACGTTCGTTAGCTGATATTAAAACAAATTATAAATTAACAACGAAGTTACGACAGTATAAGAAATTGCGTAAAAAAGTTGGTTTTGTTTTTCAGTTCCCCGAATACCAGCTTTTCAAACACACAATAGAGCAAGATATCATGTTTGGTCCCATGAATTTTGGTGTAAAAAAACAAGAAGCTAAGAAAAGAGCGAAAAAATATTTAAACAAACTTGGATTAAGCGATGAATATTTAGAATACTCGCCATTCGGTTTATCTGGAGGACAAAAACGTCGAGTAGCCATCGCAGGAATACTGGCGATCGAAACTGATATGCTGATTTTCGATGAGCCAACAGCTGGTTTAGATCCAGTTGGTGAAAAAGAAATGATGCAAATTATTTTAGACGCTAAAAACGAAAATAAAACTGTTTTTGTGATTACACACACGATGGATCATGTCTTAGAAATTGCTGATGAAGTTATTGTTATGCACGAAGGTGAAATTATTCGTAATGGATCAGCATACGAAATTTTTACAGATCAGGAATTAATGCAAAAAACATCGATTGAACCCCCGAAAGTCATTTCTACTATCAACCAACTAAGAGCTAATGATCAGGTTTTTGACAAGTTGCTAACGCTAGCTCCGAAAACGATTGAAGAATTGGCTGATGCTATAGTGCAAATTCAGCAAGAGAAAGGAAAATAAAACATGAGTTCAAATGCCTATGTATTTCGACATTCAGTAATTCATCGTTTAAATCCAGCGATGAAATTTATTGCCTTCTTACTATTGATTGCAATGGTTTTTTTACCATTAGGATTTTTTGCTCAATTTTTCATTGGAGCTTTTGTGTTAATTATCTTTTTTGTGGCCAAATTACCAGGTCGTATGTTATGAAATATTTTTAAATCCGTTTTATTTTTATTTTTCTTACTATTACTCATTAACTGGATGACTTATAAAGATCCAATTGCTATTTTCAACGTTTCACAACACAGTGTTGTTTTTGGTAATTTAGAATGGGTTAAATCGCCTGGTTTATATGTGGCAGACATCAATCATTTTGACAAATCACACGAAGTGAATAATTTAGTCTCACCTGTTTGAGGTGGAGAAATTCGCACTTATTTAAACCCTAGTTTCTTTTTATCAAAGGATTTTGATTTTGATCAATTTTTAAAAATAAACGAACTAAACGAACAAGATTTTTATAAAAAAATTGCAAGTAGCTTTAATAGTTTGGAAGATGGCCAAATTAAAAACAACTTTTTAAATACTTTCGATAATTTACCAATTAATCCCCAACATCCGCACTTAAAATATGCAGAGTTAGCCTATTGGATGAGTATTTCTAATTTTAAACTACCAGTGGTAGATATAAATAATCCAGCAAACACTATAGTCGTTAAGCACTTTGGTTTAGCTTTAAGTCAATCCAAAGAACAATTAGGTTTAACTAATACAATGATTTTATATACACGTTCTAGTGTCGCTTTATCACCCGTGGCAATTCAATTAGCCTTATATATTGCCATTAAAATCTTCTTGATGATCGTTTTAGCTTCGATTTTAACTTCAACTACAACATCAATCGAATTAACAAATGGATTAGAAGATTTACTAACACCTTTTAAAATTCTTCGATTACCAGTTACAGAAGCGTCAATGATGATTTCCATAGCAATTCGTTTCATTCCTTCATTATTAGATGAATCTAAGCGAATTTTAAATGCGCAAGCATCACGTGGTGTCGATTTTAAAAATGGTGGGTTTGCCCAAAAAATTAAATCGCTCGTCGCTTTAGTGGTACCCTTATTCTCCATTGCTTTTAAAAAAGCCGAGGACTTAGCAAACGCTATGGAAGCACGTAGTTATAATCCACGTTATGCCCGAACACGTTATCGAAACTTCTCATTAAGATTTATTGATTGACTTCTGTTTTCCATTTTATGTGTCTTTGTTGGTTTCATCATCTCTTTAGCAGTCTCAAAAATTTACTTTACACCCTTTGGTATGTTTGAAGCCACATCCTTATTTTCAAAATAATAAACTCTTCCCAGAGTTTATTTTTTATAATTATATAGATATGCTCAAAGAAAATAAAAAGATTAAAAAGCGATGATTATGATCTTTTTTGTTCCCAACGGTAGCAGTGCTTGCCTTGTCAAGTTCTTGTTCACTCGTCATTCCTTATAATATGACGTATAAAACATATTTAGCTTTAGCTCAAGATGTTATGGCTGGTTTGGAAACAAAAATTATTAATAATAAAATGAAAGCGTTAAAAGCCCAAGCAGCGAATACTAAACTAGACCAGATTGAACCAGATGTATTGGAGCGCTTGAACCATAATGCATTGTTTTTAGCACGCCAGAAAATTCAAATTCAAGTGCGAAAGGATATAACTAATTTGCAAAACCAACAAAAAGAAATTTTGGATAGCATTAGTTTTCATTTAAATACAAAAACCAAAACATATGTTCACATTAGTGCTAACAATTTGCAAGTTATTAATGCTAACTTCTTTATTAATTATTTAAAAAACCAAGAATGTGATTTAGAAAGTTTTCGAACAAGCACACAGAGCAATAACAACATTTTAAGTGTCAGTCGCGATGATGATCCCAATAGTTTAGACATTAGTTTTAAAGTAATTTTTGCCAATTCTAATATACCGCCAACTTCTGTTATAATTGATGCTTTTATTGGAAACAAGTTTATTAAATATGAAGTTTTTCGAATTATGATTAATGCAGCATACGAATTCTTACAAACACTAGAAGCGAATAATTTCCGTGATATTACGAATTATCAGGATTTAGACCAATTTTTTGCAGAGAAAAGTTATCATTTAATTTTAGATAATCAAGTCATGATTTATATTGCCGACATATACAATCAATTGTATATCCACCAAAGAGATTTATTATTTCAATATCAAAAAGAACATATTTTGAAACAAAGGAGTTAATTATGCCACGTAAACATTTAATCGCTAGCGGAATTAATAAAAAACAACAACAACAAGCCAAAATTTGAATGAAATGTGCCAAAGAAATTAAAGCAGCAACAAAAGTAGGTGGTCCTAATCCGGAAGCTAACCCTCGTTTAAAAGCTGCTATTAACCGTGCTTTATCTAATAATCTGAGTCGTGATAGTATTCAACGAAACATAGAAGGTGCAAATAAAGACCAAGAAAATTTAGTTGAACTACATTATGAAGCCTTTGGTCCAAATGGTCTTGCCATTATGATTCATTGTTTAACTGATAACGAAAACCGTACTATTAGTGCCATTCGGGGATATTTATCAAAATTAAATGCGAGCTTAGCTAAACCGAATTCAGTGGCAATGAGTTTTAATGAATACGCCATTTTTCTTATAAACCAAAAAGATGCCTCTGAAGACAAAATTATGGAAACATTGCTTGAGGTTGATTTAATTGATATTAGTTTAATTGATGAGATTTATGAAGTTAAAGTCAGTAAAGAACACTTCGTATTAGCTAAAACACTTTTAGATGAAGCCCAAGTAGTTTATATGAGCGCAGATATTAAATGGGTTCCTGATGATTATATTAGTTTAGACGAACATCAACGAGAAAAATTAGTACGTTTTATTAATAGTTGTGACGATGACGATGATGTGCAATGAGTCGCAACGAACTTTGAAGAAGAAATTTAACCATGAGTAATTCAGAAGCAAAACAAAACATCCATACACATTATTTAAATAAACGCAGACGAATTAATAAAATTATTAAGGCGACTGTGTTTTCTAGTGCTTTCGCAATTGTTTCAGTTGCTTCTATTGTTATATCGGTAACTAACAAAAATGAAAATTATTTAAACGACACCATTAACGAAATTAAGAAATACCAAAATCCGCAATGAAACGCTTTTTTAGGGTTAGGCGTAGATCATGATGTTGTCTTGCAACATCATAAAAGTAATTATGCATATAAAGTGATTGATAACTACAATGACTATTTCCAGTTTAGTCAGCATTGAAGTTCTTATGATGTTAAACCCCAAGAACATATTCAGAGAATCCAAAAACAATTAAGTAAGCAATTTAGTGCGGATTTCTTTGAAAACCATAATTTGGTGGTTCTTGTTTATAACCAACCCGACCAATATTATTTATTAAATATTTATGATCAACAAACGAACGCTTTAGATTTTTATTATTTAAATTACCAACAGTTATACAACACAAGAAATGCTAAACGATATTTAGACTATGAAATCACAATTGATAAAAAAACCAACAACCACATTGCCATGGTTTTTTTGAGTGTAGAAAAACATGCTAATTATCAAATTAACTTCCATGAAATTAAATGGTCAAACGAATTGAAACGATTTTATCACCAAAAAAAAGATTTATTACAAAAATAAAAAAACAAAGCCTGTGTTGGTTTTGTTTTTTTATTCTTATGAATTTAATTCAAACCTATCTTGCTTTATTTTGCATTTTAACTTCGCGTTACAGACTTCATTAATCGCAAAAGGAAATCAATATTTGTTTTGTTTTTAGCCGAAACCAAAATGATCCGGTCAATAGGTACTTGAAACATGTCAACAATTTGCTTTTGCTTATTATTAAAATAGGATTTATTAGCTTTATCAACTTTGTTAAGTACTAAAAAATGACGGTATGGTTGTTTTTCGAAAAACTTAGACATCTCAGCGTCTAACTCTGTTAAAACATTCAAATCACAAATCTGAAAAACCGCTTTAAGATTGGTTCGTTGAGTTAAATATTGGTCAATCATCGATGCTAACTCGTCCTTACGCTGTTTATTGACACGCGCAAAACCATAACCGGGCAAATCAACTAACCGAAAAGCATTAAAATCAAAAAAATTAACTAACTGAGTGCGTCCAGGTGTATTGGAAGTTTTTGCTATTTTCTGGTTAGCTAACGCATTAATTAAAGAAGATTTACCAACATTTGAACGACCGATTAAACATAATTCATCTTTTTGGTCATCAATTCACTCTTCTTTTCTACTTGCTGATTTAAGAAAAATAACAGACATTATCTTTGGTTTTTATTCGCTCGATTAAAGATTTCGTTGACTTGAGCTTCAGTTGGTTTGCGCCCTACTTGAGAATAAATCATACGAATTGTATCTTTAGAAATCGGAGGATTCTTTTTTAATTGGCGTTTCATAACTTTTGTTGAAACAAAAAAACCAATAATTAAACCAGCGATTAAAAATAAAACAATTCCGATACTTAAACCAATTTTTAAAGAATTTAGTTGAGCAGAAAGTTGCTCAACTGACTCACTTGCTTTATGTAAAATACTAATAAAATTGTTTAACATTGTTTAATTACCTCATTCTATATATCTAATATACTATTATAAAGGTTTATGTATTAAATTGAATTTTAATTAAATATTAAGTAAAATATATTAATTAAGGAGAATTTTAAGTGAAACGAAAAAGAGAAAAAGAACCCCTCATATGGGATTATGATATTCAACAAACAAATCCAGAAGAAGGTTTAGATAATGAGACAGTTTTGGATCATCGTCAAAAATATGGTGCGAATGTCATTGAGAAAAAAAAGAAATCAAATATTTTTATTAAATTTTTAAAACAATTTTTAGATCCAATGGTCTTATTGCTTGCCATTGCTGGGATTATTACTTTAGTTTTAGCTATAGTTCGCCCGTCTGATGACACCATTGAACTAATTACATCATATGTTGAATTTGGTGTTATTTGTTTTATTTTACTTTTAAATGCCAGTTTTGGTGTTTATCAGGAAACTAAAGCAGAAAAAGAAAGTGAAGCCCTAAGTCAATTAACCTCACCGCACGCGCGTGTTATTCGGAACGGGGAGACTATCCAAATTAGCGCACAAGATGTAGTCGTTGGTGATTTATTAGTGGTTGAAGCAGGTGATAGTGTTGCAGCTGATGCGATTTTATTGCGTAGTTCATCTTTAGAAGTCGATGAGGCTGTTTTAACAGGTGAATCATTACCAGTGAAAAAAGATGATGATGCCATCATTCCTGCTAACGCGGGGATCGGGGATCAAAAAAATAAAATATTTGCTTCGACAAATGTTATTAACGGAACAGCTAAGGCTGTTGTTGTTCAAACAGGGATGCAAACTGAAATTGGGACCATTGCCAATTTAATAAACAAACAAAAAGACGAAAAAACACCGTTACAGCAAAAAATTAATAAATTATCAAAAATTATTGGTGGTTTTGCTAGTGTTTTATGTATTGTAGTTTTGATTATGTATGTTTATTTAGTTGGTGGGGGAGATTGAAAAACAAACTGAGCAAGTGCGGTTATTTTAGCTATTTCATTATCCTTTGCAGCTATTCCCGAGGGATTAGTTGCTATCGTGACTATTATCTTATCTTTTGGTGTTAAACAAATGAGTAAGAAAAATGCCCTAATTAAACAATTATCAGCAGTGGAAACATTGGGATCAGCAAATGTTATTTGTTCAGATAAAACCGGAACCCTTACCCAAAATAAAATGACGATTACGCATTTTTATACGCCTGAAACAGGGTTACAATTATATGAACCAAATGCACAAGCTTTTGATTTATTACAAAAAGCCGTAGTTGTTAATAATGCAACTGTTAATGATGAAGATTTAAACAACATTTTTTATTTAGGAGATCCAACAGAAATTGCCATTTTACAAGCATACGAAAAATATGGCTTAGATGAAAACCTTTTAGATCAACAATTCGAACGAGTTTTTGAGTACCCTTTTGATTCGGATCGTAAAATGATGAGTGTGGTAGTTAAACACAACGAACAATTATTCTTAGTAACCAAGGGTGCAATCGAAATGGTAAGTCAAAGAACTAGAGTTCGATTGGATGACGAATTATGAGTTGCTAATGCTAAAATGGCTAACCAAGCTCTGCGGGTTTTAGCAGTATGCTTTACGCCTTTAAAAGCTTGAAACGAAGAAGAAGATCATCTAAGTGTTGAGCAAAATCTAGAATGTATTGGTTTAATTGGGATGATTGACCCACCTCGTCCAGAAGCTATTCACGCGATTGATATTGCTAAAGAAGCTGGAATTCGTCCAATTATGATTACAGGTGATCATATTCAAACAGCGAGTGCTATTGCGCGTCAAATGCATATTCTTGAAGATGATCAAAAAACAATTAGTGGTTTAGAATTACAAGGTATGGATGATGAGATGCTGAGTGCGACAATTAATGATTATTCAGTTTATGCTCGTGTTTCACCAAGTGATAAAATTCGTATTGTTAACGCTTGAAAAAAGCACGACAAAGTAGTGGCTATGACTGGAGATGGGGTGAACGATGCCCCGGCATTAAAAGCGGCCGATATCGGGTGTGCCATGGGTATTATGGGAACAGAGGTTTCCAAACAAGCTGCTAACATGATTTTAATTGATGATAATTTCAAAACTATCGTCCGAGCAGTTAAAATGGGTCGTTTAATTATGGATGCGATTAAACGGGTAATTATCTTGTTACTAATTACAAACCTATCCGGACTAATCTCGTTGTTTTTTGGGTTAATCATTTTAAATATGTCTCCGATGAGTAGTTTACAAGTATTATGAATTAATATTGTCTCGGAAACTTTACCGGGGATAGCCTTGGGGTTAAATTTTACAAATATTAATCTAATGAAAAACCAGCCATTATCAAAATCGGCCCCAATTTTAACATGACGTATGTGGCTACAGATTATTTTGACAGGCTTTTTTATAGGTTTCACATCAATCTTATTATTTTATTTAGGTGTGGGCGGAGCTTTAAATAATTTTGATTTAAATCATATGAGATATTTATTTGCCAACTTTAATCTTTGAGAACATAATTTTGAAAATACTACATCATTTATTGTTCCTTCAGCTTATACGTTCCCTGAAATTGTTCATGCTGTATGATCTGGTTCGTCACTTTCATTTATGTTTATGGGGTTAATGTTGTCATTTAATGCAGCGATTTTAAAAGTTAATCATTCGATCTTTATTGATTCATTTAAGGAATTAAAATACGTCTTTATCACGATTAGTATTTCGTTTGCGATGATGTTTATTTTAGTTTATGTACCAAAAATCAACAGTGTCTTTAGTGTTCACCCTTTATATACAGGTGAATATACATGATTTAATGCCCTGCCTTTTGTGTTCGTGTTTATTGTCTTTATAGTATCTGAAATTATTAAATTCATTAAATACCGAAAACTATTGAAAACTTATGTCGATTATAAATGTACTTACTCTCAATTAAAAAACAGTTTAAAAAAATTAAGCAGAACCCCTCTAGAACAGTATACATTAAACCAACAAGCGTCTCTTCAAGCCTTAATCACAAACACGAAATTAAGAATAAAATATTTAAAAAAACAAGTATATTTACACCAATAGCGTGAAAAAAATAACAGCGGAAGCTGTTATTTTTTAGTAATAATACCCAAACCATCATCAATGTTTAATATTGTAAATTGATAATCAGCGATGTTTTTTAAATAATCAACAAAAGCATCAACTTTAGCTAATAGTTTGACCTGATTTTTACTTAACTCTTTACGCTGACGTAAAGTATTTAAAAATAAATTATCAATAAACATTTGTCCTTGGGGTTTTAAAAAGTGGATATACTTATTAAATAGTTCAATTTGTTTACCTTTGGGCCCATCTAGGATTATGACATCAAATAATTGATCTGGTTGATAATGAAAACAATCAGTGTGTACGAGCGTAAAATTTGGTTCGTTAGCTAAGAAGTTTTCTGCTATTTGAATTCGTTTTAAATCCTTTTCTAAAGTGATAAGTGTTTTTAAAGTCGGTACAAAAGTTTTGATATTTAAGGCGCTATAACCATAAGCTGTACCAATTTCTAAACAAAATTGATGACCGTGCAAATTCATTTGCTCAATAATATAGTCAATGGTCTGTTCACGCATTAAAGGAATTTTATCTTGAACGCAAAGAGCTCGAAGTGTCCTAATTTGAATTAGTTTATCTTGCATTTATTTGTGCGTTTGCTTTTTGTGTACCCGAGTTAAACACATTGCATTCATGTACTGATTAATTGTTTTATAATTTAATTTAATATTGTGTTGTTCTTTTAAAATATTAGCAATTTTTCGACAACCAATATGCTTAGGATGATTGTCATAAATTTTTTTAATCAATTGTTTATTACGGTTTTTTAGGCAATACTGACCATCCTCTGGATATTTCTTTTTTAATCATTTATAATAACCAGAAATATTTACATTATCAAATAATTTAATTAATTTTGTTAATGGTAAATTATGTTTTTCAACTAATTGGTGAATTACATCATACTTAGTCAAGCAACATTTATGGTGACGGAATTGGAGAATGGCTTGGCAAACGTGTTCTTGTTCTCACAAAGAATGCGTCTCATGATTCAAACCAATTGACTCACATTCTAATTGGCTTAGGTGGCATTTTTCTGACATATTTTTCCCTCTTTAATCATCATGGTTATAATTTTAGCTTTTTTTACCCTTTTTCTGCAAGAATGAAAAAATAAATAACACATTTGCACAGAAAACAAAAATTTTTAACACGTTTCTAAATAAAAAAAGTCAATCGGCAAGTTAATTGTTTTCAATGGTATGTTGTTTTACTTATAATATATAAAATAAGTTCAGATCAGTAAAAAGGAGTTTTTAGATGCATAAAGGCAAAATTATTGTTTTCTCAGGGCCGAGTGGGGTCGGCAAAAAAACCATTCTTGACCAGATTTTTAACAAACAATCATTAAATTTGACATATTCAATTTCCATGACTACACGCCCGCAACGCCCAGGTGAGGTACATGGTGTAGATTATTATTTTGTTAGCCGAGAAGACTTTGATGAAGCCATTGCTAAAAATGAATTAATTGAGTGAGCTGAGTTTGTTAATAACCGTTATGGGACTTTAAAAAAAGAGGTTGAACGGTTACGTAATGCAGGAAAAAATGTTTTATTAGAAATTGAAGTAGTCGGAGCTTTACAAGTTTTAGAATTATTTAAAAACGATGATTTATTATCGATTTTTATTCTACCACCTAGTTTAAAAGAATTAGAACGGCGTTTGCTTTTTAGAAATACAGAACCTGTCGAAGTTATCAATCAACGATTAGAAAAAGCAGAAAAAGAAATGGCTATTAAACATATTTATCAATACAATATCATCAACGATGATCCCAAAAATGCTGCACACACTCTAGAAGCAATTTTAAAAAAGGAATTACGTTTTTAAATGGCTAAATATTTTTTCGATTATACTTTAAAAACACTTGAAGAAATTTGTATGCTAAATGCTAAGCCAAAATTTTTAGCCAAACAAATTTATCAATGGGTTTATGTAAAAAATGTCCTTGATTTCCACCAGATGCATAATGTAAGCAAAGAAAATCAACGTTGATTGACTGAAATGTTTACTTTTGAGAAAATTTGTTTAAAAGCGCAAAAACCAAAGGGCGACTTAATATATTTAGCTATTCAAGTAAATCAGGATACATTATATTGCACTGTGAATATGCAAAATAATCAACCAGCTTGATATGTCAGCTTAACAAAAACTTGTTGAACACATTGTGATTTTTGTCAATCTTCATCACACGAATGAACAAACAGCCAAATCTTGCAAGTTTTAGTTGTTATTCAACAAACTCTGAAATGTAAAATCCAGCACATTTACCTAGATACCTATTTCATTGATCAACTAGATTTAGAAACTTTTGCAGTTTTAATCGAACGGTTTAATGATGCACACGGATTTAATATAGGTAAACGAAAAATAAATTGACTAACAAATGGTTGAAATTTTGATTATCATGAATGGATTCAAAAATCGCTTATTATTGATATTTTATTTAAGGTTTATACAATAGATCCGATAGTTATTCAACAAGTATTTCCCGGCTTAATTTTAAAAAATCAGAAGATGTTACAAAACATGCAAGCATTTTCAATTGATTCAAGAAATCCTATTA
This sequence comes from Ureaplasma zalophigenitalium, assembly GCF_025780055.1. GTDB lineage: Bacteria > Bacillota_I > Bacilli_A > Mycoplasmatales > Mycoplasmoidaceae > Ureaplasma > Ureaplasma zalophigenitalium. Next base: position 81,527 of record NZ_JAOXHJ010000002.1, on the reverse strand, counting down.
ATCTATATTATTATTTAATTGATTCACAAAATGATAGTTTAGAAGATTTAAAACAATTAAAAAGATTTTTTGAAAACCAGAAAATTTATATCAATTTAATTAGTACTCCAAAAGCTTCAACTAATAAAGTTATGTCAAAACATTTGTATAATTTAGTTAGTATATTTGCAAATCAAATAGTCATTCGTCAAAATAATGCATTTTTAGACACGCTAACATGTTTGCAAAAAGAAAATATTTTTAAAAAGTAGGCACGAATATGGTAAAAAGTAATTTTTTAAGTGATATTGGTTCTCACCGAGACCACAACGATGATGTAGCAGAAGTTGTGAGCAACGAATTTGCCCAAACCCTTTTAATTGTCTGCGATGGTTTAGGCGGTTATGATGGTTCTAGTACGGCTAGTTGTATTGTTTTAGAAACTATTCGCAACGCTTTTTTACAAACCGACTGTGCAAATTTAAGTATTAACAATGTCGAGGAACAAACTAACAGTGATAATGTGAATAAGCAAACTCGTGAAAGTAATTTACGTGCGTGATTAATTGATTTGATTCAGCAGGCACAAAAAAAGATTACGCAGCAAGCAAATATTGATACAAGAGCATACCATATGGCAACTACTTTAGTAATATGCATTATTATTGACCAACGTGCGTACATCATGAACATTGGCGACTCGCGAGCTTATCTTTTAAAAAGCAATTCATATGTACAAATCGGGTATGATCATAATGTATTAAACCGTTTAAAACAAATGAACGCTGACCCGAGTTTATTTAAAAAATATGAAAAAAACCTATATAGTTTAACGCAATATATTGGGCGAACTTCAAATGTTGCTTTAACCTACGATTTTTATGTGCAGGATTTGCAACCAAACGATATTATTTTCTTAGCTTCAGATGGTTTTTACCCTTATTATGAACTAACGCTTTTACATGATTATTTAACGAGCGAGCAAGACCCCCAAAAAATCCGTGACATCCTTTTAAAAACTGTTTTAGACAACGAATCTTTAGATAACATTTCCTTTGCTTACCACGTGAACTTATAATTATGGACTTATTGTTAAATAACCAATCGTATGTCATCGATCCAAATACCCAAAAATCTTACCAAGTAATTAAACATATTGCTAACGGTGGTTTTAGTCAAATTTATTTAGTTAAAGCTTCTGATACTGATCAATTGCAAGTTTTAAAAATTATCACTTCGGATGATGATAGTCAAAAAAATGTGATCCGTGATGAAATTAGAATTTTTAATATGCTAAAACGAGCTGTTGATCCAGCTCAGGACTACTTAATCAAATATTATGCTAATTTTGAATGTCTAATTGGCCAAAAAACTTATTTATGCATGATTTTAGAGTATTTTGATGGGATAAGCTTGCGTGAGTATTTAGATCAAAATATTCTTTTAACACCTTCAAAGGCAAAATTAATTGTCCAACAAATCGCAAGTGTTTTGCTTTTTTTTCACCAGAACACACCACAACTAATTCACCGGGATTTAAAACCTGAAAACATCCTAGTGAACCATTCATTAACAAAAATTAAGATTATTGATTATGGGGCTAGTAGTGTTGTTTTTGATACAAAAACACTCACTTCAGATGATGAATTAAAATGTACGATTTTATATGCTTCACCAAAATTAGTTAAAGTCAACCACAAACAACAACCCTTGGAATTATTTAACCCCAACTATGATTTACATTCATTAGCGGTTTTATATTATGAATTGTTAACAGGGACAGATCCTTTAGATTATAATAGATTTAAAAATTACCCTAAACAAGACGTGGCTTATTTAAAAAGCTGATGACGGTTTGATTCTTTGTCAGCTGCAAGCATTAATCCGTTGATTAAAAAAGATATTGATTTGTTAATCCATCAATTACTAAACAATTATCGAAACAAAACTAATCAACAAATTAACACTCAGCAAGTTTATGAACATTTAACAAACAAGCAAACAGAACAGTTAAACACGCAAACATCACAGAACGATGAGTTAATTTTATATAATGATTTACGCAGTTTAAATAAAATTAAAACAACCGATCAACCGTGATTCACACACTTAATTATTTTAATTTGTTGCTTAATTTTCACCGGTTTGGTTTTATTAGCCTTTATACTGGTTTGATTTATATAAAAAGGAGTATGCAATGCGTGCGAAGATCACACAGTTAGTTAAATCATCTTTTCAGATTTATATTTACGAAAAAAAACTATTAACCAACGCCTTAATTAAAGGTATTTTTAAATATGAAAACAAAAAGCATAAGCCACTAGTTGGAGATGAGGTTGAAGTAGAAGAACAAGATAACCAATTTGTGATTACTACTTTTTATCCGCGCACGAATACTTTAATCCGCCCGCGTATTGCTAATGTCGATATCGTAGTAATTGTTGCAGCTTTTGTATCACCTTTTGTTAGCCTTTATCAATTAAATAAACTAATTGCTTATTATGAATCTCAAAAAGTTAATCAGGTAGTTCTAGCTTTTAGTAAATATGATTTATTAACGGATCATACCGAAGCTGACGAAATTATGGATAAATATAAAAAGGATAAATACACAGTTGTAAATTTACAAAAAACAGATGATGTAGATTATTTGCACACCTTGATTAAAGATCATGTTTTTTGTTTAGTTGGACAATCAGGTGTTGGCAAATCCACATTAATTAACAAGCTCTTAAATGAAGAACAGCAAAAAACCCAAGAAGTTTCGTTAAGTTTGCAACGAGGAAAAAATACAACAACTGCTACTAAATTAATTCGTTTTAAAGACGCTTTTATTGTAGATACACCAGGTTATTCAAGTTTTGATTTATCAATTTTTACTCCTCAAGAATTGGCTGGTAGCTTCAAAGATTTCGCTTTATTAAGTCTAGCCTGTAAATTCCATGATTGTTTGCATTTAAGCGAACCCGAATGCGCTGTCAAAGAAGCAGTAACGAATAAAGAAATTCAAGAATTTCGCTACAGTCATTATTTATTAATGTTAAAAGAAATTAAAAACACGTAAATATATATGTTTTAAAACCGGCTTTTATATATAATAAAAGGGTATTATGTATTCCATAATATTATAAAAAAATAAAAGAGGTAAAAAAAATGACTTTAGGTGTTGATAAAGAGATTTTCTTCTCCAGTCATGAATTATCCTTTGTAAGCGCTTTTGCAGATAAAGAAGCATTAGCAGCAGTGGGGTATAGCTCAACAAACACACTACTAGCGAGTCTAGCAATTGTTTTTGTTTTACTAATGACACCCGCTTTAGGATTATTTTATGGTGGGTTAGTACGTCGAAAATCTACGTTAACCATTATTAATCAATGTGTGGCTTCGCTTGGAATCACAACATTGATTTGAATTTTCGGAGGCTTTAGTTTGGCTTTCGGCCCTTCAGTGGGTAAGGGTATCATCGGTGATCCATCTGCTTATTTTGCATTTAGAAATTTACTATTTGCAGATGGCTGACAAGGCCCTGTGGGATTAGTGTTTGCTAACTTCACAAACGGTGTGCCATTAATTTTATTCTTTGCATACCAATTAGCATTTGCGATTATTACACCACCATTGATGGTTGGGGCATTTGCAGACCGTATGAAATTTAAAAACTACTTAATTTTCTTAGTGCTATGACAATATTTAATTTATATTCCATTTGCACACTGAATTTGAGGTCAAGGATTCTTAGCGCAAGCAGGAGTATTAGACTTTGCAGGAGGAATTGTTATCCACGTAACAGCAGGATTTGGAGCGTTAGCTGCATCTGTTGTACTAGGTAAACGTTATATTTTAAAAACTGACAAAAATCGTCCACACAACATCCCTATGACAATTATTGGGGCTACATTATTATTCTTTGGATGATTTGGCTTTAATGTCGGTGGTTCAGCATTCCAAAAAACAGATGCTGCCACATGATCAGTTGCCACATCATCATGAGTAAACACAATTATAGCTATGGGTACTGCCATGGTTATGTGAATGATTTTTGAAACAATTTTCACAAAGAAACACAAACCAACTTCAGTCGGAATTGTTACAGGAGCCATTGCTGGGCTAGCTACAATTACTCCAGCAGCAGGATATGTACCTATTTGAAGTGCGCCAGTGATCGGTTTAGCAGCGAGTGCAATTTGTTATGGATGTGCACGTATGATGCACCATTCAAAAATTGACGACTCACTTGAAGTGTGAGCTGTTCACGGTATGGGGGGAGTTGTAGGTTCAATCTTAATCGGAGCCTTTGCAGCAAAATCAGTTAACCCAACTATTTTATATAGCGTAATTGATTCTCCACGAAACGAATATGGTATTTTATTCGGATTACAAATCGGGGCAGTCGCTTTAGCAGCGGCGTATGCATTTGCCTTTACAGTATTGCTTGTCTTGATTACAAAACCACGTTTAAGTGTTCGTCAACAACTAGGACACATTGACTATATGTTACATGGTGAAGATGCTTATTCATTTGATTTTGTATTACCTACAGAAAAAGAATTAGCTGAAAAAATGGTAGCTGACAACAAACGATGAGAAGCTATCTTTGGTGTAGCAGACAACGTTGTTGTTTTAAATAAAGAAAACCAAGTGGAATTAAAACATAAAGAAGAACGAGCTCATTAATTATGTCAATTAGATGACATAAAATAAATATAAAGGTTGGTGATCAGAGTGACAAATAATTATCAATGAAACGAAGGTGCGCAGCACGTTGTCCATAATTTAACATACATATCAGCAAATGCTTCACAAGAAGCGTTAGAGGCGGTTGGTTTTAATGCAACCAACACTTTACTAGCTAGTTTATCAATTGTTTTTGTTTTATTAATGACACCCGCGCTGGGATTATTTTATGGTGGATTAGTCCGTCGAAAATCAACATTAACGATTATTAATCAATGCGTAGCTTCGCTGGGTATCACAACATTCATTTGAATTTTTGGAGGATTTAGTTTAGCTTTTGGTCCTTCAGTGGGTAAGGGTATCATCGGTGACCCTTCAACATATTTTGCTTTCCGCAACCTATTGTTTGCCGGAGGTTGACAAGGCCCTGTCGGGTTAGTGTTTGCTAACTTTACAAACGGTGTGCCATTAATTTTATATTTTGCATACCAATTAGCATTTGCGATTATTACACCACCATTGATGGTTGGAGCATTTGCAGACCGTATGAAATTTAAAAACTACTTAATTTTCTTAGTGCTATGACAATATTTAATTTATATTCCATTTGCACACTGAATTTGAGGTCAAGGCTTCTTAGCAGAAGCTGGGGTATTAGATTTTGCTGGGGGAATTGTTATCCACGTAACAGCAGGATTTGGGGCATTAGCAGCCGCTTTCGTATTAGGCAGACGTTATACATTAAAAAACGAAAAAGTTAAACAAAACAATATCCCTATGACAATTATTGGGGCTACATTATTATTCTTAGGTTGATTTGGCTTTAATGTCGGTGGTTCAGCATTCCAAAAAACAGATGCTGCCACATGATCAGTTGCCACATCATCATGAGTAAACACAATTATAACTATGGGTACTGCCATGGTTATGTGAATGATTTTTGAAACAATTTTCACAAAGAAACACAAACCAACTTCAGTCGGAATTGTTACAGGAGCCATTGCTGGGCTAGCTACAATTACTCCAGCAGCAGGATATGTACCTATTTGAAGTGCGCCAGTGATCGGTTTAGCAGCGAGTGCAATTTGTTATGGATGTGCACGTATGATGCACCATTCAAAAATTGACGACTCACTTGAAGTGTGAGCTGTTCACGGTATGGGGGGAGTTGTAGGTTCAATCTTAATCGGAGCCTTTGCAACAAAATCAGTTAACCCAACTATTCTATATAGCGTAATTGATTCTCCACGAAACGAATATGGTATTTTATTCGGATTACAAATCGGGGCAGTCGCTTTAGCAGCGGCGTATGCATTTGCCTTTACAACGGTTTTAGTTTTAATTACAAAACCACGTCTAAATGTTCACCAGCAACTAGGACACATTGACTATTTATTACACAATGAAGATGCATATTCAATGGACTTTTTAATTGTGACACCACAAGAAATTATGGATGCACAAAAAGAAGATAGTCAAAAAATATACCAAAAAATAGCGGGCTATACAACTAAAAAAGAACGCTATGAATTGATTTCTAAACATCACGAACTAGAGGAAGAACACCACTAGTTTCAAAAACAAAAAAACTAAGCTTGCTTGCTTAGTTTTTTATGTCATTTTTTTTATTAAATTGATTAAAAAATCATTTTTTCGTTCTTTAACCAAACTTTTTGTGCTAAATCATAATAAAATTTAATATTAATTTATTGCTTATTCAGAGGAGTTATTATGAAAAAAAATAAACGAATTTTAGCTTTTGGATTATTAGGTTTGTTGGGTGTAGGAACATTGGCGAGTGTTTTAGTAGCTTGTAAACCCGAAAACAAAACAACGATACAAGATTTTGAATTACTATGTCAAAAATACAGCCAACAGTATGCAAATGATCAATATAGTGCACAAATTATGAAAATTATTGATGAACATAAGGCAATTGCTCAGCAAATCAGCGCGGGTGATCAGAAGAATCAATCCAAGAAATTTCAAGAGTTAATGCAATCATTAGATCAAGCGATTAAGCAGTTTATTAGTCACCAGAAAATTTTAAAGGAGGAAAAAGAAAACACTGTTAACTTCACTCCTGTCAAAGAAAAAATTAAGATGTACTATAAAAACGCGCAAAACATTAGCTTTGCTGATTATACTGATTTTCAAATAAAGGATATAATAGTTGAATTGAATGACCAAACTTTTACGTACGAAATTAAGAGTATAAAAAAAATAACTGATGGCCTACAAATTACCTACAATTTAACTAAAAACAAACAAACATCAGAGGATTTTATTTATTTAATTCCATCATCAAACTTTCAGAATTCATCAGGAGAGCCAATTGATTTTTCGGCATTAAATCAGCAAATTACTATTAATTACCAAAATATAGAAAATACAACATTTGATGAAGCTATAGCCGATGCAGCATATTTAGATATTAAAAAACCAGCTGATTTAAAAGTAAATATTCAAAGTGTTACAAAAAGTGCTGATGATTACATAATTGTTTATGTTATCCAAAAAAATAACCAATCATCAACAAATCTAACTTTAAAAATCAATCGTGAGTCTTTTCAAAACCCCAATGACGACTTAGCTAAAAAATTAGAGACTATAGATTGGGATAGTTTTAACCAGCACACAACCGTGAAATTTGTAAACCAGCATGAGACTTATTTCGAAGATGTCCCCCAAGAAATAACTAGTCAAAACGTTCGTTTTAGCCACACAAATTATGGTGTTAAAAATTTTGAATTTATTAGTGCCATGAAAGAGGGTCGGGAAATCATTGTTAAATATACTATGACATATAACGGTCAGACTTCTAAAATATTAGAAAAATCAATTCTTGCCCGACATTTCAAACAGCATAAAACAAAAGAATACACGGAGCTAGAAAAACAATATACAGCAACCGATGCTAAATTAAAAAATAATCAACATGACCCTTTATCAAAAGATTTAGCAGTTAATTTAGAAAGTGTCTATTCGATTACTGAAAAAGAAATAATATTAATTGAAAAGCAAACTACTGCTGTAAATCGGTTAAAAAAACATTTGCTAATAGTTGATCAATTATTACAAATCAATGAAAAACTAAATGTTTTAAAAACAACCGGGCAAAAAACTGAAGCAGAGATGCAAAAGGCCCAAACTTTAAGTCAAGAAATTGAAAACTTATTTAAACAAAATGTAGCAAATATTGATTTAGAGTTATTAAGTAGTGGTTTTGAAAAAATTATCAGTAAATTATATTCTGAGTTCATCGGCGCCAAACCAATGACGTCATTTGAGACCTTGGGTAGTTTAACTACTAATGATGAGATGTTGAAATTAGGCGAACGAAACTCTGAAGTTGATCAAAATTCAGTATTGACATACAAAATAATTGATAATGATCATATAGATATAACTATCTCCAACGTTGTTTTTGATCAAAAAAAATACACGGATAATAAATACAACGAAAAAATAACAGAAGTATTTGCCGCTTTTAATTTACTTCAATTAAATCCTAAAAATAGATTTGATTATGAACCAGACACAGCAGATTATTCATATATTCATTCTGATAAAAAAATACAAAACCCCATAACAGGTTTACGCTATAAACCTGCTAGTTTATCTTTCTTTGATCAACAAACTTATTTGGCTAAAATAACTAAAAAAGCGGATTTAAAAACTTTAATTAATGACTTACAAACAAAAAAAGCATTAATTTTTAAAAATGTTAACATACCCGGTATTGGTAAAATTTTAAATGAAAATTCTCGAATTTGCTTCGCAATGAGTGACTTTAATATGCTTAAAGAGAACAAAAATATGCCAGGTACAACAGAAACATTATTTGAAACAAAATACGGTGATAATGGAGTTAGTTTCTTAGGCAATGAAACAATCGGACCTAAAACTAAGAAATATCACCATGAACGACCCAGCGTAATTGTTTTTAAAACAAAAATGCAAGAAAATCAATAAAAAAGCAGGCTGAAAAAAAGAGGTGATTTTGTTTTAATCGCCTTTTTTTCTTCTTATACCTTATTTTTTTCTCAAAATTAATTAATATCACATCGAAAAGCTAATTTGTGTTAATTATTTTTTGAATTGTTGATTGTGTTATAATTGAATTATATTGTATGTACATTATTCAAAGCAAAAAAATGCTATAATGTGCAGAAATTATTGAGGAGTTTTTATGAGTCAAAATATCAAAAAAAGCAAAAGCTACAGAGATTATAAATACAAGAGAAATCCGGCTTTAAATAAGCATTTAGCCGGATGAATCATTTTCTCTATTTTTATTTTCATTTTTCTTGTTGGGATTGCAATTTTAATCGCATTTATTGCGGATTTTTATATTTACGAAAATACAAACACAGATGGTTTAATTTGAACTGTTGACCAACGTGCTCATGGCTTGTTGGGATATTTTAATAAATAGGTAAATAGGTAGGAATTAATATGAGCAATAATATAAACAGAAATAAGAAAAATAAAAAACTAAAAATAGGTCTAGGAATTGCTGCTGCGTTAGCTATTCCTGCAATCGCTGCTGCCATTGCTGTTCCGTTGTTATTAAACTCGAAAACAGAGTTGAATACAAAAAATCACCCAGGAAATATTTTTGATGAATTAAATCAACAAAAAAAAGCTGCTGATAATTTTGTAACAAATAATGACCTTACAAGTCGTGAGCCCATTGAAAAAGCTATTTTGTATGCACGTCAGTTGTTAGCAAATGAACAATCTCCCATTAAGTTAATGGTGGAACAAAGAAATAAACTAGCTGAACTAGAATTGCGTACCGCTTTGTTAAATGAACCATCACCCACTAATGCAAATCGTTATTTAGATTTATTTATTTTAGCAGATACTAGAGCTGAAGCTCAGGCTGTAATTGAAGGTTTTGACACAAACGACATTCCAAAATTTTTAACTGCAATTAATAAAGTGTTCGAGAAAGAAAAAAGTAAACTATTGGGGTTTGAAACAACAATGTTTACTTTTATGCGTATGTATGAAAACAACGAATATGGTTTGTCAATGAATCACCAAGTAAGTGATTTAAACCAATTAACTAAATACATGATTAGTATTTCAAAAAATAAATATTTAACATTTGATGAAATTACGCAATTTGAAACGCTTTATAATCGTGTTTATAATCAAGCTAGTATTAAGACTAGCGAAAGAACTCAAAAGTTCAGTTCTATTACAAAAGTTTTTGATAAGGTGTTAAAAGAAATTGCATCAAGTCAATTAGATGATACGATCAAAATTTCGTTAAACGAAGAAATTAATGAATTATTAAAATTTGTTCAAAACAACCAAAACTTTTTAGATATTCATGTACTTGATGTAAATAATCAAGAAACGACAGGCTTTGAAATTATTAAAAACCATCTATCATTATTAATAAATAATGTAGCAGCCTATTTTATTGACGACAATAAAATACAAACAGCGATTAACGAATTAATTAGCGAATTCAAAAAAATTAAAAAAGCGTTACCTTCAGTTTTGGCTGCTCAAGTGGATGTGGTTTTAAAAAATTTACCATCTAAACAAAAAACAACTAACGAACTTTTTTCAACTTATAATGCCTTAAGCAAACAATTAAACCAAATCAAAGTAGCTAACAATATTTTAGTCAAAACTCAAGATAAGATTGAGAATGCTTTGCAAGCAAAAATAATCGATACAGAGTTGGCTAATAGCTTGAAAAAGAAAGTTAATAAATTACATTTTACAGACTTTTTAACATCCATTGCAGAACTAAATGATACCGTATCAGTTATTAATGCACGTGAATTGTTAATAAACTTTAATAGTGAACAAATAGATCGTTTAAAAAAAGAAGCTGCATTTATTGAAACTAATTTATTGCGTTTAAAAATCCCACAACAAACTCTACGTAATTTAGTTGATCATATTGCGAAATTAGATCGCAAAGATACTCATGCAATTAATCAGACAATTAATGAAGTACGAAGTATTTGAAAAAATGTTTTAACAAATTTATTGCCATTAATTGAAAACGAATTGGCTGGTGATTTTGTTTTAGAAGAATTTAAAACATCATTTACTAAGCAAGAGCCTATATATTCTGGCTTTGCAAGCCCGTATTCATTAGCAACGAGAGATCAATTAAAAACAGCCGTTTCTTGATCAATGGATTTCTATGATGCATTACGTGTTAGTCGCCAAAAACAAGAAGCACGTCGATACATTAATAACGTCATTAAAGATAAAGCTGAAAAAGCCTTTGTAGGTGAAGGCACAGCAAATGTGAAGAAACAACTACTAGACAAATTAGATGTTATTTTAAATAGAATGAACATCACCGAAGATAATCGAGATTTAACTTTAGAAGAAAAACAAAAGAAAATTAAAGAATTATCAACTTATGCGAAAAATTTGGAGGGCAAAATTGACCAAATCGCTTCTTTAGGTAGTTTGGCTAGTTTAGTGCAAAATGAATTGGACGCACTTGAAGAGAGTGGTAACGTTAAAGAGATTAAAGCGCAATTAGCATCACGTTTAAAGAAAATTAACAACTTGGTTGCTAAAGCAAAAGAAGCGTTAGATCATCCGACTGAACATAACTTAGTAGCTATTCAAATTGAATTAAATGATGAATTTAGTAAGTTTCAAAAAGAAAAGGCCGAATTTAATGCGCGGAGTGATTTTTCGCGAATTAAAAAATTGGTGCAACAAACTTATGCAAGTTTTAGAGTAGCTAATGACTCACAAACGCCATTAGAAGGTAAAATTTTAGCTAAACTAGAAAAATTACGTAATGACATTATTACTCCACCAAGTAATTTAAGTGAAAAAGATAAAGAAATTTACCGTAATAAATTACGTGCAGAAATGGATGTTATCGCGAGCGAGGCTTTATTATCTGCTCAATATGAAAAAACAGTAGCTAACACTGGTGTAGAAATTGAAAAAGCTAACAACCTTTTAAATAAACTTAATGCTGAGGGTGTTTATAATGATTTAAGTACACAAAATCCAAACCCGATAACTTTAAAAGAAGATATTGCTGCGAAGCAAAAAATTTTAAAAGCTATTAAGATTAAATTTAACGAATTGTATAAAAAACAAGCTTCAAACGAAGAAAATAAATTAATCCCAGTAATTTCTAAAGATGAATTAACAGCCTTAAAAAAAGAAGCTGACAAGACTAATCAATTAATCAAATTAGATATCGCTAAAGCGCGTCTAATCGCTGATACATATAATTTAAACCAACTAAAAGTTTCTCCAACTAATTTAGCTGATGAAGCTAAAGATCCATACAAAACAATGCAAACGCAATTGAATTTAATTAATCAAAAGAAAAATGATTTATTACAAGAAATTACAACCCAAATTGCTAACCCTAATATTAACGACGAAGAAGTAAGTAAACTTGTTGATCAAGTAAATTTATTGGATTCAAACATTGCGAGCCAAAATGCTTTGGCCAAGAAATTACAAGAAGCCTTCAACGTTTATAAAGAACTAACAAGTGCCCAACCTGTTGTATATCCTGAGTACGCAAAGGAACTAGCTGATGCAATCGTACAAAACGCTTTGGCGTTCAGTGACGAATCAGATAGTGAATTTAATCGTGCCCAAAAAATGATTAATTTAGACAAAGAATTAAACAAACGCGAAAATGCGCAAAAAACAAAAGATTTATTAAATAATTTAATTAATTTAAGAATTAATCAAAATAATGAAATTGTTTTGGATGCTAAAATTCAAACTACACATGATGATAATCAAATTGAAATTGATCCAAATAACCCTAATCGTTTAATCTACCAAGCAATAGACGCTGAAATGCAATCTAAAATTTTAGAATACCAAGCTAAAATAAATAACCCAGAGACAACAGTAGATGAATATGCTGGATTGATGATCAATATTCAGTCAAATTTAACAACATACCGTTATAAGAAGAATAACGCTTCAACAGCTTTGGATGAAAGTATTACTAAAATTAAAAACTTATTTACTGTAAATAAAGGTTTAGAGGAAAGTCATAATATTCAAGCCAATATTGACGGAGTAAAAACTCCGTATTTGATAGCGTTAGAAAAATGATTTAATACTGTGATAAGTGATGCAAATATTGAAAAAGATGAAGCGTTTTATACACCAGATTTCTTAAAACATTTCAAAATAATTGCAAATTTACGTACTAATGTTCAAGGTAATGGTTTTTTTGACAAGTATGAAAATTATCAACAGAACCAAAACTTTACTACTTACCGACCAGTAGGTAAACAATTTAAAGCAAATATAGATGTTGACTATATCGAACAATTTGCCAATTTAATTAATCTTGCGTATGCTCAAGATTTATTTGTTAAAAAAACAGCTGATTTAACAAAAAAGGTAGCTGAATTAAAAACCTTAGAGGCAGAGCAGTTAGATACTTATAGTGTGATTAAATTAAGTTCTCCTAAACCAAGTGAAGTACATGAGAGTTTAATCACTGAATTAAATGAGATGGTAGTAGGTGTAACAGAACCGAATCAATTAGCGAATCTAAATAGTGCCATAAACAAAATTTCTCAATTAGACAGACTCATTAATAAACAACAACAGGTAGCAATTAAAGTTAAAAACATTAACAATAATCCTGACCGTGAAAAATTAGCTTTAAAAACCGATGAATTAATTAAATCATTGAATGATAACAAACCTGCTTTGGATTCTACTACTAATAAATATCTATGATTAGCTAAAATTGATGAAGGGAATAATTCATCAAATGAGGAAATTAATAATTACATTAATAAATTAAATAACTCATTCAATAATGCTGGTGACTTAAATGAAACCAAAGAGGCTATTGAATCAGAAATCGTTAAATTAGAAGAGCGTTTCAAAGGTGTCTACCGTCCAGAAGTACATGATAAAAAAGTTGATGAAGCACTGTGATCTACAGAAACTTTAGACGGCAAGATTAGAGGATTAATTGCAGGATATCGCCAAGAGTTAAAAGAACTTGGGAAAGCTAAAAGTGATGGAACAATCCCATCACCAGCTGAATCTAAAAAACGAGCAGTCGAAATCCAAAACAATATTAACACGGTAGAAGTTAATTTAAGTAATCTTTTAAACTTAGCAGAAATTGTGAAAAAAACAGAGGATCAGGCTAGTGCTGCACCAAGTCAAAAAGATGATTCTGTTAATAAGGATAATCTAGATTTAATTAATGGTATAAAAGCTGAAATTGAAGCTGCAACAAAGCAAGCGCGTCATAATTATGATCAAATCGAAACTTATAAAGACATTAATAAAACTGTTACAGCACTAAATGAACTTGCTAATGATTTAAAAGAAGCAGAAAAAGTGCGTGAAAACTATATTACTGCAACGAAATACTTAGCTGATAATAAGAATACTTATCATCAAATTACACAAGATGTTTCTGATGATGAACAAAATACTAAAACAAAACAACAAGCGCAAGCATATTTAGACTTCTATAATCAAGCAATCAATAAACAAACAGACGCTACAAGCCGGATGAAAGCATTAGATTTACGCCGGGTGAATTTATTGTTAGAAAAAACATTGAATTTATACCAAAAACAACAAGCGCGTTATCGTAAACAAACAGATGTCGAAAATCAAAATATTTGAAAAACAGTTCAAGATGACCAAACGTTTGCAACAGAAAACACTGCTAAGTATTGATGATTTAAATCAGCAGATGGGTCAAGTCAAACATACTTCAGTCCTTTTACTTTCCAAAAAGACGCCTTTTTGTTATCAAAAATAATTGTTAACACTGTGCCTCAAACACCAGCGGCTGATTCACAAGTAAATGAAGCATTTTTTGCACAAGAAAATCTTAAATTAAACGATGCGATTAATACTCAACTGGGTATTACTTTTGATAATACTTATAACACTTATGTACAGCGGAAAGATTTGCTGAATTTGATTTTAGAAAAAACAAATCCGCAAGCATACTACCAAAACGATTATGCAATTTTAACTGCTACTAATGATGAATTCTTAAAAACGCATTCAAATGCATATGATCTATTAAAAGCTGCGATGGATAATTTTTATTTCAAAGAAGCTGATACAGCTATTTTAAATGTCTTAAAATCTGATTCAACTTATACTGATCAATATATTGACAACCAAAAAGCTATAGCACAAAATAAAAACCAAATTATCCGAATTCATAGTTTATTAAAAAACTATGTCAATTTAGCACAAGCTGTGCAAAAAGATCATTTATTAATTGATCAATTTTTACAAGATCCAAAAATAAAAAATCCTCAAATTAAAACTGATACTGATCCACAAATGCAAAAAACAATCCAATTGTTAATTAACTACAACACTAAGGCTGAAGAATATTACTATAAAAATGATAATTTAGGTCAAATTAAAGCATTGGAGCAAAAAATCTTGCGTCTGTCTGCCCGAATTAAACTTATTCAGGCATATATAGAGAAAAAAGCTTTATTAAAATCAACAAGTGAGCAGGCAGATACTTGACTAACAACGGAATTTAAAGCCTCTCTAGAAAATATTTTAGAGCACGTTATTAATTTAGTTAATGAGTCAGAGGATACTTCTGAAGCTGCTTATAATAAATATTACGAACAATTAATTACGGGTGATTTAACAAGTTTTGATACATCTTTTGCAAAAGCAGAAAAACTAGCTAAAATAATTCAAGAAGCTAAAAAATTCTCAAATAACAAGCAAATGAACACAGAAGCATATAGTGAATCATCAGCAAAGATGACAACATTATATAACCAATTAGATGCTAAGATAGCCGAAGCTGAAAGTGCTTTAAAACAAAAAGCTGAAGGGTCAACAGCGAACGCATGACTTGAATCACAAAAAACAATTCAAGGAAAAATCGAAACTTTATTATTTGAGATTGATGATGATTCACGTGGAATTATCAATGCTTTAAAGGCTACAAAAACCATGGAGGTTGAACAGTTACGTGAACAGGCAAATGAATTATCTAAATACATTAAAGAGAATTATACAAGTGACCAAAACTCACCGCTATTAACTGAAACTAATAAGGGTGGCAAAAATAAAGATCAAACCTTTAATTGAGATGATGCTAATAATCCCTTCAAAGCAACAGCTAATATCACTAGTTTTAGTGATTTAAAACAATGAACAACCCATTTAAATACGTGAAAAACAAAGATGCACGCTCAGATTGACTCATTAGTTAATTTTGAGAAAAACCGTTTACGAGCAATGCGTAATCGAGCTTATGTGTTTATTAATTATTTAAACGGATCATTAAGTAGTGCTAAAGAACAGTTAACAACTTATAATGATGCAGATTTAACAAAATTATTCCCTGATTCAATTGATCCGTATTTAAAAACAGATGAAGAAGTGCAAGCGTTAATGCACTCCATTGGTTTAGATGTGGAAGAAATTAAGAAAGGGAAAGACGAACTAGATCAGGCAAATACAAATTTATTGGATTCTTTTGAAATTATTTCTGGTTGAAATAATAACGATAAATCAAGTGCTTATGAAAACTTTTTAGACCCTTTAAATGAAAATTATTACCAAAAAGCGCTGCGTGTTAAATATATTGATAAAGCTGAAAATTTATCAAAAACTTTTAATAGCTTCATGTCTATTGCTTTTAGTAATTTGGCAAAACAAAAAACCGATTTACTTGCTTTTAGTGACCAATTAAAAGAAGAAAATGGTCTGACAAACTTACGAACTAAAATCGACACTGTTGTTAAGGTGTTTAAACATTTAACGTCTCAAACATTACTTCCGAATGAAATATTAAATAAACTAAATTTAATTAAAACAACAGCAGAACAATTAAAAGCCTTCAGAGATTTAGGGAATTTAGAATTAACTGAAAACCATAATTATAATCAAGATAGTTTAACAGCTGAATTAATTGAAAAACGCAAGCAAATGTGAAATAACTTCACAGATTTATCAAAGAAGGTTGTTGATAATCGTCTTGCAATATATAAAGCAGTTTATGGAGATGATTTTAGTCAATGATATTCATCAAATAAAGATAAGACTGCAAAAGATGAAAATAGTTTACGTAAAATTGTATTTAGTTTTGTTGATCAGCGTAAAGATCTGAATAAAATGATTGAGCTTTTAAGTAGTTCAAATGAGAAAAACAACCATTTTAAAGAATTAATTGATGCATATGCGAATACGGCAAATAGTATTGCTAGTTTAAAAACGGATATTGATAGCAAATTAAAAACTGATTTATTAGTATCAGAACTGCAAAATAATTTAGTAAAAATATACGATGCAGCCGTTGATTTAAACCATTGAATGTTAGCAGCGGAAAATCAACAAAAAGTATTTGCGACTTTAAAAAAGGCTGAAAACAGCACCTTTACAGCAAAAAATGACAAATTAGTAGAAGATTTTGAAACTGTTGTTAAGAATTGAGAAAAAGATACTTCTAGAATTATCACAAAGGGAAATAAGAAATATCTATGAATTAACAAAGATACTAATGATATAAACATTTTAAAAGAATACTATACTTCATTCGCTTTCTTAGTTAAACAATCTGGTTCAGTGGATATTTTTGGTAATAATATCCGTGTTTATTTAGTGAAAGATGCTAATGAACCTAGTTTTACAAAAACTTATTTACAAACAGATACTGCCATTAAAAAAATTAAGATTAACTTAACATATGAATATGTACCACCTGTAAACAATAACGATATTCCCAATAACATTTTCTGAAATGTCCCATCATTCCACCTAGCACAAGATGATGTCTTTATTACTTTTAGAACGCAAGATCAATTAAAAATTACGAAAGAGTTTTTAACAAATCAATCATCATATACATGATTGAAGGCTACGCGTGCTGGTTGAAATAATAAAACTTTAATCTATAATTACGTTAATGCACTAATTAAACAAGTGGCTTCACAGCAATCAAAAAATAATTTATTGTTTTTAACAAACAACGCTGACCCTAATATCCAAAATGATCAAAAAAATACCACTAATGGAGTAGAGATTAAATTTAAAACTACAGCAGAGGGTATTCCAATAACACATCGAGATGGGCATAAATATCACCTAGTGAATTATGCGGATGAAAAACAAAATTCTTATGTTTATTTTACTTCAACCGGTGTAGACGTCAAGGGCGACAATAATAATTTTCAATTTTGAACTCCATTCTTTATTGCCGTCCCGGTTGTTGCTAAAGAGGATTCAAATATCAAAGGGATTATATACATGTTCTTTGAAGCAAGCAGTGGAGATGTAAGTTGAAAAGGCGTTAATAACGATGTAGTCTTATCACCAACCGTTGGTAACCAATTAACCGTATTCTTTGATTTATCAAAAAATTATAACTATATAACTAATAATCCTACAAGTGATCCTAATTTATTTGCCCAACAGTATTTATCTAATTCCAAATATACTGATAAGCGAGATGCGTGAATTGCAAATAATCAACCGGCTGCAACTCTTAATAAAAATGATAGTAGCTTTAAAAACGGTTTAGAAGAATTCTGTATTAACATTAGATTACATCCAGAATCAAATAAAAAATAAAAGGAGCAATATTTATGAAAATATCAAAAAAATTATTAATTAGTGCATCAGCATTTTTAGTTGGTGCATCATCTTTAATCGCCACAACTCTTTTAATTCATGAAAAATTTGCTTCTTTAAACAAATCGTATTTATACACTGTTTATACAAAGATGCATACAAAAGCTAACCAGTTAGCAAAAGCTTTAGAACTTGATCTTCATAATTTAAACAATGAATATGAAAAAACATGAAAAATTTTAGATGATACTAAGATAGATGTGGTTATAAAATTAAAAACGATTCATGCACAAAGAGCAAAATATAGTATTGCTTTAATGCAAAGCGTTCATGAAAAGTTGTTAAAAAACGAATTTGAAGAACACCAGCTACCATTGCTAATTGGGTTTTTACGGGAAAATGTTAATTTTTTACAAGAGCAAGATTTACGACAAGATTTTTTAGCTAATGAGTTAGTGGATTTAAAATTAATACAAGCTAACTTTTTAAAAGAAACAGCGCAAAATCGCTCTGTTAGCTTACAAACTTTTAATCAACTTTTAAACCAATCAATTCAAAAACAAGATGAGAAGTTATTTGCAATCTTAAATAGCCCTCAAGTGAGTCTAAGCAGTTTAGTATCTAACACCGAAAAACTAGGTTCTTATGCCGTAGCTAGCGAAGCCATTAATTATGTTAATGCCATCAATGCTTTAGCTATGGACAAAGATTACCGTATAAATGAATTCAATATTTTGATGCAAAATTTAAATCAAAATATAGAAAAATTAGAAACAAATAAAGATGCGGATTATTTGAAAAAATACAATGATTTAACTGAACGAACGCATGTATTAGTTTTCAATAAATTACAAAAAGCGTTTGCTCTACTTGCTAACGATTTGAAAAACTTAGACTTAACATCTGAACAAACAGACAAAATCGCTGCAATTGAAAATGATTTTAAATCAACTAATAATCTAAAAATGGCTGATTTATACTACAAAGATTTGCAACGAATAAATACTTCATTAGTTAAAAAACACCTTCAAACAGATGCACACAAAGAATATAGTCGCCTAGCTACTTTTTATAATAAGAATTTTGTTTTAGAATTAAATCAAACAACATCAGCAGCACAAGTGGACACTTTAAGTGCCGAGTTTGAGCAATTTGTAAAATCTTTAAAAGATAATGAAATTTCTAATGTTGACCTTGTTGGTAATTTTGTAGCTAGTTTAGAATATGTTGGTAGTCGTCTACAATACTTACGTAAACCATTTAATGATTTACGTAATCAACCTGAAGTTCAAAAATTAATTAATAGTCAATATATTGATCGTGCGAACTTACTTGATATTAAATTTAAATATGAAAACGAACTTAATGCATTGCGTTTTGCTGACCAACGCATCGTTTTATTCAAACAAAAACTAAGTGAATTAATTACGAAAGATTTAATTTCTGCTTACCAAGAAATTGCTTTTAATCAAAAACTTGATAAAATAATCAATGATTACAAAAATCATGATGATTTTATTTCTAAAATCAATCAGGAAATCTTAGGATTAGTTGACCTTTTGAATGCCCAAAGCTCACTTTTACTTTTAAAAGATCAATTATCATCATTAAAAAATCTTTACCATGATTCAACGGTTGTATTTAATAAATATTATAATAAACCAATTTTGGATCAAACCAATTCGTTATTATTCAATGTTGACCAAGATTTAATTAGTTTTAAAATCGAACCCAATAAGGCTGTTCATTCAATTAAGAATAAATGAGAAAATACTCGTTATTTATTACGCAACCAATTGCAATTTTTGCATGATAAAGTAGCATTTGAACTTTCTAATTTAAACCCACATTTAATAAATAAAGACGATTTTAAAACGAAATTTGAACAATTAAATCAAGTTTCATTACAGATGTTAAAAGATTTTAATCCAATAACTTCAGCAGATTTATGAAATCAAATTAACGAATATACGAATTTATTAAATACTTATGAAGTAGTGGTTGTGTACACTCAAACAAATAGTAATTTTGAAAGTAATGACACATACATTCGTCGTTTATTTAATGATAAAAATGTTCCAGACTATACATTTTCGCCTAGTGAGCAAACGCAAATTAACTCATTAGAAACAAGTAAAGAGCGATTTATAAATATTAAAAAACAAATTGAAAACGCTTTAAACAATGGTGGGTCAATCGCTAATGTTAATAATATGATTGCACAAATGCAAAAAGATGTAGATGAAAGCAATCATTTACGAAATAATGCACAAGCTATTAAAGATATTACAAACACTGTTGAAAGTGCAAATGATTTAATTACAGCGATTAATAATGGCTCAACAACTATGAAAAATAAATTACAGGGTGAGATTGCGCAGATTAATCAATTAAAACAAACTATTGTTGAAACATTAAAAAATCCTAAAACAACAATTAAAGAAATCAATGCTTTAAATAAAGAATTAGCTCAATTAGTAGATGCAACTAATGAAAAACGTAAGGATAATGAAACCTTAGCTTTAATTGCCGAAATTGGACGAGACTTACTAAAAACCTATCCTAATGCCAATTTAAACGACCCTAAAGATCCTCATAACTCTCCAGCTACGAAAGCTTTATTATCTCGTTTAAATGAATTAAAAGAACGAGCTAGCCAAAAAGACTTAACTGACGAAGAGAAGGTCCTTTTACTTAGAGATGCCAAGAGTTTATCTGATATAGTTCCTTTAGTGAAAAAGATTGAAGACCAACAAGCGCTATTTGATGAAAAAGTGCAGAAGTATAATAATGACGAATCAGTTGTCAAAAAATTTACAGTTGGAGCAATATCTAATTTTGATCCAACTCGTAAAAACATCTCTCAATTATTTAATTTATTAGCAAGTGGTGATGAAATCCCCCCACAAAAAGATTTTTATAATTTAATTAGCAACCCCACTGCTTCAAATCCTACGAAGTTCGGATTAGAAGAGCAAATCAATAATTTAGACTTAGCTTTTAATCACGATAGAATCGAAACATATAATGAAAAACTACAAAATGCTATTTATAGTGAAGACCAAGCTGGTGGTTTGTCTGAACTAGAATCGCAATTTAATGATAAAATTAAAAACCAATTAAAAGATTATGCACAAACGGGAATTGAATCAACCAATCTAATTGAAGTACAAAAAATCGCTGACACTTTAAACGATGATCAAACGTTGCAAATAAAACTAAAAGAAGCTATTAAGCTACACAAGCAATTATTACAATCTTCTCCGATTGACGCTGTCAAATTACAGGAACAGATTAGTAATAATATGTTTAGCCAAACAAAAAAAGCTAGTGATCAAATTCGTGATTTAGATGCAATCATGAAAATCGTCCAAGCAAAAGCTAATTTACGTGAAGAGTATAAGCAGCTTGATTCATTATTAACAGATGATGAAAAAAACTGAAAAATTTATAACGATAACAACAAAAATTTAAATGCTAATATTAAACAAAAAGCCAAAGATATTGATGCCTTATTTTTACAATATAACGATTCTAATAAAAATATTCAAGTTCCTGAATTAGAAAAAGCTTTGTCTGATTTACAAGCATATGTCAAGGCTACAAAACAAGAAAAGCAGACTTTATTAGACAACTACAACAACACTTATAACCAAATTAAAAACGAAGTTATCGGCGGAGTTTCTAAACGGGAAAATAATATTTTAGTAGGTGGTCTGGACACAGAATTAAACAATATTGATCCAAACGGTGCACCAAATCACGAATCCTTTAAGCATTACAATGAAGTTAAAAAGAGTTTTGAGGATGCTTATGCACACAAGTCTTTAACTAATAGCAAGGATTTAAAAGCTTATAAAGATAAATTAATTTATGCTTTCCAACAAGATTTATTATTGAATCATATTCAATCTTATGAACAAGCGTATGAGCAATTAAAAACTGATAATCCGACAGCTGATTACAGTAAAATCGATGCTGAAAAACGAGAGTTTGTAGAGTTCATGACTAATTTCGCTAATAGTCAGGATCATACTTTACAAGAATTACGAGCCATGGCTGCACGCATTGATAGTTACCAAAAGTTAAATACTGTTCAAATTAACGCAGCTTCGCAATTAGATTTATGGAAACAATCCCAAACATTTGCTTCGAATACTATAGCGTTAACTGAAAAACCTGATTTAACTTATACTGATGCTAAACCTTCAATTGAACAATCTATTATTGAATTAGAAAAAATTAAGGCAACTGTTACAAATAATCAAAAAATCGATGGAAATGCGCAGGCACATTTAGACGAATTAAATGATTTGATATCCAAGTTAAAAGAACAAAAAAATGATAACAATGCCAACATGGATGATGTTAAGGCTAATTTAAAACATACAACACATTTATTAGCAAACACATATAATGATGCTGATAAGGCTCTTCATTTAGCATTAATGAACTCAAATATGGGTTTAAAAAATTTAAGTTATAAGCAAGAGGATGTTGAAAAATCAGCTAAGAAATTACAGCAAGTAATTACTGATATAGATGCTATTGCAGGGCTACGTTTAACAAATAAAGTGGCGATTAATATTGATTGATTAGCTTTTATTAAAAGTGAGGCGAATAATCCAAATAATGAAATTGACACAAAACTAGAACGAATAGTTAATGAAGCAATTAAACCGTTACTTGAAGGTAATAAATCTGCAAGTGCAACATTAGACAACTTGAAATTAATTAACAAACAAATTAACGCATTAATTATTAATCGAACAAATATCATTAACTTAGCAAAAAAAGTTCAAGAAGGTATAAAAATCGTTGCTACCATTAAAGAAAACAAGGGTGATAGTTCACAAATTTTACAAGACTATATTACTCGTTTTGAACATGTTGTAAATGATATTCACGCCAATGTCTATGGGAAAACAGGAGCTAATAATGATAGTGCCTCTACAACTACATCGATTAATGAAGCTCAAAAAAAATTGGAAACAGCAATTACAAATATGAAGTGAGCTCAACAAACTCATTTAAAGGTTCTTGAAGCAAAGAAAATTGTTGATGAATTAGATTTTAATGGGACGGATGGAATTGATAACCAAGCTGTTTATAGACAACAATTACGGAATTGGTTAGACGGAAGTATAGCTTCGGTAATTGACGATCATCAAGTGTTAGCGATTAAGGCTATTAGCTATTTAAAGACTTTAAAAAATGTCTCTGATACAAAAAAACTATGAAAAGAAGCAATGAATGATTTTTCAGGATATCAAAATGATATCAACACTCTAACTTCTTTATTAGGCCATGTTTTACCAACTCGGCAAAACCAATTAATTGCTGAAAAAACTGGAAACGAAAAAGGCAATTCAAAAATTTCTAATGCCTTAGACAAAATATTGCACGAAATCAACACAGCATTTAATAATACAAAAACTATCAATGCTAAACGAGTTGCCTTAAATGACGAAGTAAAAAAATATATGGATCAAGATGCTTCATATATTGCTATTAAGCGTGATTATGTGAATTTATCTGCCAATATTGATATCCGTCTAGGAAAAATTCAAAATGCAAATAATTTGGCAAAAACAGTCGAAGAAATTCAGGCACAAGAGCAAAAATTATCATTCTTAATTAATTTATCTGGTGATTTAAAAACATTGGCCGATCAAATTAATGAAGCAAATATTTTTATCGATGCAGCTAGCCCGATTGACGAAAAAATTGCTGAACAAATTCAAGAATTTAAAAATCAGGATGTCGAAACTGCTTCAGCCTTATTCGCTTTATCAGGAATTAATGATTTAAATAGTTTTAAAACACAAATCGATAATAGCATTCAACGTTTAGCATTTCAACAAGCGCGTTTAAAATTACTGAACGAAAGTGCTCAAATGCAATTTAATTTGGATAATAACGATAGCTTAACAAAACAAGAAAAAACAGCGATTTCTACATTGTTAAAGGCCTTGAATGATAAAGTACAAGGAGTAGATCAAAAAGCATCAGACGCAACTGCGCAGTTTCAAAAACTCCGAACAATTTATTTGAAACCAACATTATCAAGTTACGAACAAGCAAGTCAAGATAATGATTCAATTGTTTTAAGTTATGAAAATGCTAATAATCTACGACAAATGATTGCTATTGCAGAAAAAGTTTATGCTTACAAAGTAAATAATGATCTAAATAAAGTTGTTGATGGAAGATTTGTGCCTGAACAAGATCAAACTGTAATTAAAGCATATGATGCTTTAAATAAAATAATTTTAGCAGCAAACGAAAAAAATGCTAATGCGGTTAATCGTGACGAGAAAGCGATTCGTCAATACTATCAGGAATTAATTCCACAGGCAATAAAATCAGTATATGTAGCCAAAATGCAATCATTCCAAAAAATATTATCAACCCAAGAAAAATTAATCAAAGCAATCGAAGAAAATGACACAGGAATTAATGCTTTATTTGCTAATTTAGACATCCCAAATAAATCGTTTGATATAGCAAAAATCAAACAGGAATTAAACGTTTTAGAAACAGCTTTGAGTAATTTTAAAACGTTTAATGATGACTATTTTGCTAAAGATGAATTTAGATTTAATTCACAAAGTGTATCTAAAACTGATGATCAAACATGAAATCAAGTGCAAAAAGTCGTTTTAGAACACGTTAATAAACTAGTCTCAGAAATTGATCTACGAACTTTTAATGAGACTTTACGAACAGGAATCTCAACTTATTCAAGACAATTGTCATCGTTATTTAATACTCAAAATACAAACGTGATTAACACTTTAAATCAAGTAAATAATTTTGTTCAACAAACAGCATTTAGTACTCCAAATCATTTAACAAACACACAAACTAAAGCTATTTTTGATAAGTTGCAAGAAATCAAAGGACGTTTGGAGACTGAATTCGTTAAAAATGATGCTCTAAATAATGCAGAGGATTTTTATGATAATCAATATACATCATTAGAACCATTAGATTTTGTGGATACATATTTATTACCAACTGCAACATTAATAGTTGCAGCAAAGAAAAATGTTAATGACTTTATTCAAGCAATTAAATCAGATGTACATGAGTATATTAGTTTACAGAATGCCTCTGGCAAGCAAACTCAACCTGCTGCTGGTTTCTTATATGAATATATGCATTTCTTTGAAATTAGTGAGTGAAGTGAGGCGAGCAAAAACCCTTTATTAAAATTAGGTTCACAAAAAATATATTCACTATATACACAAAAAATCCAACCAAACTATCAAGTGTTAAAAGAAGGATTAGCCACATTCGATGATGCAACTGACGCTTCTATTATTGCAAATTATTTTGACCAATTAAAAACTACCCAAAATAATTTTTACGAATTCATTAATTTATTGAAAGAATCATTAAATAATTTCTATCAAAAATATCAAGCGACAAAATATAAAGAGATCACTGGTAATTTATATAAAATAGATAGTTCAGGTAATCTGCCAAATCAATGAGAAAAATTCGTTAGCAATAATGCTGATAGCAACGCAACATCAGTTAATGCAAGTATGTTATTTAATCAATTAAATCAGATTGTTTCGAAATACTTTCAGGAACAAATTCTTGCTAAAATAGTTCCAGATAAATGAGATGAACACAATCAACAAACTATTACTGCAAGCACTTTAGATGCGATTAAACGTGCCTTTAGTGTTAATGGCACTAAGACAAAGAAAAACGAAAATTTAACTTTCATTGAAAGTGTTTCGCCGATTACAGATGACACAATTAATTCAAAACAAGATTTATTTATTGAATATTTTTATAATTTAGCTAATCTTCATAAAGATTTAATGTTTTATCAAATTAAGCATCCGGATAATATCCAAATTAATGGTGAACAAAAAGCAAATCAAGCTATGAATGAAATCCAACCAAAAGCAGATATAAATTGAAAAATATTTGTGGACAAACTTGCGAAAATTCAACCCGAAAATTCAACCGAAGATATGGATATTACTCAAAATACAGAATTTTTGGGAATGTTTGAAAAATTTGCCTTTAGTGCAATTGATTCAAATTCTATGTTTAATCCAAATAGTTTACGAGTGAAAATCAAACCTGCTTACGATCCTACTAGCGATGTTAAAAATAAAACTTATTGTCAAATTCAGGATTTAGATCCTAATAAACCAGGAGAACGAATTTTAAAGTTCACAATTTATTTTGAATACAAACCATCATCATTAATTGATTTCGCACATTTTAATGGTTGAAAATCTCAAGACTTTGAAATTAGTGTTGCATTCCAAGCAAAAAACGAAATTGCTGCCATTTCTGGAACATCAACAATCTTTACGAATATCGTTAATAATCAATTACAAACTGGTTATCAAACAAAAGTCCTTGTCGGAAACTCTGATGAATTAAATTGAACAGAAACAACGCAAGAAGCCATTGTAGCTAAAATTATTCAGGCCTTCAAAAAAGAAGTGATAAAAAATGAAGACAATGGAGCTCATAAATTAATTGATTATTCACAAAACAATCAAGTTAATACAGAAGATTCTTCAATTAAGTTTTCGTTTAATACATTATTTGTTAGGTCTCAATTCTCTCAAATTGGAGTAGATAGTGACAAACAAATAATCCACTTGTCTGTTGATCCTAATAATAAAGAATTAAGTGTTCTAGTAGCAGTGCCAGCAGAATTAAGTACATCATCAACTGAGTATAATTATTTAAAAGATAGTTTCTTTAAAATACAAAATAATAGTATCGTACCAGGTTCGCAAATGCCGTCTGCGTTATTGATTAATATGAAATTTGCTTTTGATTGAGATCAGAACAACCATAATATCTACATGTATAATAGTTGATATGAATTACATAACGTCATTAAATATGCTGGCTTAAAAAAAGATAAAACAATCGATACTAATACATGGGAAACATGAACTAATGTGGAATTTGCACGCTTTATGCTAGAAAACCCTTTTGATTCAAATTCAAATCACATCGGTGCTTGATTAAAAGAACGTAACACGAATCCAACTGCCAACCAAACAGCAACATTAATTAACGTTGAACAGGTCACAATAGATGGAGCAAAAC
Organism: Ureaplasma zalophigenitalium; assembly: GCF_025780055.1. Classification (GTDB taxonomy): domain Bacteria; phylum Bacillota_I; class Bacilli_A; order Mycoplasmatales; family Mycoplasmoidaceae; genus Ureaplasma; species Ureaplasma zalophigenitalium. Next base: position 54,191 of record NZ_JAOXHJ010000002.1, on the reverse strand, counting down.
AAAAATACTTATTACGTGATGAGGAAAAAAAATTAACACAAACCCATGGATACTTTATTGTTAATCCACGGACAGGTACTTATTTAATTACTCACGGACTAGATCCAAAACAAACCCAATTCAATGATGTCTTTAAATCATTAAACTTATTTAACTCAGGAATTGTAAATTTTAAATTTAGAATTCGTTAAAAGCAAGTCTAAGCACTCCAATAGGGTGCTTTTTCTTTCTTTAAACGATACAACTAAAGAATATAAACTAACGATTTATCACCGAATAAAATGCAAAATTAAGCATTTTTCATTAATACTTGCAAAGATTAAACATTAATTAATTTATAATTATTAGTATAATGTTTAAAATTTAAGGAGAAATATATTTATGACACCACATATTCATGCCAAAAAAGACGAAATTGCCAAAGTTGTTTTAATGCCTGGTGACCCGGTTCGTGCCCGCTGAATTGCTGAAACATTTTTAACAGATGCTATTTTAGTAAACGACGTGCGTGGAATGCTATGCTATACAGGTTATTATAAAGGAGAAAGAATTAGTGTAATGGGACACGGTATGGGAATTCCTTCGATTGGAATTTATTCATATGAATTATTCAAATTCTATGATGTTGATACGATTATTCGTGTCGGCTCAACTGGAGCATATGTTGAAGATTTAAAATTAGGTGATGTAATCTTAGTAAACAAAGCTTATACAGACTCGACATATCCCGAATTAATAGGAGCTAAAAAAGATGAAGAAAACTATATGTACCCCACACCAAGTATTTACAAAGCAATTAAAGAAAGTGCGCAAGAATTAAACCATCCGTTAATCGAAGCTACTTGCCACGCTTCAGACGTCTTTTATAATAATGGCCATGAAACATTAGATGAAATTAAAAAACGAACGCATTCGCAATGTGTTGATATGGAATCAGCTGGGTTGTTTGCTAACGCGCAAATTTTAAACAAAAACGCTGCTACAATGTTAACTGTTTCTGATTCGTTAGTCATTGAAGCCTCAATGACCCCAGCAGAACGAGCAACAACATTTAAAGAGATGATGGAAATCGCTTTGAATGCCGGAGTTAACTTCTTAAAAAAATAATTTTTATTATTTGCTATAATAAAAATAATCACATCCAAGGAAAGAATTAATATATGTCAAATCAATTAAAACCATTAACAAGATCGCAAATTATTAACCAAGTATCAAAAATGATCAATCAAGATAATAAAACTACAAAACAAATTTTGGAAACTTACGAAAATTTTTTAATTCTTGAATTAGCACGAACTGGTGTAGTTAGTTTAGGTAAAATTGGGAAATTCAAGTTATCAACTCGTAAGGAACGTAAAGGAATTAATGTTTTCACTGGCGAAAAATTAATTATTCCAGAAAAAACGGTTCCTAAATTTGCGTTTAGCAAAGGTATTAAGGAAATCGTCAATGTTGATCTTCAAGTAACAGATGATTCAATTGAATATGAAGAAGATGAAATTGATAGTACAAGTGGCGATGAATTTGTTACTGAAACAATTATCGAAAAACAAGAATAATTTTAATCTAGGCCGTTAGTTTATATAATGGTCTATTTTTCTATTTTAAAGGAGTCTTATGAAACACACAATTACAAAAGAAAAAGAACGCGAATTACAACAGGAATTACACGATATTTTAAATATTAAATGACCTGAAATTACACGCCAATTACAAGCTGCGCGAGAACAAGGAGACTTGTCAGAAAATGCGGATTATGATGCAGCAAAAAACGAACAAGCCAATCTAAATCGTCGAAAAGAAGAAATCGAAGATATCTTAAACGATTATGAATTAATTGATGACACAAAAATTTCTATGGATCGTGTATCTTTAGGGAATGTAGTGAAAATTTTCAATTATAAAACAAACCAAGAAGAAGAATACAGCATTGTAGGAACAATCGATGTTGATCCTATGAAAAACCGCATTTCTAATTTATCAGCTTTAGGTAAAGCTTTAGTGGGCTTAAAAGTTAACGAAAGTGTAACTTTACACATCGACAACCCTTACAAAGTGAAGGTTTTAGAAATTAAATAAATTAACTAATTTCTCCCAGCAAATGGTTAAGTGAGTTCCCTAACCAATTGCCATAGCTTATTAATAAAAGAACTCCAGCGGGGTTCTTTTATTAATCAACTTACAAATACACAACACATTTTACAAACGAATGGATTACTTATGATGAAACAAAAACACAAACAGTATTTTAGTTTTGAAAAACATTTACGGAGCAAAAAAGGTTTAGGAATTTCTTGGGGAATTATTCTAGGCATCATTTTGTTATACAGTATTGTTTTTGGGATTATTTTACATTTTAGCAAACCCGAACATTTAAATATTCAACAAGCTTATATTGTGATGCAAAGCAATTTAACAAAACCGACGCAATACATGATTTATACTGGTTTTGCATGCTTGTATTTTCCGTTATTATTTTTGTTGGGTTGTTGAATTAATAGTATTAAAAATATTTATCGCTCATTATATTACCACGGATTTATTTGGTTCTTATACGCGTGTGCGACAGTTTTTGTGATTATTTGTATTTGTTTAATAATTAACATTTTTATCAATTTTTAATATATATAAAATTTGAAGGAGGAGAGAAATATGCAAAAGAACGATCAAACAAAACCAGTTTATCACAGTCGTGAGGAATTAGTCGACAAAATCAATCTAAGCTTCGCTGAAGACTTTGCTTTTAACTACATTTTAGAAGAAAAGGATGCTGGGATTTTAGAATCACGCAACCTTTTACAATTAAAAGACCATAATATTAATGAAATCATTATGGATATGGTTATAGAATTATCAAATAAAAAACGAACACGAAACACAATTAAATATTTAAAATTGCGTGACCGATTAGCTCAATTTTCTTTGCGAGAAGAACATTATGAAGAAATCGTTGCGTTATTACAAAGTTTAGGAATCACTGTTACACAAATTGAATTATTCCAAAAAGATAAAAAAATGACAGCTGCGAAAAAACGTGATGAGTGAGGCATTGATGACACAATGGAAATCTCTTCGTCAAAAATGGGGATTGCTTCCTCTTTAGGCGAAAAAGTTGACGATGGAATTAAGGCTTATTTAGGAACGTTGGGTGAGTCAAAGATTTTAAAAAAAGATGACGAAGAAACATATGCTAAAATGGTTTTAGACGAAGATGAAGCTACTCATAAAACCGGTGTAGCTCAATTGTATACCTCAAACATGCGTTTGGTGACCTCAATTGCTAAAAAATACTTAAACCGGGGATTAGATTTAGAAGATTTAATTCAAGAAGGCTCAACAGGTTTATTAAAGGCCATTTCAAAGTTTGATTATGAAAAAGGGCATAAGTTTTCAACCTATGCTACGTGATGAATTCGTCAATCAATTACGAGAGCCATAGCTGATCAAGCTCGCCAAATTCGAATTCCTGTACATATGGTGGAAACGATTAATAAGTTAACTAAAACAGAACGTGCTTTAGTACAAGAGTTAGGTCGGGATCCAACAGCAGAAGAAATCGCTGTTGCTATGAATAAATTAGAAACTTTAAAAACGACAACTCCCATTACAGCTTCAAGAGTTGTAGAAATTAAAAAGTTAAATGTCGACCCTGTGTCATTAGACAAACAAATTGGACATGATGAAGAATCCCAATTTAGTGATTTTATTTCGGATGATGAATTAATATCTCCAGAAAAATATACAGAACGGCGAGCATTAAAAGACGAAATTAATGAAATCTTCCGTAAGGTTTTATTAGAAAAAGAAGAGAAAGTAATCAAAATGCGTTATGGTTTAGCACCCTATGAACGCCCATATACACTAGAAGAAGTTGGTCAAGAAATCAAAGTGACTCGCGAGCGCGCTCGCCAAATTGAATCAAAGGCTTTACGTAAATTAAAACACCCTTCAAAAACAGCAAAACTAAAATCTTTTTTACTTTCAATTAATGATGGTAAATAAAAAACTACAAACATTAGCATCTTTAATAGGTTCACCAAAAATTTGTATTGACGTTGGTTGTGATCATGGATATCTTGGTTTATTATTATTAGCAAATAAGCAAGTTAGTTTTATTTATAATGTGGATGTTAATCAACAACCCTTAAACCAAGCTAAAAAGCATTATCAACAAGCAGAGCATTTAAAGCAAGCTGTTTTTATATTAAATGATGGTTTGCAAAATTTACAAATTAATGAACCTGATAAAGTTGTTTGCATCGCTGGCATGGGGGCACAATTAATAATCCGTATCCTAGAAAATAAACCAAAAGGATTTACACGTTTTGTTTTGAATCCACATGCTGACGCGCACTTATTACGCGCGTATTTATATAATCAAGGTTATGAAATTAAAACAGAACAAATAATTCGCGAAAAAAACCTTTTTTACTTCCTTTTTTCGTGTGAACAGGTAAATAAAAAAGCAGATTATACAAAAAAAGATTATTATATTAGTAAATCATTATTATCTAGTGGTAGTAGGTTGTATCAAGACTATTTACAACAGCGTTATTCATACTTATCGCAATTAGACTTAACACGGGTGAAGAATGATTTACGCGAAGAATGACAATACATTAAAGAGGTTATTAACGATGAAAGAAAATCAAGTTTTAAAAGTACAGGACATTTATAAATTTTTATTAACAAAATACCCGGCTGCATTAATTGAAAGCGATGATAAATCTGGTCTATTTTATGAACATGATGAACCAGTTAATCTAGTATATGTAGCTTTAGAAATCACTGATAAAGTTTTACAAGAAGCCAAAATTTATGGTGCAAATTTAATTATTACTCACCACCCCTTATTTACGAGTGAAGATGTTAGTGCGGAAAAACCGTATTATGTTAACCAAAAAGCTATTGATTTTTTAAAACAAAACAAGATTGCACATATTAATTTACATTCAAATTTTGATAAATCACCCCAAGGGATGAATATGACGATTGCGAACTGATTAAATGATATCAATAACAAAGGGATTGGCTTAGGTTTATTGAATATTCAACAATGTGAACAGAACCCATACATCGTAACTGCAGAAACAAAAGTAGGTATTGGAATCGAATTTATTGCACGTGTAATCAAGTCGACTGTGCGCTCACCGATGGTTAAATATAATAATAAATGAGTTAACCACCGAGTAAACAAAATTGCTATCTGTGCTGGATCTTCATATAAATATGCTGATTTTGTTTTTAATGAATTAAAAGTGGACACATATTTAAGTGGCGATTTAAAACACCACGATTGAGTTGATGCTGAAGCTAAAAACCAAAACATTATTGACATGGACCACATGGCAGAAAATGTTTTTGTAATGGAAATCGTTAATATTTTAGAAACCGCATATAAAGATAAACTAAGTGTTTATAAAGCGTTTGAACCAATTAAAATTCGTTTAGTTTAATATCGAAAAACAGGACCATTCCTGTTTTTTTCTTTTATATAACATAAAAAATGCAATTTCACATGTTTTTTAATTACTTTTAAGCTTACTTATATAAAAAAATCATTTTGATAAAAAAAATGAAAAAAATCGCAATTTTGTAGTACCCAATTTTTTTTGCATACTTGTGAAAAGTGTTATGGTTATTATGTAATTTATTTGAAAAACAAATAATTAAAATCAATAAATTACACCAATTTTATATACATTTTTAAGTTTATTTATATAGCTTTTAAGATAGGAAAATTTATGAAAAAATTAAACAAGAAATTGTTATTTGGATCCATTGCGTCTCTTGTCGTTTTAGGATCAGTTGCTGCTGTTGCAGCAAGTTGTTCTAAAGTTGAAGACAATAACAAAGACAAGAAAAAACCGGGCACTGGTAATACAGCCGGAGGTTCAACAGGAGCTACTGGTGGCTCAACAGGAACTACTAGTAGTAAAGAAAATAAAAATGTTTTCAAACCAATGCCATGATCAAATAATAAAAATGCGCCGGAAATTGCAGGTTCTACATTATTTATCGTTCCACAACCACCGCTTGGACAACACGTTCACCCGGATGGAAGTGTGCACGGACATGTCCACAGTGTTTTAAAATTAGAAAGACAAGCCCACGATTTAGTTGTCACTAAAAAGCCAACTGAAAACATTAACTTAGCCGATCCCGTACCAAGTATTGCAGAAGTTCGTATTAATTTCGTTTCTGAAGACGAAGCTAATGATATTGAAAACAAATTCGATAGCGAAGGTAACGCTGGACTTTATGAAAAAAATGGTAAAATTTACAATGCTAAAGGAGAAGAAATCAACATCAATGTTAATAAACCTAAATTCTATTATGACAATATGAACAACGTCCGATTATTAACAAATATTCCTGGTTTTGAATCTAATATTGTAACATTCACCAAAGCAGATGTTGATCGTGGTTATTTAATTGCCAAATTCTCATTCACTCATGGCTTGCCGACAGTTGTTGAAAACTTATTTGAAAAACAAATTAACTACTTTTATATAAACCGTTTGCAATTCTTACACTACCACAACGATCAAATTGGTGACCACTGAGAAGTTAACTTAGCTAATTTACCGCGTGTAACTGTAAAATATGAGGTTAATGGAAAAAAAGTTGAGGAATTAAGCGAATTAGATAGCAAGATGATTGAATACCGTGGAATCTTAGATGGTGCACGTGAAGCAATGACCTGAATTCACCCAGACCGTCGTTTCAAATTTGAAGGAACATATGGTCACAAGATGATCACTTTAAATACTCAAAAAGACGTTCATGATTTCGATAGCGAATTGAAAAAAGATGCTAATGGTAAACCAGAAACTATTGGTGGATACACCTTCTGAGAAGGTCGTTTCCCAAAACGTGGTAAAGTGACATGAGTTGAAAAAGTTTCTAGTACTGAACCAAGTGATCCAGCAACAGCCTCATACGCTTTATATGCTAATCCATACTCAAAAGATGCTGCAGGTGGCAAAGATATTAAAAAAGGTAATCTTTACTTATGAAACGAATTTGTGAAAACGGCTGTGGAATTAGATCACTTATTAAATGTTGAAGCACCTAAATTAAAGATGACAGCTGAATTAGATAAAAAAATGGCTCCACTAGCACAAAAATTAGAAATTCTAACTAAATTTATTGATAAGTATCGTGATTTAGATGTTGTGGGTGATGAAGTATATGGGTTTACTGATGAATATATGTCAAAACATCCGCAAATGTTTCAAAAAATACCAGGCCAACAAGATGCTGAAATAAACATTTTCCAAACAGAACAACCAAATGATGCCGAAAAAATGTACAACGCAGTTTTAAACGCTGTATTAGCATTAAATTCTGAAATTAACAAAGCAAAAATTGATTACTCAAAACCAGTGGAAGCTTTAAATAAAGGTTTAACTCTAATTCAAAAGGCTGTGACTGATTTAAGCGCTCGTCTTGCAGAATTTAAAAAACAAGACAAGTATGTTGATGATAATAAACCTGACTTAGTTACTCCTTCTATTATGAAACCAGCGATAGCACCAACAAGTAAGTAACACAAAAATATCGTCAAAAACTATAACGAAACAAAAAAACAGGTCAACACCTGTTTTTTGTTTTAATGTTTTTTTATTGATTCTAAAAATGTATATAAAGTTTGGGCGGTTTTTTTGTTTAAGATCTGTTCTAAACTTGACAAACTAGCTTGTTTTAAATGATCAATATCACGAAAGTATTGCATAATCTTAGCTTTTGTTTTTGGTCCTATACCTTTAATTTCATCTAAAAAGGAATGGGTCATTTTTTTAGTTTGTTTTTTGCGTAAAAAAGAAATTGCTCAGTTGTGCACTTCGTCTTGCATTTTTGCGCAATATTTATAAAAAGAAGAACGCCGATCAAAAACATATTCTTTGTGGTTGTTTAAAACAATAGCATGGGTTTGGTGTTGATCATTTTTTTTAAAACCAATAACTGGAATCTGACGACCTAGTTCTTTTAAGGCTTTTTGGGCTGCTTTGACTTGCAAAAGCCCACCATCAACAACAATTAAATCTGCAGCATTTTCTAAATTAGTATAACGGCGCTTGATAACCTCATACATAAAATGATAATCTGATTGCAATTCTTTAGTTTGTAAATTATATTTACGTTTTAAACGATGGTTAATTTCCCCATTAACATAAGCTATCATTCCCGAAATTGGCAAATCTAAAAAAATGTTGGAATTATCAAAAATCTCAACTGTTTGTAAATCAGGAATTTTAACAAGTGCTGCTAGTTGCTGCCAATTATTTTGTAAGTTGTTTTTATTTTGAATTAATTGATCTAAATGGGAGTCATAATAAGCTTTAGCGTTTAAAACAGCCATCTCTAAGATGGATTGTTCTTTTTTGTTTTGAGGACTTTCAAAGACTTGTTGTAGGGATGTTTGCAACAAACTTAATTCCTGGTCTGGTAAGTAAATTAGACAACGTGATTTTTTGTGTTGGCTGTAGTATTGGATTAAATAACTAACTAGAATTTCATTTAAATCATCATCAACGACACTATCATAAAAAATATGCTTACTTAATAAATTACCTTCTTGGTAATGAAAAATATTAATGATTAAATAATCGTTTTCTAAATAATAACCTATAACATCAAAATTATTTTCGATATCCAATTGTACTAATGAAGCAACTTGTAAATTTAACAAACTTTGTTGTTGATTAAAATATTTCTTAGCACTTTCAAAATCTCATTTACTCGCCGCAAATTGTTCTTTAGTCTTTAAATTAGCAATTAAACCAGCTACATCACCCTTGAATAACGTAGCTATCTCTTTTTTAAATTGATCATATTTTTTAAAGGTTGCAGGAGTAATATGGTGCGCAATGCATTGTTGTAAATGATAAAACATACATGGTTTGTCTTCACCTTGCTTGCATTTTTTAAAAGGATAGAGGTTGTTTAACAACATCAATAAATCATATTTATGACTCGTTTTATCAGCGATTGGTCCATAAAAAATACCAATCTTAGGGTTATAAGTTCGTTGATAAATTAATCGGGGATGCTTTTCGTTAGTAATGCAAATATAAGGATAAAAATTACCTTCTTTTAACAAAATATTAAAACGTGGTTTGTGCTTTTTGATTAAATTATTTTCTAGAATTAATGCTTCATTTACGTTTTGAACAACAATATAATCAAAGGTAGCGATTTGCTTGACTAATTGTTGGGTTTTAAAATTATTGTGTTCATAAAAATACGAATGCATACGATCGAAAAGATTTTTAGCTTTCCCAACATAAATAACTTCGTTGCGGATGTTTTTTCACAAATAACAACCAGGTTGTTTAGGGATATTAGCTAATTGTTTTAAGATAGGAATAGATTGCATATTTTATTGTTGATGAAAAATTAATTCCACGTAATCTATCGTTATTGCATCTTGATAAACAACCTGGTATAAATAGTCAAGTAGTGGACATACGGCATTTAAGTCGTATTTTCTTAATAAATTATAAACACCACATAAACTATCTAATCCTTCCGTTGTTGTTTTGTTATGAGCTAATAAAACGCTGGCTTTTTGTTTGCTTAACTGTAAACCGAATTGAAAATTTCGTGATTTTTGATCAGTGCAGGTTAGAATTAAATCCCCTAAACCATAATAATCAATAAAATCTTCAGTCGGGGTTTGATAAACTTTATGAGCTAGCAATAAAACTTCTTGAACCCCTTTTGTTAAATAAGCACATAAGGCATTTTTAGATTCATAAAGCCCTTGGACTAAGCCACAACCAATAGCCAGGACATTTTTCATACTTGCAAAAAAATTAGCACTTTTAACATTTGTACTAAAAGCCAAACTAAACCAGGGTGTACTAAAGTCAACAATGATGGCTTGACCAAGTTTTTCATTATTCCCTAATAAGTTAATTTTTGTTGGCTTTTGCGCAAAAACCTCCACCGCAAAACTAGGTCCTGATAAACAAAAAACACCTGCGCAAGCAATCTCTTGTTCTAAGACATCGCTTCACAACTGTAATTTACTTAAATCCATCCCTTTGGAAGCGTTGATCAAAACACTTTTTTGACAATCAAACTTTTTTAATTGGTCAATAACACCTCTTAAAGCGTTCGAAGGAACACATAAAATAATTCGCTCATAATCATTGTTTGCTAATGCATGGTTTAAATTGTTATAAACTTGATTAATTTTTCCTAAAAATTTTTGATCACCAAAATATATGTGGTTTGTTTGCTTGTTTTTAATTTCGTCTAACTCATCGTTATTGATGGAATAAAAATCAACGCTGTGTTGATTGGCAAGCAAGGGTTGACTTAGAGCTGAACCAAAGGCTCCAGAACCAATAATTAAGTACTTACTCATTTTCTAACCCCCGAATTTTTTTATTTTTATCTTGTCAGTACAATGTTATGGGAACACAATCGAAACCAAAACGTGCACGGATTTCGTTTTCGATATATCGGGCATAACTAAAGTGTAAATATTTAGGGTTATTGCATTTAATCACAAAAGTGGGTATTTGAGATTCGACTTGTACAGCATAGCTAATTTGGATGCGCCCCCCTTTATGTAATGCAGGGTCAACAGCAACATTAGCCCGTATTAGTGTATCAGTTAAAACACTTGTAGAAATATGTCGATCTTTTTGTTCACGGATCATTTCAATCGTTTCAAAAATAGTGTGAATTCGCTTATTTTCCTTAGCGCTAATAAAAACAATAGGCGCCCATGACAAATACTTAAAGTGTGAACGAACTTTTTTAATAAATTGCTGCATTGTTTTATCATTTTTTGATACAGCATCCCATTTATTAACCACAATAATTGTAGGTATATTAGCTTGGAAAGCAAGACCACCGACAACTTCATCTTGTTCGCTGATTGGTTGTGATCCATCAATCATGAATAAGATCAAAGAAGCTCTTTGAATAGCTTTTTGCGTTCGCAATACAGCATATTTTTCGACATCCTCGCTAATTTTTCCCTTACGACGGACACCTGCAGTGTCAATGATTGTATAATTTTTTTTATTGTATTTAAACATAGCATCAATACTATCGCGTGTTGATCCAGCTTGATCATGAACAATAGAACGATCCTCATTTAAAACTGCATTTAAAAGTGAAGATTTTCCAACATTAGGGACGCCAATTATACAAAATTCAAAATTATCATCTTCTTTATCAATCGGATTCGGTGGTAAATCGATTACTAAAGCATCTAGTAAATCACCAACTCCTACTGAGTGCTCAGCTGAAACATAGATAGGTTTGCCAAAACCCAGTGCATATAGTTGGTTCTCATTTTCTTTGTTAATATTGTTTTCTGATTTGTTAACAACTAGCAAAACTTTTTTATTTGCTGCTGTTTTTTTCAACATTTTTGCAATCATCATATCATTAGCATCGATACCATCCTTATGAGATACTAAGAAAATGATGACATTAGCTTCGTCGATAGCAAAATTGACTTGACGAATAATATCAGGTTGATAAACATCATCTGTTTTTGCCAATAACCCACCTGTATCGATTAACATAAACTCTCTTAATAACCAATTACCAAGTCCATAAATTCGATCACGCGTAATTCCGGCTTGATCGTTGACAATTGATTGTTTACGTCGGATGATTTTATTAAATAAGGAAGATTTTCCTACATTGGGTTTTCCCACAATTGCGATTGTTTGCATATATTATGTCTCCTTGATGAATAAATTAATTAAAGTAAAAAAGAACCGGTTCACGTTTAATGAAATATGCATCATATTTATCTTCGTAAAACTTATCAGCATCATTATTTTTTATACTGATCGATTTTATTAATCAGCGTGATTAGCAGTGTTTATACAAAAACCTACTACATTTTATCCTTGAACGCAGGTGTGTTCGCTTTTTTTATTTATTATAGGTTTAATTATAAACTAATTATGCTTTATGTTTTGAGTGGAATCGTAATTGGTTTATGCACACATTATTTAGCTAGCACTTTTACATATCAAAGATGAATGAATTTAGTAAATGAATATAACCAGCAAAGCCTAAAAAACAAAATAGTTAATTTAGTTAATAAAAATATTAAGGATGAGCAAACGCTTGTTTTTTGTAAATTATTGGTTTTTAACATCAAAACACCTAATGTTTTTTTAGACTCTTTGTATAACTTAAACGTGGCGCATTTATTTGTTGTTTCGGGCTTACATTTGTCATTAACACATAGATTAATCCAAAAAATACACCATAGACAAATTAATCAAACGCTGCAAACACTTTATTTTAGCTTAATTGTTTTCTATGCTTATTTATTGGATTTTAATCCAGGTATTTTGCGTGTTATTATTAACGGATTCATAAATTTTGTTTATAAATATTTTTGCACTAAAAATAAGTTGACTCCTTTAAATAAGTTAGGTTTGAATTGCTGTATCAACATCATCTTATGTCTGACACACGCAACAAGTTACACACTTTATTTTAGCTATGGCGTTTTATTAATTTGACATACGTGTCAATTGTGATTAAATCCAAAAGAAAAACTTTTTAATTTTTTGTGTTTAAATTTTTTGACATTCGTTGGATCGTCATTGATTGCGGGAACCATTATCCCACGCATCAATTCCTTAGGTTTAATTTATGCCCAGGTTTTTGCTTTGCCAATTTTGTGTTTACACCAAATATTATGCTGGTTAGTTTTTATTCCACATGCCTGAATATTTTTTTATCATGTTATTCAAGTTATTTACTCATCGATTTATTACATTAATCAAATCGATACTTTAATCATTTTTATTGAACAAGCTCAAACATCTTTTAAAATTTTAACTATTACTTTTTTTATTTTTTTCGTTATAATGGCTAAAAAACAAAAAAAGTCCTCATTTTTGCCTAATAAAGCATAAAATATAATTAGCCAAGTTCTATGTTTCTAAGCATTATTTAAATAGTTTCATTTTTGATGTTTAATAACCTAGATCATTTTACATTTGTAAAGGTTAACTTGGCCTTGGAGGTCGATTTAATGAATTTTGATTCATTAAGTTTTCCAAGAAAACAATTAAAATTAAAATATCATGGGATTATGGTCAATAATTGGCGAAGAAAAGAAGTGTTATGCTTTACAATGATCATATTAGTGTCTTATTAAAACCTAGTATTGATGTTCTAAACATTAAACCAAATGGTGTTTATGTTGATTGCACTTTTGGCCGTGGAGGTCATTCACAACTAATTCATGAACAATTAAGTCATGATGGTTTATTAATTTGCATTGATCAAGATGAGCAAGCAATCGCTTATGCTGAAAAGATTTTTGCAGGCAAACCAAATGTCATAATTCGTAAAACAAATTTTAAAAATTTAAAGTCCACCTTAGAAAAACTAGAGATTCAAGCTGTTGATGGATTTATCTTTGATCTTGGTGTATCAAGCCCGCAATTAGATGATAAATCGCGCGGTTTTAGTTATACACACGATGCCTTTTTAGATATGCGCATGGATCAAAAACAATTATTAACTGCACATGAAATCGTTAATACATACAACCCAAATGTCTTAACTAAAATTTTTAAAAATTACGGCGAAATTGTTCGACCCGAAAAAGTTGTTCAAGCAATTATAAAATACCGCTCAACTAAACCAATTGAAACGACCTTAGAATTAGTAGCAATTATTAGGGATGCGGTTCCTAAAAAAATGCTTTTTGCTAAAAAACACTTTGCTCGTTTGTATTTTCAAGCTCTCAGAATTGCTGTCAATGACGAATTTCAGGTTTTAGAAATTGCATTGCACAATGCGATTAGTTTGCTGAGTATACAAGGAACAATTAGTTGTATTAGTTTTCATTCGTTAGAAGATAAAATTGTTAAAAAGATATTTAAACAATATCTTGACCAAAAAGTACCTAATGAAATTCCAGTAACGGAAACATTAGCTAGGTACAGTTTAAAAATTAATAAACAAAAACCAGATTTAAAAGAAATAAATGAAAACTATCGCGCGCGTTCTTCAACGTTAAGAGCTTTAGTTAGAAACTTTTAAGCATAACAAAATAACTAGCAACTTCTTAATGAAGATTCAAAGTATATCTTGCTTTTATTTTGATTTATTTTATAGAAAATTATTTTGCTGCTTTTAAACACAAAATAAGATACATTTATGAATTAAAGAAAGTAATTTGGTATTTAATAGATATCGTTTAGAAGTAAGAAAGTTGTGAATTATAGATTTTTAATGCCACTGTAAAAAAATAATGATCAATCGTTTATTTAATGTTATGCAGCTTTTATATTTCGTTTAATTGTTAAGTTTTGAACCAAGATATTATTTAAATCATTTTAATATGATTATCCTTTATCACAACAAAACTTAAATATTGCAAAATTAATCCTATCATCATAGGTTAATAAACTTGTTTCTGTTGTTTATTTTCCTAAAATTAAACAGGCAATATTTGTCTGTTTTTTTATTTATTTTAAAGTTATAGAAAGTTAGTATCTTATGAACAATAACCAAGCTTTACAAAACAAATTATTTAATCTTTTATCAACAGATAGTCGTGATCAATGTATTAGAACGAAAATTGATAAAAACCACGCGGATCTGTTAATGTTTTTTCAATTAGAAGAAATTAAAGCTTTTATTAATAATGAAATCGGTGAATTAGAATATAAGATTTTTATTGATACACAAGCATTAAAAAAAGAGTTATCGGAAACTTTCAATATAACTGAATTTAATAATGTTTTAAAAAAATACCAACTGCTTTTAGCAGATGTGGCTACCAAGGCTAAAATTAACGCTTTCCTTGATGATTTTGACGAGCAACAACCTAGTATGATTGATTATATACTCAAAAAAGTTGATGGTTTAATCAATAAATTAGATGTGATTAATCATGAAGCGCATATTATTTACAAACAAACAGGGATTTGACCTTTATATATTGCATATGATTATATCATTGGTAACACTATCAAACCCAACGCTATCAATGGGCCTATTAATTTATTGCCAGTAAATTTAGTTAAACGAGCAAACAAGCTTTATTTAGAACACAAAAAAGATATGTATACAGTTAACCAAAAACTGTTGTTATTTTTAAAACGGGATTATAATAATTCTTTTGTCGATTTTAAAGAACAAGCAAACATGCTTGATGATATTAAGAAATTAACTAATCAAAACTATATCAGTTCTTATAATTCTCAAAACCGTTTTTTAAATTTATCAAGTACTGAAATCAAAGAAAAATTTCAACAATACTTTATTTACAATGCCTATGTAATCGGTGTGTTTCAACCACATGGGAATGCGATTAAAAAGGATTTAGAAAAATTAATTAACAATCATGTAGATGTTTTTGCAGAAAATTATGATGATCGCCAAGAAGTCATCGCTGATGATTATCATTTTGTTTGTGCCCAAGACCCTAAACCTTTAGCACAATTAAAAAAACCATTGAATTTGTATCAATCATACGCAATTTACTCGGCATTAGCAAAAAACACTTTGATTTATGGACCTCCTGGTACAGGAAAATCCCAAGTTATTTCCAATATAATCGCTAATGTAGTTTTACAACAAAACAACGTTCTAGTAGTTTCGGAAAAAAAAGCGGCTTTAGATGTTTTAATTGACAGACTTTACAAATTAAATCATTTAACGTTATACATTGATACCGATGAAAACAAGTTATTTTTTTATCGAAAAATAAACGACTTATTGACTAGTTTTGGACGTTTTTGATTAATTAATGACAGTACGAGCAACAAAAATAATACACCCCAAATTTATAAATCAATGTCTGCACGTAAAATCATCAAAACTAACTTATTAATGCAAAATTTAAATCGATTAGTCAAAAATTTATATGCTAATAGTTTTCACAACTTTAAAGAAAAATGGTTAGATTTAAATTCATCCGAACAAGATTTAATGAAAAACGAAGAAATTTATAAAGTTTTAAAAGAATATATGGAAACGAAAGGTTCTTTTGACAATTATTTTGCAAAATATATTCTTTTGAAAAACTGAGTCGATAAACACAAATTAATTTGTAGTGAATGAAGTCTACGCGATTTGATCGTTAAACAAAAACGCTGAATAAACTTAGTAAAAGAACATTCCGATTGATTTAATCAAGCTAAACAAATTCAAGCCACAAATGATTATATGCGTATGCAATTATTATTTAAAGTGGAAAATGTCCAAATTTATTTTCAAAATATAATGAATTACGATTTTTTTGAAAAACAATTACAAGTTTTTCAAAAATTAATCATTTTACTTGCTGTTGAAGATTGATCAACCTTATGAAAACAATTGTCTTTTTATCAGCAGTATTTTACACAAATCCAAACACATTTAAACCAACAAAAAAACAAACAAAACCAACTAAAAGCCCTAGATTTTTTTCTAGTAAATCAAACATTAGGTCCTAAGAATTTTTTATTTTATCGGTTTGTAAATCAACAGGATATTCTACATACAAAATGAGAAACGTTACATTTAATGTGCGAAAATCAATGACTAATATCACTAGACGAGCCCATTTTAGGCACATTCTATCAATTGTGTACATCTAACGCTACGGCCTATGATTTATGATTATGACAGGTTTATACTGATATCCAAACACCGATTTTGGATGAATTAAATGACCTTTGATTAGAAGATCTAAATGAAGTAGTTTGGAATTTTTTACAACAAATTAATTTCAATTATGAAAAATGTGTTGAATTTTACGAAATACAAAGGTTTTATTTTGAACATCTTAATGATTATTCGGGTTTATTGACCTTGAGAATTAATGATTGTTTTAGACAATACAAAAATGATTTAAATGAATTTTGTTTACATTTAGATCAGCAAATTCATGGATTATATTGGGATTATTTAAGTGATTGAATCAAACAACTACCATCTGCTGACAAAGAACAATTAAAAAACATGTTAAGCGTAGCCAAACTCTCACGCCAACCTGATATTGCTACATTCATCAAGGAATACTACCCCTACCTAATCAAGTTGTTCCCTGTGTGAATTGCTAAACCAAATGATGTTTGCGACATCTTCCCATTAGAAAAAGATTTATTTGATTACGGAATTTTTGATGAAGCTAGTCAAATGTTTTTAGAAAATGCATATCCGGTTTTGCACCGTACAAAAATTAAAATAGTTGCAGGTGATGATAAACAATTAAAACCAACCAACTTTTTTTCATCACGCAATGAGGACAATACTGATTATGCGATTGATGATGTGGATGTAGCTGAAAGTTTATTAGACAGAACAAAAAGTGCTTTATGAACAACTTATTGATTAAAAAACCACTATCGTTCCCAAAGTGCTGATTTAATCACCTTTAGCGCCCATCATTTATATGAGGATGAATTAGTCTTTGCTTCATACAACCACGAGTTGTATGCAGGAATCGAAGTTATCAATACTTTGGATGCTATTTATACAGAAAATACAAATGTTATTGAAGCAAAAAAAATCATAGAATTATTAATTGCAAACTACGACAAATACCAGAGCATTTTAGTGATCACATTTAATTTAAAACAAAGCGAATTAATTGAAAACATGATTGCAACAAACTACTTTAGTCATGACATTTATCAAAAGTTATTAGATGAAGAAATTCAAGTTGTGAACTTGGAAAATGTGCAAGGGAATGAAGCGGATTTGGTTATTTTAAGTATCACCTATGCTAAAGACGAAAATGGCACTTTACGCAATCAATTTGGACCGATTATTAAAATCAACGGAATGAACCGCCTTAATGTGGCCATTACTAGGGCCAAAATGAAAATGTTGGTTGTTAAATCGTTTATGGCTAGTGATTTAAGTTTAAATAAGAATAACGAAAACTTCATGGTATTTTACCACTTTTTACATTTCTGTGATGAGATGAGTGAAAGCGTTAATACTTGAAGTACATTACAAGTTCAACCAGAATACGAATTCGATAACCAGTTGGATAAACAAATCTTTATTTTTTTAAAACATCTAATCGAAAATCATCACATCATTTTTTACAAGTATGAAATTTTAGGATCATACATTAGCTTTGCTATTTACAATAAAAATACTAAGCAGTTTGATTTAATGATAGATTATGCAATGACGGATATGCTTTTGCAAAAAGAAAACTTTGAAACTCTTTATGATAAATATCAATTCCTAATAGATCGTAAATACAACATTTTGGCCTTTAGTATTTTTGAGTTAATAGATGATATGAATGTGGTTTATTCACAAATTACTCAAGAATGAAAAAAGGTTATAAATAATAGATAAAATAAAAAACAAAAAAGTGTACAAAAGACTATTTTTTGTTCCGTTTTTTGTGAAAAAAGAGATTAAACATCTCTCAGCCATGAATTTTTGCACTCACTTGTATGAAAAAGATGAAAATAAAAGATAGTTAATAAAAAATAAAATATAAAGGTCGATAATGGATTTTAACATAAATAAACAAACAAAAAGAATTAAAAATATGTCGTTTAAATTTAATATTTCACTCTTGCAACATATAAATTTGATTAGCAAACGCAAAATATCGCTTTTGATTATTTGTTATTTAGTTTTATCTTTAGCAGTTTTTTGAATTTTTATTTGAAATTTAACTTACGCAACAACTATTGATTTTGCATCACACGGCACACCAACTTCAATTAACATGAGTTTTGGTAGAATTATGAACAAAGTTTTTAGTTTACAATTTTTAGAACATGATAAATTCAATTCTAACGGAAATCTACAAAATACTGTTTGATCATCAATAGCGATTATTTTAGTAGGTTTTGGATTATCGGTTGCTGGATCAATTACCCAATCATTAACTAAAAATCCACTAGCCGATTCTTCAACATTGGGGATTGTTCAAGCCACAGTTTTCATGGTTGTTTTAGCTATTTCTTTTAATTTTCGTTTGTATTCATTTCGGTTTTCTTTTGCTTTTATCGGAGGTGCGATTGCAGCTGTCATGTTAATTGTTTTAACATTCTTCTCTAAGCAACGAAAATCATATATACAAATGACGTTAGCAGGTTTAGCAGTAGGTGTCTTTTTTAACACCATTACATATTTCTTGCGTTCTAGTGACGAAAGTGCAGCTGGGGCTAATATTTTTTATGTTTTAGGGGGTCCAGAAAATATTTTAAAAGCTACAGGATTTGCAGATTGAAAGACGTTATGAATTGCAGCTATTCTGATTGGTATTGGTTTAATTATAAGTATGTTAATTGCACATAAATTAAGCTTATTAGAATTAGGTGATCAAAAAGCGAAAAATTTAGGTTCAGCAATCGTCTATGTTAAACTAGCCGCTATTTTAGCCGCTATTTTACTAATTACACCATCAATTTTATTGGCAGGTAATGTGGCTTTTGTTGGTTTGTTTACACCACACATCATCCGCAAAGTATTTGGTGTTCGTGATTTTCGTGTCCTGATTCCCTTGTCAGCAGTTTTAGGGGCCACATTAACTTCTTTAGGATTAATTTTAGCGCGCGAAATTCCTTCAATTAATTCTTCTATTTGAATGCAGTTTATTGGGGCGCCAACCCTAGCTTGGGTAGGATGGATGCATAGAAGAGGTGTATAATGAAGTCTAAAATTAGTAAAAAAATTATGGGGATTTTTAGTATGTGTGCCCTTGGTATTGGTTTAGCTATGAATACATTTGCCTGCCAAACTAAAACGGGTGTGGTATATAAAATTTTTCCAACTTATGTTTCACAAGCTGATAATTTATTAGCATTAGGAATTATTCCGGATTATTACCCAACACAAGTTTTTTGGAATAAAAACGAACCTTACCCTTACATCAATGCTTTGAAACCAGAAAAATTCCAGTCTTTTTTATACCAAGATGATAACTTTAAAAAAAGTTTAACAAATAAATTATCGAGCTTGCAAAAACGCATCAAAGTGTTTGCGCCTTCGTGGTTTTCATTAAGTGGTAATAATGAAAATGAAAATCGAAACGAAGAGTTTTGATTTTTTAATAAAGGTAATTTTATTTTGTATGACCAATATTTATTAGAAGATAGTCATAATATGATTGGTGGTGGACAGCTGAATATTGAAGGAGGACCAATACAAAAGGGTTCCTTTGTTCGCGGTGTAGATTATAAGACGTCACGCGATTTATTTTTAAGTTTGCCGTTTGAGTTAATAGCTGATTTTAATGATCCACACGCAAGCGCACAGCCTTTGATTAAAAAACTAAAACAAGCATTGACATATGCTAATAAGGATACAAAAAAACTATATCAACTACATAACTTTAGTCGTTATGCAAAGGATATTAATCAATTTTATTTCAAAAATGATAATAATTTAAAAATCAGGGTCAACGACAAACCAACAACCTTTCATTTTTGAACATCCAATTTTGCTAAATTTGTCTTAGGAGTAGAATATGATGTTCAACAAAACAAATTCGTCAATAAACAAAACGAAATTCCTTTGTTTTACCCAGAATACAATTGGCGTGAGGCAAATAGTTTGAATTCTAAAATTTATCATTTTTTTAACGAAATACTACTAACTACAAAGGATAAAGAAGCAGGAATTAAAAACTTAAACTATCATCCTGCAATGTGTGATTATGATAGTTTTACCAAAGATTTGCCTCTTTGTAATTTTGATTATCAGTTAGGTGCATCATCTATTTTACATCATCATCCAGTATACGAGCAAAACTTGAAACTTAACGATAATTCACAAATTTATTTAGGGTCCATCCGTGAGAGCATGTTGTATTTATATAAAATTGCCTATGTTGCAACTAGCTTTATCCAAACTAAACAGGGACAGGATTTGTTTAAAAATGATATTGAACAAAAAAAAGCTTTAGAAAATGCCTTAAGTAATGCTAATATGATTGCAGGTAATTTATACGAGCGTTTAGGTTTAATGCGATCTTTATTTCAGGCATTGGGTTTAGTTGATCCACATTATAATCCACAAAAATATGTTTTTGATAATAGACGATCAAAAGTTTTAGGCCTTCTAACTACTTATGAACGAAATGGTACGAACACTTTGCAATCAATTTCTAAATATGGATTTTTATATTATGATTTAGGTTTTCGTGGTCCCAAGCCTCGTTTAATTGGTTATGATTACCGGGCTTTATTAGATCCAGTCGACAATAAGGTTCCAGAAGGTTGTCATAAACACGATGATGGAACAACGCATTGCTTGAATGAAAAAAATGAGGAATACGAGCTAAAACGAATTCAACCGAAAACAACTAATTCCATTTTAAATATGGATGCTCACGGGTGATGGTGAAATTTAGGTGATGGAGGATTAACAGAAACGAATTTTGCTAAATTTAAAGGAAATTTCGATTATATTTTTAATCTGACAAAAAATAAAACACAAGTTTTTAATAACCCAAGCGAAAATGTCCAAGTTAACTTACTTTTGAAATCGCACATTCAAAAAAAGACAGTTAATGACCCAGAAGTTTTGTCCAAAAACGTCTTTTTGCAAGATTATACCCTTTGAACTGAAGGAATCCGTTCCCCAATTGGTTATAATCAAATTCTAGATGCTGTTTTGAATACATTGTGAAACACAGATGAAGTACAAGCAAAAATACATTCAATGACTACAGAACAAAGGGCTCAGGTAAATAAACAATACAAACAAGCGCAAAATTGGGGCAGTTATTGAAATCAGTACATCATAATTCCATCCAACAATAGAAAGGGTTAGAAAATGCAAAATAAAAAGAAAAAAAGATGAATGTTCAGTATGATTGGTTTATCATTTGTTATTTTTGGTTTTGGGGTAGGTATGTCAAGTTGTAAACAAATTCGTGAACACCCGCAAAAGACACCTAAAAAACAACCCCTCACCCCTAACCAACAAAGAGGATTTGCTGAATCAAAACCCGATTCAAAGCAAGTTGATAACTTTGCACAAGGGATTATTTATGATTCTAAACAACCCCTACCCGTACCAAAAGAATTTGCTAATTCTAATAAGACACAAATGATTGTAGGAAACCAACAATTAAATGGTAAAATATTGGGATTAGATGATGACAATGAATTAATGTTTTTTGGTTATTATCTAGCCGTAAGTGATGCAAATGGTAATATCCATGTGCATCCGCATATTATTCAACCGATTGAACTGGTTTTATGAGAAAATCAATGATATGATGAAGATTGAAACGAAAACAATCCATATATCCAAGTTCCAAATGATCCAGTTGTTAAAATAAGTGAAGGGGGCATTTTAAAAAATGTCCGCATTTATTATGCCAACCACAACCACCTAGGAAATTTAATTTTTGATGATTTTATCGTTCGTGTGGACGGGATTGGTTCTTCTTCATCGTTTATTCAAAAACCAACTAATTTTGATGATGATTGACGTTATGTAAGTATTGACATCCCTTTTGATGTTCAATATTTACAAGCTAAATTAACAAAAGCAAAGAAAAATCAACAAAAATATAGTGCCATTAGAATCACAGGTTTGTCATTTGTTCATACTCATGGTAATAATGTGATTGGTGCAGAATTAACCATTCAATTCAAAAACCCGATTTATATTAAGGTAGTAGATTAAAGTATATGCATAATGAAGAAATCCAGCAGAATAACAAGAATAAAAAACCAATAAAACAACGTTTTTTCGCACTAGTAAAAAAAATCGATCACAAACAAACAGCCTGAATTAAAATGATTAGCTTAGCTGTTATTTTAGGTGTGATTATTTTCTTGGTACTATTTTTATATCATGATGATCACCAAACAAACTTTTTTATTAACGCACACCTTTATGAAATCCGTTCTAAAAAAGCTATTATGGCTATTTTTTCGGGTGGAGCTTTAGCTGTTGCAGGTTTGTTGCTACAAAAAGCAACGCGTAACAATTTAGCTGATATATCTTTATTGGGAATAGGAAGCTTAAACATTATTATTATGTCTTTTTATTTATTGTCAGTTAAAACAAAAATTCAATCAAACGGATGAGAAATGCAAATCCTCCCCTTAATCGCCTTTTTAGCATCAATTCTGGGTAGTGTAATTATTTACGTCCTATCGCGTTTCGGTGGATTGAGCTCCGAAAAATTCATTATTGTTGGGATTGCTTTATCCTTTTTATTTGAAGCTATTTCGGTTGTTTTAGCTAATCCTAACGCCAACGGTGCTAATGTGAATAGTTTATCTAATATGTTTAAAGAAGCAGGGACACTGGATACGACGATCAAGGTTATTCAAAAGTATACTTACGGAATTATTCCTAACTCGAATTATATCCAATGAAATATTATTCTTCCCTCATCAGTCATGATTTTGATCACTTTAATTCCTGTTTGGTTTTTACGTCGCAAGATTGATTTATATGAAACCAGCGAAGAATTGGCGCGTACGGCTGGGGTGAATGTTGAACGTTTGCGATTAATCATTTATTTACTCGTTGCAATTTTAGCTGGAACAGAAGCAGTAATGGTAGGCTTTGTGGCCTTATTAGGTGTTTTAGGTTCTAATGTGGCTAAGCAAATGTTCGGAAACAAAACGACTTATACGATGTTTGGAGCATTCTTAATTGGTTCAATTCTCGTAACAGCCGCCTTGTTTATCTCTTCTAATTTAAACACCAATGTACCTGTGGGTTTTTTATCAACAACCATTGTTGTGCCTTATTTTATTTATTTAATCATTCGAGGTAAATAGTTATGTTCAAACAAAAAAAACATTTTGATCGGGATGCCATAGTGGCTTTGAATCCCGAAAATGTCATTGAGGTGCGTGATTATTTTTTTAAATATTCACGTCGGGGAGAATTCATTTTAAAAGATATTAATTTAAACATCAAAAACCATTGCTTTACAACAATTCTAGGACCCAATGGTTCAGGTAAATCAACGATGGCTAAGGCGATGGTTAGAATTAATAACTCCAAAATTGGTCAAATCAGTTTATATAATAAGGATCATAGAAAATACACAACAAAACAAGCTAGTCAATTGATTGCGTATATCCCCCAAACCTTAGATATCCCAGTAGGGACACGTGTCATCGATTATATTACATTTGGGCGAAACCCTTATTTAAATATTACGGGGATTTTAAGTCAAAAGGATAAGGAAATTATCCAATCAGTAATGCACGCTATGCAAATTGAACATTTAAAAGATAAATTTATGCAGGATTTATCGGGTGGTCAACGCCAAAAAATTGTCTTAGCCTTAGCTTTAGTGCAAGATACGCCAATCATTTTATTAGATGAACCAACAACTTATTTAGATATTAAAAACCAATATGAACTATTAGAAACATTAAAACAGTTGCAAATAAAACACCAAAAAACAATCATTGCTATTTTACACGACATCAACCAAGCTATGCAATTTTCTGATTATATTTATGTGCTAAAAGACGGGGAAGTTTTGTTTAATGGGACACCAAATAACATTATTAATCAAGAGTCTTTAAAAACTGCCTATAACATCGACGCCTCTATTTTTCAAACACCAGATAACGAGCGGGTTGTTTGCAATATTAAAGTGAATAGTTATATTAAATAAAATTATGTTTCTGAAAAAGAAAAAAAATAATTTATTTAAACAGACAAAGATTTATGTCTTTGATTCAAGACTCTTGAGGTACCAAAATTTAATATCACCCAAAAAAATGGCAATAATTATTTTTTCATATGTAATTTTGCTGTTTGTTTTATTTGGGGTTTTTACATGAAATCTTTCATATGCCACAAAAATTGATTTATACACTAACGGTTCCCCGGTTAGTGTACAAATGACGTTAAAAGAAATTTTAAATCTAGTGTTTAGTTTACGTTTTTTAACAATTGATGATTTTAATACATATGCCAATTTACAAAATACAGTTTGGTCATCCATCGCTATTATGCTGGTGGGTGTTGCTTTAAGTACTGCTGGATGCATTACTCAAACATTAACACGCAATCCACTAGCAGACCCCTCTACTTTAGGTATTGTTAGCGCAACTGTTTTTATGGTTGTTTTGGCTATTTCGTTTGATTTTCGTATGTATCAGCAAAAAATCGGTTTTGCCTTTATTGGTGGGGGTGTAGCCGCTTTAATGTTATTGGGCATGGTGTTCATGTCTAAACAAAAAAAATCCTTTTTAAAAATGACCTTAGCCGGGTTGGCCACTGGTGTGTTTTTTAACACGGTCTCTTATTTTATTCGTTCAAGCGAAGAATCAGCTTCTTCGGCTAACATGTTATATATTCTAGGTGGTCCAGAAAATATTTTAAAAGCCAATGGTTTTGCCGACTTTAAATTATTATGAATTAGTGCGGTCATTATTGTCTTCGGTTTTATTATTAGTATGCTTATTTCGCATAAATTAAGTTTATTAGACCTTGGTGATGAAAAAGCTAAAAACCTAGGATCATCAGTCGTTTACATCAAAATGATCGCTATTTTAGCTACTATCTTATTAATTGCCCCTTCGATTTTATTAGCGGGTAATGTGGCTTTTGTTGGTTTATTCACCCCTCATATTGTGCGTAAAGTTTTTGGGGTTCGAGACTATCGTATTGTGATTCCATTATCAGGATCTGTGGGTGCATTAATTACTGCTTTAGGGCTGATTTTAACCCGGGAGATTCCAAGTATTAACTCTTCTATTTGAATGCATTTCATTGGTGCTCCAACCTTAGCTTATGTAGGTTGAGTTAACTGAAAAAACGCATAAAAATATTTTTGTATAAAAGTATTTTTAACAGTGCTTTTAAATTGAATTTTGCAAATGTTTTTAATATAATAAAAGAATTAATTGAATTATATTTAGAAACAAGAAAAGGTAGAGTTTATGAAAAAGAAAAATCAATTAAAATGATGATTTTTATCTCTAGGAATCATAGCTGTTCCATTAACAGCTATTAGTTTAGCTGCTTGTGCTAACAAAACACCTATTGACCAACAATTTAATGATTTAGAATCCGTTTTAAAAGAGTGATACAAACAAACAACCGACAGTCAAAAAATAACTTATGCTAATGATTTACACAAAAAATTCGAAGTTATCATGGCTGCTTTTAAAAGAACAAAGAATGATACAGAAAAACAACAATATTTACAAAAAGCTCAATTAATTATTAATGAAATTAAAGAAATTATGAAAGACCCAGACCACTATACACCCGAACAACCAAAAGAGGGTGATGAGGTCAACATAGTTGATGATAATCGTTTTATTAACAAAGAAACTAACCAACCGTGAGCAGAAGAGAAAAAAATAGAACCAAACCAACACCTTATTGGTAAAACACTAAAAGAGGGCGAAAAGTACAAAGGGTTAATGATTTTTAATTGAACAGCCCATAAAGATCATAATAGTCCAATTGCACATACACACAACCACAAATATGAGCAGATAGAATTAAGTCAGCAACCCAATTTACAAAAACAAGATGGCAAATTAATTGATGGTAATGATTTACACGTGAGTGCTGAGACAGGGCGTTTAAATGGAGTTGAAGTATATTATTCACTACTTGATGATATTAAAAATACGGGTTTTAATAATATTCAATTACGCTTTGACGGCATTGGAGCAAGTAGTGATAGTTTACCCGCAAGTTTATCGGGTAGTCAAGAAAATAGTCACAACCCCCACTATACTTTTAATTTCCAATTACCACTAGATTATTTAAAAAACAAGCAAAATGTTTTCATTACTGCTATATCCTTCCAACACATGCATGGTGAATATATCGGAGACCAGTGAACGATCCAATTCAAACACCCAATCAAAATTCCAGTTCGCTAATTTCTATTTTCTAAAACCATTTTATTTTTTAGCAACGCGTATGCATAGCAAAAAAACACCAGTTAAACTGGTGTTTTTTAGTCTCAACAGGGGCTTATTTATTGTTTGTTAATACGTCATCGATTATTGTTTAGAGTGGAAATTTTAGAGTTAAATATATGTAAAATCCCAACAATTTTTATTTCGTGAAACATACAATAAGGCTTCTCAAAATTTATTTTTTAACGAATAGTTATAATTTCTTATTGTGTTTTTTGATTCTTGATGGGTTGGTCAAAAAAGACTTGTACAACATAAGGTTTATTCTCCTTCGTCTTTATTTCTTGCTGAGTTGGAGCTAGTAAAGTTACTTCTAGGCCAATAATTTCAACAGATTCACTTGCTTGAGTGTTTTCTAAAGTAAATGTATAACTTTGCTTAAAATCATTACTAAATTTCAACTGATCAGGTTTGGTTCGTGTCCCCCCACGAACAATAGGGGTAGAGGTTAATGTTTGTCCGTTTTTTGTATAAATTAATTTAATAGATTGCAACCCTAGTATTTTTGGTGAAGTACTAGCTTTTAAAATTGTTTTACGATCTTTTAGAATTTTATCAGAAATAATTTTTTTGAAGTTTTCATTATTAGTATTTGTATCTTTATCTTTAATAAAGAAAACAAAGTTTAGCACTTGTAAATGCTTGTTATCTTCAGGTTTAGGTTTAAATTCTATTTTTGTAGGTTCTTGAATACCTAGGTGTTCGAAAGAATATTTTGTGACTTCATCAACTTGTTTAAAACTAGAAGCTAAAATATCCTTAGTGAATTGTTTGGTTTGTTCATTCTTGCTTAATTTATATGTAACTGTGATTTTAGAATTATCAGAGGTTTTTGTTGCTTGAATAAAGGTAATAATGACATCATCTGTTAATTGGTTGAATTGAAAATTACTTTGATCCTTTAAGTTCGCCTCAGTGATATCTTTTAATAGTGTTTGTTTCGCATTTTTATATGATAGCTCCACTTTTTTATTTATTTCATCAAAATTAATAGGATCAACTGGTTTTGTTTCTTGCTTGAATTCTTTTTGAGGAATATAAAGAGTAAATTCTTTTGCTAACTCGCCTTTGCTTAATTTATATGTAACTGTAATTTGTGATTCATCAGATGTTTTTTCTGCTTTAACAAACGTTGTAGAGAATCCAGTTGGTGTACCCGCAAAAAGATAATTATCGGGCTTTTGCAACATTTCTAGTGTTATTGCAGATCACAATAATTGCTTGGCGTTTTTAAAAGTAACAGTAATGGTTTGACTAGCCTTATTTAATTCATCCAATTGATTCGAATGATCAGAAACGATCTCTTGTTTAAAACTAGAAGCTAAAATGTCCTTAGTGAATTCTTTGGTTTGTTCGTTCTTACTTAATTTATATGTAACTGTGATTTTAGAATTATCCGAAGATTTTTGAGCTTTTATGAACGTTATTGAGTAACCTTCAGGGGCACTAAAAACGAAGTTCTCCTTCTTTTTTAAATCATCATCACTAACAGTTGTATATAAAATTTTTTCACTGTTTAAATATTTAAGTGAAACTTCTTTATTGACTTGTGTAAGATTTATATCCGGTAATGGTGTTTCTGATTTAAAATTCTTAGCTAAGATATCTTTAGTAAAAACATGCTTATTTTGATTTTTAATGACTTCGTAGGTGATAGTAATTTTATCTGCTGCTTTAAGTGCTTTGAGAAAATTAATTTTAAAACCCGCTTGGTTTATTTGCAGATCAAAATGGTTGTTTGTTAAGTCGGCCGGAATATTTTTAAAAAGTGTTTTACTTTGATTTTTAAAGTTAATAACTACCGTGTTATTTGCATCATCAAAACATTTTGAAATAATATCAGCCACATCTTTTTCTAATTTAACACCGACCATTTTAATTAAAGAACTAGCATTGTTTGGGTTTTCTTTTTTAAGTTTGGCAACTTCGTTTTCGGCGTTTTTAATAGCAGTAGCAATTTCTTTGGAGAAATCAACTTGGTATTTGCGCTCCAAGTCTTTTTTTACATTATTAAATTGTAAAATAGCATCTGCTACATCGGTTGTGTTAGTTTTTGAACAGGCGGTTATAGCAGATACAACTAAAGCAGAAGTTGTAGCGAAAGCTAATGTTGAAAATAAAATAGTTTTTGTCTTTTTTTGCATAAATAATAACTATTCTTCTACTTGTTTGAACAAGTGAAGTTCCTTTCTAATTAAAATTACACGAACATATTACCATGAAATAAAAAGTGTAATAGGTTGATTACTGTAATTATAGTAAAAAATGAAAAAAACTAAAGGAACAAGGCACTGGATCAAAAAAATAAATATCGACTTTTGTTTTTGTTAGACAAAAAAACCTCTCGAATGAGAGGTTTTGAAAAATTTAATGGGGTGATTAACGGGACTCGAACCCGCGAAGTACCTGAGTCACAGTCAGGCGTGTTAACCAACTTCACCATAACCACCATGTAAATACACCATTATATTATAGTATGAAGTTGAATAAAAAGCAAGTTTTTTAATGGTGTATATTAAAAATTAGATAATTTTTATTGTATCGTTTTGTGAATCATATGTTAATTTGTATGCTTGGTTTTTAACAATAGTATTAGTCATAATCAAACGAGCGATTTGGTTTTCAATATGATGAACAATTCAACGTTTAAATGGACGAGCACCATAATTAGGATTATAAGCTGAATCAAGAATAGCATCATAATTTATATCATTGAAAGTAATTTGGTAGTCATTTTCAGTTAGGCGGTGTTCTAAATCAGTTAGCATTTTGTGAATGATATCGACTAAAATATCGTGTTTTAAAGGGTTGAAAACAATAATATCATTAATACGGTTTAGAATTTCAGGTTTCAGAGTTTTTTGTAAACTCAATAATGCTTTATTAGGTTCATTATTAATGATTTCTTGGCTACCAATGTTACTTGTCATAATAATGATTGTATTTTTGAAATTAATATCATTATTATGCCCATCCTTAATGCTACCTTCTTCAAGAATTTGCAATAAAGTGTTTAAAACGTCGGGGTGTGCTTTTTCAATCTCATCAAACAAAACAACACTATAGGGATGGCGTTTAACAGTCTTGGTTAGTAAACCAGCATCCTCATAACCCACATACCCAGCTGGAGCACCAATTAATTTAGCCACGGTGTGTTTTTCCATGTATTCAGACATATTAAATTGAATTAGTGCTTTATCAGTATCAAATAAATTTCGTGATAAAGCTTTAGCTAGTTCGGTTTTACCAACTCCCGTTGGTCCTAGAAATAAGAAAGAACCGAGTGGTTGTAAGGGGTTAGCAATACCAGCTCGTGCACGCATCACAGCATCAGCGACCGCTTGAACTGCTTCATCTTGACCCATAACTTCTTTTTTAATTTGCTCTGCAAGTTGTAAAATTTTTTGTTTGTCGTCATTAAGTAAATTTTGTACCGGAATTTTCGTTGCAATTGCAATTACATCAGCAATTTCTTTATCAGTTAAAGCATCAACAATTAATTTGTTAGTTTGGTTATTGTCAATTAATTGCTCTTGTTTTTCTAATTGCTTTTGCAAAGCGGGCAAATCATAATAAAGCAATTTACTTGCTTTTTCATATTTACCATCAAATTGTAAACGTTCAATTTCGTGATTCGTTTCATCTATTTTTTGTTTTAGATTTTTCAAATCATTAATTTGTTGCTTTTCTTGTTCATATTGTTTAGCTAAAAGATCGCGTGCGGTTTGTTTATCTTCAATTTCTTGGTTAATCATTGCTAATCGCGCATTTGATTTGGAATCTTTTTCGTTTTCCAAAGCTGCCTTTTCGGTTTGTAAATATTGCAACTCACGTGTTAATTGATCTAATTCGACTGGTGAAGAGTTAATTTGGGTTTTAATTTTTGCAGCAGCCTCATCTATTAAATCGATAGCTTTATCAGGTAAGAAGCGATCTGTTATATAACGTTGTGATAAATTAACCGCTGCGACAAGAGCGCTATCGTGAATCTTGATTCCGTGAAAAGCTTCTCAACGGGCTTTTAAGCCACGCATAATTGTTAAAGCTTCGATGCTGGTTGGCTCATTGATGCTAATCGGTGTTAAACGTCGTTCTAAAGCGGCATCTTTTTGAATGTACTGACGATACTCATCATAGGTTGTAGCGCCGATAACTTTAATCTCACCACGTGCCATCATGGGTTTTAAGATGTTAGCCGCATCCATCGCTCCCTGAGTTTTACCTAAACCCACTAATTGATGGATTTCATCAATGAATAAAATGATGTTTCCATTTGCTTTTTTGACCTCACTAATAATTGCTTGCAAACGTTCTTCAAAAGCCCCTTGATAACTAGCTCCTGCAATTAAAGAAGTCAAGTTTAATTCTAGGATAGTTTTGTCATAAAGGTTTGTTGGAACATCCTTATGTACAATTCGGTAAGCCAAACCTTCCACAACAGCTGTTTTACCAACTCCTGGTTCACCGATCAAGACGGGGTTTGATTTAGTTTTCCGACTTAAAACTTCAATTGTTCGCCGGATTTCATCATCTCGTCCAATAATCGGGTCAATTTTATTATTTTTAATTTCCTCATTAATATTGCGTGTATATTGCGTGATATCATTTTTTTGTTTCATTTCCATAAAAATAACCTCCAATAAGAATATATAAATATTAGCACTTATCAACAAAGAGTGCTAACTATTTTATTATTTTTATAGAAAAAAGAAAAAAGCCAAGTGGTGTTGGCTTTTTTATTAATGAAAGAAACGTCGGATTTTGATAAAAATAACGAATATTCAGAAAACTACTTGGATATAAGCACGGTATAATGTATTACTTAAATGTAACATAAACCCTTTGTGTTGACTGTCGGGATTGATTTGACATGTAATTTTTACATGGCTAATATTGATAATTAAACTAAGCGTAATGCCAATGCAAAAAGCGATGGATACTATTAAATCAATAACCTTTCAGCCAGATCTATGATTAGACTGATTAAAGCCTAGAAAATAAACTAAAAAACCAATTGCTAATAGAATTAACCCTCCAATAATCGCAACTGTAGAAATTCATTGTAGTACTAAAACACCTTTGCGCGAAATGAGAAAACCAACGATTAACATGACAGAATAAATTAATAAACTTAAGGCAAGGATGATTAAGAAAGTGTAGTAATTTAAATATCCAATCATCAAGGCTAATAAAAAACTATACCCTAGAGTTAAAAAGATGGTATAAAAAATGTTAAAGGCGAAATTATATTGAAATTTATTGGTAAATAGATTTATTAAAAACATAATAAACAAGCCTAGTAAATTAATACCGGCAATCCCACCGTAAGTGATTAATAATATGGTTAAATTAAAATAAAAAATACCGTATTGAAATAAAAATACAAGTCCGATTAATAAAGCTGTAAAGACTAATGTTTGGAGTAATGATAAACCCAAAACGCGGACTACTAATTTTGTTTGCTTTTGATTTAATGGTTCTTTTTGGACTTTTCAAAAATTCATAATAACCTCCATTTTTAATGATATGTATATTTTACCGTATAAATGTTATAAAATATAAAGATATAGATTTAGACTAGTGGTTATATGAACAAGAAAAACATTCGAAATTTTAGTATTATTGCACATATTGATCATGGGAAGTCCACACTTTCTGATCGGATTATCGAAATTACCAATACGTTAGACAAACGAGAAATGAAAGATCAAATTCTTGATTCTATGAGCATCGAAAAAGAACGAGGCATTACAATTAAATTAAATGCCGTGCAAATTAAATATCAAGCAAAGAATCAACAAGAATATATTTTACATTTAATTGATACTCCTGGTCATGTTGACTTTACTTATGAAGTATCTCGCTCTTTAGCTGCATGCGAAGGAGCGATTTTAGTCGTAGACGCGTCGCAAGGAATTCAAGCCCAAACCTTAAGTAATGTATATCTAGCATTAGAAAATAACCTAGAGATTATTCCTACGATCAATAAGATCGACTTGCCTTCAGCTGATGTGGATCGAGTAAAAAAAGAAATTGAAGATGTGATTGGTTTAGACACGACAAATATTCCTTTAATTTCTGCTAAAACTGGATTGAATATTGAAGATGTTTTAGAAGCAATTATTCAACATGTACCAGCTCCTTTAGATAGTTTTGATGAAAAACCCTTACAGGCTTTAATTTTTGACTCTTATTATGATGCTTATAAAGGTGTTGTTTGTTTGGTGCGAATTAAACAGGGCGTTTTAAAAGTACATGACAAAATTCGTATGATGGCAAATAATAAAGAATATGTTGTTACTGAGGTGGGGGTACGAACACCCAAAATTGTTAATAAAGATCAATTAGTAGCAGGGGAAGTTGGTTGGCTAGCTGCTTCTATTAAAACTGTTAAGGACATTAATGTCGGTGACACGATCACTTCTGTCGATAAACCAGCAGCTGAACCCTTAAAGGGTTATAAAAAAATCTCACCAATGGTCTTTTGTGGTTTATATCCTGTTGACACATCCCAGTATGATGATTTTAAAGAAGCAATGGAAAAAATTAGCTTATCTGATGCTGCGTTAATATATGAATATGAAACTTCCAAAGCTTTAGGTTTTGGTATTCGTTGTGGTTTTTTGGGATTATTACACATGGATGTAATTCGGGAACGGATTGCTCAAGAATTTAATATTGAATTAATTCTTACTGCACCGTCGGTTATATATAAAATCACTTTAACAAATGATGAGGAAATCTATATTGACTCACCATCGAAAATGCCTGAAGTGACAAACATTAAAATGATTCAAGAACCATTTGTGCGTTTAAATATTATTAGTCCTAATGAATATGTGGGTTCAATTATGCAATTATGCCAGGCTAATCGTGGTATTTATTTAGATTTACAAGTCATCGATAATACACGTCGAAAATGTGTTTACGAAATGCCTTTAGCCGAGATCATGTATTCTTTTTTTGACCAATTAAAATCAGTTACACGTGGATATGCAAGTATGGATTACGAATTAATTGGCTATACAACAAGCAAACTTGTAAAAGTCGACATTATGTTAAATGGTGTAAAAGTCGACGCTTTAAGTATTATCACCCACAAGGATTTTGCTTACGAAAAAGGCAAAGTTATTTGTGAACGATTAAAAGATGTCATTCCTCGTCACCAATTCGAAATTCCTGTACAAGCTTCGATTGGTTCTAAAATCATTGCCCGAGAAACAATTAAGGCTATGCGTAAAAATGTATTAGCTAAATGTTATGGTGGGGACATCAGTCGTAAGAAAAAATTATTAGAACAACAAAAGGAAGGGAAGAAACGACTAAAAGCCATTGGTAATGTTTCAGTACCACAGGATGCTTTTGTGAAGATCTTGAGTGAGAAGTAATGTTTTTTGAAGACCAGCAAAATATTATTAGTTTTAGTGTAAATATTTCCGTTTTAATAATCGTCTTAACTGCTACGATTATTTTTATTTACCGTGTTAAACGTAAAATTAACAACAACTCTTTTATTATTGCTTTTATTTTTTATTTAGCTTTATGGACACCAATTATGTTAGTGCGGAGTCAAAATGCGCGTTTGCAAGTTCATCTAGAAGATTATCATTTAATGTGAATAGTTATGTGCGCGTATGGTTTTGTGGGAATTTTCATCCGTATTTTTGCAGATTATTTATATTATCTCGTACGCTACCGTAAAGCCTTTTTAATGTTTGCTTTAATCGCTGTTATTATTAGTTTTATCCCTATTTTGATTAAGGTTAACACTACTGGTAACATCATTCAAAGTGTTGGTGTCGGCATTGCTGCAAGTTGTATTGGAACATATCAATTATTATTTAAAGAGCAATATGTGAAAGATCGGACATTTTTATCAGTTGCATTATTATCGATTCCACCGTTATTAGCTAGTTTTATTACAACACCAATTCGATCATTGATTTCAGTTTGATCAAACGATCGAATCCACCATGTTATTAATTTTGATGCAGTACGGGTATATTGAATTATTGCTACAATCTTTTTTGTAATTACTTTTATTTTATGGTTTTTCATTAAAGAGGTGCGGGGAGTTGGTTTAATTCGCCAGCACAATATGCAATATAAATCCAAAAAATTAAACTTTTTAGGCTTTATGTTAATTGCCCTAAGTGGGTTATTAATTTTAATGATTAAATTTTCTAATAGTGGTTCAATTGCCACAATTCATATTATGATTCTAGACGAACACCAACACGAAAATGCGTTATTTTATAAATCATATTTATCTTTAATTCATAATTTTTTCCAACTCGTAGCTAGCATGTTTTTATTACATTACTTAGTAAAAAAAATAGCTATTCATAAAATTATTTTTATGGGTTTATTTTTGTTTGCTATTTACCATACAATTATTATTTTCATTACTTCACCTATTGCTTTTATAAGTGTGCATTTTATTAATGGTTTAGCTTATGGAATAGTTTATAATGGTTTAATTTCAGTGGTTTTAAAAAACCATTTAGATAACAAAAAAATTACTACAATGGGTATTTACCAATCGATTTTATCCATTGGGATTACCTTAGCTGGCTTTATTTCCAACTTTGTTAAATTTGGTTTTAATGACCACAAGAATAGTTATAATGATTTTTTTACACATAATTTAAACTATAATTTAGTCATGATTGCATCCCTGGTTTTAAGTGGCATCTTTTTGTCAGGTGGATATTATTTAACAAAGAAAAACGCATTTGAGTTTAAACGTCCACAGTTCCAGTATGTATATAAAAAGGGGTTATAAAGATGAACAAAACAAAAAAAAGTTTATTCAAAAAAATAGCTGCACCGCTAATTTGCTGTTTTGGAGTGATTGGTTTAGGAGTGCTCACTGCTTGTAGTCCATATAAAAAGAACCAATTTGATCCCAGACAAACAAGTATTCAAAAAATTAATCAACGTTACGTTTTAGTGATTAATAAAGCTTTATTAGAACCAGATAATAACCAATTAAGTGCAGCAATGGTGATGCAAACGAAATGAAAAGTTGCTTTAGAAAAAAATGCTGAAGAAACTTATGAAATTATTAGTCAACCAACAAATGTTTTAATTGAACAAATCAACGGTCATTATTTCTTATCGTGCCAAGTGGACTTAGGTCCTGTAGACCAAATTAACCAACATCTAAGAAAATTAAAACAAGCGAATCCAGACAAAGAACAAATGATGTTGATCGTTCCAGACCAACATTTTATTAGTATGCAAATCGCTTTTAATTTTCATGAATAATCCGAAACAAAATGTTTTTTCACGGAAAAACATTATTTTTTTTACTTGTAGCTTTTTGTTTGCTTGTTTTATGGTGGGGTTTAGCATTGGTTTTGTTTTAAAAATCGATTTTAAAACACTTCATAAGACTTTAGAAACGTGGGCTAATGAACAGGATTATTTTGGTTTATATATTTGTTTATTATTAATGTTCTGTTTTTTTCGTGCCATCATCTTTGTCCTCGTCGTGCGTTGACAGGCACAAAAATTAAAAGTAAAACTCCCTTTTTACCATTATTTAAGCTTGGGGTTCATCATTATTTTCTTGTCGAATATTACCCCTTTTTCAATTGGATCAGAGCCTTATGTGATCTATTTTATTAATAAATATATTTTTAAAAATTTAAAACAAGCAAGCGCTTTTTGATTAGTGAATAATACGTTTGTGCAGGTTGCACAAGTACTGATTACTTGACCATCTTTTTTCTATATTACTCATCAATATTTACAAAGCAAACAAACAAATATCCATTTTAACTTTCCTTACTACTATTGGTTAAGTCTGGCAGGATTATTATTAGATGTCGTTGTAACATCTTTATATTTTGTTTTAGCTTTTAGCAAGAAAATTCATATCGCATTTCACCGGTTAGTTTTGTTTATTAAACGGCTGTTAAAAATCCAAAAACAAAAACCCTTGAATTTAAATACCAATTTTTATTGGTATGTTCATTATTATTACAAAGAATCCTGGCTAATCTTTATGGGTTTATTTGTTGGTTTTACTTATAATTTTTGTCTGTACGCGCTCATTTACATTGTTTTTTTATGCAGCTCAAAAACAGCAGGAAATGCTTACCATTTTTTTAACTGGTATAACATAACTAATATTTCTGTAACCGCTACTAATTTCGTTCCCATCCCTGGCTCAGAAGGCGGTATTCAATTTATTTTAAAAACTTTATTGCAAGCATATGAAAACCACAGTCCTTTAGAGCAAAAAAATATCGATATCATTGTCTTTTTATGACGTTTTTTTAGTGCGTATATAGGGACGATGATTGGTTTAGTAATTTTTCTAATTTACTTCCCTATGCATATGGTGCAATACTATCGACACTTGAAGCGAGGATCAACTAAACTATTCCGGTTTATTTTTTAGCAAAAAAATCTTTTCCCTCGTTTAATTGAATGAGGTGAAGAAATGAATTATATAATTTTAAAAATTACCCAATCATACAGCGGTTTTTTATTAGGCGAAAACGGGTTCGTTGGGTATTTAATTAAAACTCCTAAGGATTATAATTTAGAAATAAATAAATATGCCCGCATTTATATTTATCAACATTTAATTCAAGTCAATAATAAAAACATTTGACGACAGGAATTATATGGGTTTAAAAACCTTTATGAACGGAATTTATTCGTGGATTTATTAAATGTTAACGGGATTGGCATAAAAAGTGCGTTATTGATTTTGCGTCAAGATTATGAAATAGTAATGAATGCATTGGCTAATCGGGACCTGGATACTCTTGTTAGTATGAGGGGTTTTAATCAAAAAGTAGCTAGTTTAGCCATTAGTTTACTAGCGGATAAATACTTAGCTCGACTAGATAATCAAAATCATTTGTCAAAAAAGCCATCAGTTGTTCAGGAATTAGTTAATGGACTCAAAAATCTTGGATATGATAAGCAAGCTATTGATTATGCCTTAAGTAAAACTAAGATTGATTTAGAAACATCTAGTATTGATGAATTAATAACCCAAGCGATTCGTGAAATTAGCTTATTAAATGAACAATAGCATAAATTGAAGACCACAGAAACTCAATGATTTCATTGGTAAAGAATCATTAATGAATGATTTAAAAACAGCGATTATAGCTTCCTTACAACAAAATAAACCAATGGACCACATTTTATTTTATGGATATCCTGGGGTAGGTAAGACAAGTTTGGCTTATGCCCTTGCCAATGAATTAGGAGTTCAAATCCATTTAACCCAAGGAAATTTGTTAATTAAAACAACAGACATATTAAATTTGTTATCTTTAATTAAAGAAAACGACATCGTTTTTATCGATGAAATACATTCATGTCCAAGTATTGTTTTGGAAACCTTGTATTCAATTATGGAAGATTTTGCAATTGACGTGCATTTGGGTAGAGATCTAAATACAAAGACAACACGTTTGAAAATCCCACCCTTTACACTAATTGCTGCCACAACAGCTTTTGGTAAAATCCCTCAACCCCTAGAAGAACGTTTTGGCCATTTATATTATTTAAGTGAGTATAATAAAGGTGAAATGAGCGCTATTATTTACCATAATGCTAAAAAGTTGAATGCGTTGTTGAATATAGAGGATTGCATGCTAATGGCTAATTATGTTAAAGGAATCCCACGTCTAGCCATTCGATTGTTAAAAAGGGTTATGGACTACCAATTTGTTTATCCTCAAACCTCAGTGGATGAAATTTTAAAAAAGATGCAAATGTTTGATGATGGTTTAAGCATTGAAGATGTGCATTATTTACAAGTGCTTTATAAACACGAAGAGGAAATGGGTTTAAAAACATTAAGTCAAATCCTTATGACAGATCCCCAAACAATTGAAACGAAAATCGAACCTTTTTTATTAAAAAACCAATATATTATTAAAAATCTAAAAGGTCGAAAAATTAGCGCAAAAGGTTGTGCTTTTCTAATTAACAACCAGCTGCAAAAATAAAAACACGCTTTGCGCGCGTTTTTATTTTTGTTATTTTTTGTCGTTGGGATTTAAATATAACTCAAAAACAGTAGGTGAGTGGTCTGAGACCATGCTACGGATTAATTCATAGTTTTCAAACGAACCTCAACTAATATATGGATAAGTTTGGTAAGCTAAATTAATTCAATCTTGTTGTAGGATTTGGTCTTTGAAAATATTCCAAATTGGGTAAATATAGGGATTAGTAGCTGTTAAATCGGTCTTAACAAAGATTTTATCATACGGGTTAGCATATGTCATATTCTTGTTTGATAGGGTTGATTTATGCAATTCATCATCGGCAAATAAATTATTGAAACCAGAGGCAATAAACTCTTTGAAAGCTCATCATTCTTGATTAAATTTAATGTTTGTATCACCCATGAAGATGAAGTCATCGTCTAAATTGTTATCGATTGTTTGAATTTCTTTGATCACTTCGACCATATCATATGCGTTATCTGCTTCTCGCGATCCTGTGCCTCAACGATCTGGGATGAATTTGTTTACATCATAACCTTTTGATTTTAACAATTCTTTTGTTACTACTACTTCGTTTTTTGCTTTTTTAGCTCCAGGTGAATCAAAATGAGCAACAACTAATGTAAAATCATTAACGACATCACCGAGAGTGCTAAATTTAACACTATATGGTGGCCGTGAGAAGTCGATAGAATTGTTAGGTGTAAAGAAACCAGAGTGGATTGGATTTGAGTAAATATGGCCAATCTTTTTATTTGCAAAAGCTTTTGGTTGGACTTTTTTAGTTTTGTAAATGACTGCAACACGTTCGGTAGAAGTGTGTTGAGCTGTAGCTAAGGCTGCATTTTGAGAACCTTCTAAATTGCCTGAAAGTACATAATCATATTGGGTGTTTGGATCAAAAGTATTTAGATACTTAATAATAGCTGTAACGGGCAATGTATTTTCATTTTCGCCAACTTTAATTGGCATGATTTCAGTTAAAGCAACAACATCATAATCCATTTGACGGATCATTTGAGCAATAGCAATGTTCTTGGGTTCTTTCGTACCATCTTGGTGTAAAATGTTTCAATGTCCAATTTTAAGTTTGGGTGCATTTTTTCCAACTATTTTTTGTTTTTTAATTTGCTTAATTGTTCATAAAGCTGTAACTAATTTCGCCTCTAGTTGTTCAGCAGTTAATGTTGTGTTAGAATCAATGGATTGTAAATCGGTAAGTATCGCCTGCATTTGTGTTTTTAACTCTAATTTCGAGCTTGTTTGCAAGGTAATATCCTGATCCTTTAAGATAGCATTAATTTTTTGTAAATAAAAATCCTTGACATTAAAATTCTTTGAAACAGCACGTGTTTGTAAGGTAACGAAGATATCATTATCATATAGACGGTTGATGGTTTGAGCATTTTTTAATAAACGAATAACAATTTCTCGAATAGGAGTTTTATCATCATCGTTTTTCGAATATTTTTTGCTTGCTTTCATAAAAGCTAATGAATCTCTTTTTTCGTTTGGGAAAATGAAACCAGTAAATAAGATATCCGGAATTAAAATAGTTAACATATCATTTGCATTTTTAAGAACATATTCACCCTTTTCGTTTCGCACTAAAATATTTGTGGCACGCTGTTGCTCATCAAAGACAACACGAATTTTGTTAGATCAAGAAAAAGCATCGTTTTCGGCACGATACAAGTTGATTTTTTCTAACAAACTTGCTGCACTAATTTCTAAACTCACTAAATGGTTGCTAAAATAAAGCATTTGATAAATATCGCCTTTAGTTAAAGATTTTTGGTTTAGGATGTTTTTATAGATAGTTCCACTATTTAAGAAAACACCATCACATAATCTTGGGGTGAATTGGAATTTGTGTTCCCCTTGAAAATTAAACTGGTGATTAACGTAATTGTCTTGAATTAAATCGGCAAGATAACTATTTAAACCAGCTACATCTTTAGGGTTTTTAACTAAATCTATAGCTTCTGGATTTTCAAAAACAACCTCA
Source organism: Ureaplasma zalophigenitalium (assembly GCF_025780055.1). Classification (GTDB taxonomy): domain Bacteria; phylum Bacillota_I; class Bacilli_A; order Mycoplasmatales; family Mycoplasmoidaceae; genus Ureaplasma; species Ureaplasma zalophigenitalium. The sequence goes on along the minus strand of NZ_JAOXHJ010000002.1, from coordinate 13,341 downwards.
TTTTCAATTGTTTTTAATTCAGATCTTAAAAACTGTTTCATTGCTACACTAAAATCTGTTAATGAATGATGATAATCTAAATTTTTTTGTGGATTTAGTAAGTCATCTTCGTAAATAAAATTTTCACGCATTTTCTTGGATTTATTATAATTTCCAGCTGCTGATATATTCATAGGACCTTTTGAATCGATAATTAGTCGTGGTTTTTTGCTTGCATCAAGATTAGTGAAATCTAGGTCAACTACAAATATTTGATCATTATATTTAGTGTAAACATAAGGGATATTTGTCTGATTTTTAGTCTTAATTGTATCAGCGTTTCGAGAGTGTTCTAAACCATAAACTAAATCAATTGGTTGTGTAATTTTTTCAGCAATCTTATCTATCTCACTTGGTTTGCCTTTTCCACGTTTATTTTCACTAGATGTCATCCAAACAATAAATTCAGCTCCACTAGCTTTTAATTGTGTAATTTCTTTGTCAATTGCTTGGGCAATATCAAAATAACTTTCACTTTTTAGATTTTTAATTACATCATAACTATTTGAACGGTTTAGATTGATTGATGACGAACCAACGATTCCGATTTTATGATTTTTAAAAGTTATAATCTTACTTCCATTTGTTAAATGTTGATTATTTTTATCTACTAAGTTTACACTTAAAAAGTTAGGTTCCAAAGGATTTGCAAACATCGCCTTTGTATATTCTTTAAAATTACTGATCGCTTGATTGTTTGCAACTAAATCATAAGATCATAATAGATCACGATTATTAATAGTACTTGCTTGTGGTTTTAAAAATGATAAAGCTAAAGCAGCATACTTACCTTGTGAAATATCACTTAAATTATTTCCGGCTAAGTGTGTTTCACCTGTTAAATTAGTCCCGTTTAATAAAACAGCTGTATTAGCAAAACCTTTTTTAGTCTTGATTTTATTAACCTCGTTTAATAAACGTAAGAAACCTGGTTTTTTCAAATAAATTTTTTGATCTGATCAATCATCATATGTTTCTTCGTTAATTTGCCCGTTAATGTTTCCTAATAATATTAATGAGAAGACATCTGAAGATTGCAAGGTCGCATTATGCTGCTTAATTTCTAGCAGTGTTTGTTGCATCAACTGTTGAGTGTTTTTAAAAACGGGATCTAAACTTGATAGATCTTGTTCTAAAACATTATAAATATTTGATTCTTGTTGCATATCTGAAACAGCTAAGATTTTTTTATATGTTTCCAAATAAGACGACTGAGCTTTTGCTAATTGAGCATAATTAGCTTGCACTTTTTTAGCCTGGGCTAAATCGTAATTAGCAGCACGCATTAAGGTATCTTGTTTTGCAATAAAATCATTTAATTCTGTATTCAAACTTAATAACACACGATCATATGTTCGTGCACTATAAGAATTAATTAGTTCAACTTCATTCTTTTGTTGGTAAATAACTTGTTCTATTTCCTTAAAAGCTAAATCCTGAGTGTTATGGTCACTAGCATCTTGACTCTCTGGATTATTTGTTGAATGTTGATTCTTTTGTTTTAAAAGTTGATATTCAGTTTGGGTTGTTTCAATTAATTCCTTTAATTGCGAATTAAAAAGATGAACATCGTTTTGACTTTTTTGGAGTTGATCATATGCTGCTTGAGCTTTCTGACACAACACACTTGCTTGTTCATCCTTTTTCATTTCATTTAACAAATTATTAAATTGATTAATTAACTTAACATCTTTTACTTTATTTGTACACGCAAAACCAATTGATGCTACTGTTGATATTAGCACCAAAGATGAAATTGCGCCGATTATGATTTTTCTACGCTTCATTTATTTCCTATCCTATATAATCTCTAAAACTATAATATAACATAAGCAAACTATCTATTTAAATTTTTTTGAAAATTATTTTATTAATCAAAAAAGCAATCGCAAAACAAAGTGAATTTGCATTTTAAAAACGAAAACAACTGATATAATTTGTTGATCTATAACATTTCTTTTACAAGTTAAAAATAAAATACAATAAAATGTTCCATTTTGTTTGCTTCTTTTTTCTTTTTTTGATTTTTCTAGTACCTTTAACAACATCAGCATTAGAGGAAATGATTAAAATATCAACTAGTTACAAAAAATAGGAGGATTATACACCTTGAAAAAATTCCATACAGGAATATCAGAAGCTTTTAAAAAAAGCTATTCCTACTCGTCCTTTTTAGGGCATTTAATTTTAAAAAAAGTAAGTACATGATGTTTTGTTTTAATACTTTTTTTAATTATGATTCCATTCACTTTAATCGCGCGTTTTGTCGCAAATGATTTAAATCAATTTTTAATTATTTCGTACGTGTATATATTTATTAATTTATTATTAACAGTTATATTTAGTGTTATTAAATCTTTGAATATATTTAAAGATTTATCACGGAACGGAATTGATATTTTAGTTTTTTCCAAGTCCATCTCACGTAAAAACATTATATTAACAAAAATAGGTTTTTTAGTTTTTTTAGGAACCATTTGAAGTTTGGTAACTTTTATTTGTTTTATTGTATTTTATTTGAGTAATTTTACATATCAAAACCATGTTAATTATTGATATGTTTCAGGCTTTTTTAGTCCATTTTTTAGTTTTTTAATTTTTGGTTTTATGACTAGTGTGATAGCTTTAAAAGCTTCATCAAAAGTAGCAATTATTGCTCCTATCATTACTTTTATTCCCCTTGCAGTTGTGGGATCAATTACTTCAATAGTATCTACGCCTGCAAATAATAAAATGGCAGAATATTTAAATTTAGAAAAATCGAATTATCATAGTGGAACGTTGGGAAATGTGGAAACTTTTTATCTAAATAATAATAAAGATGAAGTTTTTATTATCCCGAAACTAGAAGGGAAGCGAAATACAGAATTTTCTAAACGCCAGAAAGATTTTTTAAATAGTATTAATGATGCTGCTCAACAAGCACCTAAACCATGACAAGCTCTTGCATGACTATCAGTTCCATACCAATTTATGGATGTGTTTAATCAACAAGATCATGACCCAATCGGTTTAAATGTTCGTTTACAACCAAATAATTTAAAAAAATATTTATATGCTAATGAATTAGCATCAGAAGAATACCAATACAAAATTAAACCAACCGAGAATGCCTTGCGTAAGTATAAGGTAAGCGACAGAATGGATATTGCCCAAAATATCCATCAAAATTATTTAGTACCAGGGTTATTAAGACACCGTTCAGTTGTCTCAGAAAATAACAATGGTTCTTTAAAAGATCGTGAAATTATATATGCAAGAATGAACGCTGATAACATTAATGTTGAATTCAAAGAAGATAACAACATTTTTGCAGATCCTGCCAATTTAGTAGGGAAGATTTCTTGGAATGTAGTTAAGAATACTTTGGATTCAGCAGTCTTTAATGCGAAAGCTGAAGAATTCTATAACCAATATTTAAAGAGCATTCCTTTAGATAAAAAAGGCAGTGCGAATCCATTAGAAATTAAACAAGAGATCATGACTTTAATTAGTTATATTACAAGATATGACAATGATAAAGATCAAACGTTTAACGCCTTAAGTGTATATTTAGATAAAATTAACAAGGAAAATAAAATTTCTGTGGTTAACGAAATTAAAAAGGCAACAAAATACTTGGAACAATTTAATTTAAATGAAGATAAATATAATAAAGAACCAAGTATTGTCAGTGCTAAAAATGAACTAGAAGCTGCTAAAACCAAGACGGTTGCGAACGAAAATAATTTAGAATCCTTAGTGCTTGCTAATAAAAAATACGCAAAAGCAATTAATGACACTAAAGAGTTGGATGACATTAAAGAAAACATTGAATTTATTTTAGATAACGAAATCTTTAATCTTATTCGTGTTAATGAATTCCGTAAAATGATGAGTAAAATAAAATTAGACGAGACAACTGACAAGGACATTTACATTCAACAAATTCGTATTTTAATTGCTTTATTGCACAACAAATATAGCTTCGCAAACGAAACGCTTAATGATTTAGTTATCTTTTTAGCGCAATCACTAAACAATCAAGTGCCAACAAATGTTATCGCAAACGAAATATCTCAAAAAATTGCTCATTTAGACAAGAATCAATTTACAGAGGAATTAAAAAATAATTTAAATCAATTAGATCAAAAGAATCGAAACGGATATCTTATTAACGTAATTGAATTAATTAATTCATGAAGTAATAAAAACCGTGTAAACCACCAAAGTACATCATTCCTGAATCTACAAGATAATGAGTCTATCTCTCCTTTATTAAATAACGATTATATAGGCGAATTAGAAAATCAAATGCAAAAGAAAGTGTATTTAATTACTTCTTTAATTTACTGAATTTACTTTAATAAACCAGACTCTGATATATTAGACTATATTTTAAAAAATGACTCACCAACGCTACAATATACCCCATCACAAATTCAAGTCAATATAGATGGTTATATTTACTATATTGGTGGTTATGAATCTTATTTATTAACTCAACACAGTAAGGAATTACCTTCGGGGTTAAGAACGATCGTGCACCGATATGAATTATCAAAATCTAATAATTTCTTATTCCAAAACGTCGATGAAGTTTATTCAATTAAAAGACAAAACAAGGTTGTAGTCAAACCAGCTTATAGTGTGATTTGAATTTCAGTGGCCGCTTTATTGCTTATTGGAACATATTTTGGGTATGTAAGAAGGGATTACAAATAAATCATGATCTTAATAAGAAAAATAAAAATCCCTGAAGGAGTATATAAAAATGAATGATAATTTAACGACTTCAATGAACACAACACCAGTAAATGATGATGTTTTAGGATTAGCAAAATCAAAACCAACTACTGGTTCATCAAAAGATGAGTTTGACCACAACAATATTTTGGTTGTAAAAAATTTAACGAAAATCTACAAAAACTCTGATCGTGGGGTTTCAGATTTAAATTTTGTTGTTAAAAAAGGCGAAATGCATGCGTTTATTGGTGAAAACGGTTCAGGAAAAACAACAACAATTAAAACCATCATCAATGCTTATACAAATTATTCTGGTGAAATTTTAATTGATGGATTTGATCATCGTCTGCCGATTTCACGTGCTAAATTAGGGTATGTTCCCGAAATTGCTTTATTCCCTGAAGAAGTAACGACTTTTGAATACTTATATTCTCTAGCGATTTTATCGGGCGTGAATAAAAAAGAGGCTAAAGAAAAAATTCGTTATTATTTGCAAAAATTTGAAATCAGTCATTTGGAAAACAAAAAACCAATCTCATTTTCATCTGGTCAAAAAAAGAAAGTTTTATTAATTCAAGCTTTAATTCATGATCCTGAACTAATTATTTTGGATGAACCAACAGCTAATTTAGATCCGTCCTCTCGTCATGAAGTATTTATGATTTTAAAAGAATTAAATGATAACCAGAAAACGGTTTTCCTATGCTCTCATATTTTGCGAGAAATGGAGTCTTTTGCGAATTCACTAACACTAATTCATCGCGGGAAATTAATTTATACTGGACCAAAATATGATGAATTAGAAAAGATTTATTATGAATCAGTTATTAAATTAGAAAAAGAAAAAAAGGAAAATAATAACAATGAAGGTCAAGAATAAAAAAATAATTATTCCTTTGGTTTTGGGTTCAATTATTGGTCTTTCAAGTATTCTTTCCTTATCAATAAGCCTGGGTATTAAACATAAAAAGAAGAATAATCAAAAAGTTGATTTGCAAAAATACAATACTTTGCTATCTCCGCAGTATGATAATTTAATTAATTCTTTTTTCAATCAGGATTCAAGTCAGGCTGCGCAGTATGCTTTTTCGCAAAAACAAATTAGTGCTTCACATATTCAGGACTTGAAATTAGCTTTATCATTTTTTAATCCACATCGTACAAAAGGGTATGATGAAGAACAAAAAGGTGATTTAAACTTTAATAAACGTTATAAAAGAACGCGAATTAGATCACGTGATCAGTTATTTAGTAGTATGACAACTGATTGATTATGAACCCTTCTAAATATTAATAATTTTGAATTCTTATTTAATCCGTATGGTCATGATTCGTATCGTTATTTCTATGGTGAACAAGATTTATTTGTGAAAAATAAAAAAGAAATTAAATCAACCGTTCAATTAGTCAATAACCGAAACATTGCCTCATTTAATATTAACGAATTACCCAAAGGTCATTTCTATAACTTTGTTGGGATTGATAAGGATATTGAAAAAATCGATATGGTCCGTCGGGTTTATAATTTAAAAAACGATGAGCGATTAATTAACAAAATTTTTATTTACGAAAACGATCATTTAAATTTGTATGTTGATTTGCAGCAAGAGCAGATTCATCATGATGTTTATGTTGATTTTAAAGATCAACAAAATAAGGTGATTCCGCAACGTATGCAATTAAATAATCACTTATTGTCATTAGACTTAACAAGTACGCCATTAGAAAAAAATAAACGATACGAAATTAGTAATTTATATACTTTTAATGATCAAAACGAAAAAGTATTTTTAAATAAATATTTATCAGTAATGCATTATCAAGCGTTTACAATCAATGATTTAGTTTTCCAAATGAAAAACACAAAACATCAGGCTGTTTTAAAGTTTGATTTAACTCATGACACAAATTTATCAAACTCAGAATTATTTAAAAAATTCAGTCCTGGTACCCAGGTGACCGGTGTGTTTGAAATATGAAATGAAAACAATAATGTAATAAGTATCAACAACACATCATTTAATGAAATTTATGAATATAAATGAGCCCAATCAAAAGACAATTTCTATCAAGAGAAATCGGTTTATTATTTAGTTTATGATCATAATAAAATTTTACGTCTCACAAAACTCAAAGATGAACAGGAATTATTTTATGGAAGATTAGATTGAGATTTATTTGTTTTTGATCACGAAATCAAAAAAGATGAATTAGTAAAATTTGCTAATATTTTTGAAGAAAAAACCAAGGCAGCTATTGATCAGGAATTCCAGGCCGAAATCGCTGATATTTACCAGGAAATTGAATCTAATCTTAATCCAAATAATCTAGCCAAAATAGCAAAACATAAAAAGATTGAATATCAAAATTTATTAAAAGAATTTGACCAATCAAATTACTATTTCAATTTAAAACCCCGAATGTTAAAGTATAACCACCAAGTGGCGCAAGAATTACAAAAAACAATTCCATTTAAAATCTATTCATTACGTTCGGTTAAAGCAGATGTTTTTTTAAATACAATTGAAGGAAAAGAAAAAACAATAATTTCCAAAAAAGAATCTAAAATACCAGAATTCCTTGAAAAATATAACGATCATGAATTAGATGTAGTTTCAAAAAATGAATCGGTTGAACAAAGAATTTCTAATGAAATCATTAAGAGTTTGTTAAATGAAATTTATAATTTCGATTCAGTACTAATTAACGACTATGTAAATGAGCAAAATGATCCCAAATACCAAGCCCAATTGATTAGTCAACTAAAACAATTTGCTAGTGAATATCACAAGAAATTCGACAAAACTGCCCAAGTTTCAGATAAAACAATTTTTGATGCTCGAGCCGATGCATATTCTCAATTATTATCTAAAAATTGATATTTTGTCTTCACGCATTTAGATAAATTTGAATTCATATTCATCGATTGGTTTAAATTGCCAACTAACACGGATACTGGTTCACATCATAGTCAGGAATATTTAACTACTTTATCTTTAACTGAACCATATAAACCTTTTAGATTTGGTGATAATATCTTTGAAGAGTTAAAAGAAACCGATGTTTCCAAAGCACATAACAGTAATACTTTGAGTCGAGAATTAATGTTAAAGAAAAACAATTCATTATTCTGATTTAATATCTACACTAAAAACAAAGAAAATGACAAAGTGGGAATTAAACTTTATCCATATTCATTAACGTTTAAGTCGTCGAAATTAAGTATTTCGATTTCAACACTAACAAATAATTTCCATTTATCTTACATACACGGTGATCAACGACATTACGATATTTTTGAAAAAAAATTAGTTAAGCAATATGGTCTACCAGCCAAAATGTTAATGGTATGAAAGGGTTAATTTATATTAGGTATATAAAATGCAAAAAATCCAAAAAAATAAAAAATGATGAATTTTATCATTAAGTACTTTAGGAAGTGTTATATCCTTAACTTCTATTGTCAGTGTAGTGGCTAGTTGTAAAAACGATCAAGCAACAGCAATTAATTCTAATTTGAAATTAAAAAAATTCGAAATCCAAAACGAGACTCAGTCTGATGAATGAGAATTATTTCTCAAAAATACGCCCATAAGTTTAATGTTAAAGGATATATTTCCTAACGAAAAAGAACGTTTAGCATTTATTAAACAACAAAAAGCCATCGACAATGGTTATTTAACAGAGTTACGTGATGCTTATGCTTATGCCAATCCTTTAAACAATGAAAATGATTCGAAAGGTTTTAATCCTTTTAATGAATATACACCATATATGGCGAAACGCCAAAGAAACCTAGCTACATATGGACCGTTTACTAATAACTGGTTATGATTTTTATTTAACATATCTAACTTTGTATATGTTTTAAATCCCGAAAAAAGTGATGATCCAACGGTTTTGATTAAACAAAGTTTATCTGATTTAATTAGTGATAATACATTAAACGAGAAATTTTATCGGGCAAAAAATAACCAATTTGTTGAATTAGTAAAAATTATTAATAATAATGATTTAGCTTCAACTAAAGAAAGCGTCATTGACCCTATTAGTAAAAAAGAAATTCCAATAACGATTACTGAGGTTGAATATTATTTATTAAACAAAGATGGTTATTGAATGCGAATTTCGACAACACAAGCATTGGATGAACAAGGTAAGCAACATGGATTACGTTCAATTACCTTGTATGAACGTTTAACAACCTTACCTAAGTTAAAAAGCTTTAAGAAACAGTTATTAAAAAAGTTTAGCTTAGCAAAATACATGGATGCTAAACGAGGAAGTGAATCGGGGACTAAGTTAATTGCTAAATACTCAGAATTGCATATTAATAATCTGAACGATTTTTATGGTGGTGAACCTATCGACTATTTAGTTGTTGAAATTCTTGACTCAAAGGTTAATAAAAATAATGCATAATAAATATTTAGTAAAAAAATAATTAAATCCTAGAATTGTAATAATTTAAAAATATTAATATATAAATAAGTAGAAAGTAAAAAGAGGAAAAAAATGAAAAAGAGTAATAAACGATTTTTGATTGCTAGTCTTAGTTCACTAGCAATGATTACCTCAATAGCATCGATTGCAGCTAGTTGCTACACAAAAAAAGATGATGCAATTGACTGAACTGCTATAAACCAAAAAACAAATATTAGCTATAAAAATAGTAAACAAACTAAACTAGCAGATGTTCCTAGTGTTTTAACTAAAGAGATGTTTATTTTAGAAAATATTAACACGGGTGTACAGGTTGAATTTGTGAGAGCTGAAAAAGCAAATAATAATGTTACAGTTAGTTATAAATTAGTAAAAGATAATCAAACTTCAGACATTTTTACAATTGTTTTAGACGAAGAACAATTTATGCATAATCACGCTGAACATAACCATATTCAACAAGATAACCAATCTCAAAAACATCCATCTGAAAATAATAATCAAAAAAATGAAAATAATAATCAAAAAAATCCATCATCTCCTAATCCTTCTGCGTCTGTAGAATTATCTAAACTTTTTGTATTGGGTAATCCAAATGACAAAATGGATAATAAATTCTTAGCACAGACCAAAATTTCTTATGTAGATATAACCAATGGATTAGTGTTTGTTGGACAAAAAGAGAAGAAACAGTATTATGGGCTTCATTTAGGAATAACACGAAGAAGTGGGGCCAAAGTAGTTGCTTATTTACAAGAAGTAAATGAACAAAACCAACTTGTTGGTAATTTAATAGCTAGTGAGAAAAAAGAAATCGAACGTTCGACTGTTATGGCTTCATTTATTGGTTTAGATAACAACAAAAAATATACCTTAGTAAAAGTTGAATTGTACAATAACCAAGAAACTAGTGCATTCGAAACGGTGATGACTCCCGGCATGAAAGCAATTAAGGTTTCAAAAAATTCTATTGACAAAAATAGTCAACAAACTAATGTGTACTTAGATGAACAAAATGCTCATCTGACTTCTTTGGGTGAAAGAAGATATGAATTAAAATTAAGAGTTGACAATCCACAAGTATTGCTGAACAAAACAATAAAAGTCTTGGCAACAACTAACAAGAGTAATGTGAATTCTACTGTTTATGATCCTGATGAAATAGAATCATCAAGTGTTAAATACGAAGATGGATTCTTAAAAGTTGTTTTTGTTACAGTAGATGGTCTGCCTTTAAAAACTTCACCTGAAAAATGTTATATTAAAAGCATAGAAGTGACAGGCGATAATAAAATACAAATTAATACAGCCACTATTGATGAAGCACCTTTTTATTCTCCAGTACAATTAAAAGACAAAAATGCAAAGGTACAATTTGAGTTAGCTTATACAACATCTGATTACCAATGGTTCGATTATAATCGTCTACCTTCATTGCCATTAAATAAAATGGGAACTATTCATACAAACGATTTAGACGGTCATTATGGAACTCGTTTTACTTCCTTATTTATACAACCTTTATATGATGGCAACGTACTAAATAATGATTTAAATGATACTACTAAAACTCATAGCTTTAATTTATGAGTACACCTTTTAGATGCTAACAATAAAAAATTAACAAAAGTTAAAGAAGGTACATTTGTAGTTTTTGAAATTCAAGAGTATGATTTAGATGGGTATAAAACCAATAAGCCAATAATTAAATCTGAACCAGCGCAAATTGATTTTGCGGGTAGATTCTTTTTAGAATTTAAAGGAAAAAGATCTTACAATAATATTCAGACTAACCTAATTACTCAGGATATGTTTTATAAAATTAAAGCTGTCAAATTCTATAGTGACGCTCTAATGAAACAAGAAATTAAAGACGTTAACTTTACAGTGTCTCCGGATTGAATTATAACAACTATCAACGATTATAGACAAATGTTAGCCCACCAACATTTAGATTTTGAGGATGCTCCAAAACCAGAAGAACAACCTGAAAAAAAACCACAGAAAGATCAACAAAAACAAGAAGAAGAGGAAACTGAACAAGATGAAGAAATAGTACAAGAAATGGTGTCTGCAGAACAAGTTTTAGGTAATGACTTTAAAAAGGCTACTTATTCATTAAGTGTAGATAAACAAAAACTAACGATTACGTTAACAAACCTGAACATTAATCTAGAAGCATTAAAAAAACTATATAAAAATGACTATGTTGATTTAGATGAATCATTTAATTTCCCTATCCAATTTAAAATCTTTGCAAAATATAAAACGAAAGATAATAATTTTAAACAAGTAATTACACAACAATACATAACAATCGACAAGAATAATAGTCAATGTTCTTTTGACATAAATGCTAAGGATATAAATGAAAATCCAGAATTATTTATTACCAGCATTTCTATAAAAAGCGATGTTAATGATGGAAATGCCGAATTCACCGACCTAGATTTAAACACTAAACTAGAACTAACAAAAAAAGCCTAAATTTTCTAACTTTGATATCAAACTAAAACTAAGTATTTGAAAATTGAATTTATTTTAAAAACAGGAAAATCTAGGTATTTCCTGTTTTATTAATATATTTGGAAGTGCAGGAAAAATGGGGGTAAGCCAAACGGCTTACTCCTTTTTTCATCGCTTTAAAAATTATGAGCAGATTTAAAAAACAAACTTTTAGACATTCAATTCAAGGTTGAGCCATCAGTGATTGAAGAACAGATAATACTAGCGGATGAGTAGATGAACACCATTGCTCAAAAAACCAAAAACAATTTACTGATATTTTCTGGTGACGGTTAGAAGGAGAAATTAAAAATTTAGTAGTTCTAAATATTTAATCCTTTGCGGAATAAAAGGGAACGGTTTCGTACAACTACCAGACTTTGTTTATAACGTATTAGTTGTAAGTAAAATTCCACAGCTGACCCATTGGTTATACAGTTATATAAAAGTCAACCACTTTTATCAAAGAATCGTAATTTTTAAGAAAATAATGATGAATGTTTCTTTGTTTACAAACAAACTGTTTTAGTTGTGGATTTAATTGCGGATCAAAGAACTATTCAAAAAGGATGCAAGCTATTAAAAGAACAGCAAATAACTTATATCGCACCGCGAGGTTTAGGACGACCAGCAAAACTGTATTTTAATTTAAGTAAAACAGTTTATGAAACGATCGCGAGGAACAAGGAGTTATTGAATACACTAAAAGAACATGAAGTTAAGGATACGAATCATTTTATGAATCAGTTATATAACAAAATCTTTATATCGACAGTATTAAGGAAAAGATTGTAATAAAAGGTTCAAAACTATTAATCTAAAAAGATTAGTGATTAGGTTCAGTTAAACGGCGCAATACCCAGATAAAAGTTCCGGTCCTATTTAAATAGCTTGATTGTAAATATATAAGTCTAAGTCTAAGTAGTTAAGTTATGAACTATGGTTTGAGAAGATATTAAACTAAAACAAAATATCAATCGAATTTAGAAAAGTACAAAAATTGATTATTCGTAAAACGAAAAAAAGACAATTATTCAAAAATATAAAAATAGACGTTTTAACAAACAAAACATAAGTTAATCGACAAATTCTCTAACGTTTTAAAAAAACTCTTAGACACGTTATTAGAGTATTTTACGAAGAAGTTAGTTTAATGCGAGCATTTAGTAAATTGAATTTTATAACACCTAAAGGTCAATATAAGATTAGTAAAGCAAATGTAAGAACTTTAGAAAATTGGGTTCATAATGGCAACATGTTGAATTATTTATTACGAGTATCTGCATCAGTAGTTATACCAAATGATTTTTTATATGGTAAGGAAGAAATTTTGCTATGAATGCACAAAGAAGGTTGGCGTTTTATAAAACATACACGAAACATTATCTTAAGTTATAATTTATTTATAAAAAACTTGAATAACTCCATATTTTTATGATTTTATTAATAAAAAATAATAGAATAGTCATAAGATATAGGAGGAAAACATGAAAAAAAATTTCTTATCCAAAAAGAAAAAAATCGCCATATCCAGCGCGATCATAGGGACCATTTTTTCTGCAGCTACTGTAATCGCTGCAACGCAATGAAGATGATCAAAACACCATGCATATGCAGAAGCGTTGCAAG
>NZ_JAOXHJ010000029.1 GCF_025780055.1 Ureaplasma zalophigenitalium | reverse complement strand
TTCTTGAAAAAGGATATATGTATATTTCTTATGAAACAAATATATCAGAAACCTTCACTTTTAATTATGTTAACAAAAATAAATATGATAACAATTACTATTATGATGGTTTTTTAAAGGATATTTACAATGTCAATGAAACAACCGCAGCTGTTTCATTTACCACTAAAAGAAGTAATGATAAAAATGATGAATTTTTAAAAGCAGTTAATGTTGGCTTTGATGGTAAAAATGTTGATGTTACTGTGAAAGTTTATGTGGAAGATGATGGTGATTACATAAATCCATTCAATTATGTCAATCATTCTCCAAGTCTTAAAGCAACAAAAACAATGCATTTCGACGATGGTGGGTTAAGAACAATAGAGCTAGATAAAGAAATTAAATTAGCTCCTCATCAAAGGTTTTCGATTGTTGCATCTGTAAAAAATGATAAAAATGATGCAAAAATAAAATTTTCAGATGAAGAGTTTTC
>NZ_JAOXHJ010000028.1 GCF_025780055.1 Ureaplasma zalophigenitalium | reverse complement strand
ACATCAAAATCATCACTGCTTTTGATTTCGATAAATATTTCATGGTCATTATATTTAATTAAAAAATCGGGGTAACTATTTTTGATTTCAAACAGCGAATCTTTTTCATAATATTGAAAATTAATTCCGTGAAAAACGGGGTTTTTACTTCAAATTTGTACTTTGGCGTGCACATCTTCGTGTGTGCGTAGAAATTTAAATAATTCCTCGCAAAAGGCTTTTTCTGTATAAGAGTCAAAGAAATATTCTGGTTGTTCTTGAATCGTGCTCTTATAAGCGTATTTATCTAAATCAAAATACATTTTGTGGTTATCACGCACATATGCATACATTAGGTTAGGTAATATTTGCCGGTGTTTTAAAACATACTCTTGCTGATCGTCTTTTTTAATAATTTCAGCCAAGGTTTTTTTGTAAAGATTATGGATTTCTTTTTTAAATTGTTTAATTATGATGTATCAGAATAAAAGAATGTTGCTTGTATTT
>NZ_JAOXHJ010000027.1 GCF_025780055.1 Ureaplasma zalophigenitalium | reverse complement strand
TTGAGAACAGAGAAGAGTGGGAGATATATTACTACTGGAGAACAAAAAAGGATTTAATGATATAGAAATTTTAACAGCAACGAATAATAATGGTATGCAACCAAGGAAGAACTCACGCCTAACTATCAATTTTAATCTATCAAACTTGACTAACTATAATTACGTAAAAAAATACGACTTTGTTTTGCATCTTTCATCATACTTTTGCGGACTAGCATTTTCATTGTATAGTGGATTAACTAGCCCAGCCTATAATGTTTTACGCCTAAAAGACGTGAATTTAGATTACCCATTTTATTTTAAGGAAATTTTTTCTTCAAAAAGTTTCATCCAAAAACTTAAACCTATTACCTTCGGATTAAGAATTGGAAAGACAATTAAATTTAGTGATATGGCGAATATTAAAATATGATCTGCAAAAATAGATGAGCAAAAAACGATTTCATTATTTTTAGATAAGATTTCGCGTACCATATCACTTCTTCAG
>NZ_JAOXHJ010000026.1 GCF_025780055.1 Ureaplasma zalophigenitalium | reverse complement strand
CTTGAGAACAGAGAAGAGTAGGGGATTTAGTATCAACAATTCCGATTAGAATAAGAAATTATAGATTAGAAAGTATTGGTTATCCGATATATCAGCAAGGTGATTCTCCTATATATGGTTATAGTCTAAGTTCTAATTTTATAAATTATTCGGAAAAAACTATTCTGTTCGGAGATCATACATTCTCAATTATCAGACCTAAAACAAATTATTTTATAGCAAATGATGGTGTTAAAATACTATCAGTTAAGGATGTTAATAGTGAGTTTATGTTTTACTTAATTAAGCGTCTAAAGCCAAAGGTAATTAAATACAGAAGACATTTGACATATTTACTTAATAACTTAATAGTTACAACAAAAGAAATGGAACAAAGTTCGATTATTAGTTTTTTTGGTTGCATTGGGTTAGTTATATCACTTCTTCAGTGTAAGTTAGAAAAGCTAAAAAATCTCAAAAATACCCTTTTAGAGAAGATGTTCGCAGATGAAAAACACCCTTTTCCAAAGATCAGATTTAAAGAATTTACAAACGATTGAGAACAGAGAAGAGTGGGAGAT
>NZ_JAOXHJ010000025.1 GCF_025780055.1 Ureaplasma zalophigenitalium | reverse complement strand
TATTCTGGAGAACCTAATAATACCCCAGAAACATTTGTTGAAAAGAACTTTTCATCGCGATATTTAATATAACCAGCTCCAGCACCATCAGTAGTTCAGGTAATACAGTTTTCAAATAAATATTTATCATAATAACCCAAAAGTCCCTCATTTACTGTTTTAGAAGAATAAACCGGGTATTTAAACAGGGATGTTTTTGTTTTGGATAATTTGTTAGTCGACACAACGGTTCCGCGTGTCAAAATAAACAAATCTCCCACTCTTCTCTGTTCTCAATCGTTTGTAAATTAACGTAGATACAAGAAATAAACATCAGATTATTCGAACTTTTTTTGAAAGGTTTTTTCATTTTAATGGTCTTAATTTTCTAAAATTTAAATAGGAAATAAAAAAACAAAAACAGCTAGTTTACGTTTTTGTTTTTTAAAATAATTATAGATGAAGAAAATATTAAACTTCTTTGGTATCTTTTATAATCGCAGCAAATAAATCACTCATTGTCGTGTGATAACCTTTTTGTTTTAACAACAATTTTTGTATCCCTAAATGGTTGCTATCTCCCTGTAAATACATTCGGTTATTTTGGGTTCTATCCAAGTAAACAACTAGT
>NZ_JAOXHJ010000024.1 GCF_025780055.1 Ureaplasma zalophigenitalium | reverse complement strand
TTCAAAAATTATTAAAGGGCATGAATGTGGTTTTTGTAAAAAGATGTTTATTACCTGGCAACACCTTCTCGTGAAGAATGTTTTTGATATTTTGTAGATTTTCAAGCTTACACTGAAGAAGTGATATAGTGTGAATTATTTTTATTGCCAACGTCTCAATATTTAATTGCTCATTTTTATCAATTGCTAATCTTATTAAAATTTTCTCAACCTGTGGTCAATTAATGTATATCTGGGAAGTGCCTTGCATGATTAAGTGTATTTTCTTCTTAAAATAATACGAATTTGTAAGAAAGTATGCAAATTTAGGCAACATCTCTTCTATTTTAACTATTAATCTTTGTGTTCTTTGGTTATAAATATATCTATCATTTTCCTCGATGTATAAAGTACTTCCAATGATTTTCCCTAAACTTGTTTTGTCATTCATGATCATCACTAGATTGTTTTTTTCTAAAATGTATTTCTTACTAATATAATTTTTATCTATTCTTATATTTTGATCAAAATATTGAGCATCTAATCCGTAACTACCTATATTAACTACATGATACTTGCCATTTTTATTAAAAAATTCTTCTAACGAGGTGCCCGATAAACCTATAAACAAATCCCCCACTCTTCTCTGTTCTCAAGCGTTTGTAAATTCTTTAAATCTGATCTTTGGAAAAGGGTGTTTTTCATCTGCGAACATCTTTTCTAGAAGTGTATTTTTGAGATTTTTTAGCTTTTCTAACTTAC
>NZ_JAOXHJ010000023.1 GCF_025780055.1 Ureaplasma zalophigenitalium | reverse complement strand
GATGAAATAACATACGAACGTTTATACCGGATCAATCATGGGAAGGGCACAAAAAATGAAAGTTTTAAATGAGCAGAGAAACATCTTCCATATCTAAGTAATTTAAACGTTTTTAAAGTTAAAAAGTTCGATATTTCCATTAATGCAAAAACGAATTATAACGAAGTTATTAAAACCTTATTAAAAGAAACCTTTTCACACTTTAATATTACCCACCACAACCTTGACAACAATAATCTTTTAAGACAATTATTAGCCTTACAACCATACGAGGAAGAACAAGATGCAACTAAGTAATAGTCAGAGTAAGTGTGTATCGGGGTTATTTAAACATTATTTAAATATTAAGCAAAACGGACGTTTTGATCAGAATAAAATTGTCGAGTTTAAAGCCCCTACTGGCTCGGGTAAAACCTTTATGATCGCTAATTTAATTGATCGAATTATTAGTTATAAAAAAGCTTATCAACCAAACCAAAAAATAATCTTCATGATTGGGACGCTATCAAGCGCAGAATTACCATTACAATTTGCTAATAATCTAAAAGATTACAAAAATTTTTTAGAAAATAATCATTTAGAAATCGAGTATTTACAATCACCATCTGCTACTTCTAAAAACACAAAAGATGGTAGTTATGATATTAAACTCAAAGATGAAAAGGTGTTAGTTTTTGGTTCATCGACTTTTGGAAATAAAAAAATATTAACCGAATACGGGAAATTAGACGCTTTTTTAACCGCTGTAAAATACGAGAATTACGAATTAATTTATATTCGTGATGAAGC
>NZ_JAOXHJ010000022.1 GCF_025780055.1 Ureaplasma zalophigenitalium | reverse complement strand
AAAATATGCGCAAACACTAGCTCAAATTAACAATGAATTAAGAGCTAGTGAAATTGAGTTAGCAAATATGTTAAAAGATTTAAAAGCAGATGAATATGATTTAAAAGCGATTAATGAATTAATTGATATATTAGGTGATAAAAATGAATAATAAGTTTGTTCCTGCTATCAGATTTAAAGAATTTACAAACGATTGAGAACAGAGAAACTTTAATGATTTTTATCAATTCGCTGCTGAAGGAGGAACTCCGTCTACTCATGTAGCTACGTATTATAAAAACGGAAACATCCCCTTTGTTAAAATCCAAGATTTGGAGTGCAAATACATTTTCAAAACTCAGAATTATATAACTAACAAGGCCTTAAAAAATTCTTCTGCTTGATTATTAAAAGCAAATAATTTATTAATATCAAACGGTGCCACAATAGGTAAAATATCGATTAACAAAGTAGATTTGACAACTAAACAAGGGATATTAGGTATTGTTTTGAAAGAGGCCTATAGCCCTGAATTTTTATATTTTTTGTTATCAACAGAATCTTTTCAAAATAAAATAAAAAAGATAACTGTATCTTCAACAATTCCAACACTTTTGCTTAAAAATCTAGACAAACTTAGATTAAATATTCCAGGATCAGAAAAAGAACAAAAAAGACTAACTATTCTGCTTGATAGGATTGAAGAATATATATCACTTCTTCAGTGTAAGTTAGAAAAGCTAAAAAATCTCAAAAATACACTTCTAGAAAAGATGTTCGCAGATGAAAAACACCCTTTTCCAAAGATCAGATTTAAAGAATTTACAAACGCTTGAG
>NZ_JAOXHJ010000021.1 GCF_025780055.1 Ureaplasma zalophigenitalium | reverse complement strand
ACTAATTTATAAAAAATGAGCACACTTTTAAAATTAGTTGCTCATTCTGTAATTTACACAAACATTTTTTGTAAAAGTGTGTTTTTAATGTTTTCCATTTTTTCAAGCTTACGCTGAAGAAGTGATACTGCACTTTCAATAAAAGCAAATAAATTATAAATATATTTAATTTCGGTGATATTTGGTGTCATAGTAATTACACCTTTCAAAAATTCATCCTCGGATACTAATATCGTATTTTTTGCACCTTTGTTTATAAGTTTAATAAGATAATTGTTCGTTCTCTCCCTCTGTAAAAAATATCATTTTAAAAACAAACTGTATGAAGTGTTTTTTGGTTTAAAAACAAGATAAAGTGTAGATAATATTCCTTTTTTGTTTTGATTAATGTCAATAATACCAAATGGAAATGAATTTAAAGGCGATCTCGTATATACTAAATCAAATAATTCAATAACTTTATAGTTAGACAAAGTTTTTTTACTTGCGTATGATCTTCCGAGAAGTGAAATTTGATTAATTATCCCATATTTTCTTGACACTGATAAAACCGAATCAAATGAAAATTCATAACTTGTATTTTTTTTGTTGGATTTAATAAGCGAATCGCCTAACTCTTTACGTTCTCAAGCGTTTGTAAATTCTTTAAATCTAATCTTTGGGAAGGGGTGTTTTTCATCTGCAAACATCTTCTCTAAAAGGGTATTTTTGAGATTTTTTAGCTTTTCTAACTTACACTGAAGAAGTGATATGGCAACACTTCATCTTTTTAGTAAATTCGATAAATTTTTTATTTCGTCAGTTGTTTCAGGTAATCATATTTTAATAT
>NZ_JAOXHJ010000020.1 GCF_025780055.1 Ureaplasma zalophigenitalium | reverse complement strand
CAAATTCGGATGGGAATTCTGTTGCCAACGATGCTTTAAAAATCAACAATAATAAGTTTATTTACCGCGATAAATTCAGTCGGAACGGTTGATTAAACATGATGAATGAACGATTAATTTTAGCTAAGGAACTGCTCAAAGATGATGGAGTTATTTTTGTTTCTATCGATGATAGTGAACAAGCTTATTTAAAAGTCTTAATGGACGATATTTTTGGTGAAGAGAATTTTGTGGCATCTATGCCCTTTGTATCTAATTTAAAAGGTCGTCAAGCAAATACCAACTTTGCTCTTACGCATGAATACATATTAGTTTATAAAAAAAATAACCATATTTTTAATGAAATACCGGCCGAATTTGCTAACAATGTATTACCAGATGTTTATAAAGAAAGAGTTAATGATGTAAGTGAGGATGAATACGGAAAATTCGTTTCTCAAAATGAACTTGAAAACTCTAATTCAGCATTCAATATTAACACTCGACCAAAATTATTTTTTCCGATATATATAAATGAAAAAAATGGGCAATATTATCCAACAAGCTACAAAACAAGAGAAACAATAGATCAAATTCTTCCAAGAAAAGGTAAAGATGGTGTTCAATTGGTATGAAGATGGCAAAAAGAAAAGATTGACAATGAGGCTCAAAATTTAAAAATAGAGTTTGTTAATGGTGCATGAAAAATCAAAACAAAGAAAAGAAATCTTGGTTTTACTCTCAAGTCTTTAATTTTAGGAAAAACGCTTAATACAAAAAACGGAAATGACTTATTATACGAAATAATCAGTAAGCCATTGGAAAAAGAAAAAATATTTAGAACATGCAAGCCAATTGATTTAATTAAATTATTTTTAATAACAAATAAAAACGCTCGTATTCTCGACTTTTTTGCCGGTTCTGGTACCACTGGTCATGCTGTTATGGAACTAAATAGAGAAGATGGCGGAAATAGAACTTATACCTTAATAACCAATAAT
>NZ_JAOXHJ010000001.1 GCF_025780055.1 Ureaplasma zalophigenitalium | reverse complement strand
TTATTCAACAAATTTCTTTATTGAAATACTCAACTTGTTTTTGGGATAAGAATTTGTAAAAAAGCATAGCTAACAAAAAGTTTTTATGATCATTTTGTTCTAGTGAACCACGCATATTAACAGCAGAATTTCACAGCTGTCTTGCAAGTTCTTCTTTATTGATTTTATTATTCATAATATTCCTTTGTGATTGAATTACATATTATTTATTTTACTAGATACTATTAACCTTTTGTGTTTTTCCATTTTTTTAAAACTTAATTGATTACTGTTTTTTAAAAACAAAACAAAAATGGTTGTGTTTTTTTGATAAAAGCCAGCAATGTTTTTTTGAATCAATAATCATGATAGTTCTATTTAATTATATTGATAAATTATTTTTGAGTTTTTGAATTATTAAAACTCACTAATCCCCTTATTTTGTTTAATAAAAACAAGAGGAATTACTTCCTCTTGTTTTTATAAACGAATATTTATGTATGTTTTAATACTCTTACATGTTGTCTTGTGCAGACCAATCTAAATGGGCTTTTATTTTTTCAAATTCTATCCGATTAATCGCATCAGGCATGTTGATGTTCTCGAATGATAAAGACGGAGTGAACTCAAAAGCATTATATCCTATACTAGACACATTAGGTATATTTAGTTTACTTAAATTAAGAGTATATGCAAACGCACGAACTCCAATTATCGAAGCTTTTGGTATATTAATTTTTTTAATGCCAATATTTGTAGCAAACGCATAATCACCTATAAAAACTACCTCAGGCGCATTTACACCAGTTATGTTTTTAGCACGCTCAAAAGCTCTAGGTGCGATTGCAGTTACATTTTCAGGGATTGTAATTTCTCCAACAGCATGAGTCCCATCGATTAAAACATTATTAACAATAACTAATTTTGTTGAGCTAGAGCTTATTAGATTATCTAAAAATTTTGTTCCCAAAAAGACACCTTCACCAAGTGAATTCGCTTGGGGGATATTAACTGATCATAATTTCTCACAATTTGAAAACGCCTGTGATTCAATACTTGTAACGTTGGGAAAATTAACGTCAGTTAAGCCGCTAGATGAAAAAGCTCCTAAACCAATTGAAAGAACGTTTGGAGCATTTATATGAGATAAATTTTTACATCCTGTAAATGCTTGAGAATCAATACTCAAAAGATTGGGAGCATTTACGTTAATTAAACTATTACAATGTTCAAAAGCATTATAACCAATCGAAAGAACTTTTGGAGCATTTAAATTAGTGATATTATCGACACCAGCGAAAGCGCTATCTGCAATTGATGTTACATTTTCTGGGATGTTAATAGCACCTGACGTTTGTTTCCCATCTATCAAAATGTTATGAACGATAGCTAAGTGCTGTTTGTTATTCATAATTAAATTTTTTATAAATGGAGTGTTAACGAAAGCATCAGCACCTATTTTATTAACTTTATTCATTTCTAAATTATTTAATTTAGTACAATTTCTAAAAGCTTGTTGAGATATCGTTGTAACCTTTGGTATTTCTAAATTAATCAAGGATGAACAATCTGAAAAAGCGTTTGAACCAATTGAATGAACATTTGGTAAAGATACATCCACAATATTTGTGCATCCGCTAAACGCTTCAGCACCAATCATAGTTACACTTGGCGCGTTTATTTTTGTTATGTTTGTGCATCCATCAAAAGCTCCATCAGCAATTGATAATACATCTTGGGGGATATTAATGACACCTGATGCTTGTTTACCGTTCAATAAAACGCCATTAAAAATGATTAATTTTTCATTGTTTAAATTCATTAGTTGTTTCTCAAATAACGATTTTTCAAAAGCGCCCGCAGCAATATTCTTGGCATCGGGAGCCAATATATTAGTTAATTTTTCGCAACTACCAAAAGCTAAATTATCTATCTTTTGTACTTTTGGTATTTTTACACTCTCAAGTGCCACACAATTATTAAACGCCATATGATGAATCTCGGTAGCATTTGGTAGATTGATATTCACAATACTATTACAACCACTAAAAGTGCTTACTCCTACTATTGAAGCATTTGGAATATTTATATCGGTTAAATTCATACATGAATCAAAAACTCCACCTAGTAAGATTTCTAGATTTGGTAAGTTGATGTTTGTCAACGAACTACATTCGGCAAAAGCACCTGGTTCAATTAAAACCACCTTTGGAGCATCTACTTTTGTTAAAGATTTACAACGTCAAAATGCACTACGTGAAATTCTAATAATATTGGGCATTTTTACACTGACTAAACCTTCACATCCGCTAAAAATATTTGGTTCTAAATTACAATTATGAGGAATAGTAACGTTTTTTAATTCTTTCAAGCAAGGGTAGACAGCGGAAGGGTTTTCACCATATCTAGGAAGTGAAAAAGCACTTTCAATAATGGTTTTTACGCTTTCAGGAATTTCTAAATTTCCTGTAGCTTGCGATCCATTAAATAAAATACCATTGACAATTGCTAATTTCTGCGGATTGGAATTAATTAAATTAGTTAAATAAGGTGTTCCAAGAAAACTATATGACCCTATATATTCAACATTTGGCATTACCACATTTTCTAAATTGGGGTAATTCATTTTATCTAACATAACTTTTAAATTAGGCATGTGAATTGATTTTAAAGTTTCACATAAACCCTCACTTATATGAGCGGAATCAATTATGTGTATTACATTTGGCATATATAAACTAACAATATTTGTTTTAGGATATATGATTAAAATATTTGGAAGTGTTCACTTGATTGATGAAACATTTTTTATCGGTTTCTTAAGGGCGTAATTGCTAATTGAGCCACTTTTTACTACTTCAATAAAACCATCTTCAATAAAATGTTGTAGATTACTTTTGTCAATAACTAACCCATTAAATTTTAAATCCTCGATAGGCTGTGGTTGTTCTTTTGTTTCTGGAAATTCCTTCATTTCTTTTTTGTTTGTTTCCTTATTTGGATTTTTACAAGAAAAAGTGGCTAATCCAACAAAGATAGCTAAAGCTGTGGTTGCCATAGCTCATCATATTTTCTTCTTTTGCATGTTTAACTCCTTTTTGCACATACACATCTCATTATCTAAGTATATACTATCTATAAAATGTTCCATTTTTTGAAAAATAAATTAGTTTGGTTTTTTTCTTATAATTAAAATAAGTATTTATGAACTTATATCATTGTTTTATAAAAATTTTTTGAGCAAATTATTTTTTAGTGTATAATATATTACCAAATAAATATTAATGACCGAACAATGGGTGCTTGCTCATAAGGTAATCATGATTCAGAATGGTAGTTTTAACTAGAGTTCTGTCGAGCTATCGTATTAGCAAAAATTATGGTGTGGAAATAAATATTTATAACTTTAAATGATTCTCGAAAAACGTATTTAGGTTTCTAATAAGTGTGGTGCTGTTAGCAAACGTTGCCAACTAGATATTGACAGTTGAAACACTGTGAGGTGTGTATAAGTTTTCGGTCGAGAAGTAGGAACGAAAATCTGTTGTGCAAAAATCAAAGCCAAGTTCCTTGGGTAAAACCTAGAGTTATCAAAAGGCCTAATTAACCTTTTGTCTATGCATGAATAAAAGTTATAAATATTTACTTGGTGGAGTTGATTCGTCTCTGTCTTAATATTTATTTTTTTATGTCCTTTTTCTTTTTAGTAGATAGAAAAAAAATAAAAAAGTATCGATCAATAAGGTCGATACTTTTTTCTAAACTAATTAAACTAAGCTAATAGTTTAATTTCCTTAATTATTTGTTTTGCATATTCTGGACTTGCAACAATAAAACCAGCGGAATTAAAATGCCCGCCACCACCAAATATTTTTGCTACTCTAGAGACATCAAAAGTTGTTTTTGACCGTATTTCGCCGCGGTAGTTACCATCTGGTTTTTTTAACAACATGAAGCAAACTTCAGATCCTGCTAATTGAGCGAATTGTGCAGTTAAAGGACGCACAATATCATTAGGCACAACTTCGTTGACGATTAAAAAATCAATGTCATCCTGTATTTGTTTTTGGTTTAAATAATTAAAAATCAGGTTTTTTTCACTTGTTGTTAATTGCAGTTTTTTTAATAATCCGAGATAATCAAGGCCTTTTTGAATAAGTCAGGCCATCACGGCAAATGTTTGATCGCTAATGTTACGTTCGCGCATAAATTCTGTATCTGTTAAAATAGCTGTTGCAAGAGCTTCTAAACATTTTTGATTAACCTGCAACCCCAATGCTGCAGCTAAGATAGCTAAAGGCTCACCTGTGGCTGGTCAATGATCACCACCAATAGCAAATAATCATTCACCCTCATTTTGGTGATGATCAAATTTTAAAGCGTGTTCGGTTTGCACACGTTTATCTTGGATCCGACGTTGTGTTGAAGTATCAACAACAATTTTTAAAGCATCATTAAAAAAGTCATCACTAACCAAACTAATTGGTTCATCAATTAAAAAATGTAAATTACGTGGGTAATCATATCCACTAATTAAAACTTCTTTCCCTTGACAATTTAAACGAATTAATTCTTGTAAAGCAATCGCTGAGCCTAATGTATCACCGTCTGGTTCAACGTGAGTACAAAGAACAATTTTTTTGGCTCTTTTAATATAGTCTCAAAAAATTTTTAAATTTTCAATTAAACTTGTGTTGTTTTTAAGAAACATGATAATCAACTGCCTTTTCATTTAAATAATGGTTAATAGCATAAAATTGGGCTTTTTTCACTTGTTTTTGTTGATTTTTTAATAAGTGTGCCTTTTGCATATTTCTTAAAACTTTGTTCTTTGTTTTGAGTTTAATATCATTAATCTCATTGCGTATACTCTTTAACTGATGTCTATATGCTTGTTTACATAACTGATCTAAACGAACACACTGTCCATATGAAACTTCATCAATATGTGGATGCTCAATCCCTAATCGATAAATAGTCAAGAACATGTAATCACGATAGGCTAGATTATAGTTGATTGGTTTGTAATGGTTAGCAAAACTAATATTAAATGTTCGGGCGATAGCTAAAGCTTTAATTGTTTTGTAATAACGTAACAAACGTTTAAACCAAACACCCTGTTCAAAGAAATAACCTGTCATAATTTTTTTTCTTAATAATGAAGAAAGATATTCTAAAATCATTAATAAAACTACTGTAAAAATTAAATAAGACGATAGGCGGTTTCAGTTTTCTGGATCACCGGAAAAAATATTAATTTGTAAACCAAATTTTGAAGCTCCAACTGTCCCAATCACTGTTGTTGACTTGAAATTAATTTCGATTCGGTATAAGAAGTTCGAAATAATAGTTGGCATGATTTCTTTTAAAGTGTATTTAAATTTCAATCATGTGTTTGCTCCGATTGAATCAAGAGATTCAAAAAAACGTTGCGGAATTTTTTCAATAGCTTGGGTTGTTAGTTTTCCCATCATCCCAATTGAGTGAATCCCTAGTGCTAAAACCCCTGCGAAGACAATAGAATCTTTCGATAAAGCTAAGAAAAGGAAGGCGAAGGTAAAAGCTGGAATAGCTCTTAAAATAATAATCACTAATTTAAAAATTAATGATGTTCATTTTGTGATATTAAAAGAAGCTAATAAAGCGATTGGAATAGCTAATAATGTTCCAATTAACGTAGCCAAAATCGCAACAGCTAGAGCATCAAAACCTAGACGAAAGACGTTTTGGTGGTCTCACACACTGAATAAACTTCATTCAGGACTAAAGAACGCTTGCATACCTTTCACAAAGTAAAAAACTTGAATTTTGTTTGCTGCTTGTCATTTAATCTGAAATAACGCAGCAATTGATAAAGTGATAATAATAACTGCTAGAGCAATTTTTCATAAATAAATTTTTGGGCGTTGTTTTTTCAATGCTTTTAAATACTGATCATAGGGAAGGTGTTCATCTACGACCGGACGTTTTGGAATTGCTTCTAAAAAGTATTTACGGACAAGGAAATTTAATACTTCTAAAATGACCATAAAAGTAATTAAGGTCCATAAAACGATATTTAAACCACCGAATTTATCGGGTTCTTGATAATTGGAGATGGATTCACCAATTGTTGGAATCCCAACAATAGATAAAATAGCTGCGAAACGTACTACCATTTCAAATGAATAAAAGCCATATGCAAAGATTCGTTTGTTTAGATAAGGAAGGATTGAATTTTTGAATGCAACTAATTTTGTGTTTCCAATAGCTTGCATACCATGGTATGCTGAAACATCATATGTATCTAAATCTTCGTATAATCATTTAGCCATAACTGCTGTAACAAATAAAGCTAAGGCAAATGTTGCAGCTAATTCTTTAGATACTAAATTTTTAAAACCAAATGCAAAAACAATTGGGGGGATAGCTCGCATAATTGACATTAAAATACGCATTGGCATATATACTAATGGTGTTTTGATGAAGTTCTTTGAACTTAACAAAGCCACAGGTACTGAAATTAAAATACCTAATAATGTCCCTAAAATAGAGAAACTAATTGTTTTTCATAAGTATTTTAAAGCATGGATAAATGTAGCTGTTGGTGTGTATTTATATCCGGCAACCTCTGTTGTTTTAAAATCGAAGAACCCACTAATATTTTTCCAAAAAATATCGTGCCCACTAAAATTTGGTTTTACAGCTCAGATAATAACAGCCACAATTAGTAGACTGGCAAGGATAGAAATGACACTAAACCACGGGAAACTTTTGGTTACTTTTTGGCCATTAATATCAATGAATTTAGGCTGAAAATAATTTTTAATCTTTTGAAGGAAAAAAACTATTTTCGCTCTATGATAAGAATTTTTAGTTAGCGTTTGTTGTTTGTTGTTCATTAGCAATCTTTTCTTGAATATCCTTTTGAATGACTAAGCGCTTACGTTTAGTTTCAATGAATTGTTCTTCATCGAATTGTTCTAATTGTTCCCCATAAATTTGTTTTAAAATGTTTAAATTAACATTTGTAGAAGGCCCATCATAAACAATACGACCTTTTTTTACACCAATAATTCGATCAGCGTATTGCAACGCTAAATCAACGTGGTGTAAGTTAGCTAAAACTGTAATGTTTTCAGATTTATTAACAAATAGAAATCCATCCATTACACTTTTTGCCATAATTGGATCTAATGCCCCTACCGGTTCATCAGCTAAAATAATTTTAGGATTTTGCGCTAAAGTACGTGCTAACGCTACCCGCTGCATTTGCCCACCAGATAAATCTTTAGCTAAATCATATGCATTTTCCAAAATATTTACTTTCGCTAATGAACGGTATGCTAAATCCAGATCCTTCTTTGAATATCAGCCAAAGAAAGCTTTAAATCGGTTCATTTGTGGCGCTCGTGCTGCCAAAATATTATTAATAACAGAAATATTTTCAATTAAATTATAACCTTGGAAAACAATACCCACTTTTGTTCTAAATTCCCGCAGTTTTTTTCCGTTTAATTTATTTACTTCATATGGCCCAACTTTTAAAACGCCATCGCTAATTGTATTGATTTTGTTAACTGTTTTTAAAAGAGTGGTCTTTCCGGCACCGGAAAGACCAATAATTGCAACAAATTCGCCTTGTTTAATTTCTAAATTGATGTCAATTAACCCTTTTGTCCCATTGGGATAAGTTTTGCTAACATTTTGTCAACTAATCGTTCAATCAGCTTCTTGATGATTATTTGCTTTGTTAGTACTCATAAATTTTAGTTGTTTTTTTGTTCCTCAAAAGTTGTGAATCCATTAAAGTGGGTTTGGAATCATTTTTCAGCAAAAGTATATGAAGCTGATGAAGTTTTTGAAGTATATCCAAAAATTACATCTCCTGCAACATCTTTTCAATCTAATTTTCAATTTGTACCTTGTGCTTTAATGGCTGCTAAAACTTTTTTAGCAAAAGCACTATCTTTTTTAACATAGATATAAGAACGGTAGAAACCTACAACTGGTAATTTTGTTTTATCATTATTTACTTCAGTTGCAATTTTATCCACAGCATCTTTTAATGACTTAGGATATCCTTCAGTTGTTGTTGCTGGATTAGTACCTTGCACGTAAAGATTTGGTTTGTTATCCACTTTATTGAAAGTTCGATAGTTGTTCATTGCGTCAACTAAAACTTTCTCGTCATTGATTGCAGGAGTTGATACGTTTTTTGTAGAAACATACGGATCTACAATTTGAACACTACGACCTGCTTGTACAATAAAGTTAGCGCTAGAAGCCTTAGTAGCTCATGTATCAACAGGTAAGAAAGCAACGTCAAGTATTTTTTGTTCAAGACCACTTGCTGCAGTATCATAATCTGTAGCTACACTAATTTCAATGTTATCTAAGTGCAATACATTTTTAAAGTAATCTCCAATTTTACCAACAGCTTCTGTAACATGTGTTGCATCTCCTGATGGAATAAATTGAATTTTTAAGTTCTTAGAACCTTCAACTTTAGTTACTGTACCGTTTTCTGATACAGTTAAATAGTCACTACCTTCGGCTGGTGTGCTTGAATATAATTTCTTCATTTGACCATTTGGATTAATTGGAATTTCCGCACTTTCATCTGTAATTGCAGAATATCCATCGTGATTATATACAGCAAAAACAGTTTTTTTCTTACCCTTGATGACCATAGTTAGTTCATCTTTTTTTGCTTTTAAATTTTCGTTAGCTGTCTTAATTGTATTGATGAATAATGTTTGTAAAGCTTTGATATCACCCTTTTTTAAATCTCCACGAACTTGAATACCATCATTTGAAATGGGTGTAGTCGCACCGACAACCATAATGTCATCTCTGAAATCTTTGGCATAAATAGCAGCGGCATCACCTCAACCTGCAGCTACTGAAATTTCGCCACTAGCTAGTGCTTTCATTTGAGTTGCATAACTTCCTGAATCAACAGTTTGCGCTATTGCCACCTTTTCTTCATCTTTATCGTTTCCACAACTTGTAGCAATTGCGGTTACAGCAGTAATTGTCCCTAAAATTCCCAGCGATGAGAATAATAGTTTTTTGTTAAGTTTAATTTTTTTCATTTTCAATCCTTTTTTATAAAATTCACTTATCTAAAAACGAGCGTTTGCATGCTCTATTATATTTTAAACAAAATAACGGTATATAAACAATAAAAACAAAAAAACAATGTTTTATTCTCTTTTATTAATTAAGATATTACAAAGTAAAAACATATATTTTTAACAGAATAGAATAAAAATTTGTATATATAAATATTTTTGTGTTTTTAATTTTTTATAAAAATATCATTTTGGCATTTCCTGAGCTCGTTGTTAGAAATATTAAATGATTCAAACTATAGAAAACTTAAAGGATATGTTGTTTGGTTACCCCATTTTTTATACACTTGCAACTATTTTAGAGTTCAAAAAATGATTAATGAAAACTAAACAATTAAAACTTTAAAATGCGATTAACAAAAATCCAAAAACTTGTTCAATAAAACAATAATCAATCCTAAAGACAAGCAAAAACACAAAAGCGATTGTTTGGTTTCCCTTTATCTTTTAATTATTTTCCGAAGTTTTCATACTTCGAAGAGATATAACACCTAATTTTAATTATCTTGTGGATATTCTGTAACTGTTAAAAATTCTGATGTTTTTTAATAATAAAAAAAAAAAAAAAAAACGGATAACCAAGTGGTTATCCTTTTATTCATCACTTTCATTTTTTTGAAAGCGACTGTTCTTTTATTCTCATTCAATAGTTCCAGGAGGTTTACTTGTAATATCATAAACTACCCGGTTAATGCCTTTGATTTCATTGACAATCCGTGTTGCTGTTTTGGCTAAAACCTCAAACGGAATATGAGCGAAGTCGGCAGTCATACCATCGATTGAATTAACTGCACGTAATGCTAAAGTATAAGCGTATGTTCGTTGGTCGCCCATAACCCCCACAGATTTATTATTTAATAAAACAGTAAAGAATTGTCAGATATCTTGGTCTAGTCCAGCTTTTTCTAATTCTTCACGGAAAATGGCATCACTTTCGCGAACTAAAAATAATTTTTCTTCTGTAATATCTCCGATAACACGAATGGCTAATCCAGGTCCTGGAAATGGTTTACGATTAATAAAAGCATCATTTAACCCTAAAATTTTTCCTAATACTCGTACTTCATCTTTGAACAGGGTTTTTAATGGTTCAATTAAAGAGAAACCTAAATCTTTAGGTAACCCACCGACGTTGTGGTGTGATTTAATTGTTACAGCGTTTTTCGTACCTGATTCAATAATATCTGTATATAAAGTGCCTTGCGCAAGAAACTTGACATTCTTAATTTTTTGAGCTTCACGTTTAAAGATTTCAATAAACATGGCGCCAATGATTTTACGTTTTTGTTCTGGTTCACTAACACCTTTTAGTGCCTCTAAAAAATCCTTACTCGCATCCACATAAACAAGACCTTTACCGAATTGTTTAGAGAAAATTTCTAAAACGTTTTCTTTTTCGTTTTTTCTTAATAAACCATGATCTACAAACACACAAGTTAATTGATCACCAACAGCTTGCTTAATTAAAGAAGCTGTAACCATTGAATCAACCCCACCACTTAAGGCACAAATAACTTGATTATCTTGGACCTCTTCCTTAATAGCTGTAATTTGTTGGTCTATAAAATCATTCATTGTTCACTCTTTTTTTGCTTGACAAATATTATAAACAAAGTTAGCTAGCATATCATGTCCATTTGGTGTGTTGTTGACTTCACAGTGGTACTGAATCCCGTATAAGTGAGCCTGCTGATTTTCTACAATTACGTGAGGGCAATCCAATGATGTAGCATAGGTTTGAAAATTAGGCGCCAACGAGATTACCCGGTCCGCATGGGACATTCAGACTTTTTGGGTTTTTTCTAAATTACCTGCAATGTGTGATGATTCTTTTACACTGATTTCAGTGTGGCCGTATTCAGCGCATTCAGCCTGAGCAACCTGCCCACCTAATAAATGCATCATTAGTTGCATCCCATAACAAACACCTAAAACTGGTTTTTTTAATTTAAATATTTCAGGGTCAATGGTCATTGCATCTTTTTCATACACCGAGTGTGGACCACCAGATAAAATGAAGCCCAGGACATTTTTGTCATGAAAATATTTTTGCACATCATCGCGATCAATTAATTCACTATAAACTCCGAGCTCTCGAATACGGCGAACTAATAATTGATTGTATTGACTACCAAAATCAATAACTAATATTTTATGCATATTATTCCTCCTCAATAAATTGCACTCCAGCTTGTGGATCTAATGAAGTAATACGGGCTAATGAGTAAATATGGTAATTTTGTTCATCCAATAACTGACGCCCTGATTGGAATGTTTTTTCAATTAAAATACCAAAATTTTCCATTTTAGCTTGTGCTTGTTCAACTAATTCCACAGCACCCAAACAAGCTTGTCCATTTGCTAAAAAATCGTCAATAAACAAGCAATTATCATTCGGGCTTAAAAGTTTTTTAGCGATTGTTACTTTGTATTCAATACGTTTTGTAAATGAATAGACATTAGCACTATAAACGTTTTCATCCGTTGTAACACTGACCGTTTTTTTTATAATAATTAGTGGTAAATGTAGTTTTAAAGCCACTAATACAGCAATCGCAATACCTGAAGATTCAATAGTTACTACTTTGGTAATATTCCGATCTTTAAAACGTTGATAAAAAGCTTCAGCTAATTGATCCATTAAAATAGGATCAACGGCATGATTAATAAATGTATCCACTTTTAAAATACTGGAGCTTAAAATAACACCATCTTTTTTAATTCGTTGTTCTAATAGTTTCATATTTTTATCCCTTATTTCTCAAACATATCTTTTTATTATATGAACAAAGTACAAAAATTGTTAGATTATTTTTTTTCTTAGCGGTAATTGATCAGCTAAATGTCGAGCAACATATACCCCAGAGGCTGAAGCGTGACTTAAAGAGTGTGTCACTCCTGAAGCATCACCAATACTAAATAAACCTGGTAAGGATGTTTCTAAATGATTATTAACATCCACTTCCATGTTATAGAACTTAACTTCAACACCATATAATAAAGTATCGTCATTTGCAGTTCCTGGTGCAATTTTGTCTAAAGCAAAAATCATATCTACAATGTCGTCTAATAAACGTTTTGGCAACACCAACGATAAATCTCCTGCCGTTGCTTTTAGTGTTGGTGTTAAAAAACTCTTATCAATTCGTGATTGTGTTGAACGACGACCGTTGATTAAATCTCCAAAACGTTGTACAATTACTCCCCCACCTAACATATTCCCTAAACGCGCGATGCTTTCACCATATTCATTACTATTCTTGAAAGGTTCAGTAAATTCTTGTGATACTAATAAAGCGAAGTTAGTGTTATTTGACAACATGTCTTCACCCTCATAACTGTGCCCATTTGCTGTTAGTAATCCATTAGTATCTTCTTGAACCACGAAACCACGCGGATTCATACAAAAAGTCCGAACTCAATCATTATATGTCTTTGTTTGATGAACTAATTTAGATTCGTATAAAATATCTGTTAAATGCTTGAAAATTTCGTAAGGCAATTCTACACGCACCCCAATATCAACCCGATTACTTTTTGTTTGAATAGCTAATTTCTTGGAAATTTCCTCCATTCATTTTGATCCGCTTCGACCTGTACTAATAATACATTTTAATCCACTAAAGACTTCATCATCCTCGTTAATTAAATTAAAGCTGCCATCTTTTTTGTATTCTACATCAACAATAGCTTTTTCAAAATAAAAGTCAACTTTATGTTGTAAAAATGCATAAAGGTTCTTTAACACTATTTGGTTAATATCAGTCCCTAAATGACGCACTTTGGCACTGAGTAAATAAAGGTCGTTTTTTAAGCAAATAGTCTTTAAGTGACTATCAATATTAGAGAACATTTTAGCATTCTCACCACCATTTTCACAATTGATTTGATCAACGTATTCCATTAATTCAATCGCTTTATCTTTACCAATGTGTTCATATAGTGTGCCACCAAATTCGTTTGTTATATTAAATTTACCATCACTAAAAGCTCCAGCGCCACCAAAACCATTCATAATGGAATAATTTCCATTAATCCGTTTTTCTAGATCAGGGCCTTTTTCAAAAATGCCAACTTTCAAATCAGGTCTTAATTTCATTAATTCATATGCTGAATAAATCCCTCCAGGTCCAGCGCCAATAATTAAAACATCATATTTCATAATTTGTATCCTCTACTTTTTCTTTTTTGTATTGGGTGCAAGCACCCGATTAATTAAAATTTCTTTAGAAAATAAAAAAAATGCCAATTACAGCATTTATCTAAATTAATTTTAATAGGGTTTGTGCAATTGCATTAGTAGTACATTCGCCGATAACAATATCAGCGACTTTTTTAGCTTCATGTGTAGCATTCCCCATAGCAATCCCCACACCCGCATTACTTAGCATTTGAATATCGTTTCCAGAATCCCCAAAAACTATTGTTTGTGATGGATCTAGTTTCAATTGTTTTACAACCTCTAAAATCCCTGTTCATTTATTAATGTTTTTTGCATTAATATCCACATAAAAATCGCTTGTGTGTGTAATTTGATAAACATCACCAAAGCGTTCTAATGTTTTTAAATATTCTTGATGAATGATTTCCTTGCCACCCCGGATAGCCACTTGAATCATCTCATGTTTCTTGTCTTTTGCATATTGTTGAAATGCTTGTAAATCAATAAATTCATGCTTACTAAAATCCATATCTTGTTCAACAGTTCAAACTGGTAACGGGTCATCTTTTAAATAACTCATTGAACATTCAAGAGTATCAATGCGTGCTAAAAGATGATTTTTTAAAGCACTTTCCATTAAAAACTCCCAAGCATCAATATTAATTTTGCCCACTATTTTTAAATTCTGTGAAGCTACATGATAAATCACTGCACCATTCGAAGCGACAATGTATGTGAACAAATGTTCATAACCTTTAATTGCTTCTAAAATATTGCCCAGCGATCGACCTGTTGAAATAATTACATCATGCCCAGCTTGGCGAATTTTCTTTAATGCCTCTGGCGTTTCATCATGCATGTTGTTTGCATGCATGAACAACGTACCATCTAAATCAAAAGCAAAAACTTTTTTCATCTATAATCCCCCTAATAACATTATTTTATAACATATAATGAAATAAATAAATATTTCAAGATGTTTATACGTACAGAAAATAAAAAC
This sequence comes from Ureaplasma zalophigenitalium, assembly GCF_025780055.1. Taxonomy (GTDB): domain Bacteria; phylum Bacillota_I; class Bacilli_A; order Mycoplasmatales; family Mycoplasmoidaceae; genus Ureaplasma; species Ureaplasma zalophigenitalium. The sequence continues at coordinate 183,881 of NZ_JAOXHJ010000001.1, read as the reverse complement.
CCAACGACAAGCGTTGAGTTTATTATTAATTATTTATTTTCAGAAACTAAAACAGAAACTTTTGTTTTAGATCCCATGAATTTTGTATATTTAACTGTGCCATCCACTTTTGCAAAAAGTGTATGATCTTTTCCTTGTCCAACATTTAAACCAGGATGAATTCGGTTTCCTCGTTGACGATAAATAATTTGACCAGCTTTAGTGAATTGACCATCACCTAATTTTGCACCAAGATATTTGGGATTTGAGTCACGACCATTTTTCGAAGAACCTACCCCTTTTTTAGATGCAAAAAGTTGTAGATTAACGTTTCATAATAATTTTTTCATTTTACTCTTCCTTTGTTAATTCGTATGTAAATTCTTGAATTTCTATATATTGATGATAACTTTGTGCTATGCCAGCTAATTGGATATAAATTAAATTTAAATACATTAGATTTGTTTTGTTTTTCTGCACAATAGTTAAATGATAATAGCCATCACGTATGATTACATTAATAGCTTTCTCATTAAATCAATTTAAAGCACTTAAACTAATTGCGCTAACTCCGGCACAAACAATGTCTTGCCCGTGTTTTCCAGCAAACGCATGCCCTTGTATAATTAAAGCGTTTAAGTATTTTTTAATAGAAATCATAGTGATAATTATTTATTAATTGCTTCGATTTTTAATTGAGTATATGGTTGACGGTGTCCTTGACGTTTCATGTGGTGTTTTTTAGATTGGTGTTTGATAATGTTAATTTTCTTTTGTTTCCCGTGTTTTAAAACAGTTGCTGTTACATAAGCGTTTTGCACATATGGGTTTCCGATTTGGTTTTCTAACATTACAACTTGGTCAAGTTTAATACTTGCATTCACTTCTGCGTCTAGTTTTTCAACATAGATAATATCGCCTTGTTGAACTTTATATTGTTTTGCACCAGTTTGAATTATAGCAAACATATAAGTTCTCCTTTTTTTATCAACTTAGACTCACCATAAAGGTATTTTAACTTGTAAAATTTGTAGACCTTTTCTGTGTGGTTGAAGCTGCATATTTACAAGAATACACAGCATAAATATTATACTATATTCCTTATTTTAAAACAAATTTAATTAACTTATAGACGATTTATTTGGTGACTTTTTAACTTTCTTAGGTAATTCATAAGCATTTATCCGGTGGTAAAATAAAGCGTCTGCAGTGTAAGAGTGATCATTTGGCTTTTCATTATGCAACAAAAGACTTTTTTCTATAACCAAACCTGGTGTTGTGTTATATATCGCTTCAATTAAAACTAAACAACTAGGTTTGTATGGTCGAGGATAGACCATTTTCAAACGTTTAGGTTCAAACCTATACTGGCGCATCAAACAAATAATATCTACTAAGCGAACACTAGAAACAATCATGCTTAAAACACCTTTTTGTTTTAGTATTTTTTGTGTTCCAGCCATAATTTGTTCAAAAGTTAATGACTGCTCATACAAAGCATTTTCATTAGCTTTGGATATGTTTTTATTTTTTAATCCTGACGATAAATGATAAGGGGGATTGCAAACTACTAAGTCATAACGATCTTTTTCATCTAAGTGATTTTGCGTGATATAATCATTAAAATCAGCGTGAATTACACGAATACGGTTAGCCATTTCATTATGACTAATGTTATGTATAGCTAGGTCAATGGCCTGTTCATTAATTTCAATGCCATCAATCAATAAATCGTCCTTACGCGCCGCTAATAAAATAGACAACGCGGCATTGTTTAACCCAATTTCACAAACTTTTTTTGTTTTAGCTTTTAAACTAGCTCAATTAGCCAATAACAATGTGTCAATAGAAAAATTAAATTGATCTTTATCTTGGTAAAGATATAACCCTGTGTCATAACCTAATTGATTCTTCACTCATGCTTTTTTCATCAAAAAATCCCTTTTAAAATGTTTGTAGTATAAAAAAATGACCGCAAAGCGCGGTCATAAAGCTCCAATGGAGCGGGTGATGGGAATCGAACCCACACTAATAGCTTGGAAGGCTATAGTTCTACCATTGAACTACACCCGCAAAATGGTGCTGGAAGAGGGACTTGAACCCTCACGACCGTGAAGTCATTGGATTTTAAGTCCAATGCGTCTACCATTCCGCCACTCCAGCAAAATGCCATATATCATATAAAACAATATATGGTTGGTAATAATGGTGCCCCATGTAGGGTTCGAACCTACGACCCCTTCATTAAAAGTGAAATGCTCTACCACTGAGCTAATGAGGCAATAACTATATAGAAATCTATATAGGTGATATTTAATGGCTGGCCTGGCAGGGATCGAACCTGCGCGTGGAAGAATCAAAATCTTCTGCCTTACCGCTTGGCTACAGGCCAATGGTGGACAGAGTAGGATTCGAACCTACGAACCTCTCGGAGCCGGGTTACAGCCGGATGCGTTTGGCCACTTCGCTATCTGTCCATTTAAAAGCACTATATAATTATATACAATAAGACTAAAAAAAGCAATATATTTTTATTTTTTTAAAAGATAAATGTTCTTTATTAAAGATAAATAAAAGAAGCGTAAAGTTTTTTTAACTTTTGTATTAAATTATAAATCTGTTTCTTTGTTTTTTGGAAAGACTTAGCTAATTCCTCGACATTATAATGTTTTTTAATCAACAAAAAGAAAGTATATAAATCTGGATGATTTAATTGTAAATGTTTTTCAAATGATTTTTCATAAAAATTTTTCCAAAACATTTGTTCAAAATCGTTTTGCGAATCATTTAGATTCATTAAATCATATGATACATCTTGCGGAATACAATTAGATAATATCTTGTTTTTACTATTTTGATTCCTTCGCTGTTCATCTATAAAGGAATAATACAAGCATTTTTTCATAAAACCAAGCGTCATTGCTCAATTTGTTTTTTGTTCAAACAGACTTTTTGCCCCTTTTTTAATTGCTTGATAAACAAAAGAGGCATATTCTTCTAATTTTATAGAATTTTTAATGGCGTTGTTTTGAGATCAATTACCAATATACATAAAGAACATTTTATAAAAGCGACGATAAAACCAAGTGACAACTAATTGGTCATTTTGATTTATTAAAAATAAAATCCCTTGTAACATTTTGAATCACCACAATAAGGATAGTTGATTTTGTTACTAAAGGATTTACTAAAATGGTTTATTTTTTTATTACTTTTTATAGTAATTTAAAAATAAGCATAGGGTGGTCAGCTTTCCAACTCCACCTGGTGATGGGCTAACTTTGATAGCGTGTTTTTGTTGATAATCAAGATTATATTTAAATGCCCCTTGAATTTGATGTTCATTTTCTTCCAAGGTTACATCAATTAAAAAGCTATGATCTTTTAAGTCGGTTATGTCGTATGCATGCGCTTGATTGATACAAGCAATTACGCAATCAGCTTTTTTTAATATCGTTTTCGTTTCTAAATTGTCTCGTCCAATTAAATAAGTTTCAGCAAAATCATCTTTTAGTAAAGTGTGCAGATATCTTCCTAAGTGTTCGCCTCTTCCAAGAACGCATAAAATAGGTCGTTTTTTTAACTTTGGTTCAATCTTATTAAACAACGCACAAACAGCTAAAACTGTTGCTGGATAATAAATAATTGCATCTCGATTGTTATTTAAATATTGGTAAGTATGTAAACCGTCAATATCATTAGATAATGTTAAGTAACTTCACAATGCTAGGTTTGTTTTAATTTCTTGTCGAATAGGTAGTTCATAAAAAATAAAGCCGTTTTCTTTGTGAATTTTTTCCATTAAAACGTACAAATCATTTTTTTGTCGAAAAAGAGCTAAATCATAAAATCTTAAAGGGATTCCAAGTTGATTAGCATATTTCTCCTTCACTCTTAAATATAAACTGTTCCGTGATACAAAAAAAGAATCATAGAAAATGTGAATTATTTTCTGATGATCTTTTCTTTGACTATCCAATTCATTATTTAATTTAATAAATAAATCATTAATTATTTGCTTCATGTATTATTTCTTTTTAATCTTAACTGACACAGGTACTTCATTAATATAAGCATTCATGAATAGATCACGCGGCTCATTTGTAACTACATTTACATGATAATCAGGGATAATTTTTGTTTGTTTATAAACTGTATTTGTAATCACTTCATCGTGTTCATGATCATTTTTATATCCGGTTTCATCTAAAACCATTTCATGCACAAATCTTTCTTCGTTATCAGATGAGATAATGGCATTTTTAGCAGAGTTTGCTACGATTTTTGAAATCTTGGTTAACATAGAAACATAATTACCATACAAAGCAAGAGGGTGGTTGCCATGTTTTAATGTTGATAATAAACGTTGTAATAAGTCAATGTTTTTAGCGATAGCTGATAAGATGGTAATTTCAGCACCCATTACTTTTAAGAACTCTAATTGTAAAGCATATAAGTCTTGTTCATACGCTTCAGTTTTTTTATAATAGTTATTCAGTTTTTCACGTTGTAATTTTGTTCGTTTAATAATTAAACCAATACGCAATAATTCTTGTTCGTTTAATAATTTTTCTAAATCATTAATTAAACCAAATTGCCCAGAGATTAATAAAGCGATGGAAGAACTATTTACAAACGAAGTATCCGCAATATTTTTCTTGTGAACTAAAAGATTTTCTCAAGTCAAATCAATTACTTGGTTACGTTTTTCATCGTATTCCATTTGTAACATTTCAGTTTTTTCTTCTTCTTGACGACAAATTTTGTCATAAATCTTTTGCTCACGAGGAGTTAAATTAATGTCAGAAAAATTTAAATCTAGGTTTTCATCATTAATTAATTCATAATATCGACGTAGTTTGCGTTTTAATAGTTTGTCGGTTTTATTTTTAGCTTTTTCTACTTCTAAAAACTCTGCATGACTAACATCGGTTAGTAAATGAGCATCTCATTCAAATGTCAAGTGATTGCAGACTGTTTGCACATTTTGAATATGTGTATTTAGCATTTTTTGGTTATTAATTACATCCGGAACATCTTTTTTGTGTTTTTTAGTTTCCTTACTTTTTAAATAAGCACTTGTAATTTCCTCGTATAATTGAGTCACTTTATCTTCGATATCTTGGCGATAATTTTCAATTCCTTTAACATCGAACTCATTATTATTAATAATTAAAGCTGCTACTGAATCGTGGTGAGAATGTACTTTGTTTAAACCATTAGTTTCAATAAAAGCATCAGGAGTATTTGGTTCCGAAGTTTCTTCTGTTTTTTTAAAAATTTGATTGTCGTTTCTTTTTAAAAGAACCTGATCTTCATCAAATGTTAATTCAACATATTTTTCAAATGTTCTATTCATAGTCCCTACCTCCTCTATTTGTTCTTCTTTCTTTTAAATCATGGTACACGCTTCTTTTCTGCTGATTCTTGTTGTTCATGTGACTCAACTAGGAATTCATTGCTCATCTCTACTTGTTTAACATCAAGTTGATCATTTTCGAAAGCTTCAAGCATTTGAGTATATTCTAATGACAATGGATCATTCAAACCGCTACCTATTTCTGATAAAACAGATTTTTCCAAGTTTTCCTGGTTAGGTAAATCTTTAAAATCTTTTAATGAAACATCTCCCTCTTTTAAAGGTTGATCATCTTTTAGATAATGAACATTATTTACTTCTTGGTATTTTTTCATGTTTTCTAAAATATTTTGATGTTCGTCTAAGATTTTAAATTTGTTGTTGATTTTCGCTTTTTCTTCATCGGAATACTTTTTAATTAAATCAAGTTTTTCTTTATAAATTTCTTCTTGTGAACCAGTAGGAACGGGGTCAGCATCAATTTTGATTTCCTCATCAATAACAACGTTTTTCACTAGCAACATTTCTGGTGATGACTCTGCTACAACTTCTTGTACTTCATCATCAGTTTTTTTATGTTCTAGATCTTGAATCATTGATTCATAGTGTCTGATTTCTTTGTCAACATAATAATTGATATCTTCACTAACGACTACCGGATTATTCATAGAAGTTTTTTCAGACAGATCTTTATTATTTAATGAATCAGAATCTAATGAGTTATTTTCCAACTCCTCTTCATCATCTAATTCCTCGTCTGCAACCATTTGTGTTGCCTCATTATGATGTTCATCCTGTTCAAAGATCATATCAACGTTGGCTTCGTTTTTTCACATCGGTTCTGACTCGTGATGTAAAGCATTAGCGTTTAAATCTTTAGCGTGAATAGCGTGTAAGTAATCCTCTTCGATTAAAATTTCTTCATAACCTACTCTGTCGGCTAAATCTTCTTTTTCAATAGGTGATTTATCAGCATCATATTTTTCTAAAAAATCATTATATTCTGCTTCTAATTTTGCTTGCTCTTCTTTTTCTAAATAAACAGGTTGTTCTAATTCGCAATCTTCATCAATTAAAGCGTCCTTAATTGGTGTTGTTGGTGTGTGTAATTCTTCATCAGTGTCTAAAGCTACTGACTCATTAAAATTAACTTTTAAACCACTAGCTGATTTAATTACTTCTGTTGGGATTTCATTAATTACATCAACATCTTTTTTCAATGCAGTATTTGAGTAAGTTGTTGCCGCAGCAGTTTCATCAATCGGTAAATTATTATAAATTTCTGGTTCAAAGTTTACGGGTTTCTTTTCTGATTCTAAGATTGAATCACCGTCTTTAATAGCAGGTGTTGCAGATGAAGAAGTATTTTTTAATTTTGACACCATTTGCTGAAAATTACGTTGATTTAAAAAATCTTTACGAACACGGTAATCGTATTCTGTAAATTCAGCAGGAATGCGATCAACCCCTAATCCGACCTTAGCTCATTCTTGTTCGAAATCTACATTTGTTTTAGCTTGAATAATTGATAATAAATATAAAAGGATCAGCTGAATATCTAAAGATGCCTCTAGTTCTGCTTTCTGTTCAATGAAAGTTTCTTCGTCGTGCATATGTTTTGTGATATGGTGGTCTTCTAATTCTAAAATATCATACTTCATATTTTTGATGTTCAGTGATAATTCATCTAGACATTTTGATACTTTTTCTTCTAAAATTTTTAAATCATCCAGATTTTTGTTTTTATATGGTTCGTTAGCTAAAAAACAATCAAGTATTTGAGTAGTTTTTAATTTATGACCTAAGAAGTAATTACGTATTAAATCATATACTCGTGATTGATAATACGTTAAATAAGAGATATTTTGAGATTCGTAATCATAATCATCAAAAATATCTAATAAAGTTTTTTTATCAGCTGCATGTTCATTATAAAAGGTAAACGCTTTGGTTACCATCTTATCTAATTTAATTTCCTCAGCAAATGAGTTAATGCTGGTTGCGTTAACGAATCGATTGTTTACGACTATTTCTTGGTTATCTAAATCAACGATACCAAGACTTTCTGCTTGTTTTTTGCTTAAAAACAAAGTTGAGCTGTGTTTGTTTATTTTGTTCATTTTTAATTCACCTGTGTTTTTGCTTATGTATAATCTTTGAAAATACTCTTTAATTATAAAATAATCCATTTAAAAATGCATTAATATATCATAATTATGTATATCTGCGCTTTTTTTATTCTTAATATAATAAAAAAGGTTAATGCAAACACTAACCTTTTTTAATACCGATAATAATAGCGACAACAATAATGATCCCAATTGTGATAAACATAGTTGTAATCGCAATAATTAAATTAATGACAAAGTTTTTTGATTGTTTTTTAATTTGTTTTTCGGAATACTGACTAATATTGGGAATATTTAAGACACGAACTAATTGATCTGACTGCTTGTTTGCAGATTTTTTTTTATTAGTCGTTGTACTTTTATTTTTGATCATAGAAAAAGTTCTTTGGATCGAAATTAAATATCGAATTTGTTGTCTCGATATGTTTTGCAATCACGGCAAGCACGGTGAGGTAATAGTGCTTTCCCGCAACTAGGGCATGAAGTTGTAATAGCAACTTCTAAGTGATCGTGACTACGACGCATATTACGACGTGATTTACTCACTCTTCTTTGTTGAACAGCCATCTAATCGCCTCTTTCTAAAAAAATAAGTATTTATTGTGTTTGTAATACATTTAAATATTATACTATATAAATTTCAAAAAAACCACTGTTTTTTAACTATAGAATATATATAATTATTATATTATACCTAATTCCAAGGATTGATGTAAAATGAGAAAACCTGTTTTAATTATTGCTATAGCTGGAGCTAGCGGATCTGGGAAAACAACAATTGCTCATACAATTATGAATGCAATGCCCGAAGGTAAAAAATGCGCTATTATTTGTCAGGATTCTTACTATCATCCAGTCAACATTATTCAGAAAAAATTAAATGGCATCGTTAATTTTGATCACCCCGAAAGTTTTGACTGAGAATTAATGCGTCAACAAATTTTCGCTATCAAAAACAACGAATCTGTCGATATTCCTATTTATGATTACGTGAAACATCAACGTCAAAAAGAAACTAATCATCTAGCAGGCGTTGATGTTTTAATCTTAGAAGGAATATACGCTATTTATGATGATATTCTTAATAAACACATAGATTTAAAAGTGTTCGTCCAAACTCCCAAAGATGAATGTTTAATGCGTCGAATTTTACGCGACCTGAAAGAACGAGGCCGGAACATTGATTCTATTGCCGAACAATGACGCACTACTGTTTCTTTGATGTATGATCAGTATGTCAAACCTTCACAAATAAATGCCGACATTATTGTTCCATGAAGTGAAAAAAACCAAACAGCCTTAGATTTATTAATTGATGTTTTTCATCACCGTGTGATATAAAATATGAAACGCAATGTTACTAAGAAATTTGTCGTGACAGATCATGCATTAAAAAGAATTCGTGAGCGCCACCCCAAATTTAAACATAATCCAAACACTTCTAGTTTGATCATTTCTGCGGAAATTAACGCCTCGTTAACTAACATTCGTCCGTCACGTTCGATGCAAAATACAAATCATTTATTTTTTATCGACCCTTTAAATCCTGCATATCAATATTTAGTGACCGAAAATTCTCAGGGTTATTTAATTATTACTTACACAGCTCACAATCATCGAAAGAAAGGTATTTATGGCAAATAGTTACACTCCTCCCGTACATGAACAAGATTTAAAAAAAATCCAAACTATTTTGAATGATTTGCGAGTTTATGTTCAAGCTGATGGTGGTGATTTTATTTTTGATCGTTATGAAAATCAAATTGTTTATATTCAATTATCAGGAGCTTGTGTTGGTTGTTTTCTAACCAATATAACATATGAAGAAAATTTAAAAAAAATACTAATGCAAGAAGTTCCAAATATTAAAGATGTAGTTTTATTGCAACCAGAAAATTCTAACCCTTTGCACCCTTTACCTTTTAAAATTTAAAGGTCAACAAAGGTTTTTTATTATCTACAAACGAGGCTCTCTTTCTTAGCAATCAAATATAAACATTGCTAAAAAATAACTGTTTAGTGTATAATTTAATAATAGTATGTCATCTTTGCATTTAGGAGAAAATATGAGTAAACGCGATTATTATGAAGTTTTAGGTGTTAGCAAAACAGCAACACAGGATGAAATTAAAAAAGCTTTTCGAAAGCTAGCTAAAGAATATCACCCAGATAAAAACGATTCACATGATGCGGAAAATCGCTTTAAGGAAATTAATGAAGCCTACGAAGTTTTAAGTGATGAAACTAAGCGGGCTAATTATGATCGTTTTGGCCATAACGCTGCCAACCAAGGGTTTAATCAGCATGCTGGTGGCTTTGGTGGTTTCGGTGGTTTTGAAGATATTTTTTCAAGTTTTTTTAATACAGGTTCAGGCAGGGGATTTAATTCCTTTGAAGAAGAGGAAGTACAAGGCGACATCCACTTAGCTTTACGTTTAACTTTTTTCGAAGCTATTAAGGGCACGACAAAAGAAATTCAATACGATCGCCAAATTACATGTGACGAGTGTCGTGGGGTTGGTGCACCAAGCACAGCAGATATTACTACATGTACTACTTGTCATGGGTCTGGTCAAGTTGTATTCCAAACACAAACAGCTTTTGGTGTTTTTCAACAACAAGCCACTTGTGAAATGTGCCGTGGTCGTGGAAAAACAAATAAAAACCCTTGCAAGAAGTGTCGAGGTAATAAAACGGTTAAGACCCCTACGAAAATCAGTTTAGTTATTGAACCTAATACCCTTGATCAAGAAAAACAAAAAATTAGTGGCAAGGGGAATAGTGTTAATGGTGTTGAACACGATTTATATCTACACATTAATGTCATTCCTCATCAATACTTTAAAACTAATAAATTAGACTTGTATATTACTGTTTTAGTCGACCCTTTTGTTTGCTTAGTAGGTGGTGAAGTTGATTTTATAACTGCTTATAATAAACACAGTTTCAATATTCCCGCTAATACGCGTGATGGCAAACAATTCCAAATTAAGAATATTGGTTTAAAAAACCGAAAAAATGGCCTATTTAATAAAAAACAAGGTGATGTGTACATTACGATTAAATATGCCAAAACAAAAAAAATGACACCTGAACAATTAGCATTCATTCAGAACATGAATAAACAAAAAAATCCCGAAGTAGAAGACTATAATAATAAATGATTAAAGGAAGTGCAAAAATAATGGCTAATAAAAATCAAAAACACGATCTACAAGATCAAAAAGAACAACATGACCAACATGATGTGCAGGCTCTGTTAAAGGAAATTAACGATTTAAAAGAGCAAAACCAAGCACTAATGACTACTAACCAAACATTTCAAAAGCAAATTGAACAATTAAATCAAGATTACGTTAGTAAATTAACTGTGAAAACAGATGAAATTAAAGAGATTTTAAAATCCAAAGAACAAGCGCTGCAAGCTCGTTTTGCTGATGAAGTTAAAATGGGTGTTTTTAAGGTTTTCAAATATGATATGGACACTTTATTAACCCAAATTAATCATTTTAGTAAAATTGTAAACAACCAATACGACGATCCTAAATTGCAAGGCTTCTTAGTTGGTTTTCAAATGATTGCTAACCAAATGCAAGCTGGGTTAAGTGATTTAAATATCCACGTTGTTAATCCAGTGGTTGGTGAAATTTTAAATGACGAAACAATGGAAGTATTTGAAACTATTAAGACGGACGAACACCCGGCTTTAACAATTCTTGAAGTTATTAGTCCTGGTTATACATACGACAATAAAACAATTAAATTCGCTGTTGTACGTGTGGCAGCATAGATAAACGCATCTTGCGTTTTTTTCTTTTCTTGCTTTTATATGATTTATAAAATGGTAAAATTATCCATATGAATACAAAAATAAACTATCAATCAATCTACGAACAACTTAAAACATTACAAACTCATGCTTATGCGCCTTATTCACACTACCCAGTAGCTTCTATTGTCAAATGCGAAAATAATTATTATAGAGGTGTGAATGTTGAAAACGGGTCTTATGGTTTAACCATTTGTGCTGAACGGAATGCTATTTTTCAAGCTATTGCACATGGCGAGAAAAAGATCGAAGCAATCTATTTGATTACAAATGATAATAATAACACAGGTACGCCATGCGGAGCTTGTCGTCAAGTTATATCAGAATTCATGCCTCCCGAGCAAGATGTTGTTGTTTTCAATCAAGACGGGACATATCAAGTATACACTTTAAAAGATCTATTACCGTTTAGTTGAAGCGCTAATATATCTTTAAAATAGGAGAGTTATAAAAATGAATCAATTAGTCACTAAGACTCTAGCTTCTGATTTAATAAGTCAAGAAGAGAGAAGTTATATCGAAAACTTAAGTGAACAAGACAAAAACGAATTATTTGATCCGAATTATAAATTTAAATTCGGAACTGCAGGCATTCGATTGCCCCTAGGAGTTGGAACGCGTCAACTAAACGTTTTTACTTACACTCAATTAATCCTAGGTTACATTAAATATCTGCAAACAATTCCACCCAAAAACAACGAATTTCACCGCGTTGTTTTAGGTCGGGATAATCGTTATTTATCTCGTGAAGCTATGATTTTAGCTTCACAAATCTTTTCAAGTTTTGGTTTCGAAGTTTTTGTTCCTCAAGACTATGAAATGCTAGCTACACCAATTGTTTCTTATTTAATCAATGAATTAGAGTTGGATGGCGGGATCATGTTTACTGCTTCGCACAACCCTAAAACAGATAACGGATTTAAAGTTTACAATAATGTTGGTGCACAACCAATTAGTGCAATTACTGATCTTATTGAAACCTTTATCCCTTCATATCAAGAAGCTATTACTTTTGATTTTGAAGTCGATGAAGAGTTGATTTTATTTATTGATGAACACGAAATTACTGGTTATTTTGATACCATTAAAGAAAACTTAATCCATACTAATAAAAACAGCGAGAAGCAATTTAATACGGTTTTAACTACACACCACGGTGCTGGTTCATACAACATGTTTCCGTTTTTAGAGTCATTAGGATATGAAATCATTAATGTTAATGAGCAAAATTTCGAAAATCCCGACTTCATTAACGACATTAGTTCTAACCCCGAAGATCAAGCCTCATTTACTAAGGCATTAGAGTATGCCGAAGCTCATAATGCCAATGTAATGATTGGTATCGATCCCGATGCAGACCGAATGGGTGTTGCTATTTTACACGATAACCAATGATATTATCTAAGTGGCGATCAAACCGGAGTTTTATTTGCCTATTATTTATTAAATAACAAGATTTATCATAAAAACAAGTACATCGTTTCAACTATTGTTTCAAATACATATGTCCAACGTATTGCTGATGACTTTAATACCAAAGTTTATTATGTGGGTGTAGGTTTCAAACACCACGGAAATTTAATTGCGGAATTACGTAATAAAGCAGATTTAGTGGTAGCTTTTGAAGAAGCTATCGGTACAAATCTCATTGATATGAACAATGATAAAGATGGTTATCAATCAGCTGCTTTTATTTTAGAACTAATTGCCTTCTACCAAAATCAAGGATTAACTCTTTTAGATGTTTTTAACAAATTAATTTTTCCGCGATATGGTTATTGATACGCTCATACATATCCATTTGTTTTCAAAGATAAAAATTGAAAACACCAAGCTCAGGAGTTATTAGTGAAATTGCAAAATAACACATTAACCCACTTACTTGATTTAACAATTGAACGCGTCGAATATAATGAGCAATACAAATATGTCACTTGATTTTTATCAAATGACAGTACAATTAAATTCCGCTTATCTGGCACAGAACCAAAGTTCAAAATTTATGTCAATTTAATTGAACAAGAGTATAACAGTGAAACATTCTGATATACGTATTTCCAAAATAAAGCTCAAGCCATTGTTGAAATTTTAAAAAATCATTTACAATTACCATAAATTTAGATTGTTGCTCCAGCGACAATCTTTTTTTGAATTCTAGAACATTTTTTAGTTGGAGTTTGTATTATGTGTTATTTTAATATCAGGATCATTTTTGTTTGATGAGGAATGTATTATGAAAAAACAACAATTATTTAAAAAAATCGCAATTACAGGTCTTATTTGCACGACGGCGTTAATTCCGTTAGCAATTACATCTTGTGGATTCATTAATAAAATAGCTAAAGAAAATAATGGTGGAGTTAATCCGTTTAATCCTGGTGTTAATACAGAGAACACGGCTGATGATAACCACCTAAAACCTATGCAAAATTGAGCGAAAGCTAATTATCTTGAATATAATTCGACGAATGAAGCTTTTTTAAAAAGTAACAATAAATACTTTTTAAAACAATTAACATGAAACGAAGAAACGTTTTTAAGTAAGTTAAAGCCCGAAGATTTAGTGGGGGAAAACTGAAAACAATTTAAACCAAAGAAGTTTAAATACACACCCGTTAAGGATATATCAGATGCTACCCAAAGAATCACTGATAATTTAGGTAAAGGAATAGTTGGTGATAAAGAACAAGCCTTTTTAAAAGGTTTTAATAACTTACTAAAATATGGACGTTGATCATCTGATGAAACAGATGAAGTTAAAAATGAATTTACTACTGATATGAATTCACCAGTACAAATGAATTCAATTATTAAAGGTATGTTTAATAATCAATTAAATCTTAACCATGAAGAATTAAAGAACATATTAGATCAATGATGTACATATTATGGTATTATCCCTCGATCTTATATATTACCTAATAGCATTGAAGAGTTTGCGCGTTTAAAACAACGAACAAAATTGTTTGAAGAAAAACCAAAAAACATAAAAGATGAAAACTATTTTAGTTTAGTTGCAGATGGTAATTGATCATATTCAAAAGCGATGCGAAATGATTTACAAATATTGTTTCAAATGGGGTTTCCATATGATGATGATTGAAACGAAAACATTAAACCTAAGAAAGAGACATTAGAATACTGGGAGAATTATACCAACCAATTAGGATGAAACAAGGCTGAAGTTTATCATGAATTTCAACAAAATTACGGGGATGCGTGAGACGTTAAGTATTTAGTACTTAAAAACTACTTCTTTAACTTTTATTTTTTACCTTTCTCTTTTGGAACAACCAATAAATTCAATCATATAAATTTATATGATGTACGTGATAATGTGGAAGTAAATGCGACAAAAGATAATGGCGAACCGATTGATTTACAATTAGCAACCGTTTTAGTTGGTGATGAAAAATATGGATTTAAGGTACCTCAATGAGATTTGATGAATCCAGTGCTATTTGGTGATATGTGATTAAATTTATTTTTAGATAGTTTGGAAGATCTTAATTTTTTAGGAATGCAAGCTTTGATTGAGTGAATGGATTTTAAAGTGCGTAATGATGGAAATCTACGATACAAGTATATAAACCAATATACTGATAGTGATTATATTGATTTTCGTGAATATACACCTGAAATGCGTGAAAAATACTTATTAGACAAACTGTTTGAAAGAGCGATCGATGTTGCTAATTGGGCTAAGTACCCTTTTAGTGAATATGAGGCGTTTGGTGAAAAAGGCGATCAATTACGTAGTCAAACATTAGCGCATATGTTTCCAAGTTTTAAAGTCAATGATTATGAACATAACTTTGCGTTCTTTTATCAATTAATATATGACTTTTTAGTACCAATGTACAAGTTAAAAGGTTGAGATATGCCTTTACGATTAACAACGTTTGAACACAAAATGCTAGATGCAAACAAAGAAGAAGCCTTAATTTATGATTATGCTTTCTGATATGTTAACACTTTGCTGAAAAAACAAAATCCTGATTTTGTGTTATTAGAAAAACCAAAGGGTTACAGTCAAAACTATAAACCAACAGAGACAAATGAGCAACGATTCTTAGAAATAAGAAATCGATGAAAAATATAATAAAAAAAACGAACGTTTAAATGAATTTTTTAAAAATCATAAAACGGTTCGTTTTTTCAATCCCTAATCGTAGACGTATAATGTTGCTTCTGTGGCAAATAATTAATAAACAGGCTGCTGGAACACTAAATAATAATAAATAGCTTACATTAATCATTGTAAGGTGCAAATCTGTAAAGTATGAAGCGAAGTGTTCATTATATAAAGGTGTGTAATTAATTCCTGGAACAATAACAAGTAGACTAGTAATTCCAGCACTGACCATTGCTGCTAAGGATACATATTTCTTCACACGAGCTGTAATGTAGAAAATCACAAAGTATAACACTGCTACAATTGGATTCATAATTAATAGTCATCCAAAAAAGGAGCTAACACCTTTTCCGCCTTTAAAGTTAAAGTAAATAGGATAAACGTGTCCTACAATGCAAACTAACCCTGAAAAATGTAATAAAATATTTAAATGAAAATCATTTCATGGATTAACTTCAGCATCATGTAACCCAAAACGTAGTGCACAATATGCCATACTAATTACTATCATTGGTTTAATGGCATCTAGTAAGAAAACTAGAATGCCCATTTTTTTGCCAAACACACGTGACATGTTTGTAGCTCCTGCGTTTTGTGAATTAAATTTACGAACATCTTTACGCTTTCACCATAAACTAAAAACTAGACTAAAATTAAAAGAACCTACAAGATAAGCTAAAAGTGGTGCAATTAATATTAAAAAAACATATGCAAAAACAATGTGAGAAATCATGATTATTCCTTATAATTTAATACTAAATATAATTATAAAGGAATAGGTATGTTTATTTATCATAATGTCCAACAAAAATCATGTAATGATGTAGCTATTAATGTTAAAATGTTTAATCTTACATGATTGAATAATTTATTCTTGATACTAGGAATTTCTTTTCTAAGTATTTATTTATCTAGTGGATATGAACGTAACAATATCGTTTATGACATCAGCTTTATACATTATAAACCTATCCAAAGTATTGGAGCTGTAGGTTTATATTGTTTTTTATGGTATGCTTGTTTAAATGTTATTAGCCTAATTTTTTTATGCGGGCAAACATATAGTAATAAGAAAACCTTTTTTTGCTTGTTAATCGGCATTTTATTTATCAATCCCTGAGCGTATGTTTACTGAAT
Source organism: Ureaplasma zalophigenitalium (assembly GCF_025780055.1). GTDB lineage: Bacteria > Bacillota_I > Bacilli_A > Mycoplasmatales > Mycoplasmoidaceae > Ureaplasma > Ureaplasma zalophigenitalium. The sequence goes on along the minus strand of NZ_JAOXHJ010000001.1, from coordinate 167,313 downwards.
AAAAAATTTTGGTAGAGCAAAAATTTATTGGATTATAACTTTTTACCATATTTTAAATCCTTCTAACAAAATTGAATTTGATATTAAAAATAAAAAGAGCATCATTGCTTTATGTTACTTAATTATTAGTATTGGTTTTATGGTCTTTTCATCAATAGATTATGTCCCTGTAAATTTATCGCCAGGAATCAATATTATTGATCAAAACACACCCATGAAAATCATTTACACCCAAGATTTATGATTTAATAATTTGCATTATTTTACAACTCAAGGTAACTGGTTATGTATATGCATTGCTTTCTTTATCTTCATTAATCCGAATGCGCGTTTTTTAAAACAAGGTTTTTTACTTTTAGTAGGTTTAACATATATTAGCATTATTAGCATTATCTGATTAACAGCAATTTTTCCTTTTGCTCATCTAGCTAAAAAATATTTATGAGTTAATTATTTAACCGGTTTTTACAACCATTTAATTACTCCATTTGCTTTTCATGTTTTATGTTGATATATTTTCCGTACTCAAAAAATTTGCAACCAATTTAAATACCTACACGCTTGAAGGTTGTTCATCAGTTATTTAATTCTGTACACCTTATATGCCTTAATGGTACCTTTGATTGGAAACGTATCAGTTTATGGATTAATTACTAATTTATGAACTAATGTTAATGGGCAGCTGGTTTATTTAGCTTTCTTGTTCATCTTTCTATTGTTTGCCAACTTTATTTTCTTTGTTTTCTTTGCTATAGTTTGTCGTTTACAAAAAATTAAGTTAAAAATAACCTTTAAACCAAATAAAAAAATAAGCTGTTAGGCTTATTTTTTTTAACTTCTTTTAGCTTTTAAGAAATTCCAATAGTTCTAATAAATTTCTATCTTAAATACTTTAGTGTGAATTTGTTGTTTCTTGTTTTTCTTTTTTTTCAGGGAAAGCTTTGTTATTCTTGATAATAGTATTAAATATTTCTTCTGTAATTGTAGCAGGTAGGCTTGCTCCTTTAAAAGTTAAAGCTGCACAATTTTCAAAAGCGTATTCGCCGATATGAGTAATACTTGGTGCGACTAATTTATTTAAGTTCACTGCATTACTGAATGCATGAAATCCTATTAATTGGACTTTAGGTAAAGTTATTGATGTAATTTTACTTGCCGATTTGAAAACGCTTGCTCCCAATTCTAATAATTCGGGAAATTCAACACTAGTTAGAGTTGTATTTCCTTCAAAAGCTGAAGCGTTGATCTTAACAACTTTTGGTAGTGAAACACTACCTAATAATGTAGCGTTTTTAAATGCATTATAACCCACTGCTTGTACATTAGCAAAATTAACACTCGTTAGTGTAGCGTTGTTTATAAACGCTTCGTTTGGTACATTTTTTAAATTTTTCATTGAAACAGATGTAACTGCAGCGTTAGCAAATGCTTGGGGAGCCATTAGTTCAACATCATCTAAAAAACTTCACCTTTTGCCTCATATGCGCTTAATAACGCGTTTTTATAAACCACTAAGCCGTTTGTTGCTTTATTTTTTAATGTTTCAAATAATGGAGTGTTTTCAAAAACATTTAAACCGATCGATTCTAAATTATTTGTTTCTAGATTTGTTAATTTAGCAGCATGACCAAACGCTTGGTCCCCTAATTTATTAACTTTAGAAGCTGTTAAACTTTCTAATGAATTCGCTTTATAAAAAGCATAACCCTTAATTTCTAATGCATTAGGTAAAACTAAATTAACTAAACCAGTTTCGCTAAATGCAAAACCTTCAACTTCGCTTACAGCCGTCGCTGTCACCGAATTTAATTGTGCAGTTTTTCAGAAAGCAGCGTTTCCAATCGTTGTTGCTTTATTTAACTTAATATTTTTTAATCATGTGCTGTTTTCAAAAGCATTATCAGCAACTTTTAAAACATTTGATAAAGTCAAATTTGCTAACTGTCGTAATTTAGCATCTTTTTTATCTAAATATCTTTTAAAAGATGGAGATTCTTCTAATGCTCAAACAATTTCGTTGTCTTGTGGTAAATCTTTTTTTATTTTTTTAACATAGTAGACATTATTAATTAGCTCATATTCAAAATATGTATCTAAATTAGTTTTGTCAATTGTAAAAGTTTTTGTTGATTCATCTTTGTTATTTGATGGATTCTTTGGTGTTGATTCATCTTTGTTATTCGATGGATTCTTTGATGGTTGATGACAGCTTGTAGCTACAGCAGCAACCGCTCCCGTAATCGTTAATAATGCTAAAGATGAGAACAATATTTTCTTATTCATTTTTCTTTTTTTCATAATTTTATTCCTTTTCTTTTATAACCAATTTTTATAAGGTTATACGAAAGATTTTAACAAAAAACGGGAATTAAATGAAGAAAAATAACGCCTAAAGGGACGTTATTTGAAGTTTTAATGGAGCAGATGACGGGAATCGAACCCGCGTCTCGACCTTGGCAAGGTTGCGTTCTACCATTGAACTACATCTGCATTTACACCATAATATTATAGCATAATATTTTTTTGGTGTAAATATTTTTAGTTAAAATGGCTTCTACGTACAATCATTGAACCATCAATGTCGACAATTGGATAAATTACAATTAAGCATTCGTTATCAACTTGTCTAATTAATTGAATAATTGATGGAAACTCGATATACAAACTAATGATTTCTAATGATTGGTTCGTTTTATTTGAAATTAAATTACTTGAATTAGTTACAGTAATGGAATTGTTAAAATCATGTTTGTGCAAGATGTTAACAATTTTATCAACATTTTTTGATAAAATCTCTAATTTTAGTGATTTATTTTTAGGGAAGTAAATATTAACAATAATACCTAAAATAATTGAAACTAAAGTTGAAGCAACCAGATTTGGGGAAAAGAAAATTTCCACATTAAAGAATTTTTTGTTAGCAAGACAAGCTGGCACAAAAGATCCTAGAATAATCCCGATGAACAAAGTAAAAGCGTTAAAGTAAGTTAAAATATTACCAATTGGCTTACTTTTCTTTTTAGAATATCAAAAACTTATGATATCTGTTCCTCCACTTGTTCCACCAACAATATAAACTAGAGAAATTAGGATTGCATCAAAAATGGCATAAATGATTGCATAAACAAAAATAGATGGAATTTTTGATGCCTGATCTGGATCTGTTCACGGTAAAACTTGTACCCGATTGTCAATCAAGGGATGGAAATAATATAAAGGTTTTGAGCTGTCATACAACATGTTTAAATATTGTTGTTTTGTTTCAAAATTCTTAATTTCATTAATCTTAATGTATAGATCATTAATAGGACGATCTGTTGTCATATTTACTTCGTTACTTAATGTAATTAACTCTGGCGTGAGTTTAATATCACTGATTTGGTGCGCTAGTATCCGTGGTGTAAAAAAGTTATCTACTTTAGGATAAGTGATTTTGTTGTCTCCAAAAATCATAATTTTATCAGTATTTGGGATAAATGATAATAGTAGACCAAATACTTGGGTAGCGACTAAATATAAAAGTGTCATTAATGTAAAGTGCTTTCCTAATTTTAAATAAGAAAAAATTAGTAAAGGAACATTAATCAAAATGACCAGTAATCAGAATAGTACATTATATGAGATCTGGGCTTGCGTGACAAGTGATGGATTTAAATATATAATTACTGTTTGGATTAATCGCGAAAAACCTTGTGATAAACCAGTTACCCCTGGTGAATAAATTCCTGTGTTCTGAACTAAAAATAAAGAAATCACAGAAGTTGTCATCGATAGAATTAGAATGATTAAATAGCGGACTCACAAACGTTTAGTAGTGTACAAACTAGCAAATTTTAAAATACCAGCTTTAAATTTGATGGTTTCTGTTTGCGAATTTAATTGTTCTTGTTCAACGTATTCTTGATTGACTTGTTTTAAAAGATCATTGATCTTGCGATCTGTTTGAATGATTTTAATTCGACGTTTGTGCTTTTTTCGATTTGTTTTATCAATTCCGTTCATATTCATAACATTCTCCTGTGTATTAACATAAAAAAATAACAATAATATGAAAATCAAATTACTGTTATTATTTCTAAAATTATTTGTTTAGTTGTTTAATACGTGCTGATTTACCAGAACGTGAACGCATGTATGAAATATAAGCACGACGCACTTTACCATAACGCACAACTTCAATTTTTTCAACTAATGGAGAGTGAATGTTAAAGTTTAATTCAACACCGATTCCATTTGTTTCTTTACGAATAATAACTGTTTCACTAGCTTGTGAGCCACGGCGACGTAATACAACCCCTTCGAATTTTTGAATTCTTGTTTTTTTACCTTCAACAATTCTGTTATGAATAATAATTGTGTCCCCACTCGAAAAGTTTGGCACATCTTTTTTCATACTTGATTGATTGACAGATGATAAGATTGCACCCTTATTAATTTTGAAAATACTCATTTTTTAACACCTACTTCTTTGTTTTTATTTGCATGTATTTTTTATATAAATCTTTGCGATATCGTTTTGTTAATTCCTCTTGTTTTTGTTTGCGATATTCATTAATTAAAGCATGATGACCACTTAAAAGCACATCGGGAACTTCGTGTTTCTCATATTTTTGTGGCCTTGTATAAACAGGATAATCTAATAAATAATTGTTGAACGATTCATCAATTAAACTATCTGCATTAATAACTCCATCGATTAAACGAATGACACTGTCTGCCATTGTCATACAAACCAATTCGCCACCTGTTAAAATGAAATCACCTAAACTAATGTAAGAATCAACATAATATTTAATTCTTTCATCAATTCCCTCGTAATGCCCAGCAATAAAAATTAAATGTTCTTTTTTACTGCTTCATTCCATCGCTTTTTTTTGATTAAAGATTTGACCACGAGGAGAAGTGTAAATCACATAACTATTCGGGGTTCGCACTGATCTTAATGCACGAACTACAACATCAATGGATATAACCATACCAGGACCACCTCCATAAGGAGTGTCGTCAACTCGTTGTCTTTTATCTTTTGAAAACTTACGAATATCAACAATTTCAATAATAACTTTATTAGCTTCAATCGCTCGTTTAATAATTGAGTGATTGCATCAGGTTTGAATGATTTCTGGAAATAAAGTTAGGAAAGAAATTTTCATAAACTACGCGTTTTTTTGTTTTTGCATTAATGCTTTACGTTTTTTGTTAGCATCTTTTTTTGCAATAAATTCTTTTCATACGCCTTGCGCTGAAAGCATTTGTTTTACAGTTTCAGATGGTTGAGCACCGTTTTCTAAATGAAATAGTACACGATCATTTTTCAACACAACATCACCTGTAATTGGATTATAGTGTCCTAAATTTTCAATATAAGCACCATTTGCTTTAGCTTTAGCATCCATAACAACCACTCTAAAATAAGGTTTTTTATGAGTACCAACTCTTGTTAATCTAATTTTTACCAATGTATTCACCTCTTTATTTTTAAAAGACTTAATAAATTATAATATATTTTTTTCTAATATGTTAAGTTATTTTACTTAACACGCATTATAAAGTAAAAATATAGGATTTTTCGTTTATTGATATGGTGATATAATGTGGGTTAAAAATAAAGGGATGTTTTTGGAAACATTAATTAACCATAGCTTAGAAATTTTCATGCAAGAGAACTCAGGTTTTTTTATCAAGCGAGATGTTGGAGTTAGTATTCGTAAAATTGAAAATAATCGGGTTTTGGGGACACTAAAAGCTAAGTCACAAGCCGACTATTATGGTTTTTATCGTGGTTGTTATTATGACTTTGAGGTAAAACAAACTACAGAATCAACATTTGATTTGAGACAAATTAAAGATCATCAACTGCAGCATTTACTATTAATCCATAAGCAACAAGGGTACGCTTTTGTTATTATTGGTTATTTATCATTAAATAAATATTATGCCATCAGTATTAGTATGTTGTATCAACACTTTTTAGAAAATAAAGAAAAAAGAATCCATCACGAATGATTAGATTCTTTTGCTATTCATTTGGAAATAGTTTTTCCTGGGATTTTTAACTGATTAAAGTTATTGGATGCGTTAAAAAAACACATTATTTGATACTAGTACTCGCATCATATAAAACTTCTAATACATTAATATATGCGTTAGCTAAAGCGATAATACGATTGGGGTTGTTTTTGTTTAGTTTCTCATAACAAACACTAACAATATAATTAAAATAAAAATCCTCTAAACTAACAAATTGTTGTTTGATGATTTGAAAGTTTTTTCAAATAAAGGATTCAAATGTATCTTCGTCAATGTAATTTAATGCTTTTCCTATTTTTAATAAAAAGACATTTTGAATCACATTTTTAGTCATCATAAAATGCACATTAACTTTTGTTTTTAAAAGATCAACCATTAAATAATCTAATTCAAAACCTTCAAAATCCTTATATCCTAATGTTGTATATCAGTCATATTCTTTTTGCAAATCATAAATTAAAAATAAACTAGCGACATCAAGGTCGTTATTGAATCCATGATTTTTATTCAATTCATTCAAATATGTTTCTTGATCAGAACCGATCTCAAAATATGAGGATAAGAACGATTTTAAGGTATTGGCAAACCATGGTTCTTTTATGTTTTGCTCATAAACATTTGTTTGTAAATCAACAATCCCTTCAGCCATAAAAAATACATCCGCCAATTTGACGATAGCTTTTATTTGTTCGGTTTTTTGTTTTCCATCATAGATTAATTTCTGCTGTTTAAAAATGTTGCTAAGACTTGTGGATAGTAAATTATAGAAATGATTAATAGCTTGGACATGTTCGTTATAATTACGAATTTTCGTTTCTATAAATGCTTTGTTTTTAATACTTTGGTTTAACATTTTGAACGCCTAATTCCACTAACTCTTCATCTTTTACAGCACTTGGAGCCTGCATCATCATATCTACCCCTTGGTTATTTTTTGGGAAAGCAACTACATCTTTAATCATTTCACTATTGATTAAAATCATAATTAGGCGATCCAATCCTAAAGCAATCCCTGCATGAGGCGGAACTCCATAATTAAATGCTTCAAGTAAAAAACCAAATTTTTGATCTATTTCTAGCGTACTTAAATTGATTGCGGAAAACATTCTTTTTTGCACGTCTGGATTAATGATTCGCACTGATCCACCCGCTAACTCATATCCGTTTAATACAATGTCATAGCTACGGCCTAAAGCATTTTTTTGATTTGTATCAAAATCATTAATACATTGTTCTTGGGGAGCTGTAAAAGGATGGTGCGCAGCAACGTATCGATTTGTTTCTGGTTCAAAAACATATAATGGTCAGTCAATAATCCAAACAAAGGCATACGCTTTATTGTTTTTTAAATTTAAAATCGATGCTAATTGCGTTCGTACAATTCCCAATGCTTCTGTGGCAATTTCATAAGTGTCAGCTATTAATAATAAAGTACCTGAAGCTAGTTTATGACGTTGCATTAACTCTAAATACAAAGGATGATCTTCTTTTAATTTTGCAAAAGATCCGTCCGCCACCACACCATTTTCAACGCGCATTCAAATTAACCCTTTAGCATGTTTATCTTTAGCGTATTTTTCTAAGTCCTGTACTTGTTTTTTAGTTAACAATTCAGGAGTGTATAAGTATCTAACAACCTTACCGTCTTCAATCACATTCTGTAGAATTTTTGATGAAGATTGAGCAAATAAATTATTTGTATCTTGAATTGTTAATTCATATCGTAAATCCGGTTTATCTGTTCCGTAATGGTGAAAGGCGTGCGCGTATGACATTCGTAAAAAAGGCGTTTTTAATTCATAGTTTTGCGTCTCTCAAAAAATACGTTTTAGTAAACCTTCGATTAAATCCTGAACATCTTGTTCGTCTGCAAAACTCATTTCAATATCTACTTGCGTGAATTCTGGTTGGCGATCACTTCGTAAATCCTCATCCCTAAAACATTTAGTGATTTGAAAATATTTTTCAAATCCAGCTACCATTAATAATTGCTTAAAAATTTGGGGAGACTGTGGTAGAGCATAAAACTTATGAGTACGTGTGGGCACTAAAAAGTCACGCGCTCCTTCGGGCGTTGGTTTTCCTAAAATCGGTGTTTCTGTTTCAATAAAATCTAAATCATGTAAAAAAGAACGAATGATATGTGACACTTTTGAACGCAATTGAAAAGTTAGTAAGTTTTTAGGACGACGTAAATCTAAATAACGATACGCAAAACGCACGTCCTCGTTTGCATCTGTTTCGTTTTCGATAATTAAAGGAGGGGTTTTAGATTTTGACAAAACATCTACAGCATGGGCGTGTAATTCGAAATCACCAGTTAAAATATCCGGGTTTTTTTGTTTTCTAATCAACAATTCTCCTGTTACATAAATAACATCTTCTCGATTTAATTCGTTTAATTGTTTAAAAACCGCATCATTCTGGTGAGCAAAAATTTGCACTAAAGCGTATCGATCTCGAATATCAACGAAAACAAGGTTTCCTAGTTTTCGAACTTTTTTTACTCATCCCTTTAAAGTAATTATCTGATTTAAATACGCATTGCTTATTTGATTGTTATTAATTTTCATTTTTTTCTCCTTTATTTATTTCTTGAAAAAATTCGTTATAAGACACCGTTATTTGTTTTTTTGTTTCCTCATTAATCAGTATGATTTGTTGGTTGTCAGCCCATTCTTTCTCTGCGAATAAAACAATGAAATGAGGGTGTGTTTTATTTGCTTTTTTGAAAATTTTATCAAATTTCATTGGTTCATAACAAATATCAACTTTATAATTCTGTGCTCGCATCTGATTAGTTAAAATGTGCGCAAACCGTGCTAAATTATTGTGTGTATAACCAATAAAATAGTCGTAATAATACGCTGATACCTTCTCAGTTGGCACATCTTTTAAGGCGATCAATAAACGTTCAATGCCACAGCCAAAACCAACGCCATTATAATCTGGTCCATTTAATTGTTTTAATAATTTTGTATATCGACCACCACCAATCATAGTGGATTGACCTAAAAGGTGTTTAGATAAGCTAATAAATTCAAAAACCACGCCCGTATAATAATCCAAACCACGAACTAAGTTTTTGTTAATTTTATATGTAATATTTGCTTGATCTAAAAGTTTTAGTAAAGTTGCAAATTCTTCCTGTTCATCTTTATCTAAAAAAGCACTAATTTTTGGTGCATTCTTAACAAAGTCTTTTTCGCTTTCGATTTTATCATCCAAAATGCGTAAAGGATTAGTTTGCAAACGTTCACGACTAATCATTTCTAATTCATCAGTAAATTGGCCAAAATAATCCTGTAAAGCTTTAATTCATAATGCTCGTTTTTCTGGTGTCGAAATGTAATTGATTTCTAATACAAAATCTTTAATTTTAAGGGATGTTAAAATTTCATAAGCCAAACAAATCACTTCAAAATCCGTGTAAATACTGTTTGATCCTAATAATTCAACACCAAATTGATGAAACATCCGTTGACGTCCACTTTGAGGACGTTCATATCGAAAACATGGTTCAAAATAGGTTAATTTTAAAGGTAAAGGGTGTTGTAAGAGTCATTTATTTTCAATGACAGCTCGCAACACACCAGCAGTCCCTTCTGGGCGTAATGCAATCATTCGATCACCTTTATCATTAAAGACATACATTTCCTTAGAAACTAAATCTGATGTTTCGCCAGCAGAACGGTTAAATAGTTCATAATGTTCAAAAACAGGAGTTTTTACCTGCTCATATCCATAATTGTCCGCAATTTTGAGCAAATGGTTTTCTAGAGTTTTAAACATGCGCATGTCATCTTTGAATAAATCAACGGTTCCGCGAATTTTATTAATTATTTGTTTCATTTATGCTCCTTCTATACACACCTTTAATAAGGCACTAAAATACGGATTAACCTTAAATGGTCGCGTAGAGAATTCGGGATTAAAACTGCATGCAATCATATATTTTTTATCTTTATATTCTAGTACATCGATATTCTCATTTTCATCTAGACCACCAATAATTAAATTATTGCACAAAATCGATTCTAGTTGATTTTTGTTAATAATTGTCCGCTGTAAATGACGCATATTTATTTTTGTTTTTTTAAAAAACTCATAGCTGCGTGAATCTTTTGATAAATTTGTTAAATATGATCCGAATTTTACGTTATCTGTTAAGTCAAAAAAATCTTTTAAATAAAGTACTGAATGCTCTTTATTGAATTTAGTTTGAGGGGTTTCGTGTTTAATGTTCACTAAAAAATCATAAACAAAAATATTCATGCTATTACCAATTACTAATGTTGGTAAATCATTCAAACGAGCATGTTTTAATGCACAAACGCTACCTGCAAAACCGTCTTCATTCCCCACAAAAGAAGGTATAATGATTGCGTCTAATCCGTTTAATTGAATTCCTACATTACTATCATCAATTGTTTTTGCTTGAATTAAAATTAATTCTAAATCAACACTATAACTATAAGAGGCGATATTTAAACTTTCAATAATTGATTTATAAGCATCTGGCAGTTCAATGTATTGTCCAATAATCGCAACTTTTAAATGGTGGAGTTTTGGTGCTGTAATTTGGTTAGTGAAAGTGTATCAATGACTTAATGTCGCTGTTTTAACTTGTAATTTGAAATAATCTAAAATAGACTTGTGAATTTTTTGTTTGAAAAACATGTTCGGTAATAAATAAACAGACGAAACATCTTGAGCGACAAAAATATTATGGCGAGGAACTAGACACGACCATGCAAGTTTCTCGATTGTTTGTTTATCTACTTCGTGCGTGGAACGCAATAATAAAATATCAGGTTGAATCCCTAAAGAGCGCAACGTGTGCACACTATGTTGTGTTGGTTTAGTCTTTAACTCATTAACATTATCAATGTATATTAATGGAGAACAATGAACACTCATAACATTTTCGCGACCATATTGGTGAATAAATTGCGTAATCGCTTCAATGAAAGGTAGGGATTCAATATCACCAATCGTTCCACCGATTTCGACAATAACAAAATCCACATCTAAAGTTTCACTGACTTTACGAACATATGAGATAATGTGGTTGGTTACGTGCGGAACAGTTTGTACGGTTACATTTTTAAATTTGTTATGACGTTCTTTATATGTAATTTCTGAATAAATTTTTCCTGCACTAATTGATGCGTACTCATTTAAGTCAATATCGATAAAACGTTCGTATGTCCCTAAATCTAAATCCGCTTGTTTGCCGTCTTTAGTTACAAAAACCTCACCATGTTGATAAGGTGATAAATAAGTTGGGTCAACATTCAAATATGGATCTAGTTTTTGCATTGCGACCTTAAAACCTAATTCCACTAAAATTCGTCCAATACTACTAGCGCTCACACCCTTACCCAATGATGAATAAACTCCACCAGTAATAAAAATATATTTTGTTTTTTGACTTTTTTTACTCATTAGATTAACTTCCATTCATACATAATATTTTTAATTCTAAATTCATCAATAATCACTTGTAAATGATTGCTATTTTTCACGTAAATAATTAGTTTTGTGTTGTGTGTTTTATTAATCTTATGCTTATTAATAATAATCGTTGAAAGGTTGGCACGGTGTCTAATTAAAATTTGGGCAATAATATTCCCAATTGATTCGCTTCAATTTCCTTTTAATTCTATTTGACATAAAAAATAACGTGGACGTTGTTTTAATTTCTCTTGCGATCAATCAACAACCAATGTTTTAGCACGAGTGTTTTTAACTTTCTTGCAATCTGATCTATGAATTTCGACTTTATTGCGAATCAACTTCGCAACACAATCAAAACCTGGCACTTTGGAGCAACAAGTTGTTACAATTAATTCATTAAAATACAAATTTTCTAAACCGTCAAAATAAGAATTTGCGATTAATCATTTTCAGATTTTAGATTTAATAATATTGATAGCCTTTTTACTTGTTTGTTTATTATCACTAAAGACATTATATTTAACATTGTCGCTAATTTCTGCAATTCTTGTTAAATCAATAAAAGTTGTAAAATCATTAATATTAAATTCATTTCGAATTCTTTCGCTTGCTTGCTGCAGGGTAATAATTTTATCATCTAAATAAAAATTAGCGTCACGCATAAATTGTTCTTTATTAGCTAATTTGTGTCCCTCTAAATCAGCTAATTTTGCTTTAATATATTTTTTAACCACCTCGTTATTTGCGGAACGCAATCATGACTGATTAACCAGTTCACTTGTTTGCGAATAAACAATTTTTATTGTATCCCCTGATTCAACGTGTGCATCAAAATGCGCTCTTTCACCATTTAGATATACAGCCATTACTTTAAAAAAATTCTTCTGATCATAGCGATAAGCTAAATCTAATAAAGTATGAGTGTTTGTAATTGTTATTCATTCGTTTGAATTCATAATTAATACATCATAAATTGTAGCTGTGGTGATGTTTTTTACTTGTTTAACATCCTTGATTTCATTGTGGATAAAATCTCGCATCAATAAGGTTTTATCAATTGTATTAGAAATCATTTCGGGATTATTTTCCTTATATTTTCAATGAGCAGCTAAGCCATAATTAGCAAATGTGTTCATTTTTTCAGTTCTAATTTGGATTTCAAATAAAGTGTTTTCAAAAGAAATAGTTGTATGAATCGATTGGTATAAATTTCACTTAGGATTGGAAATATAATCTTTAAAGGTATTAATAATATAAGTAAAATTCATGTGAATCAAGCCGAGAGAATGGTAACATTGATGAATGTCATCAACTATTAAACGTAGGGCATAAATATCATGAATATTTTTGATTTCATAACCTTGCGTCATTTTTTTGTAAGTCGAGTAAATACCTTTAATCCGTGACTCTAAAGTGGCTACAACATTATTTGCTTCTAAAATTTTTGCCAATCGGGATGTTGCTTCATCTCATTTTATTTTATTTAAACTAATAATTTCGTCTAATGTATTTTTCACTTTATAATAATTTTCGGGGTCTAAAACTGCAAACGACATATCTAATAAGTCAGTCTTCACTTTATACATTCCTAATCGCCCTGCAATATTAGCATAAATCTCTAAAGTTTCTTTTGCTACTCGTCTTCGTTTTTCCTCACGCAAATATTCGATTGTCAGCATATTATGGTAACGGTCAGCTAATTTAATAATCATTGCTCGAATATCCTCAGTCATACTCATAAAAACTTTAATTGAATAAGCTTCTAAAGTCTTGTCTTTATTTATAGTGTTTCTTTGATTACGCGCATAAATAGAAACTTTCGTAACAAACATAACTAATTTACAAACTTCTTGCCCAAATTCATTTTTCAATTCTTCTTCAGTGCATGTAGTATCTTCGATTACATCGTGTAACATTCCAGCTACTAATGTTTTTTCATCCATTAATCACAAAACAAGAGTCTTAACCGTTGTAATCGGATGAATAATAAATGGTTCGCCAGATTTTCGTTGTTGCTCGCCATGCATTTTGTTAGCGAATTCAAAAGCTTTCCGCACTTCACTAACCGTGTGCTCGCTATATTCTTTTTCTTGCATCAGTTGAACTAACTCACGCATTTGTTGTTGTACTAAATCTGTCATTTTATCACCTTAATTTATAATTATAAATTATTAGTGTAATTGATTGAAAAATACTTATTAAAATATCTAAAAAAGATTCGTAAACAAAATAAAAACTCCTATTGCTAGGAGTTTAAAAATATTAATGGTGGTTTCGGACAGAATCGAACTGTCGACACACGGATCTTCAATCCGTTGCTCTACCGACTGAGCTACGAAACCGTGGCGGTCCTGACGGGAGTCAAACCCGCGATCTCCTCTGTGACAGAGAGGCATGTTAATCACTACACCACAGAACCATGGTTGCGGGAGATGGATTTGAACCACCGACCTCCAGATTATGAGCCTGACGAGCTACCAAACTGCTCTATCCCGCGATATGAAAACACATAAAGTGTTAGATTATTGTAAATGGCGGAGAAAGAGGGATTCGAACCCCCGCGCGGCTCACACCGCCTCTCAGTTTTCAAGACTGATCCCTTCAACCGGACTTGGGTATTTCTCCATATATACATCTATATATTATACAAAATATAAAGACGAATTTGCATTTAATTTAATGGTGCTTCTAACAGGACTTGAACCTGTAACCAACCGATTATGAGTCGGGGGCTCTAACCAAATTGAGCTATAGAAGCAATGGTGGCTGAACTGAGATTCGAACTCAGAACCTCCCGGGTATGAACCGAGCGCTCTAACCAATTGAGCTATCCAGCCAAAATGGTCGGGAAAACAGGATTCGAACCTGCGACCCCCTGGTCCCAAACCAGGTGCACTACCAAGCTGTGCTATTTCCCGATGAACAAGTTTATTATGGAATAAACTAATTAATAAAATTTAATGGCGCACCCTAAAGGAGTCGAACCCATAACCTTCTGGTCCGTAGCCAGACGCTCTGTCCAATTGAGCTAAGGATGCAATATGGAGGTGCCAGTCAGATTCGAACTGACGAATAAGGAGGTTGCAGCTCCTGACCTTACCACTTGGCTATGGCACCATTAATAATAATGCGCATACACCATTAACATATATGCTTTAAAACATACTAATATAGTATAACAAATCAACGAAATATTTGCAAGCTTTATTTGATATATTTTTGCATCCGGACTAAAAAATTACTTTTTTGACGTTTTTTGATATCTAACAATTGATTGAATATGTATTGGTTTCAGTGTTTTTTCGTCAATTTCCACAATAATACCACAAAAAACATATGGATTATTGCTTGGCGTTAAAACAAAACGTTTATTAGGGTTTCGGAAACGTTCAATAATTTCTGCAGGTTCTGCCCCAATAATACTATTACTTGGTCCACACATTCCTAAATCTGTTTGAAAAGCTGTGTTTTCATAAATTCTTGCGTCGTTTGTAGGGACGTGGGTATGTGTGCCATAAAGAATGGTTACCTTGTTTTTAAAATCTAAAAATAACGCATTTTTTTCACTGGTTGTTTCTGCATGAAAATCAACAATATGAATGTCGCAATTATTTTGGGCTACAATTTCATCTAAACACAAGAAAGGGTTAGATTGTAAACCTTTCATATCAATTGATAGACCTAATAAGTTAGTTACACGTACACGCAAGTTTTTGACATGAAAAACTCTTGAGCCAAAACCGAATTCAGCATAAGGGTGCGACACTTCTATGTTAGCTGGACGAATTAGATTGTCTTTTGTTTTTAACATTTCAAAAATTTCATCTTGGTCTCAAGTATGATTTCCCATTGTAAAAACATCTACGCCATATGACTGCAATTCTTCAAAATGGCGTAAGTTTAATCCTTTACCGTGAGTTGTATTTTCCGCATTTGCAATCACAAAATCAACTCCATACTCTTTTTTGATTATTGGAATTTCTTTTTGTAAAGATATTCGGCCTTGTTTAGAAAAAACATCGCCCAACATTAAGATTTTCATAACGTTATTTTTCTCTTCTACTTAAACTTTTGATATTATAACAAATACTTAGAACTTTTTTAGATTTATGGAAGTAAATATCTAAAAGATCATCCTTTTTACCAACTACAACCCCTGATCCAAAAATCTTATGTTCTACTTCGTCATTGATTGCGTAATCATTGGTCTGATTATGGTAATTTTGTTCAACAATCTTTTGTGATTGGGCAAATCTTGAAAGTTGTTCTAATTCTTCTAGTTCTCCTCAGCGAGATTGCATTAAATTACCCATTATGTTTTCTTTTTTAACTTTTTGCAAGTTAATATGAGAAGATAAGTTTTCTAAGTTAGCAACACCAATTTCATCAATAAATTGTGAAATTTGTCCGGCATACTCGTTTCTGAATGAGTTGTTTAAAGAAGCAGTTATGTATAATTCTTTTTTAGCTCGCGTCAGCGCTACATAACACACTCGGCGTTCTTCTTCTATTCCGTTGGTTTCATTAATAGAATAGCTACTTGGAAAATCACCTTGATTCATCCGCATTAAGAAAACATATTCAAATTCCAAGCCTTTAGAAGTATGAACGGTCATTAAATTAATCGCATTATTTTTTAGTTTTTTAGAATCATCATTGGTATACAAAGCGATGTCGTTCAAATAATCATTTAATGTTGCTCCTGGAATATTTTGTAAATAACGTTCTAGGCCGTTACGTAATTCCATGACGTTTTCTCATTTATTATCTGCCGTATCTGGTTTTAAATCTAAGAATTCTTTATAAGCAATCTTGTCCACCAAATAATAAAAAACGCTAACTAAGTCGTGGTTGTCATTATATTCTTGTATATCAAGAATTAAATCATAAAAACGAATAATGCTGTTCATTTGTTGATTGCTTAATAAGTCATTATCACGAATATGACTCAAAGCTTCGGCTAGTGTGTATCCTTTTTCTTTGGCAAAACGTTTTAAATTATCAAACGCTTCCCCCCCAATTTTCCGACGAGGTTTATTAATAATGCGGATTAATGCTAATTCATCTCAGTTGTTAATAACTTGAAAATAAGCTAAAATATCACGAATTTCTTCACGTTCAAAAAATGTACGTGAACCAAAAAGGTTGTAAATGATACCATTTTCTATTAGTGATTGTTCGATAGCTCGTGACATTTGGTTCGAACGAAATAAGACACAAATATTTTCAGGAGGCACATTGTGCTCATCAATTAATTTACCAATTTTTTCAACAATAAACGCTACTTCTTCGTCGATATTATAACAAGTTTTAAAAATAGGTTTTTTGTGTTGTCCAAAAAATGATTCTAATTCTTTTTTTAAAGTTCGCGGATTAACATTAATTAATTGGTTTGCAGCGTTCAATATTTCTTGTGTTGATCGATAATTAATTTTCAAAACAATAATTTCAGATTTGGTAAAATCATGTTGAAATTGCTCTAAAACTTTTGCTTTAGCTCCTCGGAATGAATAAATTGTTTGGTCAGGATCGCCTACAGCAAAAATGTTTTGGTGTTTTTTAGCGAGCAAATAAGCTAGTTGGTATTGAATCTCATTCGTATCTTGAAACTCATCAACTAAAACAGCATCAAATCGATTTTGCCATTTTTGTAAAATATCTTCAAACCTAGTGAAGATTTGATAAGTTAAAATTAATAAATCATCGTAGTCAACATAACTAAAAGCAGCACATTTTTGGATAAACAAATTAAAGATTAACATCAGGTCTTTCTTTATTTGTCCTAATGATACAGTGTTCTCTTTTCACTTAAATTTTTGATTTATATATTCTCCATTAGAGGATTTCATGCTAGAAATAAAGCTTAGGACTTTTTTATAAGGATATTCTTTATAATCGATTTGATGCTCCTCGTAAATTAAATGCAGTAAGTCAATTGCAGATGCTGTGTCTAAAATACGGAAATTGTTATCATAATCTAAAAGATGAATGTCCTCACGCAACACACGAACACAAAAACTATGGAACGTTCCAAGTTGTGATATATTCACATTAATTAATTTTTGGACACGTTCACGCATTTCACGTGCTGCTTTATTAGTAAAAGTAAATCCAAGAATTCGCTCAGGTTGTATCCCAAAATAATTTATCAAGAAAGCCATTCTTAAGGTTAAAACCTGTGTCTTACCTGTGCCTGCCCCCGCTATTATTAGTAGGGGTTTTTTGTCAGCAACAACTGCTTGGTGTTGTTCTTGATTCAAATTATTAATCGATTCTTGGATATGCATACTATGATCTCCTACGTGTTCCAATCTTGTCAATTTCAGATAAAACATTGTTATAGTGGTCAATTACAGGTTTTGTAAGTGGTCGTTTTGGTTTACTAATGGGAACTTCTTCATCTTTGATGCTTAAAACAGCTACATTAGCAATATGATCTTGGAAGGGTCGTTCCACTTTTTTTAAAACCATTGTTACTAAAGCAATAATGCTTAATAGACCAACTATAGAAAATAAACTTTTGCTTAAATAAGCCATAATTTCAGTGTTTGTGTCAGCCTCATTAGGGATTTGTAAAGACATCGCTCCCCTAATAAATAATAAATATTGAAATCGTTGATACTTATCATTAATGTCATAAGCAAAACAAAAAGCAGCTACCAACATGGCAATGATCATAAATAAAAATCATATAATTAATGATTGTCTAAGTAATGCTGAAAACATAACTCCGCGATGGTTTTGCTTATAAAGTGAAATTGTATGTATTTTAAAGACTTTGCGGAACAATGTTGCTGATTTGTTGAATGTTGGAATAAAAATAAAATAGATAAAGTAGATAAAAAAAGCTATTGTTGCCATTACGAAAACTCGTCACGGCTCTAATGCAGGTTTGCTCATAACATTATCTAAAGTGGTGTTACTTTGCGAAACAAACAAATCCTTGATTTTAAATTCAGAATTAATAAAAACTAAAAATGAACAAACGATCGAAAGAACGAACACTAATAAGAAATCAAGTGTTGCGGCTTTAAAACGTTGTTTTCTCTTTGCTAATGGGTATTCTTTATCGTAATTAATTTTCATAAATTTCCTTTAAGCGCATTAATTATATTATATAGTGCGCAATTAAAATAAACACACCAAAAGTAATAAAAAATAGACCCAAGGTCTATTATATTTTAATGGCGCACCCAAAGGGACTCGAACCCCTAACATTATGTTCCGAAGACATACGCTCTATCCATTGAACTATGGGTGCATACTTATTAATTATAATAAAAAAATCTGCTTTTGCAGATTAGTTTTTTAAATGGCGCACCTGAAGGGATTCGAACCCCTGACCGTACGCTTAGAAGGCGTATGCTCTATCCTACTGAGCTACAGGTGCTTAAAATACTTTATATATTATAAAATAATGCGCTTAAAAAAGGTTAAAGAAAATTATTTTAGTAAAAATCAAAAATCAACCGATTAGTTTATTGAGGTGATTTTTATTAATAAATTTAACATTATTCAAGATTTTTTTAGAAAGAATTTGTTTTCTACACTCTGTTGCTGAACAATTCTAATCCACTGTTTGCAAGCGTGGTGACAAAAATGTGTCTGACATAGGCAAATTCTCATGAGTTTGTTTTGAAGTTGATGAAAGGAGGGTGTAAATAATGATTGTAAACACTAGTCAGGATTATGTTATGTGATATAAATACAATAATAAAAAGGGTTATCAAGGTCGCAGTAACAGTCAAAAACCTTACTATATTCGTGATTTTAATAAACCAATAGAACTACGAGATCATTTCGAAGGACGTCCTTTTGGTATCTATATTAACCAATATGATGTTAAGAATGAGTTAATTAAAGATGTTTTAACAATGCAATTTAAGATTAATATTGTTGGAAATTTTCATTTACCTACAAATTATTTCTATCTAGATATCGATTCATCAATTGGTTCTTTTAGAAATATTGCTTTAAAAGAAAGTAGAGTCGAAGATTTACGTTTTGCTCATACCATTTTAAAACAACACGTGTATATAGCGTCTGTTCGGGTTAATATAAATGAATCGGGGTTGTCCACTAAGGAAATTTTAAAACAATTAATTCAATTTAAATTAAATTTAAAAGTAACTGATGATACTCAATTACATGATCAAATTGATTATGAAATATCACGAGATTACTTGCGTCGATCTTTAGTCTGACAACGCCTATATGACCATAATTATTATTATGCTAATGCTTTTAATTTAAATAGTGACCTAGATCTGGGAACATTTCATAGTCCTTGTATTTTTACTTTACAAACTTATGCTAATTATATCTATGACAAAGCACAACGCGCACAAAATATAAAGCCCCTTAAGGTTGATGAAAAAGTGTATTTAGAAAACGGAGACATTTACTCAATCAAGTATAGTCTAGAATATAAATCATTATCAAACGAAATAAAACATTTGGAATGAGAGGAAAAAGTTGAAAATATAAGAAAATACTATGATGTTGAAAAATCATTTTTTAACATTCAGCCTCATTCACTTTTTAAATATGATTTTTTAAAGGATCAGTTAACAATTGATGATTCGAAAGGTTTTAAAGGTATTTGATTACCTAAAAGGCAAACGGTTATTTTAAAAATAAAGATTAAAAGTAATTTTTTGAGTCCTAGCATCTATTACGCAAGAACAACCCTAGAATTTAAAAATGACTTTATAAATAACTTGCGCCCATTAATTAAAGTTAGTAGTTTGGAAATAAACAATTATGACGGTTTTAAACAAATTTAAACAGTTTTTTAAAACACCTCGTACTAAGGTGATCTTATTCACGTGTCTTGGATTAGCTATTATTGGCGCAGCAGTTGGTATCGGAATTAGTTTAGGTGTTAAAAACCAAAAAAACAATATTGATACTTCATTACCTACAGATAAGCAGATATTACAACCTATACAAAAAACGCAAGATCAAATAAATAGCGCTTTTACAATCAATAATAACAAGGAGCTCTTAGGTAAAGATAATAAAATTCAGCCTATCAAAAAAGAAGTTGTTATTGTCGATCATCATAAATCAGCAAACATCCATGTTCGAGAAACCAAACCTTCTAATACATCGACTGATTTGCAAGAGCACATCGATCAAAATCATACGCAAAAGCATCAGGATAAAACAGAAAATGCTCTAAAACAGAAAAATGAAGCAATTAATTCATCAGAAATCCTAAACGAAACAACGCATAACTTCGAAGTTACAGATCTAAACCATAATCCACATGAGGATAAAAACAAAGTTAATAATTCATTAAAACCATTAGATGAAATGAATACTAATCTAGAGCAGGTAGATAAGAATACTAATACATCAAAACATCAAGATAATAATGCTGATTTGCAAATAGAAGTTGATTCGACTGTTCATTCGCCAGAAGATACTGGCCAAAGCGTTGATTCACAAAAACAGATTAATACATCAACTAATAAACAAAGTCATTCTGATCAAAAACTTAGTATTGAAGAAAAAGAGCAAGAAAATAAAGGTTTGCATGACAAAAATGTTAAGCAAAATAAACCCCACAAACATAATAATCAAGAAACTATCAATAATCAAGATGTGCCAAATAGTAACCCTAATAACAAACAAATAAAAAAAGAGGATGCACCTGATTTAATCGAGGTTGAGCAAATCCAATTAACGCGTTTTAATTTAAAACCTGTCCTTGAAAAAATGAATGATTTTTATGAATTAATTGATTTTAGAAAGTATTTTAATGAACCTGGGAACAAGATAAATTTTGAGGAAACAGCAATCAAAGAACAATTAAAAAACATCTTCCTTAAGGCTATTCTTACCTTTGATCAATTCAAGAGAGTATGAAACTATTTAGAATATAGTGTAAAATATAAAATAATTGATAAACGATTAATTGTGCTTGTTAATTGACAAATTAATACACCAGATGTTGGTATTAAGAAACAATTTTATGATCAATTAAGTTTTTATCTAGAACAATAAGAGAGGTACCATATGGACGTTCGTCAAACTATTAGTAAAATTGCTCAGCAAAAAAAGATTAATTTAAATCAATTAGTGAATGAGGAGGCTAATTTAAAAACTTTAGGGATTGATTCATTAGCCGCTATGGATTTAATTGTTGATATTGAAGATGCTTTAAATGTTCGCCTTAGTGATGAAGAGTTAGTCAGTATTCAAACTCTGGGAGATTTAATTAAAACTTTTGAGAAACACGTCTAGTGTTTCTTTTTTTATTTTTTAATGTTATAATATTAAAGTATTCTTAGGGGTATAGTTCAATTGGTAGAACTACGGACTTCAAATCCGTGTGTTGTGGGTTCGAGTCCTACTACCCCTGCCATTAAAATAAAAAACCAAGATTTAAATCTTGGTTTTTTTGTCTCTAAATATTAATTATTTTTGGTCGATAGCCATTTTGTAGAATGTTCTTAACATAACACCTGTTCCTTGGTGTCCAACATCTGCTGTAATCGCTACATCAAAGTGTGCATAAGGTTTGTCTTCAGTAAATTCTTTTAAGTATGCCGCAGCTCGTGAAGATCCTCCACGTGGATCGCTTACTGAGTTAGCGATATCAGCTACATTAGATTTCAATAAATCCTTAAAATCATAGTGGAAAGGCAATCGTCACACTAATTCACCAGCAAACTTAGCAGCTGCTTCTGAAGCTCTTCATAAGCAGTCAGTTGTAGTTCAAACTCCTGAATAAGTTTCACCTAATGCATAAATCATTGCTCCTGTTAGTGTTGCAATATCAATTAATTTATCTGCCTTCATGTCTTTAGCTGCATAAGTTAGAGCATCACATAGGATTAGACGTCCTTCAGCGTCAGTATTGTCAATTTCTACTGTTTTACCATTATAAGCTGTAACAACATCATCTGGTCTTTGAGCCTCAATCCCTGCTAAATTAAATACTAATGGGCATAGCATAACTACATTTACTTCTTCGTTATTTTTCGCTAGAGCGAATAATGTTGAGGCAACAATTGCTGCACCTGACATATCGAACTTCATTCAACGCATGTGTGAACCAGTTTTAATGTTATTCCCCCCTGTATCAAAACATACCCCTTTACCAACAAAAGCATATTTTTGGTTTGTTGGTTTAGTGTTATATTCTAAAACTAATAAACGAGGTTGGTAATTTTCTGAAACAGCAGCCTTACCAACACCATAGTGACAACCAAACCCTTTCGTTTGTAAATCATTACGGTCTAAAACACTAATTTTCACGTTTTTTAAATCGGCGAATTTAGCACGAATAGCCTTTTCAAAATCTCCTGGAGACATTTTGTTTGATGGTGTATCTTGTAACATACGCGCAAATGATTGTGCTTGAGCAATCACAAGGTGTTTGTCAATTAATTTTTGTAATTTAGCGTCAAATACTAAATTATGAATGTTCTTTGGCGTTTGTTTTGTTTTTTCAGAATATGGCGTTACTTCTACGTATTCTAATGCAGCAACAACAATACCAATTACTGATTCATGTTGATCTTCATCAACTAATGCTAAAAATGAATCTAAATCAACAGAAACTGGTTTAGCTGCTTTTGATAAGAATTTAACTAAAGCACGTCATAATTCATTAGTATCAAAATCCTTATTTAAAACAATGTGGTGGTTTTTTTCATAAACATTACCGAACACCTCGTGTAATTTTGTATTACTTTCAAATCCTGCAATATTGTGTTTTTCACATACCGCTTTTAACTCATAAATGAAATTTTCTTTTTTATTAAATGTCATATTATCTCTTTCCTTAAAATATAAATGGTTATATTTATTTTAATACATCCACATCCTGTTTATATAAAGGATGTGTGTTTTTTGTTTTTAATTAATTATCTACTGATAATTTTTGGAGCAATGAACTAATTTCCTCGTTTGTAATTTTTGCTATTTGCAGACGTAATAATTCGATTGTGTTTGCCTTCATTAGAACCAAATCACCTGATCCATATAAATTATGTAGTCAATTATGAGGAGAAATTAGCGTTGATTCATACTCGTTGTTTAATTTTAAAATGGCAATATTTTCAAACATACCTTTAAAAGCGCTTGTTTGTTCGTTAACTATTTCTGTACCCAAGACGATTAAACAACCGATACTTGGTGCTAATGCGATTAAATTTTGTAATAAAACAATAAATTTTTCTTTATAGGGACTATCTAAAATGTGAGCAAATTCACTGAAAACAATTAGGCTCATTTTGTAAGCTTGTTGTGACATATGGTTCAGTTCGAATAAATTATCAACACCCTTGTTTTGCATTGTTTTTTTAATGTCATTGAATTTTAACTGTAAACTACGTAAATCCTCAATAACCTCGGCCGGATCTGACGTATCTGTAATTTTGCGCGTATGTATTAAATTGGTAAAAGTTTTAGTTAATTTAGTTTTTGCATCAAATAAATACAACTCAATCTCAGAGGATTTATGCGTTAATAGACAGCCCATTATTATATTGGATAATAACATTGCACGGCCAGAACCCTTTGCTGAACCATAAACAATTAAATTGCCATCTAGTTGGTTTGATCAGACCACTTCTCTTTCGTGGTCCTTCCCGTAGATTAAATTGAAATTTTCTCATTCCTGTTCATCTAATAATTTAATTTCATTTTTTAAACTAAAAGAACTCGTTAATTTAGTGCTAGACACTTGAAGGGCTAAATCTTTGTTTTGCTGATATAAATTAACACGTAAATCTGTTTCTTGAGCGGTTAAAATTTGGATTAATTCTAAATTATGTTGCGAAATAAATGTTGGGATATCAATATTTTTTAATGAGTAAACCACTTCTGCCATAGAAAAGTATGTGCGTTTTGTAATTATTTTTACTTCAATGCCATTCGCTTTTGCATACTGATTAAAACGGAAGTCAATTTTGTTAATCATATTATTTAGTTCATGATAATAATCTTGTTCACCATCAAAAACCACTTTTTCATCCTGCAATTTCTTTTGTTCTTCAAAAATATCATTCATTGATAAGGTGAATTTTTGCGTACGCTTAAAAGTACTTGGTGTTTGGTTGGTAAGAGTTTTTTCGGATGAGTGATTCACGGATTTAACAGCGGTTGAGTCTGCTAATTTCGGTGTTAGTAAATCTTCTTGGTGGTCAGCTGCTTTAGTGACACCTATATCAAATGCTTGGGGTATATTGATTGTTTGTCCAGATTTCCAGCTCGTTGACATTTGGTTTTGTTGTGTTAATTTTGGGTGTGTATCCATTACACTCGGTGTACCTGTTCTTGTTGAAGTGTGATTAACAGGTTGTTCATCTACTTCCTTATTTCTCGTTTCGTCAGAATAATTATTATCTGCTGTTACTACAGGAGCAACTAAAGGTGTTGTCTCTCGAGTCTCTTGAATATTAATATCAGGTTGTTCGTTAACAGGTTCTTGTGTTTCAGCGTTTTCGCTCACATTAACACTGTGGTCTACTAATTCAAATTCTTTTTTGTATTCTTTATTAACGTTTTTAATTAATTTATTAATCATTCGTAATTTAGCATTGTAAAATCAACGCTTATTGCGCACAGAATATAAAATAAAGATAATTAATAAAATACTTAATATAAAACTTAGTAAAACTACCATGAAAATGACTACGTATTGAGTGTATAAATCTAGATTAATGAAACCAGATACACCCCCAAAAGCAAAATCAAACAATGAAAAGTAGTATTGGGTGTGCGATATAGCAACTATAAAATTAACTTTTCACAAATTTGTAAAAATCTGTGTATAGCTACCATCTAGAAAAATATAATCAGTTTGTTTTAAAACTAAATTAGATATATATCCTAAAAATATGCTTAGAAGAATCGGACTTAAAACATAAAATCAAATTGTAAATCGGTTGAATATTTTACAGCGCAGTTTTTTGGACCACCAAAACAGCGCTAATAAAAGTAGAATAAAGTAAATTAAGTATCTACTAAACCCAAAGAAATATTCGATAACATAATCAATAACGGATGTAAAGTATGGCACTTTAACAATCGTCATTAACAACAAAAGTAATAAGCTAACATAAATCAGAATACGTCATTTTAAATGCAACTGTTTTTTTTGTTTACGCATTTTTTTAGTCGTTTTTTTGTGAGTAGTTTCCACAGTGTTAGTTTGGTTCATAACTAAGCCTCGTAATAATCAATAATCGTTGGTAAAACAAGAGGGCGTTTATTAAATTTCTTCTCAAACAATTTCGCTAACTGGCGACGAGTATTGTTTTTCGTTTCTTTCATATTCAAACGTTTCTGTTTGTCATAAACAATACATTCCGCTAAAGATGCTTTAAAAGTTTCTTCAATTTCTTTAACAACTTCGTTTGTTGATTTATTTTTATTGATTACTCCGAAGTATTTAAAATCAATAAAATCAATTAAACGTTGGTGTTTTTTATCAAAAGCCATTGTTAAAATAATTATACCGTTTTCCCCCATTTGTCGACGCTCATACAAGATTCCTTCTCCTACATCTAGGGTATTGAAATTAGAAATCATTTTTTCAACTAAATGAATTGTCTCGACTTCTTTTTCTAAATTTTTATCAACAATTGATTTAATTTGTCCATTATCTAAACTAATAATATTATCAGGCAAAACCTTTGTCGTTTTTAAAGTTTCTACAAATTTCATTTCTGTTTTGTATAAACCCCCAATGGGAACAACGTATTTTGGGTTCATAACATTTACAAAATGCTTAATATCTTCATCGCAGGCTTGCATTGGTAAAACTGTTTTAGGTAGTGTGAAATAAGGAATATTTAATTTGTGAACACGATCTGATAAATCAGCTGCTAATGACTCATATCCCGGAGTAATTCCTACACCTAAAACTAAACTATCCTTCTCATTTAAATGTACTATTTTATCTTCATCATCTAAAATTTTATTTAAACGAGCGAATAGATTATCTTGGTTCTCAATAATAACAACAATTGCATTGTCATTCTTGTTGATTTCACTAATTGGTAGAGAAATCAAATTTTTTGGTGAGTATAAACGTTGTCGAATAATTCCATTAAAAACATTAATGAATGTTTGAGAATAAATAATAAATGGACGATTAGTTTGTTTAGCTAAAGTTGCTAGGCTAAAAATAGTGTAAACATCATGGGCATAACAACCGACAAACATTCTATTTTCTGTTTTTGATAAAACATCTTCATAAAATCCTTTGTTGCGGTGGTGCGGTGCTGTTAAACCCTTCTTGCCTGCATTATTCATACCCATAATAACTGCTAAAGTGTTGTTACGCAAAATTTGATGAGCATTGATTACTTGCGATTCAAACGTTTTATTTTTATCGTTTGAAATGATAAAATCATCGACATAAACAATGTTGCCATCTTTTGTTTTTAAAACAAAAGCGAGTGAATTAGGAATTGAATTAGTAACTTTAAAAGCATTAATTGTTAAGTTACCAACTTTTAGATCTTCAAATGTTTTGACTTGTATAATGTTGGGTTTGACAAGTTTATTGTTCATTTTCGTTTCGAACATTTTTTCAATGACAATAGCTCCAATAGGAGATGTATAAATTGGTAGATTATAATCTGTTTGTGCCAATAAAAGTTTTAACCCCATTAAATTATTGTAAACTGGCGTAGCAATAAAGACACCTCTAATTCGTTTCACATTTTTTTGCAAATAACTATAGTCAGCAACAATATTGTTTACTCCATACATGTTATTATCAGGTAATTTTGCTCCTGCATTAAAAATAAAAATTTCGTTATCAATATCTAAAACGAAACAATTTTTCCCTTTTTCATCTTGTCCACCAAGTGCTAGTAATTTAATTTTTGCCATATTTTCTACCTCATTAAGTAATATAAATAAATTTTTATAAGTAAAAATAACATTCTCTCCGGTTATTAAAATAAAGGAGATGAGTTAAATGCGAGTTATTCAACAAACAAATAAGAATGAATGCGGTGTTTGCGTTATCACTATGATGTTCAATCATTTGTATCAACAAAAAATAAGTAAAATCAATGTTCTTGAAAAAGCATTTCTTTCTGAAGAGGGGATGAATTTAAATGAATTCGAACGACTAGCCGCAGATTTTAGCTTAACTGCTGAATCCTATAGATGCAACCTTGATGAATTATTAGACAAGCATACTGGAGAATATATTGTCTTGCTAGTTAAAAACGAGGGGCAAAACCATTTTATAGTTGCTCAACTACATAGTCGCCAGAAGGTAGCTATTTATGACCCACAAGATGGTTATCGTGAAACAGACTTTTCAAATTTACAAAAGCACTTTTTGAATGTAGCTGTATTATTTAATAAAAATAACACGCAGCCACCAAAATTTCGTTTAAAACCACTTTTTAATGATTCAAAAATTTTTGCTTGACAATTAATTATTTTTTTAATTTTTCTTGAAGGTCTTGGAATAGTTTTTTCAATTCTTAGCAGCAAATTTGTTACTTATATAATTGATTGAGGAATCGCAGAACAAGAAACTAGAAATGTGGTTATGTTGACAGTGCTTTTTAGTTTTATTTTTTTAACGAATCAGGTGCGTCAAAAACTCGTCCAAATCATCATTCATAAAAAATCTGAAGAAATAACTCTATATATTCTATATTTTACATTAAAACGACTAACAAATAAACAACAATGATTTTTTAATAAAACAAATTTGGGCGAACTATTGGGATTAGAGGAGCATATTCAGACTGTTATCAACTTCAAAATTAATGCATTAGCAAGTTTTATTAGTGCTTTGATTTTTGCTATGATAGTTAATATTTTGATGTTTAAATACAATACTCAATTGTTTGCTATTTCATTAATTATTGGAATTTTAAGTGTGTTAATTAATCTTTGGGGGTATCGTGTTAACAAACATCATCAATTAACAATTATAAAAAACAACCACAATAAACTCCTAGCTACGCAAAAGTTAATTAAGTTCATCCAAAAAGAATCTGATACAGGTAAAATGACTTACTACCTGCGCCATTTAATACAGCAAAATGAGTTAAGTGTCAAAAGTCAAAAAAAATTGCTAACTAAGCAATCGATTGTTGGTTTTTTAGCAAGTGTTACGCAAGATTACGGATATCTATTTTTAGTTTTAATAACCAGTATACTAGTAATTTATAAACAACAAAACGTTAATATCAGCAGTTTGATGTATATTATTTTTTTACATCAAAATATAAATCAAAATTACCAAAAAATATTTCACTATTTTATGTTAATTCCTAATTATAAATATGCATATGAAACGTTATATAAAATCATAGAAGTAAATAATCAGCAGAGTACCTATGGATTTCTAATTGATCAAATCAAAAGTGTATATTTATCAAAACAAAAAATATCAATTAGTAAACATACTTTAATAACTGGTCGCAACGGTTGTGGTAAAACAACGCTACTCAAGCAAATCCTCGACGGGCAAGGTGTTTTATTTAATAATCTTCCCCGCGAGCATTTAGCCAGTCATTATCTACAAGGAAAAATTATTTATTTGCCAGGGGATGCTTTAATTTTCCCGTTGAATTGACACGATTTATTAACGGATCAAGAAGTTAATAAAGACAATCGGTTAGTACAATTATTAGGAATGGCTCAAATTAATACATTGATGAATATGCACGATGAGCAGTTATGATCAACGGGACAAAGACAAATTATTAACTTTTTACGACTTTTACAAAAACGCCATGCATTAATTCTTTTGGATGAAGCGTTGGCTAATGTTAGTTTAGAAATTAAGTCTTTTATATTGCAATCCTTTATGCCTCTACTACAAACATATAATCTAGTGATCTGTGTTAGCCACGATACACAAATGAAACCTTTTTTTGAGGAAGTGATAAACCTTGACTTTTAAACATTGAAAAAAGTGTTTAATCATTGGTTTAATTATTTTGCTATGTTTAATTACCGGTTTAGTTTGTGGATTAAAAACGAATAAATATATTACTTGTCTGATTAATCCTAACAATCAGCGCCTCATTGTTTCTAAAACGATTTTTCAATTACTTAAAAAGAAAAAAACACTGACATATAAACATCAAGGAAGTTTGTATGTCAGTGCATATAAGTATAAATTTTTAAAAAACAATCAGGTTTTGCTAACATTACAAGACTTTGATTTCAAAGATAATAAGGTTGAATTATTAATCAATGAAATACCACTCATCTATAAATTAATTCTAAAATAAATCAGAAATTAGGGCAAAAAAAGTATAGGTGATAGTAGTGAGCATCAAAGCGTCAATACGATCATAAATACCTCCGTGCACCTTAAGAATGTTTGAAAAATCTTTAATAGCTAACGAACGTTTAACATAACTAAAGAAAAGATCGCCAAAGACAGCAACTATTGAAAGTAATGGTCAAAAACACATAATCAATAAAAATAAAACTAATCATGTGTTTTCTGACATAGATCATAGAAACTTCAGTCCATAAAAATCTAGAACAAAATGATTATAGATTAAATTAATACCTTGTTCGTTATTATTGCTTATTTTAGTTTTTCAAATAACTAACACACACAATAAAAACACTACTGAACTGGCCACGATTATACCTGTAATAAAACCCGCTCAAGTTTTTTTAGGAGATATTTTCGGAAATATTTTTGTTTTACCAAATAATTTACCACCAACATATGCAAAAGTATCAGTTAGAATCACTAATACTGCAATTAATGTTCAAATGATTCAACTGCGTAAAAGAATTAAATAATATATATTGCTAAAGAACAGGAAAGTAATAACAGCGATTAAAACCGCTAATATTTTCTGTTTTTTAGTTAAATTATTGTTTTTAATCAGCATTAAAGAATTAATCATTATTACGATAAAAAATAAAGCAAAGTTGATTGCTCAGTAATTTTGTGTTGACCAGAAAAAATTTTTGATCCCATTAAAATCGCGTACACCAGAATTAACGTCATAAATACGTAATAAAACAGTTGACACAATGCTTGTGTTACATACTAATAAAATTCACAACTCGTGAATAATTAGTGTTGTTTTTTTATTATTATAAAATGTTTTGTTAAATTCATAAGCGCACAAACTCATAACAATATTTAACAAAACAATTCCTGCAATTAAAAAACCTAGTTTTTCATAAAAAGAAAATCAACTATAACTATGTATTGATCAGGTATTAAAATCAGCAAAAGCATTTAGTGTAATAAAAACTAAGAAGAAAATCAGAATACCGATTCCACATAAAATGCGTGATTTGAAATCTTGTTTGCTCTTTTTGTTTACTTGGTGGTTGGGTTGAAGTTCAACAGCAGTCATATTTTAAATTGTTAAGATGTCTTTTTCTTTATTCGCAAGCAATTCTTCTATTTCTTTGTTAACTTTTTTTGTTAATTCATCCAATTTTGTTTGGAAGAATTTTTTATCATCCTCTAAAGCTGTGACATCTTTTTTGAATTCATCTTGTAAATTTTGACGAATTTTACGTACTTTAACTTTCGCTTCTTCACTAACTTGTTTAGCTTTTTTAGCTAATTCTTTTCTTAAATCTTCTGTTGGTGCAGGAAAGTTCAAACGAATCACATCCGCATCTACTAGTGGGTTAATTCCAATATTAGCAGCATTTATAGCAGTATTGATATCTTTAATACTATTTTTATCGTATGGTTTAATCATTAATGAACGTGCATCAACTACACTAATATTAGCTAATTGATTAATAGGTGTGGGTGTTCCATAATAATCAACTAAGATGCCATCTAAAATAGCTGGTGTTGCACGTCCTGTTCGCAATTTAGCAAACTCGTTGTGCATTCATTTGAAAACACTTTCTTTTTCTTCGTTCATTTGTATTTCGTAAATTTTAAAATCCATAAATTACCTCTTTATTTAATTAATGTATATTTGGTCTTATTTTTTAAAACGTTAATAATAGAGTCAGTTTTGTCTATATTAAAAACAATTGTTTCAATTTTATTTTCCTGACACAACGCTAAGGCTGTTTGGTCCATAACTTGCAAATTTTTATGCAAAGCTTCCTGGTAAGTTAGGTGTTCATAAAAAATTGCATCAGGATTAATTTTAGGGTCGGCACTGTAAACACCATCAACACCATTTTTACCCATTAAAATCAATTGTGAATTTGTTTGGGCTGCTCGTATGGCCGCACATGAATCCGTGCTAAAAAAAGGAAAACCGGTTCCACCTACAAAAATCATTACTTGATCATTCTTAATTGCTTGATTAATTGTATTAGTACTTGCATATGTTAGGAAAGCAGGTGTGTCAATTGATGATAAAACAACTGATCCAACATTATGATTCGTTAAAACATTAGCTATAGATAAACCATTAATCATTGTTGCTAGCATACCCATATTATCAGCTGTACTACGATCCATGGCTAAATCTTTTGCAATTTTGCCGCGTCAAATATTCCCGCCACCAACAACAATTGAAATTATATAATCTTTTTTTAGAACCTTAATTTGATTAGCTAGATCGTTAATTTTATTTACATCTAGAATTGAATCATCATTTGTTTTTAATGCTGCTCCCGAGATTTTAATTAAAATGTGTTTTTTATTCTGCATGTTTTCCTCCATTTATAAATTATTCAAAAAAATAGAAAGCAGAACTTTCTATTTATTAATTAATGACTATTTTTTCATTTGAGCTGCAACTTCGTCTGCAAAACTCATTTCTGGTTTCTTTTCCATACCATCACCGACTTCGTATGCAAAATAACCTATAGCATTGGTTTTATATTGTTTTAAATATCCACCAATTGTTAAACTTGGTTCTTTGAAATATGATTGATCAACTAAACAGTTTTCTTTTAAAATTTTGTTTAAACGACCTTCAACAGTTTTTTCTAAAACCATTGCTTTTTTCGCATCGTCTAGTTTACTCATTTTATTTAATGTTTCAGGGTCATTATGAACTTGGTTCGTAATAATTTCTTTTTCATTAGCTAATCATGATGGAGATACTTCATCAACGTTTAAGTATTTTGGGCGCATTGCAGCGGCATGCATTGCAACGTTTCGCGCAACTTCTGTATCCACTTTAGCGTCTAATAAGATAATCGCACCTACACGTTTGTTGTTGTGTGTGTATGATCCTAATGTTTGGTTATCATTAGCTTTTAAAACCACTCCACGACGAAAGGCGATTTTTTCGCCGATAATAGCTGTTAACTCCAATCCTGCTTCAGCAATCGGCTTGTTATTGATTTGTAATTTTTCAAAATCATCATTTGTTTCAACTTCATTCAAAGCCACTTCTAGAATTTGGTTAGCTAAAGCTAAAAATTGTTCATTTTTAGCTACAAAGTCTGTTTGAGTATTCACTTCAATCATCACTGCTTTATGATCATTTTGTTTTGTTAATACAACACCGTCTGTTGCAGCATTATTTAATTTGCTAGCAGCTTTAATTGCTCCATTTTCACGTAATCAAACGATAGCTTTTTCAATATCATTACCTGATTTATCTAAAGCCTTAATACAATCAGACATACCAGCTTGCGTACGCGCACGTAATTCTTTTACTAATTCTACTTTTGACATATATTTGTTTCCTTCTTGTATTGATATAAATCATTTTTTGATTTCTCTTTTTATATTATAAATAAAATAATGATATATTGCTATTTCAATAAACAAAAATGCAAAAAAACTGAGCTATTTTACTTAATTTAACAAAACTATAATGTTTGAAGATTATCTTTTCGATTTTTAACAAACTGCAAATATTCTAATTTGTTCACTTGTCTTGATATTTAAATGGTAAGTTAGTTTTTACTTATTATTCAAAACGAAACCTTAATACATCGTTTAAGAGAATACCAAAAATATTAAATGTATAAAAAAACCTTGTCAACGACAAGGTATAAATTAAATGGTGCGCTTGAAGAGACTTGAACTCTTACACTGCAAAGTACTAGATCCTAAGTCTAGCGCGTCTGCCATTCCGCCACAAGCGCATTAATGGTGCTCTGTGAGGGGTTCGAACCCGCGACCCACTGATTAAGAGTCAGTTGCTCTACCGACTGAGCTAACAGAGCAGAAATTCCTACCTATCAATGTTGATAGATAGGAATTTATAATCTAATGGTGCCGACTATAGGAATCGAACCCACAACCTACTGATTACAAGTCAGTTGCTCTACCTATTGAGCTAAGTCGGCATGGTGGAGTGCGAGGGGCTCGAACCCCCGACCCTCTGCTTGTAAGGCAGATGCTCTCCCAACTGAGCTAGCACTCCAGAAACAAACAATGTTGTTTTGATTAATTTTAATGGTGACCTGTACGGGATTCAAACCCGTGAATGCACGCGTGAAAGGCGTGTGTGTTAAGTCGCTTCACCAACAGGCCATGGCGGCTACAGTAAGGATCGAACTTACGACCAACCGGTTAACAGCCGGTTGCTCTACCGCTGAGCTATGTAGCCATATGCTCTTAAAAGCACTATAATATTATAGCTATTTTTTTATAAATTGTCAAGAAAAAAATAAAATATCTTTTCAAATTAATAATCGCTATCGGATGATTAAAACAATACTTTTTTCTTATTGGTTTGTTTTTTGTTAACTATCATATATAATTTTAAACTATATTTATATAATTAAATAAATAATCTTTATTTATAGATTTTTTCTTCTATTAAAATTTTTATAATTAAAAATAAGGAAGTGGTTTAATGCACAACAAAAAAAATAGATTTAGAATACCCGCCATACTAGCTGCTGTCGGTTTGGCTGGTTTTACTAGCTTGAGCATGGTTGGTTGTTTTTGAATAAAACCATATGAGCGAACTAACAAAGTTATTACCCAGGCTGTTTTTAATAACAACCGCGGATTCAAAAATGGGTACGACCATACATTGTCCTTACATTTTTTCCGAAAAAATGAATCCCAGCAAACTGTTGATCATACATATGGAACCGGTTTTATTTTGGATTTTGAACCCTATAGTGAAACTAGTAAATTACGAACATTTTACATTGCCACAAACATCCACGTAATTGCCCAAGTATCAGACGATGTTAAGTCTTGAAGTTTATCTTTAGGTAATACTGATTTAAGTACAGATAGTTTACATGATACTCAAGCTAAGTATATCCAAAATTCCTCATCTACATTGCATGGCATTAATCTTCGAAGTTGAGATAATAAGTATTCTAATCAATACGAGATATTTGTTATTGGTGATAAAACCTTGAGTAAGTATGACAATAAGGCATCTGATATTGCGGTTTTAAGAGTGCAGATTGATCAGAGTGTTTTTGAAAATCTACGGGTATTTCAGAATTTTAAACAAGCAGCTGGTATTAGTTTCTCACATTTACAAAACTACAAAAGTGTGGTAGGCATTGGTTATCCACGTTTAACTCAATTTACCGATCTAACTTTTAGTGAGTATGATATCAGCGATTTTAGAACTCATTTGTTAAACGCTAATGAACAAAACTACCGGGAAGATAATCCTGTCCAATATTATGCAAATCATAATTTAGTTAAAAAAACATATAGTAGTTATGATGTAGGCTTGCGAAACTTTAATTTAGGCGCTGGTGCTAGCGGATCCTTGATTAGCGATCAAGATGGAAATCATTTAGGAATTTATTGGGGCGGTCTAGAAATTAAAGAAAATAACCAAAAATTATTTTATGGTAATTTCACCCCGTTTTTTTATAAAAATAAACAGAATTTGTTGATTAATTATTTAACTTACTTAAGAGGGTATCAAAATGCAAAACACCTTTATCTACCAACATACTTACAAAAACATCGACAAACAAATATAACAATAAGTGAGGAAGAGTTTATTAATTTACAAAATAATTATGCAAACCATGCTATTGGTGAAATAATTAAATTAATTCAACCTTATCTGATTGAAGATTTCAACACTTTTGATGCTATTAGCGAAATTAGTTTAACTGATGAGCCTAATTATAAAACTTTGCTTTTGGTAGATCAAGACCATCAACAATTAATTTTTAAAATTCATATTAGTATAAATAAAAAAGAACCATAGTGGTTCTTTTTTATTTATACTAATATGCTAAACAATTTTTACAAAGGCTTTTGTAATCATTTGTTTGAATAAATCATCTTCTTTTAGTTGGTTAATCTGACAAGTTTGGTAGACTTCATCGATGATTTGATTATATGTTTTTTTAGCTGATGCATCTGTTTTTGCCTGTAATACCAAAGTTTTTAATTGTTTATAGTTAGGGATTGATGTCTGCATTGCTTCAACTTTATTAATAAACTTTTCCAGAGATTTCATTCATGATTTATATTGAACATCACTAGTGAAAATACTTTTAATAGTAAATAACATCTGGTTAAAATCAACGCTAATGCCATCGATTTTATACTCTTTACCTTTTAATGCGCGTATAGCTTTGTATGCTTGTTGATAGCTTTTTAAAAAAGTTTTTTGTTCTTGATTTAAAGTGAAATCAGGTTGAAGTAATGTTGCAAAATTGCGAAAGTGCTTTTGCATTAACTTGTGGAATTGGTTAAACAGCTTCACGGCCCCATTAACATTCATTGAGTCCTGTTCTAATTGGTATAAATTTTCGTGACTAGTACGTAAATTATCTAAATCAACAACATTATCAAAATCATCCCTATTTAATGTAAATTCAATAATATTTTTATAACCTTTTAAATTAGATGTAACCTTAAACGTTTGATTAACACTTACATTCGTTTTCACGGGCAAATCTAAATACACACGGTAAAAATCTTCGTTCTCACGATGCAAATCGAACAACATTTCCTTTTTTAAATAATTTGGTTTAGCGTTGGTAGTTTGAAGATTTTTACTTGTAACTTGAAAAACCGCTTCTTGGACATCTTTTTTTGATAAGACAATTTTTTTGCTTACTGGATCGATAACTTTAGGAATATAAACAATGACATGGTAAATCGGGACAAACTTATCTTCAGGATTAGCACTCTTAGCTAAATGATAAAGACGTTTTGATGAACTTGTGTTTTGGCAACTTGCCACTGCTACTGTTCCCGCAACTAATGCACTGGTTGTTAAAAGACCTGTAAATAGGAGTTTAATTTTTTGACTTTTTTTCATTTGAATCCTTTGATAATCATAACACATAATATTATTATATAAAAAAAGAAGGAATTCAATCATTAGATTGTTTCTTCCTTGCTTTTTTAATGTTTATTCAATCTTATACTAATGCCAAAACAGCTTCTTCAGTATTATCAGATAAACGAGAACCTAATTTAACAACACGTGTATAACCACCATTACGGTCTTTGTATTTATGATTTAATTCATTAAACAGTTTTGCTAATAATTCATCTACAGTGTGTTCGTTTGTACGCAATAAAATAGCTGCTGCTGCACGTCGTGAAGCAAGTGTATTTTTCTTTGCTAAAGTGATGATGTGATCCACGTGACGTTGTGTTTCTTTAGCTTTGGTTTTTGTTGTCACAATAGAACCGTGGCTAATTACATCAGACACTTGTTGACGCGTAACCATTTTTCTTCATGATCGTGTTTTTCCAGGTTTATTAATGTAACTCATAAAAATCTCCTCTTAATCGTTTTTTAATTCTAGACCGTGTTCTTTTAATTTGTCAATGATTTCGAGAACTGATTTACGACCTAAATTTTTAATTTTCTCAAGTGTTCATTTATTCATTTCAATAAGTTCACTTGTCGAATTGATCCCGCTTTGTTTTAAGGCATTATAAGCACGTACTGATAATTCCAAATCATCAATTGGGATACTTGAAGAAGTTTTCTTTTCTTCTTGTTCTTTTTCTTTAGTTACTACTAATTCATTAATCCGTTCATTAATGTTAATGATTGGTGTTAAATGCTCTTGCAGAATTTTTGCACTGATCGCTAAAGCATCAGCACCTGAAATAGTTCCATTAGTAGCAATATCAATCGTTAAGATCTCAGAGTTTGAATATTTCGAATCCTTCACTGTTTGAACATCATATTTATAATGTAATACTGGTGAGTAATTAGAATCTGTAGGGATAATGTGTAATGTAGAAATGCAATCTTTGTTTGTTGTAAAGTCTACACGTCCACGACCTAATTTGGCGAAAATATCAACTTGGAAATTAATTTTTTCTGTAACTTCAGCAATGACTAAATCCTTGTTAACGATTTCAAAACCCACTGGTGTAATGATGTCATTTGCTGTCACTACTCCAGGACCTTGGAAGTTAATTACCATCTTCGGTCATCTGTCAATAATTAAGCTATTAAAATATTCTTCATTAAACATATTAGTATCTATTGTGATTGCTAATGATTTTAAATTTAGAATAATGTTCGTGATATCTTCTTTTACACCAACAATTGTTTCGAATTCATGTGGGTGGTTTGCAAATTTCACTGCAAACATAGCCGCTCCAGGAATCGAAGACAAGCAGATCCGACGTAAAGCATTTCCTAATGTGTGTCCATAGCCAACTTCTAGTGGTTCAATGATCACACGTGCTTTGGATTGGTCTTCTTGTTCTATCGTTGGAATAGTGATATTATATTTTAAAAATTTTTGCATCGTGATCTCCTTAACGAATTAATAACGATAATAAATTGTGCATTATCTTGGTTTTTTAGGCGGACGGCAACCGTTGTGGGGAATAGGTGTTACATCCTTTATTTTTGAAACAGTTAACCCTGCAACGTTTAAACTACGAATTGCTGTATCACGTGAAGCACCTGTACCATTAACATGTACTTCGATCGATTTTAAGCCCATTTCAATTGCTGCTTTTGCTGCATTTTCAGCGGCAACCCCAGCTGAGAAAGGGGTTTTCTTTTTAGCCCCTTTATAACCACTTGAACCTGATGATGCTCAAGAAATTACTTGCCCTTGTTCATCAGTTATACTAATGATCGTGTTGTTTTTAGTAGTGTGGATATGAGCAATCCCGTTACTAAAACTTAATTTTTTCTTTTTAGCCATTATGTTGCTCCTTATTTATTATTTAGACTCAATTTTTTTGTTAGCTACTGTTTTTCTTGGTCCCTTACGTGTACGTGCATTTGTTCGCGTACGTTGTCCACGAGTTGGTAAACCACGACGGTGACGCATACCTCGGTATGATCCAATTTCCATTAATCGCTTAATGTTCATTGCGATTTCTTTACGCAAATCACCTTCTAATAATAGCTTATCGCCATTATAGTCCACAAATGATAAAGCTGTTTTACGAATTGCAGCGATTTCTTCTTCACTTAAATCCTTAACACGTTTATCTTCGCTAATGTTAGCTTGCGCTAAAATTTTCTTTGATGTTGATAAACCAATTCCAAAGATGTAAGTTAATGAAATTACTACACGTTTGTCATTCGGAATATCTACTCCTAAAATTCTTGCCATATTAATCCTTTCCTAGCCTTGACGTTGTTTGTGCTTAGGGTTCGCACAAATCACACGTACTATATTTGATCGTTTCACAATTTTGCATTTGTTGCAAATCGTTTTTACTGAAGCTCTAACTTTCATAAAAAGTTCCTTTCGTATGTTTAATTATTTATGACGGTAAATTATACGACCTCGTGTTAAGTCGTATGGACTTAATTCGACATCTACCATGTCGCCCGGTAAAATATTGATTTTATGTACTCGCATTTTACCTGACACATGGGCATTAATGATGATCTTGTTATCAAGTTCAACCTTAAAATTACCACCTTGCAGCACTTCTGTGATGCGTCCAATCATTTTTAATTTTTGTGTGTCTGACATATTACTTCCTTTTATGTTAATCATCTAGTGTGAGAATTTCACACCCGTCTTTGGTCACTAATACCATATGTTCTCAGTGTGCAGTTAATAGTTTATTTTTAGCTTTAACACTTCATTGATCAAGAGGATCAATGTAATATTCCTTGCTCTTTGTCATGATCATTGGTTCTAGGCATAAAACCATATTCTCTTCTAATTTTTCTTCTCGGAATTGCATATAGTTAACATAATTGGGCATAGCGGGTTCTTCGTGAATTTGCACCCCACAACCGTGCCCAGTAAAATCCTCTAACAGATAATATCCGTGCTGGCGAACGAATTTATTAATGGTGCGCGCCACATCAAAATTCGTAACACCTGGTTTAATCATTTTAACTGCTTCATAAATTGCTAATAAGCAAACATCTGAAATTTTTTGTGCTTGCACATTTGCGTTGTCAACAATGACTGTGAACGCCGCATCACAGTAACGTTCATTATATTTGACACCCATATCAAATGTGACCTTATCTCCACTTTTTAAGGTGTAGTTGGTTGGGACTCCATGAATGACGCACTCATTCACTGAAATACAAATATGATGTTTAAAACCAAGATAATCCTTAAATGCACTCACACCATTCGCTTGGACAATGGCTTGGTTAGCAATCGCATCCAATTCTAATAAGCTAATGCCAACACGCACATTATCTAAAATGGCTTGTTTAGCTTTTTTTCAAATGTTAATTGCTTCTTTGATATTTTGAATATCTTCGGGGGTTTTAATATAAATTTGCATATCTTATTTTTTCTTAATAATTTTTAAGACCTCTTCATAAACTAATTCTAAAGGTTGATTAGCGTTAACACGAACTAATAAGCCTGTTTTTTCGTAATATTCAACAATTGGTAAAGTTAATTCCTTAAATTGTTTCATACGAATGCTTAGAGATGTTTTATTATCATCACCACGTTGCATTAAAGGATGTTGACAGCTATCACAAATCAATTCTTTTTTTGGAGGGTTATAAAATATATTATAAACTGCTGGACAAGCTGTACATGAATAGCGTCCAGTGATTCGTTTGATTAGAACATCCTCGGGAATATCAAAGTAAATTACGTGATCTAACTGCATGTAAGCGCTACAGTCGTGTGCCTGGTTAATTGTCCGTGGTCATCCATCTAAAATAAAATTAGCTTGGTTTTTTAATAGCGGATCAATGGCTTGATGAGCGATTTTGTTTGTTATTTCATCTGGCACTAATAAACCTTGGTCAATAATGTTTTGCACTTCTTTTGCAAAATCATCATTCCGTTTGAAAAGTGCACGGAACAAATTACCGGTAGAAACATGTTCAAATTGATGTTGATCAATTAACAAACTGCTGATTGATCCTTTACCAGAACCTGGGGGGCCTAAAAATAATAATTTCATAATACTCCTATCAAATTTGCGATTTGCTTGCATCATTATTGGTTTGTAAGTTATTTTCGATGACTTGACGTTGATATGAATATGTCGACGATGTTGCCGTTGATTTAATAGCATTTCATAATTCTAAAGTCGCTGAGACCATGATAATTAATGAAGTTCCACCGAAAATGTGTGAAGAAGCAATCACAGGTTGGTTATTGTTTATTGTTTTAGCAATCAGGGCGACTAAATGTGGCAAGGCTGCGAGCGCTGCTAGCAAAATAGCCCCTGTTCAATTAATTCGGAAAATTACTTTACTAATATGATTCTCAGTTTGTAAACCGACTTTAACTCCTGGAATAAACCGACCTGATTTTTTTAAATCTTCAGCAATACGCGGCGGGTTTAATTGAACATATGAGAAAAAGAATGTAAACAGAATAATTAAAATAACATAAATTCCTAAACCAGTTCATGAATCAACAATAAAATAGTTTTGAATGATGTAATACCCAGTAGCTTCCTTATCTAAAAATTCGCTAACCTGTGCGGGGATCGCTAAAAGTGAAGAAGCGAAGATAACAGGCATAACCCCTGCAGTCATGATTTTAATGGGTAAAAAAGGTAATTTTTCATAATCGCTAATTAACGCTTGACCTGTTTGTTGGATAGGAACTTTTCGTGTTGCACTATTGATAAATGTTACTCCAAATAAAATTAATAAATAAAAAGCTACATATAAGATAAAACCAATAACTTTTTTTGCTACATCTGGAGTTAAAGCACCCATTCGGTTAAAAACACCGTTAAATTGGTTAAATAAATTAGCAATGATTCCGGTTAAAATCAGAAGGGTGATTCCATTTCCGACACCTTTTTTCGAAATAATATCGGCTAGAAATAGTGAAACATAAGTTCCTGCGACCATTAAGAAAATGAAGGTAACATAGAACAGTGGTGAATTAATGGCAAATGGAGCATTAACAATAGTTACGAATTCGCTTCGTTGTGATAATAAATTAATAATCACAACTGCCTGCATAATAGCTAATGGTAAGGTAACTAGGCGTGTTATTACCTCCATTTTTTTTCGCCCTCTTTCCCCTGATTTAGCTAATTTAAATAAGGGTGGGATAAGTTCAGTAGATAACAACTGCATAATAATCTGCGCGGTAATATACGGGCCTATACCAATCGCAAAAATTGAAAACTGCGATAACCCACCACCACCTAAAAGGTTCATGATAGCAAAGAATGAACCTTGTTGGTTAAAGCTACCATTAATCTTAATATAGGGCATCGGCACAATTGATCCAATTCTAAAAAGAATTAAAATCGACAAAGTAACAGCAATGGCCACTAACACTTTTTTATTTGTAAAAATTGCAAAAAAGCGTTTGATACTTTGTTTTTTATTACTTTTTACTTTCATAAAAAACTCCTAAAAATTGAAAAAATAAATAATTAATAAATTAATTATTTATCTAAAGTGATAGCTTCTGATTGATTTTTTTCAATACTTGCTCGTGCACCTTTTGAGAACACATGAGCATAAATTTTTGTATTTTGAATAACATCGTTGTTACCAATAATTTTAATTGGTCATTGGCTATTTTTAATTAACCCGTGATTATTAAAGAATGTTAAATCATAAACAAAATCTTCGCTTAATCCTTTTTTAGCTTTTAACGCATCTGTAATCAATGATAATTGGTGTAAATTAATCACATTATAATGTTTTTTAAAATTATAGTTTGTGAAACCAACTTTTGGTGTACGACGATAAAGAGGTGTTTGTCCCCCTTCAAAAGCTAAACGAACTTGCCCTGATTTACGAGCTTTTTGACCATCTTGCCCACGGCCACTTGTTTTACCAAGACCTGAACCATGTCCACGTCCTACACGTTTTTCTTTGTGGTTACGTGATTTTGGCGTATATTGTAAATTTGATAATTCCATGATCAAACCTCCTATAAATCTTTAACATCTTTATCACGAAGTCTTGCGATTTCGCTTGGTTTAATTTGTTTTGTTAAACCATCGATTGTGGCACGGATAACATTCATTGCTGTGTTTGAACCACGTGATTTTGTATAAATATCTGTAAAGCCTGCTAATTCAATAACAGCCCGCACAGATCCACCTGCAATAATCCCTGTACCTTGGGGTGCAGGTAATAGCATAACTTTTGAAGCACCATGACGTCCGTAAACATCGTGGTAAACTGAACCGTTCTTTGTTTGTTTAACTTTAATTAAGTTATTGTGAGCATTTTTAATTGCTTTTTTAATTGCATCTGGAACTTCGTTTGATTTCCCCATTCCATAACCCACTGTACCTTTTTTATCACCAATAACAACTAAAGCACTGAAACGCATCATACGTCCACCTTTTGTTGTTTTAGAAATTCTTTTAATGTTAACTACACGTTCTTCATACGGACTTACTGCTTGCTCAGCACGTTTGAAATTTGTACGACGAGGT
This sequence comes from Ureaplasma zalophigenitalium, assembly GCF_025780055.1. Classification (GTDB taxonomy): domain Bacteria; phylum Bacillota_I; class Bacilli_A; order Mycoplasmatales; family Mycoplasmoidaceae; genus Ureaplasma; species Ureaplasma zalophigenitalium. Next base: position 124,163 of record NZ_JAOXHJ010000001.1, on the reverse strand, counting down.
TTGTGAGTTTTTGTTGTTGCTTTTTCAGCTACATTTTCGTTTTCAATAACTTCGTTATTAGTTGTTTGGTTATTAATATCTAACATAAATGACTCTCCTCCTCTTAAAATTCTAAACCATGTTCACGAGCCGCGTCAGCTAAAGCTTTAATTCGACCGTGAAATTCATTACCGTTTTTGTTAAAAATAACACTTTTAATGTTTAATGCGGTTGCTTTTTTAGCAATATCTGCTCCAACTTTGGCTGCATTTTCTTTGTTTCCATTAACTAGTTTTAAAGCTAAAGAAGATGATGAAGCTAGGGTTTTATTTGTGTTGTAATCAATTAATTGAACTCAAATATGTGCGTTAGTTTTGTTTACAACTAAAACAGGACGTTGTTCATAAAGTTGTAATGCACGAATTTTTTTCACAATTCTGCGAGCACGAAGTGTTCTCTTATAATTACGACTAAAATTAATTCTTTTCATAATTTACTTAAACTCCTATTTCTTCTTATCTGCTGTTTTACCAGCTTTACGGATAATGTGTTCGTTTTTATACATCACACCTTTACCTTTATATGGTTCAGGTGGTCTATAACCACGAATAGTGGCAGCGAACGCTCCGACAGCTGCTTTATCTGCCCCCTGAATAGAGATTTCAGTTGGGCTTGGTGTAGTAATATTTAAATCTTTAGGAATGTCCAAAATGATGGGGTGTGAGAAACCTAATCCTAAATTTAATTTGTTAGCTTCAACTTTAGCTTTGAAACCAACACCCTTAATATCTAATTCTTTTTTTCAACCTGTTGTTAAACCAACAATAGCATTATTTAAATTAGCATTAACCGTTCCGTGGTACATACGTGATTGTTTTTCATCGTTTGCACGTGTTACTTTTAGTGTTTGATTTTCAAATTTTACACTAATAATACCACTCGGAAAAGCTACAGTTAAAGTTTGGTTGTTTCCTGATAGAATAACTTCGTTTGCTTTAACATTCACACTAACAGTACTTGGAACTTGTAATAATCTATTTCCTATACGAGACATATTGAAATACCTTATCAAACATAGGCGATGACTTCACCACCGGTTTGTTCCTTTCTCGCTTGTTTATCGCTAATTACACCTTTAGAAGTTGATATAATTGCTACTCCTAAACCATTTAATACTTTAGGAAGTTCTTGGTATTTAGAATAAATTCTTAAACCTGGTTTTGAGATTTGTTTAAATCCGTTGATAGAAGAAGTTTGGTTTTTATATTTCAATTTAATAATTGTAATTGGTTTTTTATCAGATGAAAGTTTATTTTCAAAACCTTTAATGTATCCTTCGGCTTCCAACAGTTTTAAAATAGCTGTTTTTAATTTTGAAGTAGGAACAATTACGTCTTGTTTAACAGCACGACGGCCATTATTGATTTTCGTAATTAATTCAGCAATTGGATCGTATAACATATTTTCTAAATCCTCCTCTTATCAAGATGCTTTCTTAACACCAGGGATAGATCCACTATATGCTAATGATCTAAAGCATAAACGACATACTTTAAATTTACGCATAACAGCGTGTACTCTTCCGCAACGTAAGCAACGTGTATAGTTACGTACTTCAAATTTTTGGTGTTTTAATTGTTTTGCAATTAATGATTTTTTAGCCATAACTATTTAACTCCTTTTTGTTTTTGGAAAGGCGCACCTAAACCTAATAATAAAGCACGAGCTTCTTCGTCTGTGTTAGCTGTTGTTACAAATGTAACATCGAAACCACGCACTGATTTCACATCATCATAAACCACTTGTGGGAAAATAATTTGTTCTTTAATACCTAAAGTATAATTTCCGTGTCCATCAAATGATTTGTTTGAAATCCCTTTGAAGTCACGCACACGTGGTAAAGCGATATTAAATAGAACTTCCATGAAAGCTCACATTTTTACTCCACGTAAAGTTACTTTTGCACCGATAGCTTGTCCTTTACGTAATTTGAATGTAGCGATTGAGTTTTTCGCTTTTGTTAAAACCGGTTTTTGACCAGTAATTAACAATAATTCATTTGCAGCAGCTTCTAAATTTTTAGCATCAGCAACAGCGTTGCCAATCCCGGCATTAATAATAATTTTTTCAACCTTTGGGATTTGCATTACAGAAGAGTAAGCAAATTCTTTTTGTAAATTAGGTACAACTGTTTTAGTGTATAATTCTTTTAAAAATGACATTAATTACTCCCCCTTATTTTTTTGTTTCAAGTTCAGAACGTGTTTTTCGCGCAACACGCACTTTTTTGTTTTCTTTATTAAATTCAAAGCTGATTTTTGTTGGCTTACCTTTGTCTTTACCTTTTGTTTCAAGAACAGCTAGTTTGCAAAGACGAATCGGTGCTTCTTTTTCTAAAATTCCACTTTGTTCGTGTGTTTGATCTTTCTTTTGGTGTTTTTTAACTTTATTAACACCTTCAACAATCGCAGTTTCGTTTTTAGGATCAACTGAAATTACAATTCCTGTTTTTTGTTTGTGTTTTCCAGAGATAACAATAACACTATCTCCTTTTTTAATTCGATTCATGTAAGTATCTCCTTTCTATAAAACTTCTGGAGCAAGTGAAGCAATTTTTACAAAACCCGCGTCCCGAACTTCTCTTGCTACTGGTCCAAAGATCCGTGAACCACGTGGCGTTTTATCATCTTTAATAATCACGCATGCATTTTCATCAAATTTTAATCATGCGCCATTTGGACGACGAATTGCTTTTTTCGTTCGCACAATTGTTGCTTTAACCATTTGTCCTTTAGAAACAATTCCACCTGGAGCTGCTTTTTTAATAGAACCAATGATAATGTCACCAACTGATGCATAACGACGTTTAGAGCCGCCTAATACTTTGATGACACCAAGAACTTTTGCGCCAGTATTATCAGCAACTTCTAATCTTGACATATGTTGAATCATAACTATAACCTCCTATATTACTAACGCGCTCTTTCAAGAATTTTGCTAACTCTTCAGTTTTTTGTCGCACTCAATTTACGAGTTTCAGTAATTTGTACACGGTCTCCCATTTTTGCATCATCATTTTCGTTATGAGCATGGTATTTTTTGTGTGAAATTACTAATTTCTTATAAATTGGGTGTAAGCTTTTTGACTCGACACTTACTGTTACAGTTTTTTGCATTTTATCAGATGTTACAACACCTTCTAAAACTTTACGATGACTATTTCTTACCATCAGTTAACACTCCTTGATCTTGAAGTTCTAATGTCATTTCACGTTCCGTTAAAATTGTCAAAGCACGAGCGATCGTACGACGAATCTCTTTAACGTTATGCGTTTTTTCGTTTTCACCATTAGCAGCAGCGAAACGCAACTCTAATAAACGAGCTTTTAAATCAGTTACGATTTTTTGCAATTCTGCTGATGTTTTTTTGGCTAAATCTTTTGCAACACTACTCATGACTTAACTCCTTTTTAACAATTTTTACTTTAATTGGTAGTTTATTACCAGCTGCTCTTAACGCTTCACGCATTAACGGGACCGGAATATTTGCTACTTCAAACATTACTGTTCCTTGTTTTACAACTGCTACTCATTTTTCAGGCGAACCTTTTCCAGAACCCATACGCACTTCTAACGGTTTTTTAGTTAATGACATGTGGGGGAAGATGCGAATTCACATTTTCCCTGTTTTTTGTAAACGTTTTGAAATGGCAATACGAGCAGCTTCGATTTGACGTGCATCAATTCAAGCTCCACTTAAAGCCATTAATCCGTATTCACCAAAATCTACTTTTTTGTTTCCTTTAGCTTTACCCTCGTAACTTACTTTGTGGGGTTTACGAAATTTTGTTCTTTTTGGTTGTAACATAATTTAATAATCTCCTTTTAAGCACTTGGGCTTTCTTTTTTATGTGATCCACGAGGTTTTGATTCGTTATTATTACGTGGTTTGAAATTACGACGAGGTTTTGATTGTTTATTATTATTCAATTTAGCAGCGTGTTCTACATTGTTAACTAAACGATCAGTAAATAACTCGCCTCGGTTAATTCATACTTTAACACCAATAATACCATAAGTTGTATGAGCTTCTGCTAAAGCATAATCAATGTCAGCACGTAATGTATGTAGAGTTAATAATCCGTGGTTATAACCTTCCACACGCGCCATTTCCACTCCACCTAAACGACCTGATACTTTGGTTTTAATCCCTTTAGCGCCCGCTTTTAAAACTTTCTTAATTGCTAATTTTTGTGCAATTCTGAATGACACACGATTTTCAATAGCATCCGCAATTTCACGAGCTACAATCGCAGCCTGTAATTCTGGAGTTTGTACTTCGATAACTTTTAATGAAACAATTTTTTTACGGCCTACGATTTTGTTAATTGCTAATTCAATTAGTTTCTTTTCACTAGCTTCTGTACCAATTAATAACCCGACCTGAACAGCATAGACATAAACATGAACACGTTGTTGATCACGTTCGATTTCGATATGATCAATTACTGCGTTTTTATATTTTGAAGTAATATAAGTACGAATCTTATCATCTTCAATTAATCATTGTCCCATTTGCGCTTCATCAATCGGCACTCAACGAGATAATCATTGTTTATTAACACCAAATCTTAAACCATTTGGATTGACTTTTTGACCCATGAATAATTTTCTCCTTTATATTATTTTAAATATTGGAATCCGCTAGGACCCTTTTTCATGTTGTAATCTGATAATTTTTTCGGCGTACGATATTTAAATGTACGAGACGCAATCATAGCATGTGCTTTTTTGCTTTCAACAAAATAAGTATCAAATTCTTTTTTAACTAAAACAGATTGTTTGTTGTATTTTCTTCAAATTGTTGAAGGTGCTCCGATATCGATTGTTTCTAAATCGAATTCACCTAACACTTTTTTTTCTGGTGCCACTGCATAAACTATCACACGTTTAACTGGGTTAGTTGGTGTCACTTTATAGAAAACAACATTTTTTTCTGGGTTTTCAAATAAAGCTAGAGCGTTTTTCTTTGTCATTGAAATAATAATGTTTTCTGTTTCAACAACTGGCGCTTCAATACCTTTAGCTTTATCTGCTGCACTAACTTCTGTTGGTTCAACAACTTTTAACACTTGTTGTTCACGTTTTGCTAATTCTTGTTCGTCAACAGTAACCACTTTTGTAGGTTCTTGTGCCAATTTACTTGCTGTTTCTGTTTTATTTTGTTTACGTTTCGCTAAACGTTCTTTAATTGCTTGTTGTTCAGTGATTTTTTCATTTTTATCGTCTGATAATGTAATCACTAAATGAGTTGTGCGTTTTTTAATACGGTCTGCTGCACCTTTCGCACGAGGTAGCATACGTTTTAGTGTTGGTCCTTGGTTAGCAACGATTTTGTAAACATAAAGTTGCGTTGGATCCATATCTTTTGAATTGTGCTCCACATTAGCAATAGCTGATTTTAATAATTTAGCTACGATAGGGGCAAACTTCTTGTTTGTATTATTTAAAATTCGTAACGCTTCGTTAACTGGTTTATTACGAATTAAATCAATTACCAATTTCGCTTTACGAGCAGAAATACGAATATTATTTTGTTTTACTTGAGTAGTCATATATTAGTATCCTTTCTTGCTTAACGTTTAGCTTCAGTATGGTTTTTGAAATTACGAGTTGGAGCAAATTCTCCCAGTTTATGTCCAATCATATCTTCAGTTACATAAACTTTAATAAAAGCTTTTCCGTTGTGTACTTCGAAAGTTAAACCAACGAATTCTGGGAAAATTTGACTACGACGTGATCAAGTTTTAATTGGTTTTTTTGATTCTGTAGCATTTGCTTTTTGTACTTTTGCTAATAAACTAGGTTCAGCGTAAGCACCTTTTTTTGCACTTCTAGACATCCTGTTTGTTCCTTTCTACTATTATTTACGACGACGAACAATCAAGTTCGTAGAAGCTTTTTTATTATTACGAGTTTTCACACCCATATGTCTTTTACCTCAAGGTGTACGAGGTGCGTCCATCCCAATTGGAGAACGTCCTTCCCCCCCACCATGCGGGTGATCGTTAGGGTTCATAGCTGAACCACGAACTGTTGGTCTAATACCTAAGTGACGTGAACGACCAGCTTTTCCTAAATTTTCCAGGTTATGTTCATCATTTGAAACTGAACCTATTGTTGCACGACATGTTTTAGGGAATTTACGTACTTCGTTTGAGTTTAATTTAACTAACACAAATTTGTTTGTTTCATCAAACCCTAAGATTTGTGCACCAGCACCAGCACTACGAGCTACTTGCCCTCCCCCTAAAGGATATAATTCAATGTTGTGAACGATTGTACCTTCAGGAATTAATTCTAAAGGTAATGTATTACCAATAAAGATGTCAATGTTTTCTTTTCCTGAAATAATCTTGTCACCAACTTTGATTCCTTTTGGTGCAATGATATAACGTTTTTCACCATCTGCATAGACAACTAATGAAATGAATGAAGTACGGTTCGGATCGTATTCAATTGATTTCACAGTTGCTGGAATATTGTCCTTATCTCGCTTGAAGTCAATTAAACGATATTTACGTTTATGACCTCCACCGTGATGTCTAATCGTAATCTTGCCTTGATTATTACGACCAGCTTTTGAATTTAAACTAACTAGTAAAGACTTCTCTGGTTTATTAGTTGTTAAAACAGATTTATAATCAACTAAAACGGTTTGTCTTTTACCACTTGAGCGATTTTTAATACGCTTAACTGCCATAATTGCTTGCTCCTTATTTAAGTATTTGCTTTTCGACTGTTATATTATTTTTTTGCTGCAGCTTTTTTGCCACTTTCTTTTACAGTTTTTACAGCTGTAGATTCAACTGTTTCTACTGTTGGTTTTTCTACGACAGCTTCATTATTTTTCATAGCTTCAGCTTGTTCGTTAGAAATTGCAATCTTTACACCTTTTGGTAAAGTAATGTAAGCGATTTTTTTCGCTTTTGTAAATCCTGGATTACGAGAAGCAGTTCTTGTCTTAACTGAATCACGGTTAATTGTATGAATTGATTCAGGTTTTTGACGGAAGATCGCTTCAAACGCTTCACGAATTTGGAATTTGTTAGCACGTTTATCAACTAAAAAAGTTAAAGTTTCTTTTTCTGATAATTTTAACATTTCAGATTTTTCAGTTCGATATGGCTGTAAGATGATTGTTGTAATATCCATATTTTATCCCTCCAACTTTTATTATTTCTTAGCTAACATATCTTGTGCAACAACGACAACATTGGCATGCATCACATCGCGCACAGATACTTGATTTCATTTTTTAGCAATAACTTTTTGTAAGTTTGCACTTGATTTAGCAATATTTTCATTTTTATCATTTAAAGCTATTAAAACTTTTTGATTTTGGAAATTTGCTGTATTAATGAATTCAACCATTTTCTTTGTTGATGGAACTTCTAAAGCAGCGTTCGCATCTAATGCATATAAAGCTTGGTTGTTCAATTTAATAGTTAATGCTGATTTGAATGCTAACAAACGTACTTTTTGATTTACTTTCTTAGCATAATTACGGTTCGGTTTAGGTCCAAAGACAACACCCCCACCTGTTCAATGTGGGTTACGTGTCGACCCTGTACGAGCCTTGCCGGTGTGTTTTTGACGTCATGGTTTTTTACCACCACCCCGTACTTCACCTTTAGTTAATGTCGAGTGCGTCCCTTGACGTTCTGCTGCGTTTTCGCTTAGAACAACGTCAAACATCGCCTGTTTGTGAACTTCTTCAACAAATAGATCAGCAGTTACTTCAAAGTTAGCATCTAATAATGACCCATCGACAGACAGTAATTTAATCTTATTCATCTTTTAACTCCTATTTTTCTGCTTGTGTTTGATTTGTTTTTGAATAATTTACAATAGCAATTGGGCTTGCTTTGTTTTCTTTAGTACCTGACTTAATTGTAATTAATGAACCTTTGGGTCCTGGAATTGCTCCTTTAATTAAAATTAAATTTTCCTCAGGACGAACATCTAAAACTAATAAATTTTTAATTGTTACTAATTCATGACCATAATGTCCAGGTAATTTTGTACCCTTAAATACACGTTGTGCTTGTGAACCCCCACGACCACATGCAATCGAACCAACGTAACGGTGTGGATATCCAGCACCATGACCCATAGGTCCCATACTATAGTTATGTCGTTTAATTGGTCCCGTGAATCCATGACCTTTTGTAATTGCTTGTACATTTACTAATTCGTTAGCAGCAAAAGTGTTAACATCTAGTTTGTCGCCTACATTTCCAGCCACATCACGTAATTCTTTAACATATCTTTTTGGTTCAACATTTAATTTGTTAAATAAACCTAATTGAGGTTTATTTAAAGCTTTTTCTTTTACAGTGTGGTATCCCACTTGAACTGCGTCATAGCCATCGTTTGCTTTTGTACGAACAGCTAAAACTTCGTTTGGTTCAACGTAAACAACCGTCGCAGCAAATGCTTGACCGTCTTCGCTGAACACTTGAGTCATACCCACTTTTGTTCCTAATAATGATTTCATTTATAGCCTCCAAATAATATTAAAGTTTAATCTTGACGTCAACACCGAATGGGATGCTAAGACGTTTTAATTCAGCACCTGTACTCGCATCTTGACTTTCAATAATCAATAAACGTTTGTGTGTTCTTCTTTCGAATTGTTCACGACTTGGCTTATTAACGTGTGGTGAACGAAGGATTGTAAAAATTTCCTTTTTTGTAGGTAATGGAATAGGTCCTCTTACCTTTGATTTCTTAGAAGCTATTTCGATGATCTTTTTAACAGTTTCATCTAATAGTCTATGATCATAAGATTGTAAACGAATACGTCATTCTTTTTTAACGTTCGTTTTCTTGTTTAATTCTTGACTCATACTTGTTGTCTTCCTTTCACATTTGATAATGATAATTGAATCATAGAATTGATTATTAATAAGTTACCTGATACGTGACAACTCATTTCGGTGTATCAGCAATCTTAACAATAACAAAACCTTTATAATTATATCTAAAACCTTTTTAAATAGCAAGGATTTATTTTTTATTCTTAATATAAATAAAAAAGATTGTTGCAGAACAATCTTTTTTTGTTTAATAATTAATTATTTATTCATTACTTGATTAACTAAGTTAGCAAATGCTTCATGGTTATTAATTGCTAATTCAGAAAGCATTTTTCTATTTAATCCAGCATTGTCAGTTTTTGAAATTACATTATTTTTTACCAATGCGTTCATAAATGCTGAATAAGTAAATCCAAGTGCGCGAACTGCAGCGTTGATTCTTGAAATTCATAATTTTCTAAAATCACGCTTTTTATTTCGTCGATCTCTATAAGCATATTGACTCGCACGAATCACTGTTTGTTTAGCGGTTTTAAAAGATGTATGACGAGTTCCTCAAGAACCTTCAGCTTTCTTTAATCAACCTTTACGTCTTTGACGTGTAACACTTCCACCTTTTACTCTCATAAAATTCTCCTTATCCTATAAGCATTGAACGTAACGTTTAACATCACTAGCATGTACTAATGTATCTTTACGTAATTGACGTTTTGCTTTCGTAGAACGACCTAAAGCTAAATGTGAACGGTATGCGTGTTTTCTTTTTAGTTTGCCGTTTTTAGTAATACTAAATCGTTTGGCAACAGCACGTTTTGTTTTTTGTTTAATTTTAGCCATGTTTATCTTTCCTTTTTATTTTTTCAGAGGTTCAATGAGCGTTTCATAACGCATATCATTAATTTTTTTATTTGCTTGAACAAAGTTTCCTATACCCTCTAAAGCATTAGCAAACTTTTGGTATGTTTCGTTAATGATATCGATTTTCGAGGCCATACGGCCACGTGCAACGATTACAAATTTAACATGATCCTTATCTGCTAATCATTTTTTGGCATTTTCAATTCGAACATTTAAATCGTGATCACCGATTGTGGGTTTAATTTTGATTTCTTTAACCTTTGTAATTGTTTGATTTTTACGATTTTCCCGCTGTTTACGTTTTTGTTCATAACGGAATTTGCCATAATCTAAAATTTTTACTACGGGTTTGTTTTCACGACGCGCAATCAAAACTAAGTCTAAGTTAGCTTGACTAGCTAATCGCAATGCTTGATCACGGTCCATTTCGCCAAGATTATTGCCCTTTTCGTCAATGACCATCATTCGACGGAAACGAATATTTTCATTAATTAATGGCTGTTTTTGATTATCTCTTGTGCGAGGATCTCTTGTTTCTGGTGCTTTATTCATTAAAACTCCTACTATTTTTTATTCAATGTATAAAGAAAATCTTGGTATTTTAATTAACAATAGTATTTATTAATTCTAAATAAGACTGAAAGCATGATACCCATTTTCACTTGCGAAAATCAGGTGAGCAGAGTTCGACTCCACTTCTTTCTTTATACAATTTATTATTATATCATAAAAACTTAATAATTATTCTTCAATTTCCATTGGGAATAATCTTTCGAATTCTTGACTTAGGTAAGCTAGTTCCTTATTTGCTTGTATTAATTCGTCTTTATTTTTCAACGTTAAGTATTGTTCGTATTTATGTTTCATAAATGCGATACGTGCTTGTTTGTCAGCAAAACGAGGATCGTTAGCATATAATTGTGGGTTTTTGATTAAATCAAGAACGTTTTGATCCACATTCGATAGATTTGGAATTTCTTGTAAGTTTACGCCTCGTCTCTTGTTTCAAATGTAATTGATTAAATACATCATTAAACCAAATGTTAAAGTACAAATGAACATTGGTAAAGCGATTGAGACGAATAGGTGGTACGCTGTTGCTCCTGGATATAATTCGGGAGCGGCCGGCAAGTATGTTGCAACTACTGCAAATGAGTTAACACCAATAGCTAAACTAGCTAATAGAATTTGCAATCAACGATGCTTGATTTCGAAAGAACGTTTCAAGTAGTTTGCTTTGATTACGAAACGAATATATCCGATTAAGAAAATATTATAACCAATGTAGTACATTGAAATTTGTGAGACTACGTTTGAAATAAATCCAATGTTGGTTACCGATGCAGGAATTCCTGAAGCAACTGGTTGATAACCTGTTAGATTAGCAATGTTGTCCATGACTTTTTGCACTTGTTCGTTAGAAATGTGGTTAAAGTCGAAGTGGTAGATAATTGCTTTGGCATGATTTGGGTCATAGTGGTAAATGGCACGGAATTGATCTTTAATATTATCTAGTTGTGCAGATGATAAGTTTAGTTTTTCACCATCAGCATTAACCCCTTCGTTAGCTAGAATGTCAGTAATGGTTTTACCTTCATATCCTAATAATGAATTGTAACCAAACATGTAAACTGCAAAAATTCCTGACAATAAAATAAATCATAGGAAGCTTAAAGTTAACGCTGAACCATTTTTAATTTGGTATGTTGATCATTTTGGAAAATGAGCCTGACGCATTGCATAGTTTAAACCTGTAGATAAATTACTCATTCAAACAGAAACTTCAATCAATACCCCAATTCCAGTGAAGAAAGAAATCGCTTGGAAACCACGCATTGCTGTATGATCAATTGGTCGATCAATAACTTGGATGAATTGACTTGGATTTGCGATTGGATCTGTTAATTCAGTAGATTTAACTAGCAATCCTGCTGCAGCCTGTGAATCTGAATTAGTTAAAACATTATTTAGTGATTCGTGGTAAATATATTGGTACATTACTTGGTTGGCAGCAGCAGTACCATAATCTCTTTCAACAACTTCATAAGCATGTGCTAAAGTTGTGAAGTGAGTCGGGTTTGTTTCGTTTGGTAGTTTTACATCTACTCCTCCAACCGACAAGTTAAACATAATTGTTTGTACTAATCCACCGTTGAAAGATAATGTAGAAGTTGGTACAGTCATTGAAATCATAATAGATCCAATAACGATGCAGATTAGAGCAATTGCTACCACAATTGCCATTGCACGCGGATATTGTTTAGAAGGGTTGTTCATACGGTTTGAAGCAATCGCTGAAACTTCCACACCATGTAAACTAAAACTAAAAGCCATGAACGATGCCATTACAGTTGAAGACATAAATGTTTTATTCAACTCGTAAGATGAACCTGTTACATTAGGTGATAAGTGCCCTTCTTTTAAAAACGATTTACCAATGTAATACAAAGGATCTTCTAGATTAGCAATTGTATAGAATGAAAAACCTAGCACAATTGCGAATGGTAATAAAATACCTATTACCAAAGCGATTTGACCCATTTGGTGGACACGTTTTTGCCCTCATAAAGAAAGCATAATCAACACAAATAAAACAGCAATTGCAATACCATATGCTGATCCACTATTAAATGTTTTAGACAAATTGATGCTACTTGCTTGATTTAATGTTGTCCCTAATTTTAGGGTATTAAAGTAATTATATCCCGCACCTCCGGCAAAACCGAATGAAAAAGATGATAGGATAAATAGGACCATGGCCACAAAACCAAAAGCTACTTGAAATTGTAATCATGTAACTAAAAATCCTGCTCGTGGACCAATTAAATTTCTTACCCAGGTGAACAATCCTCCATGGGTTCAACCTTTAATGGTTGCCATTTCGGCAGCGGCCATACCGATGGGTATGAATCAACAAAAGGCTGTTATAAATGCAAAAATAATTGCAATTCAACCTGCTGTTGATAAACTTGGAAACGTATAAAAAGCAACAATTGCACTCGCCGTTAATAAAACGAACCCAATTAAAGAAACTTTTTTATTTTTTTCAAGTTTTTTTAAAACTTTTTTTTCTTTTATTTCATTATTTATCATTTCAATTCCTTTCTTTTTTTATGTTATTTAATGATGAAATTTTTAGCGGCCGGATTTTTATTTAAACCAGGCATCCGAAAAATTTTCGACGTGATGACAATTAACAAATTCGCAAAATTGTTAAATTCAATATGGCTAACATGAATATCAAAAGGTTCTGGAACATTTAAAATTGTCTGGTCATCCGTCAGTGAATAAGGGTTTTTAGCCATGCATACAAATCAATCCTGACGTTTTAATTCAGCTATTTGCACTTGCGCTTCTCGTGAAAAAATAACTTTTTTAGCATGGTATGCACGTGTAATAATCTGATTAATTTTGTCAATAACGCTATCATTTTTAATATCATATAAGTATGCTGGCGAGCAATTTTTGGAATTATTTAATTGTTCCATTGTTTTTTCAAACATTTCTTGGGATTTTTGCGAACCGTAAGCATAAGCATAACTACGAGCGCGGGGAATTTGATGCTCATCAAGCAATTGCTCAAGGAAAGCTAATTCTTCTGGCGTATCAGTAACCTCATTCACATTTATATAAGCCATATATTTTATATTATAGCCTTGAATATGCTTAATATGCGCTAAAACATTTTTAAATCCGTTTTTTATGATTTCTAAGGGGTTTGAATTATCAAATTTATATGCACCGTGGTGACGAATAGTTTTTAACGAAATTACTAGACCGATTAAACTAACATCAACTGATCCTAACTGACTTTTAATGTTCATAAATTTTTCTAGTCCAAGATCAGCGCCAAAGCCGCATTCGGTTACAACAACATCTGCTAGTTCTTTAGCCATATTTGTAGCAATCAGCGAGCTGCATCCGTGAGCAATATTTGCAAATGGTCCGCCATGAACTAGTACCGGATTATTTTCAGCTGTTTGCACCAAGTTTGGATATAATGCATCCTGCAAAATAATCATTAGGCTATCAATAATTTGTAGATCATTGATTGTTACTGGTTTATTGTCATATGTATAAGCCACAGTTGTTGCATTTAGTTGTGTTTTGAAATCTTGTTTATCACGAGCCAAACAAATCAATGCCATTAAATCACATGCGGCAGTAATATTAAAACCAGTATTAATTTGTTTTGTTTTAACTTGGTAATTAATTTCACGCAAAGAACGATCGTTCATATCCATGCATCGTTTAATTAAAATTTGAGCTGGATCTATATTTAAAGATGATTGATTATAAATTTCATTTTCTAGCACCGCTACAATTAAATTATTTGCAGTAGCAATTGCATGCAAATCGCCTGTGAAATGAAGGTTGATTTTTGCAAATGGTTCTAATTTACTAGATCCACCACCCGAACCTGTGCCCTTCATACCAAAGACTGGGCCTAAAGAAGGTTCTCGTAGAGCTCCCATAGCGCGTACATTATGTTTGTTTAAACAATCCACTAAGCCAATGCTGGTTGTTGTTTTTCCCTCACCAGATGGATTAGGATTCATAGCTGTCACGACAATTAACGCGGGTTTCTTTTTTTGAGAAAAACAATTTGCCCCTTCTTTTGACGAGCGAGTTGTTTGTTTAACTTTAGCAATGTATTCGCCATACAAATCATATTCTGCTACTTCTAGTTTATGTTTTTTAATAATATTTACTATTTTATCCACGGCTTAATACCTCTTCTTTAATTATTGAACGATTCTTTTTGTGCTTAAAAGCTATTAAATAGATAACTAACAGAATGATCCCAATAATAACTAGGAGGATACAAAAAACTATTAAACCTTTTTTGAAAGCGTTTTGTTTTAGTTTTAATTCATCGTCATTTGTAATAATTGGTTCTTTATAATAAACATTTATTCTGTCGAGTCGAATTTTGGCACTAGTGATCATCATCAAATGAGTTACAAATACAAAACATAGCAATGTGCCAAAACTAATAACTGCATATAAAGGGGTTTTTAAATTGATCACATCATTCAAATTTGTCGGATTTTTAATGATCCGTAAATCACCAAACGATATTTGATTTAAATGAATTGCGCCATTGTTAATTAAATTGATTAAATATGTCAGTAAAAAAGTGAATAAAATACAAAATCCTAAAACTAAATATAATGATGCCGAAACTCAATTAATAATAATTGGTGCCGTGACAAGCTTTTTATATATTTTTAAGATGAAATTAGATGTATTACATGCATCCAGACTCTGCGATAGATTTTTACTTTCACGCTTAAAATTACGATAGTCAGAAGAAACAGATAAACTCATACAAAAACAAACCACAAACATCATTAAAAACGGCAGAAAAATTCAAGGAGTAAATTTTTCTTCTACAACCTTGTAGATAAAATAAGCAATAGCACCTAAAATTAAACCGATTAAAAAAACTCAAAAAGTTAATTTGCAAAGGCTAGAATATTTTTCTTTTTCATAAAAATCGGGTGTTTTTGTATTTTGTGATATGTCTATCACAAATGCTTCGGTTGGGTGAATATCCTTGTTTGTATTACTATTATAAACAGCTGGCGTTACATCCATTGGCGTAATTGGGGTGATTAGATTAGATGAAGCAGATTGTAAAGCCAGTTGTTGGTTTTGCATTTTTAAACGCGCATTCTCTTCTTCTATCTTTTGCAATCGTGACAAAATATTATCGTTACTATCAACCACTTGTGAATTAGATGTATCATTCACCATAATATTGGGTCTTGTATTTGGCATATTAAACTCCTATATTAGAGTATATTACTTGCTTTAATTATAACGGTTCATCTCCGTCGTAAATAGCAATGTCCTTAAAAGATAAATTTAAAGTATTGAGACGGCCGAAAAACTCAAGTTGTACTTCGACCATTTTCTTAGCATTATCAATTTTTGAAATCGTACCAATTTCATCATAAAAATTATCAGACAAAATCCGTACTGATTGGTTTAGTTTAAAGTCATAAACAACATCGTCTTCATGGTCTTTGATTAAAGTCACTTCTTTAGCATCAACCTCAGGAAGATCAACTTGTGGTTGTTCATTATTTTCTTCCAATTTAACCTGAGATGAAGCACGATCGTTTTCGTGAATCATTTTGACAATTTCATCTTCACTAACTGGATGGGGTGTTGTATTTTTTCCTGACGATCCGACTAAACCAGTTACCATTTGTGTGTTTCTGATTAAATATCACACTTGACGAGTCATATCTACTTTAATAAATACATATCCCCGGAATTTATTTTGTTCTTTAATTCGTGTACAACGATATTTAATAACTCCATCAATCATGACTGTTTCCCACTTAACATCCGGTTTGTTTTTCATATTTTTAGGAGCGTCATCTTTTTCGTAAATTTTAACTTCTTTAATTTTTTGTTTAATGATTTTAATGTCACTAAAGAAGCTTGCTAAGCCGTAACCTTTAATTTTATTTTTTAAATCAGCAACTACTTTTTGTTCATTTCCTCCAACTACTGTAATAATATATCATTGGTGTTGGTTGTGATTTAAATCAATTTTTAAATCATCTAATCATTTTTGACTATGATCCTTTAATTTATAATTTGCCATTTTTTTATCCCTCTTTATTTTGTACTCAAACGAATGAATGCAGCATCAATCCCATAGAAGATGCCCATTAAAATTAAAACAATAACCACAATAATGATAAAACTTATTATTACTGTTGTTTTTTTGGCTCATGTTGTTCTGCGCAACTCTTTATTAACACCGTAGAATCAACGCTCGATTAAGAAATTGTTTTTTTCGTATTTCGCATTTAAATTTCGCACATCTTGATAATGCTGTTCGACAAGCTTCTTGATCAATAGACTTGTTTGCTGACTATATTGATTAATTGATTCCTTAGAAACTGCGCTATTTTTTTGCATGATTAAAATGTTTTTTTTGCGATTTTCCATTTGATGGTTAATCACTTTTTTTTGTTGATCAAGAACTTTTTTTTCGTTTATATAATCTTGCTTACGTTGTTTTTTGACTTCTTGTTCGTATGCCTCGTTCATCTCGTATTCACGTTCTTGAATAGAGATAAACTTGTTTGTTTTTTTGCCCATTATCTTGTTTCCTTATGTAATACAGATCGTTCGCAACGAGGGCAGTATTTTTTTAATTCTAATCGTTCTTGAGCATATTTATTTCGCGTAGTGTGATAATTGCGAGATAAACAATCTTCACAGACTAATATCACTTTTTTCATTCACATACCCACTTTCGTTAACACAATTAAAAAAGACCCAAAAGGTCTTTATTAAAATTATAATATTCTTTTACCATAAAAAAATAAATTTTCGCATTGTTTTGTTTTTATTTTATACGAATATTTTACAGTTTAGCTTCTAACAAGCAATAAAAACAATTATAATAGATTAAGATCAATATAGCAAGAGAGGGGTACTGATGATGTTTAAGAAAAAAGATAAACAAACTATCAATAAAGATAATATTAATTTGTTTGCAAATACAATTAAAAAAGCGTACGAACAAAAAGATGTTAATACTCTAAAGAAAATGCTTAAAAACCGACGGATTGACCTTGTCGTACAAGCTTTAGAACACTTAAATGATGCACAGTTAACAATTTTCTGTTTAATTACAGCAAAGGATGATCGCTGTGGTGAGATTTTTAAATTTTTAAATCACTCGGCCAAATTGATTGTCATTCAATCCAGTACTATTTCGCAATTAAAAATTATTTTATTTGAATTATATAATGACGATATTGTTGATTTAACTTATCAATTTCCTAAAGAAATAAAAAAAATCTTATTATCGTTAGATTCCCAGCAACGTGCAGCATTAAATCAAATGACAGAATATGATCAGGATGAGGCTGGAAGTTTGATTAATAGTGAGTTTTATTCATTAAATATTAATTGAACAATTGAAAAAGCTGTTGCTGATATTAAAAAACAATATGATAATTTTGAACGCAATAATTTCATTTTTGTTGTCGATGAATTTGGTAGACTAAAAGGTTTAGTAGGTTTTAATGATTTGTTTTTTGCCCAAACTAATAACCAACAATATATCAAGGATATCATGCAAGAAGATGTTTTCTATTTGCGTAGTGATGAGTCCGTTGATCAAGTTATTGAAATTTTTTCAAAGTATTCAATTGAACAACTAGCAGTTATTGATCAGAATGATCGGTTATTGGGTTATATTTCTGACAACGACATTTTGCCAGTTATTAACGAAGAAACAACTGAAGATATTTATAAAATGTATGGGATGAAAGAATTAGATTTTCCATACATGAAAACCAGTGTAATCACTTTATTTAAATCACGTTTGCTGTGATTAGCCATTTTATTGATTTCAGCAACAATCACCTCTTTTTTAATTTCTAAATTCCAAGATATCGGTCAAGTATGAACTGCTGGCTTATCATCATTAGTTATCGTACCGATTATCCCAGCTATGACAGGAACTAGCGGGAATGCAGGCAGCCAAACAGCAGCTTCAGTTATCCGAGCATTATCGATTGGTGAAATCACTAAAAAAGAGTTTTCAAAGGTTATGTGAAAAGAGTTTTTAGTTGGAAATGTTGTCGGACTAGTTCTAGCCATCATCAACTTCGTGCGATTAGTTATTTTCTTTTTAATTATCAAGCCAGAAATCCAACAAGGTGGGGATTATTTAACAACCATACAAAGTCCCATTATTATCGGAACAATTGTAAGTGCTGGTGCTTCGTTAGCCTTGTGAATTTCAATTGTCTTATCAAAAGTTTTAGGGGCGTTACTACCTATTATTGCTACTAAATTTAAAGTTGATCCGACTGTAATGTCTACACCGATTTTAGCAACACTGTTAGATATGGTAACATCAACAATTCTTTTCAGTATTTGTATCGGTTTCCTAATTATTGTTATTGACCAAGATGTGGTTAACAATATTAATAATTCAGGTAATATAAACAACACAAATAGTGTTGCACAGGTCATTAATTTCATAAAGGGGGCTGTTTAATTTGCGTCGTATATATTTAGCTGGAGGATGTTTTTGGGGTATGCAAGGATATTTTCAAAAACTCAAGGGAGTCATATTTACAACTGTAGGATATGCTAATTCACAAGTACATAATCCAACATATCAGCAGGTTAAAAAACAATTAACTAATGCAGTGGAAACATTGGAAATTTATTATCAGGAAAGTGAAATTTCTTTAAAAGAATTACTTGATCATTTTTTCGCAGTAATTGATCCTACTGCTTTAAATTATCAGGCCGATGATTTTGGTACTCAATACCGCAATGGAGTTTATTACGAAATCAATGATGATTTAGTAGTTATTAGAGAAAAAATTGCTAAAATACAAGGTCAATATGACAAACCAATCGTAACAGAAGTAGAAAAAATCACTAACTATTTTTTAGCAGAAGAAGAACACCAAAATTACACCAACAAACATCCAGATGTTGTTTGTCATATCAAATTTTAGTTTTTCTATTAAACACAAGAAAAAAACCAGCCTATGCTGGTTTTTATAATGTAAATTTTTTGACTTTTTTTGACTTTTCAGTTTTTTTTCCAATGTACTTTCTAATGTGCTGAACGTATTCTTGAGTTTGCTCGACAGAAAAACCGATGTGTAGTTGCGGGTCCAATTCTTCTTCCAACTCTTGTTTGTTTAGTTTGAGGCGTGAGTCATTTAATAAATGAACGATTAAATTATTAGACTGACCTTCGTTTTTAATTAAATAACTTTCTTGCATACTAATTTCACGAATAATTTCGTGAACCTCTTGTCTATTAGCCCCGTTTTTTGTAGCCTGCATTAAAATTTTTTCAGTAATCATAAAAGGTAATTCGTCTCTCACGTGCCTTTTGATAATTTGTGGGTATACAACACAATTAGAAATAATGTTTCTTAGAATATTCAAAAAAGCTTCTGTAGCTAAAAATGCTTGGGGATGACTTAATCGTTTGTTCGCTGAGTCATCTAATGTTCGTTCAAATCATTGTGTAGCAGCTACTCATGGGCCGTTTGCCTCTAAGGAAATAACAAATTTAGCCAGCGAGCTTACTCTTTCGCATCGCATTGGATTGCGTTTATAAGCCATAGCCGAAGAACCGATTTGATCTTTTTCGAAAGGTTCTTCTATTTCCTTCAAATGTTGTAATAAACGAAAATCATTTGTAAGCTTATGCGCGGAGGTTGCAATGTTTGACAAAAGCTGTAAAATTTGTGTATCTTGTAAGCGATCATAGGTTTGCCCTGTAATTAATAAACGCTTTTTAAACCCAAAATCTTTGGTAACTAATTTATCCAATTGCACAACCTTAGAATAATCGTTGTTAAAAAGTGTTTGAAAACTGGCTTGAGTCCCTGTTGTCCCTTTAATCCCACGAAATGCTAGATTATCCGTAAGATAATCTAGTTGCTCTAAATTCATAAAAAAGGATTGAGCTCACAAACAAGCGCGTTTGCCAACCGTTGTTAATTGAGCAGGTTGAAAGTGTGTAAAACTCAAAGTAGCTAAATCTTGGTGTTGCAAAGCAAAGTCGCATAAATCATGGAGTAATGCAACTAAATGCTGACGAATTAACAATAAGGCTTCTTTCATTTGAATTAGATTTGTATTGTCTTGAACAAAAGCGCTAGTCACCCCTAAGTGAATAATTTTAGCAGCACTAGGTACTTGACGCCCGAAAGTATGTACGTGTGCCATTACATCATGTTTAAACTGTTTTTCAAATTCATTAGCCATCACAAAGTCAATGTCATCAACTTTGGCTCTCATCGCATCAACTTGATCTTGCTGAATAAAATTTAATCCTAAATTACGTTGATTTTGTGCCAAACTAACTCACAGTAGACGTCATGTTTTAAATTTAAAGTGGTCACTAAACAAATAAGCCATTTCTTCGGTGTTATAACGATCTGTGAGTGGATTCTTATATGTCTTCATTTTTTTAAATTAGATCTACCTTTTTATAAATGTTGTGTTTTCGATCGGGTCCAATCGAAATTAAACTGATATCAGCACCCACAGATTTTTCGATAAACGCTAAATAACGCTTTGCATTGTTTGGCAAATCAGCATAAGTTGTCATTTTACTAATATCCTCATCTCAACCATCAAACTCTTCGTACACAATTTCAATTTTTTTATCTTCTAAATAAAATGGTGGAATGGTTTCAAATGTTTGGTTGTCAATAATATATTTTACAGCTACCTTAATTTTTTTCATTCCTGTTAAAATGTCTAATTTAGTAATGACTAAGTCAGTTACACCATTAACCATAACGGCGTGTTTTAACATCACTAAATCTAGTCAACCACAATCACGCTTCCGACCTGTTGTAGCTCCATACTCATGACCTTTTTCTTGTAAGTATAGACCGATTTCATCATTTAAATGAGTAGGAAAAACTCCTGAGCCAACTCGGGTTGTATAGGCTTTGAAAACGCCAAAAACTTTATTTAATTTATAAGGCGGAATTCCCACTCCTATACATACACCGCCAGCTGAAGGAGATGATGATGTTACAAAGGGATATGTTCCATAGTCTATATCTAGCATCAAAGCTTGCGCTCCTTCGAAAAGAACTTTTTTTTGGTGATCAATTTCTTGATTAATTAATTGTGTACCATTCACTAATCGGTGACTGATTTTTTGACCTAGATCATAATACTGATTCACTAATTTTTCCACATCAATCAATTCATAATTAAAGTTTTTCAAATTAGGGTTTTTAAGGATTGCATTAGTTGTGATTTTTTTTCTTAGTATATTTTTATCAATTAAGTCAACAGCGCGAATCCCTACACGGTTGTATTTGTCAATATAACATGGTCCAATCCCCCTAAGTGTTGTTCCAATTTTTTGATGATGTAAAAGTTCTTCATTTAGTTTATCTAGTTGTAAATGATAGGGCATAATAATGTGTGCACGCATATCAATTAACAAATGGTCTGTTGACATGCCACGCGCTTCCAAAGCTGTTATTTCTGATAATAAAACGTTAGGGTCAATCACAACACCAGATCCGATTAAGCATTTTGCACTAGACGCTAAAATACCAGATGGAAGTAGGTGTAAAATAAATTTTTGCCCATTAACTACCACCGTATGACCTGCATTATTACCACCTTGATAACGCACTACATAATCAACTTGTTCGGCTAACACATCAATAATTTTCCCCTTGCCCTCATCACCGAATTGTAGCCCAACAACAACATAAGTTTGATAATTATTTTTCACTTTTAACCACCCTAGCTATATATGGCAGAGCTCGATGCATTTGAGCGTAATCAATGCCATATCCCACTACAAATTCATCAGGAATCTGAAAACCAATATATTGAACATCAACATGGCTAATTCGACATTCTGGTTTGTCTAGCAATGTTGCAATTGTTAAGCTCTTCGGTTCCCTTGATCATAATATTTTAGAAATTTTATCTAAAGTAAAGCCCGTATCAATGATATCCTCAACAATGATGACATTTTTGTTTTTAATATTTTCATCTAAATCTTTTAGAATCTTGATTTCTCCGCTCGTTTGCATTTCATGGCCGTAGCTAGACACACTCATGAAATCAATAGTAATGTGTTCATTTTTAATGTGTCTTGCCAGATCTGCCAAAAACATTACAGAACCCCTTAATAGACCAACCAAGACAATTTCCATATCATGGTAATCACGGTTAATTGAGTCCGCAATTTTTTGTACAGCTGTTTGAATTTCTGCTGCTGAAATTATTTCTTGAATTTTATATTTAAACATCTAATTTGCTCACCCTTCATATGAAAATTATATTATAGATAAAAAAAATATTTTTGCATTTGTTAAAATATATATGTTTTATTTATGATAAAAAAGGAGTTGAAATTATGATTAAAACAAAAGAAGTGATTAATGTTTTGAATAAACATTATAACGTCAATTTTAAATTAGGTTTGGAATACGCTCAATTAGCTTATTTAGTTGATTCAAAGTTTAAAATGCCACATGCGGGAGAGTTTTTAAAAAACTTAAGCGTTGATAAAACTGGTATTCATAAAGATAAGATGTTAGCTTATTTTATAAATGCAGATATCCCTTTAGCATCAGATATTAGTTTTAAAGCTAACGATGCTGAATATAAAACAGTTCTTGATGTTTTCCAAGCAGTTTTAAAAAATGAAGAGGCAGTTCGAGTTGAATTGCAAGAAGCTGCTGGTGTAGCATTAAAAGCTAACGACTATGAATCTTTTGAATTTTTACAATGATTTATTAAAGACGGCGTTAAGGATTCAAGTGAAGTTGCTGCTGTTATCGATATTATCGAAAATTGTGCGGACAACAACTCTTTAGCTGATCATTTAATTCATGAACTAGACGAAGAATAGAATTATCGTTTCGAATTTAAAAAGAGGGTGAAAACCTTCTTTTTTTTACCCTTAAATTATATTTGTCGCCTTAGATTGTTTATAGATCGATTCTCTCCTTTCTGATTTTTTGCCAAACTAAAGATTCCTACTTGTATAATTAAAATAAACAGAGGAGGAAATATGAAATACTTAGTTGCTAATTTTAAAATGAATACAAGCAAGGCTTTGTTGATGGATTATCTAGAAAGAATTCACTACCCCGAATCACTACACGCTGATGTTAGTTTAATTTTGGGTGTAAGTGATTTTTATCTAGCACTATACCAAGCTGAATTTAACCAAAAAAACATTCAATTATTTGCTCAAAATATATCAGAGCACCAAAGCGGCGCTTTCACAGGTCAAAACAGCGTAGCTCAATTAAAGGACTTAGACATTCCTGGTGTGATTATCGGACATAGTGAACAACGTTCTTTTATGAACCAAGAAAGTGTCGATCTACGTGTTAAACAATCATTGAAAGCTGGATTAAAAGTTATTTTGTGTGTTGGTGAGAATGAGGATGTTTACAATCAAAAAGAAAGTTTAGTCTATGTTATTAACCAAATTAAAGAAACAGTTAATTTTGCTAATTATAAGAATTTAATGATTGCTTATGAGCCAATCTTTGCTATTGGTGGAACACATACTGCTACAAACCAACACATTGACTACATGTTAAAAGGAATTAAAGGTTATTTTTATAATTGTACTAATTTCAATATTCCTGTTTTTTATGGCGGAAGTGTTAACGCTCAGAATGCACAAGGCATCTTAACTAACAAAGTTGTTGATGGTTTGCTAATTGGTGGTGCCAGTTTAGATGTACAAAAAACGAACGAAATCTTAAATTATTTAAAGGTCAATAAAAATGAAGAATAAACGTAAAAAAATTGCTTTAGTAATATTGGATGGTTATGGTTTAACTAACCCATCACCTACCAATGCCATTTCACAAGCTAAACCATCTTTTCTGAATTCCTTAATGAATAAATACCCTTTTTTACAATTACACGCTTCCGGGGAACCTGTTGGTTTGAAGCACGATCAATTTGGCAACTCTGAGCACGGTCATATGTCAATTGGTGCGGGTCGTTTAATTTATACTGATAACATGTATATTAATCAAAAAATTAAACAACCTAATTTTCGGCACGATTTACTAGATGCTATTCAAGGGGTGCGTGTGCATTTAGTTGGGATCTATTCACACGGTCAAGTGCATGGAAATCATGAACATATTCTATTTTTGATTCGTTATTTAATTCAACAAAACAAACATGTGGTTTTACACTTAATTATTGATGGTCGTGATACAAAACCGATGGTTTTTAAAAATCATTACCAAGAACTGAATGAACTTATACAAAAACATAAAGTAAGCATTAAGTCAATCAGTGGTCGTTACTTCGCTATGGATCGTGATCAGCGTTGAGATCGTGTCCAAAAGGCTTATGATGCTATGTTTATTAAACAAAAACAAACAGATTTAAAATCCTTCATAATTAACCATGAATCTCAGGGTATTAGCGATGAATTTGTTGATCCTATTAGTCTTGGCGATGAAATATTACAACCCAATGAAACCATTATAATAACTAATTACAGAGCTGATCGTATCCTCCAATTAATTCATTTATTAAAACCACAAAAACAATTTCTATATCAAAACCCTCGACAAATCCAAGATATCAATATTTTCAGTCTTACTCACTTAAAACAAACAGATTTACCATATCTTTTTGCTCAGCCGTCTTTAAAAAATATTTTGGATGATGTTTTGAAACAACATAAAATCCAGCAAGCCAGAATAGCAGAAACTGAAAAATATGCGCATGTAACTTATTTCTTTGATGGTCAAACAAAACGAGCACATCCGTATAAACATTTTTTTCACATTCCCTCACCTCAAGTTCAAAATTATCTAGAAACACCTGGTATGAGCGCGGAATTGTTAACACAAACCGTTAAGAAAGAGTATTCTAATTATGATTTTTTTGTAATTAATTACGCTAATGCTGATTTGTTAGGTCACACTGGCGATCTTTTAACAACAGTTAAAAGTATTCAGATTTTAGATAAAACTTTGGCTGATTTATATAACTTTTTTGTTGAAACCAAAAAACAAACAATGATAATCACAGCAGATCATGGCAATGCTGAAGTTATGTATGAAGACAATTGTATTTGCAAAAGCCACACAACAAATCCGGTTCCCTTTATTATTACCGATTCAAATATTAAACTAAAGAATTCCGATTTTACTATCGCTCACATTGCAGCTACTATCCTTGATTATTGAAATATGACTATTCCACAGGAAATGCTACCATCAATGATTGACAAACTTGAATAATATTGTCCGAGAAAGGTATATATTGTTATTAGTATTGAAAAATATACCAAAAAATGATAAAATAAAGAATTAGAAACACCGGTGAATATATGAATAAATGAATTAAACATTATCAGGTCTCAATTTTTCTCTTTATCACACTTTCGTTGCTAACTTTTTGTTATTTTTTTGTGGCTAGTATTTCAAGACCAAATGGCCTTGATTTTTTGGCACATCAGGAACAAATTAAACATCACGCTACATTTATGTACGATTATCAAATAGCTTTAACTAATTTTGATTTTCAACACAATACACGTTTTGAGTATAGTCTTATTTTAAGTGATAATGGAATCAGTATGATCTTTGTTTTATTTCTTTTCCATGCTTCGTTCTTTTATTTTCTAGGATTAAGCATTAAATTAAAATTAATTCGCCAAACATTGGTTTTTATAATTTTAATTAACGCTTTTTATCTCGTAATAATTTATTTATTTGTAGTTAGTTCTGTACAACCAAAAATAGGCACTCTTTTAAATCAAGTCTATTACGACTATCAACGAACTATAGTTAATCATTTAAATTTAACAGCTAGTCAAAAAATACAATTATTTAGTGGCTTGATACAACACTATAATTTACCGATCATTAATGATTCAACTAGTATGTTAAAACAAATCAACGATACAACCATTAACCCTTCTATCTTTTTCTATAATGGTTCATATAATTTTAGCAACGATTATTATGCAAATGGATTAATTTATTTCACATACACAATTAGTACTATTTTCTTTGTTATTATGGTTGTTTTTTATTTAATCCAAACTATTCAATTCATTAATCTTTTACCAATCAAGGAAAAACCGGTAAAACCACACAAATATAATCCCAATAAATTAAATATAGATCGTTCTAAAAAAAATAAAAAACAAATGATTACTGTGCCGGATGCAGATCTAGAACGCATCTTTCAAGAATTAGATTTATAAGCAGGTCAAAATGTACATTAAAAATATCTTAGCCTACCAGATCCTTGATTCACGAGGTTACCCAACCATCGCAGTGCGTTTTCAGTTGTCAGATAACTCATACGTTTACGCCAAAGTTCCATCGGGAGCTTCAACAGGGAGTAAGGAAGCTTTAGAATTACGTGATAATAATCCTAATTATTATGCAAATAAATCCGTCCTTAAAGCTATTAATAATATTAATCATCATCTCGCTCCGTTATTAATTAATCAAAAGTTAGCAAATTTTTATGAACTTGATAAATTACTTATTCAAAGTGATGATATTCAAAAAAATAAATATGGTGCCAATGCTATCTTAGCCTTAAGTACCGCTTTAGTGAAAGCAGTCGCACACGCTTATCAAAAACCTGTTTATCAATTTATTAAAGAAGATTTAATGAACAATCAAGACCCGCATTATTATGCACCTATTCCTATGATGAATTTCATTAACGGTGGTGCCCACGCTGATAATGATTTAAGTATTCAAGAGTTTATGATCATGCCTGTTGGAGCACAAAATTTTCCGCATGCTATCCAAGTTGGTGCTGAAATTTTTTATCAATTACACAATCTTTTAAAAGAAAATAGATTGCACACAAGCAAAGGTGATGAAGGTGGATTCGCTCCTCAATTATCCACTGACAAGCAAGCTTTGGAATTAATTATTCAAGCTATCAAGCAAGCTAATTATCAATTAGTTGAAAAATTTCATTTTCAAAAATCTTTATATCATCAGGGCGTTGGTTTAGCGCTGGATGTTGCAGCCTCCGAATTTTATTGTTCACAGACCAAGCAGTATAAACTACGCATTGGTAAGAAGGACCATATGTTAAATACAGAGGAATTAACTGAACATTTGGTTGGCCTAGTTAAATCCTATCCTATTATATCTATCGAAGATCCGTTTGATGAAAACGATTGATTCGGTTTTATTAATTTAACAAAACAACAAATTGCACAGGTTGTGGGTGATGATATATATACAACAAACATGAAGTATTTGCAATCAGGAATTAATAAACGGGCTAGCCATGCTATTTTAATTAAACCAAACCAAATTGGTAGCATTAGTGAAACACTTGAAACTATCCAATTAGCCCAAAAAAATGGCATGCGCATTATTATTTCCCACCGATCTGGCGAAACTGAAGATGATTTCATTGCAGATTTAGCCATTGGTGTTGGTGCAGAAATGATTAAAACAGGGTCTTTATCCCGTAGTGAACGTGTTGCTAAATATAATCGTATTCTTGAAATTCAAGCCGAGTTGCAAGAACAATTAGTTTATACCCCTCATAAATCGCAAAAAACTAAGGAAAAGGAGATTATTTATGTTTTTAAAAACTAGAATTATTGCTACAGTCGGACCAGCTATTGTTGGTTCTATTAACAATCCACACCGATACAACGATGAGCAATTTGCTAATGAACGCCGGGTTGCTGAACAAAAAATTACTGATTTAATTCTACGCGGAGTTAATATTTTTCGTTTAAATTTATCACATAATACTATTGACAACCATTTATTCATTACTAATTGAATTCGCGAAATTGCTGAGCGTTTGAAAATTAGTGTGCAGTTTATTTTTGATACAAAAGGTCCAGAGATCCGTGTTGGCCAAATGTGTAATAACGTTTTTATTAAGGCTAATGAAATATTATCTATTTACACCAAAAAACAAATCGTAGGGGATGATAAAGGTTTCTCTGTATCTGATGTAACAAACACATATAGTATGGCTGATGATGTTAAAGTTGGTTCTCAAATTTTAGTCGATGATGGTAAATTAGTGTTTGAAGCTGTCGAAGTGGATAAAGAAGCAGGAATCATCAAAGTTAAATCTTTTAATAGTTTTGAGTTAAAAACAAACAAACGTATCAATCTCCCTAATACTAAATATTCCATTCCATTTCTTTCTGATAAAGACAAATATGATATTAAAAAAGCTATAGAAAATAAGATTGATTTCTTAGCTTTATCATTCATCGCCAATTCAACTCAATTGCAACAAGTTTATGATTATATTAACTCGTTGAATATGAACACATCAATTCGGCTAATTGCTAAAATCGAAAACCAAGAAGCTATTGATAATATTAATAGTTTAATTGCTGAATTTGACGTTATTATGATTGCGCGCGGAGATTTGGGATTAGAAATTAATTATGCACGCATCCCTTTTTATCAAGAAAAAATTATTCGCTTATGTCATTTAGCTAAAAAACCAGTTATTGTTGCCACGCAAATGCTAGACTCATTAGAAAAGAATATTTTACCAACAAGAGCGGAAGTAAACGATGTTTATCACGCAGTTAAAGCACGCGCTAATGCAGTCATGCTATCAGGTGAAACAGCAGCTGGAATTGATCCAGTGAACGCAGTGAATGTGTTAAATAAAATTATTTTTGAAACAGAAAAAACCTTCTTTAATTCAAAAATCATCCAAAAGGATATTTGCCATTTAGAAATTGAGCGAAAATTAAAAAAAGATGTTCTAGAATTTAGTTTGCAAAAATCAAAAAAACCGAAATATCTTTTAGTTAATACATCTCAAACAGAAGCACGTACAATCCAAGATATCGCACAACACGAATTTGGATTTACCACGATTTTTAACATTACTGAACGCATTAAGAATAACTTGATTTTACGTGATGTTAACCTAATTTTTAATAAAAACCCAATAAAAACTAAAAAAGAATTAGCTGAAATCTTGCAAGAGAGCGAAGATGCGTTCGAATTGCTTATCATAAATATTTAATAATTTATCATATTATATTATATTTATAGTATAATTTAAAAGTATATTGTCTATTTAACGTTTTTGTTATATAGACTTTTTCATTTTACACAAGAGGTTAGAATATGAATCAAAATTATCGTGAAAAACAAATCACTAGAAAAACTGTCCGTCGAGACTATTCAAAAACGAAATTAGACTTCGAAGGGCCGAACTTACTGCAGGTCCAAGTAAATTCTTTTGCACGTTTTATGGAAAAAGATTTACGAGAGGTCGTAGCAAATATCTTTCCCCTTAATTCGCCACAAGGTCGATATACATTAAAGTTTGTTGATTTAAAGGTTACAGATCCAATTAAATCAGAATCTGCTTGTCGAAACGAAGGCAAAACATATGAAACGCCAGTTTATATTGATTTACAATTAGTTGACAACGTAACTGGAGAAGTTAAAAAAGTTCAGAAAACGAAAAAACGCGATGAAGAAGGCATTTACCTTGGTGCTATTCCAAAAATGACTGAACAAGGGACATTCATTATTAATGGTATCGAAAAATTTGTAATTTCTCAAATTGTTCGTTCACCAGGTATTTATGTATTAAGCAAATCATCAATTAAATTAAACGGTTCTCGTAAACGTTTATTTGAAGGTCGAATTTGCGAAATTTTCCCTTCTAAAGGTACTTTAATGCTTGGATTCTTACCAAAAGATAAAGAGTTTGTCCAAATTGTTGCTCGTGATTCTTCAGGTGATAATGCTGTAACTTTTTCTATTACAACAATTTTGAAAGCTTTCGGTTTAACAACGAAAGAAATTTTAAATATTTATGGTAACGAAAAAGAAATTGTCGAATCATTAGCTAACGAAAAATACAATGATAAAGAAGTTTTTGAAAGCAATATTGCCGATGAAACCATTAGCAAAATGATGGGCGAAATCAACGAATTCCTTGATAGAAATGATCATAAGTCAACAGAAGAATTACGTTCTGAATTAATCAATTCAAATACAGCTTTAATTGGAAAGTTAAAAGTTTTGGTTTTTGATTACCTTGTAGTTTCTAACAAAATTGATGATTTATTACACGATAACAATAACGAAGAAACATCAACTTTTAAAAAAGACAATAAAAAACTTTACGAAGAAAAAGCGGCTTTAGTTGATGAAATTATTTCAGAAAAAGCAGCTAAGGATATTGTAGAATCTCTTGCTATTAATATTAAAAATACAGAGTATTTGAGAACTCTTGTTGATAATCGTCAAATTTCATATCAATTAGCTTTACAACATCATTTCTTCAACAAACGTTTATATGACATTTCATCAGCAGGACGTTATAAATTCGAGAAGAAATTATTATTAACTGATCGTTTATTCATGCGTGTTATTGCCGAAGATATCTTAACTAAAGACAATATTGTTTTAGTTCCAAAAAACACATTGATTACTAAGGAACATATTGAATTAATTAAAGAAGCTTCAAAAACAAATAATTTAAAATGATCTAAAAAAATTGCTCTATTGCCAAGTGCACATGAATCTTCATTAAAACAATATTTAGATTACGAATCAGTTGACGTTTATAAAGATAATGATAAACGAACTGAGACAACACGAATTATTGGTGTGGGAACTAACAACGATTTAGAAACACTTACAATCTCTGATTTAATTGCTGTTGGTAGTTATATTTACAATTTAAACTATGATATTGGTGATTTTGATGAAGTGGATCACTTAGGTAATAAGCGATTAAAATTAATTCATGAATTATTGCGTGCACGTGTTGCGACAAGTATGAGTCGTATTGAAAAATTCATCAGTGAAAAATTAGCAATTTCTGATGGTTCAAATGCTAATATCGCTAACTATACAGATAATGCCAATTTGGACGAAGATGAAAAAAATGAACTAGAAGAAGAAAAGAAACGTGCAGTTACTGTTAAGTCAATTGTTAATACAAAGCAATTTCAAACATTAATCAAAGATTTCTTTAACTCTCACCAACTAATTCAATTTATTGATCAACAAAACCCATTGGCTGAATTAACAAACAAACGTCGTATTTCTGCAATGGGACCCGGAGGGATTAGTCGGGAAGACCCTAACTTAGATATTCGTGACGTTCACCACTCACATTATTCTCGTATTTGTCCAATCGAAACTCCAGAAGGGATGAATATCGGGTTGATTATGTCATTGGCTTCATTAGCTAAGGTTGATGAAAACGGTTTCATTGTTGCTCCATATTTTAAAGTTAATAACGGTGTGGTAACTCAAGAACACGTTTATTTAACAGCTCATGAAGATGATAACTTTATCATTTCTGAATCAGCAGTTAATTTAGATGAAAATTACCGAATTACAAATGACCAAGTAGTTTGTCGATACCGTGGTTCTACAGGTTTGTTCAAGCCTGAACAAGTAGATTATATAGATATCGTCCCTCGACAAGTAGTCTCTATCGCTGCTTCTGCTATCCCTTTCATCGAAAATGATGACGGTGCTCGTGCTTTAATGGGTTCAAACATGCAACGTCAATCAGTACCTTTAATTAAACCTTATGCGCCAATAGTTGGTACAGGGACAGAATATAAAATTGCGCACGATTCAGGTATGGCTGTTATTTCAAAAACAAGCGGAACAATTAGCTATGTTGATGCGCAAAAAATTGTGGTTACAGATGAAAATGAAACAGACCACACATACGAATTAATCAAATATCGTAAATCAAACCAAGATACATGTAATAACCAAACTCCTATTGTTTCTTTAAACCAAAAAGTATCAGCCAACGAAACTATTGCCGATGGTCCAGCGATGCAAAATGGTGAGTTAGCTTTAGGTCGTAACGTTCTTGTTGGTTATACAACTTGATCTGGTTATAATTTCGAAGATGCTATCATCATTTCTGAACGTCTAGTTTCAATGGATGTCTTTACTTCTATCCATATTGATGAATTAACATTGCAATGTGTTAAAACCAAAAACGGGGACGAAGAGATTACACGTGATATGCCAAACGTTTCAGATCATGCTAAGCGTTTTTTAGACAAAGATGGAATTGTTTTTGTTGGAGCTGAAGTTCACGAGGGTGATGTTTTAGTAGGAAAAACAACACCACGTGGAAACATTGATGTCAATCCCGAGGATAAATTATTGCAAACAATTTTTGGCGATAAATCAAAGAGTGTCAAGGATTCATCTATGAAAGTTAAACATGGTCAAGAAGGGATCGTTGCAGCTGTTAAACGTATCAAAGCTACAGAGGCAAATAATAACGAATTACCTGACGATGTTTTAGAAATTGTTAAGATTTATATTGTTCAAAAACGTAAAATCCAAGTTGGGGATAAAATGGCTGGGCGTCACGGAAACAAGGGGATTGTTTCCAAAGTCGTTCCTATCCAAGATATGCCTTTCTTGGCCGATGGAACTCCGTTAGATATTATGTTAAACCCTTTAGGGGTACCTTCACGGATGAATATTGGGCAAATTCTAGAATTGCATTTAGGTTATGCAGCTAGTGAAATTGGAAAGAAAGAATTAATTAATATTCCATTCAACAACCAAGGATATGAAAAATATGTTTCGCTATTTGGTTTAACAGATATTGTAGCCGAACGTTTATATGGTAAAATGAGAGACTTTATTGAAAATAAAAAGATTACTGATCCAAAACAAATCGATGTTTTAGATCAACTAATCATTTTAAACAGTCTTGGACTATCTTTTGATGATGTAGCTATTAAGGTTGCCACACCAGTTTTTGATGGTGTAAAAACAGATGATTTAGTAGCCATTATGAACGAGGCTGAAATAGATATTAAAGAGAAAAAAGGTAAACAAGTGTTGTATGATGGACGAACAGGTGATGCCTTTGATGGGTTAATCTCAATCGGTCATACATACATGTTAAAACTAGACCACATGGTTGATGATAAAATTCACTCACGTTCAGTTGGACCTTACTCTAAGATTACACAACAGCCATTAGGTGGTAAATCACAAAATGGTGGTCAAAGATTTGGGGAAATGGAAGTTTGGGCATTGGAAGCTTATGGGGCAGCTTATAACTTACTAGAAATCCTAACCATCAAATCTGACGATGTACAAGGACGAAACCAAGCATATAATGCAATTATTAAAAACCGGGATATTACTTCAAGTGGTATGCCTGAATCATTCAACTTATTGACAAAACAAATTCAAGGGTTGGCATTATGCATGTCAGTGGAGACGGACGAAGGCGAAATCGACATTAATGAATATACATTAAATGACTATAAACGCAAAGAAGAAGAATTAGATCGTTTAGATGAAGAAGAACATCTACAAGAAACTCGTCAATTTATTATTAAAAATAATTTTGATGAAAACCGTTTTGACGATGAAGACGATTTAGATTTATTAGAAGATAACTTTTAAAATCAAAGGAGATTAAATTATGAAACGTAAAAGTATTAAATCACTAAAATTAGGGATTGCTTCTCCTGAACAAATTTTAAAGTGATCATATGGTGAAGTAACTAAACCAGAAACGATTAACTATAAATCATTAAAACCTGAACCAGATGGTTTGTTTGATGAAAAAATATTTGGTCCAAGCAAGGATTATGAGTGTTATTGTGGGAAATATCGTAAAGTAAAACACAAAGGAAAAACATGTGAACGTTGTGGTGTTGAAATTACCGAAGCAATCGTCCGTCGTGAACGTATGGGACACATTGAATTAGCTAGTCCTGTGGCTCATATTTGATTTACTAAGGAATTGCCATCACCTTCAAAAATTTCATTGTTGTTAGATATTACATACAAAGAAGTGGATCAAGTAGTTTATTTTGTTAACTATATTGTTCTAGATGAAGGGCATCGTGATAACTCATGACAAGATTTAACAGTCTTCAAGAAAAAAGAAGTCTTAGATTTAACATCTGCTAAAAATTCCATTACTTCACGTAATAAATTGCGTCGTATACTACGTAATATCCAAGAACGAATTGCGGCTGAAGCAGATAACAAAGATGATTTAAAAGAAAATTATGAATACCGTTTGGCAGTAACTTATGATTTGATTTTAAAAGATTCAAATGCACCTTTCTCAATTAAAGAAATTATGAATTTCATCAAAGATCAAACAGGCATCCGTTTTGGAATCGGAGCTGAGGCTATTCGTGAATTATTAGCTAATCTTGACTTAGAAAAAGAACATGCAGAAATCAAAAAAGAAATTCAAGCTTCTGCAAATGCTAATGATCAAAAAACGCGTCGTTTATTGCGTCGTTTAGAATGTGTTCGATGAATTAAAGATTCGGGGTCTAAACCTGAGTGAATGATTTTAACTCGTATTCCAATTACTCCTAGTGAAGCGCGTCCTATTATTTCTTTAGATGGTGGACGTTTCACAACAAGTGACATCAATACATTCTATAGAAAAATCATTATTCGTAACGAACGTTTAAAAACTTTAATCGGTACGGATGCACCAGATATTTTATTAGATAATGAAAAACGTTTATTACAAGAAGCTGTGGATTCATTATTTGATAACAATTCGCGTAAAAAACCAGTAGTTGGTAAGGATAAACGCCCATTAAAATCATTGTCAAACCATTTAAAAGGGAAACAAGGTTTATTCCGTCAAAATTTATTAGGGAAGCGTGTTGACTACTCTGGTCGTAGTGTAATTGTAGTTGGCCCAGAATTAAAAATGTATGAAGTAGGGATTCCTGCTTTAATGATTTTAAAATTATTTAGACCCTTCATTATTTCAGAATTAATCCGTAAGAAAGATGAGGATGGTTTTGATATCCAACCTATTTGTGCCAACATTAAAATTGCTGAACAAAAAATTCTTGAGCAAGATGCTATCATTTGACCTGTTGTTGAAAAAGTCATCAAGCAACGTCCTGTTATTTTAAACCGCGCACCAACATTACACCGTCTAGGAATTCAAGCTTTTGAAGTTAAAATGGTTGACGGTAAAGCCATTCGTTTACACCCGTTAGTAACTACAGCATTTAATGCCGACTTCGATGGGGACCAAATGGCTGTACATATTCCATTAAGTAAAGAAGCTGTGGCTGAAGCGCGTTCAATCCTTTTAGCTAGTTGACATATTTTAGGACCTAAAGATGGTAAGCCAATTATTACACCAACCCAAGATATGGTATTAGGAATTTACTATCTTACAAAAGAAAAAATCAATCCTGAAATTCAAACTTTATTAAAAAATAATCCCGATAACGAAAACATTCGAAATTACTTACGAATTTTTGCTTCTCAAGATGAAGCTATTCGAGCTTATGAAGTGGGTAATGTTAACATCCATCAAACAATCGGAATTAGTACTCGTGCTTTTAAAGCTAAGCACTTTGAAAAAAATGGTATTTTAATTACAACAGTTGGAAAAATTATTTTCAACCAAGCTTTCCCAATTGATTTCCCATATATTAATAGTGTTAATAATTTATACGATAAAAATGCTCACGAAATTGTCGGCAATGGCGAAAGTTTTAATGACTTCTTTGCTGGTTATAAAATTTATGAACCATTAACAAAGAAGACGTTATCATCTGTTATTGATCGTTTATACAAAAAATATGAACTAGAATTTGTGCCACAAACAATGGATAAAATTAAAGCACTTGGTTTTAAATATTCAATGATTTCAGCTACAAGTATTTCTGCTTTCGATATCCCATCATATGATAAAAAATATGAATACTTTAAAGAAACAGATCACCAAGTAGCGAAATTAAAAGAATTCTATTTAGATGGGAAACTAACTGATGATGAACGTTATACACAAGTTGTGGCAATCTGATCTCAAACAAAAGACAAAGTTACCAAGGATATCGAAGAATTAATTAAATCTGAAGAATACGCTGAAAATCCAATTGTAATTATGGCTAAATCGGGTGCTAGAGGGAATACTTCTAACTTCACCCAATTAGCAGGGATGCGGGGATTAATGTCGAAATCATATAACTATGATCAAAAACATAAATCAAATGTTATTCGTGATACTATTGAAATCCCAATTAAACACTCATTTATTGAAGGTTTATCAGTTTCTGAATACTTTAACTCTTCATTCGGTGCTCGTAAAGGGATGACCGATACCGCTATGAAAACCGCTAAATCAGGTTATATGACAAGAAAATTAGTTGACTCAACTCAATCTGTAGTTATTCATGAATTAGACTGCAACACTCGTAATGGAATCCTTGTTCGTGAAATTCGAAATACAAAAGAAAACGTCACTATTGAACCACTATCAGATAGAATTGTTGGACGTTATGCTATTAGCAACGTTTATTATCCAAATACACGTGATCTTATCGTTGGTAAAGATCAATTAATCACTCTTGAGAAAGCTAAAGAAATTGAACAAGCAGATATCAAGGAAATTGAAGTTCGTTCACCCCTACACTGTTTGAGTGAATCAGGTTTATGCCAAAAATGTTTCGGTATAGATTTATCAACTAACAAGTTAATCGAAAAAGGGACGGCTATCGGGGTTATTGCGGCTCAATCGATCGGTGAACCAGGTACTCAATTAACCATGCGTACATTCCATACCGGTGGAGTTGCGGGTGATAGTAATATTACTCAAGGTTTTGAACGAATCAAACAGTTGTTTGATTGTATTCAACCACAAGAAAACGAAAAGGCTTTAATTTCAGAAGTTAAGGGAAGAGTTGTTCGTCTTGATAAAGATCAGGCTACAGGAACTTACGAAATCGAAATTGCCTATAATGACGATGATAGTGTTATTTATACAACAAAACCATCACCAATTCTACGTATTAAATTAAATGACGAAGTGACTTTAGGGCAAAAATTAGCAGATGGTTCAATCGATGTTAACGAGTTATTAAAAACTTCAGGAATTGAAAATGTGCGTCACTACATTATTAAAGAAGTTCAAAAAGTTTATCGTCTACAAGGGATTGAAATTTCTGATAAATATATTGAGGTAATTATTGCTCAATTAACAAACAAATTAACAATTACCAACCCTGGTGATTCTGGTTTATTCGTTGGTGAAACAGTTACTATCAACCACTTTAACAAAATTGCTCAGCAAATGTTACAAGCTGA
The DNA here is from genome assembly GCF_025780055.1 of Ureaplasma zalophigenitalium. Lineage (GTDB taxonomy): Bacteria > Bacillota_I > Bacilli_A > Mycoplasmatales > Mycoplasmoidaceae > Ureaplasma > Ureaplasma zalophigenitalium. The sequence continues at coordinate 86,809 of NZ_JAOXHJ010000001.1, read as the reverse complement.
CAAAACTCCGCCAGTTGCAATTAACCAAGTCTTTGGTTTAGATCATGCGCCAGCTAAGTTGGGTTCATTCCTTTCTGCAGCTTCGTTCCAAGATACAAAGAAAACATTAACTGATGCGGCTGCTCGTTCGCAACGCGACTATTTATTAGGATTAAAAGAAAATGTTATATTAGGAAATTTAATCCCTGCAGGTACGGGTTTAAAAGATCCGAGTGAAGTGATTGCTTTTGGTGAAGAAATGTACGCCAAAGAATACTAAATACATAACAAATTGTGTACACAATAGTACACAGAAATGGAAAACTTAATTATGAAAAAGAAAAAAAGTAACAAAAAAATAATCTGATTGTGCATGGGTAGTGCTATCATCAGTACTGCTGTTATTGCTGTAGCAGCAGCTTGTGGAGTTGATCGTTCTGATCTTTCTTTACAAGTGAGCGATACAATTGTTCAAGATAATAACTTATATGTGCACGCATCAGTTCCGTATCAAAATGAACACACGATTCAATTAATTAAAGATACTAATTTTAATGTGGTTATAAAATCTGTTAAAACAGATAAAAAGACCCCAAAAGTTTATGCTAATAAATTATCTAAGGCACTGGTTTCAAGTATTCAACGTAATCCTAAAACTAACCAAGTCGATTTCTATTTAGAGTTTCCAAAAATCAATGATAAATATAAAACTATAACTGATGAAATCGAAGTCATCATTAGTCCTAATAAATCATTTAAATTAGTTTCTCATAAATACTCTAAAGAGTTATATAAGATACTTGATTTGGAAGCAAGTAATGACAAAATGGCTGTTAATTCTTTAGATGCAGCGATTAATTTCAACGTGCAAAATGCTACACAAATTAGCATTCAAACAATTCTGCAAGACATGCTTACTAAAGAAAAATTTACTTCCGAAAAAACATCTTTAACAAATTTAATTTCGTGTGATGTTGTTTTCAAAAATTTTTTAATTAACGCATTAAATAATGATATCGATGCTAAATTAGATCTAACTAATTTATTATTTGCTAATTTAAAAATATCAGCTGACAAAAAAAGTGAAAAACATCTAGAGGATTCAACATTAGAAAAGGATGTTCGACAAAGAGCATTACAATTATTAAATTACATCGGTAGCAAGGAATTTGATTCAAAATTTAATGTCTTAAATAAGCAACTTTCTGATCGATTAGTTGATACATACGATCTTGAAAAACCATTAGAAACTGACAAACTTTTAATTAGTTTGCTTGCAGAATTTATTGGTGGATATGACAATAGTACAGCAAATAAAAAAGTACCTTATGGTTTCTTGACTACTAAGTATATTGATTTATACAAAGCAATCGATGGCTCATTATTTGCGGAAGAACAAGAAAAAACCCAAAAAATTAGTGCTTTGAAAGAACAAATCAAAAACGCTCAGCAAGAATTGATCCCTTCAGATCTATTAACATCAATTAATAAGCAAAAAAGTCCTACTTTCAAACACAAAGTTATAGACTATATAAAAACGTTAGATACTACTGCTAAAAATGATTTATTAAAACGTTTATACCGCCTATTAAATAGTTTTGTTGTCACATACCAATATGATTTCTTAAAAATGGAAGCAAACAAACTAGTATTTAAGCCATTAATATCTAAAAAAATAGCTTTAGTGGATGCTTTGCTTCTTGAAGTCAAACATCTTTTATCTACCAATTTAACAAGCGCAGATATTAAAAATGTCTTAAAAAACAAAGTAGCTTTAGGTTTTCCTCCTCTAAAAGAATTGCACGATAAATTACAACTTTTAGATCAACACTTTGATTCATTCAAACAAAAGGATAACCAAAACGTTGTTTTAGCTTTACAAGAAGTTCGTAAAACTTTTGAAACATTGATTCTAACTATTCATAAAACAATGCAATTAAATGATTTGAGAAATATGAGCATCGATTTAATCGATTTCTTTACACGTGATTTATCTTCTGATTATCAAAAAACATCTGATGAGCAAACTAATTTAAATCAACTAAAAGCCATCCAGGAATTGCTTAAAAAACCCGATCAAGGTGTAGAGTCTGTCAAAGAATTAATTACACAAAACAAAATGCAAGAAAAACAAGGCTTACTAAACAATTTGTTAACTGAGTTAAAAAACAAAAAAACCACAGGAAAAGAAGATTTACTATATACAATTAAACGTAGCTATTTATTTGTTGAGACGAAAATTTACAACGCTGATGGTAAACATGATCCGGCTTTAAAACAATTCTTTAAATCTCCAAATGAAAAAAATGAATTTATATTTGAATATAATTTAAAAAAATAAACTTTTCATAGATTAAAAAAACACCTTGAATTAAGGTGTTTTTTTGTTTGAACAATACTTTTTTTAAACTATATTAATTTTATCGCACAGCATAGAAATAATAAAAAAACACCACAAACAGGTGTTTTTTTATTATTTACTAGCTTGTAATAGTTTTTGTAAAATTTCGTAACTTATAACAGGGTTAGCTTGAGCTTTTGTTTCCTTCATCAGCATTCCCATTACATATTTTTCATACCGGTCAGCACGATCATTAAACTGCTCTTTTTTATCAACACTATCATTTAGAATTTTTCTTAAAAGTTTTTCTAATAATACCGGATCACTAATTTGTTCATAACCCAACTCTTTAACTAAATCTTTAGGATTCTTGTTTGTTTTGTAGATTTCTTCAAGTAAGCTCTTTGCTTGCTTCCCATTGATTTCACCTTTTTCAAACATAGTGATCATCATGGCAATTTTGTCTCATAAATCTTTACTGATGTCTTTTAAAGATTTGTTATCCTTTTTAATTAAACCCAGAAACTCTAAACAAACTCATTTGTAAACAGAAACAGTTTTGCCAACCTGTTTGTTAACATAATTAAAAGCATCAAACAATTCCCGATCAGCGAGTAAATTTTCAATAAATTCCGGATTTAATTCTTCGCTTAAAAGAGAATTACGCAGATCATTAATTGTTTGGGGTTGTTGTAAATATAATTCGTTTAAATAGTCGTTGCTTAGCGAAATTGGAGCGATGTTTGGTTCGGGAATATATTTGTAATCAACTGCGTCACCCTTATCACGCATATAAATTGTTTGTTGACTCTGATCGTCATAACGTCGGGTTTGCTGTTCAATTGCTTGGTTAGTCAATAATGCATTTATTTGGCGTTGTTTTTCAAATTCAATCGCTTTAATGACGTTGGAAATAGAATTAATATTTTTAATCTCAACCTTGTTATTAAAGTTTTTATCACCGATTAAGCGCACCGAAATATTAATATCTGCACGCATTGAACCGTCCTCCATTTTCGCGTCCGAAATATTATGGAATAATAGAATTTTACGCAACTCTTCTAAATAATTCGCTGCTTCCGTAGCACTACGAATATCTGCTTCTGATACAATTTCGATCAATGGTCATCCTGCTCTATTATAATCAAGTAAAACTTTATTATCTAGGTTAGTTTGTTTAGCAGTATCCTCTTCGATATGAATTCGATTAATACGAATTTTTTGCACTTGTTGACGTTCATTTTTAATTTCTAAAAAACCATTATAACCAATAGGATAATATTGTTGAGTAATTTGATAACCTTTAGGTAAATCTAAATAAAAATAATGTTTACGATCAAAAGAAATAAATTTATGATTTGTTTGCATGTGTAAAGCTTTAGCTAGAAAAAGCCCTTTGTGTATCGCTTCCATATTTACATTAGGCATTGTACCAACTAATGCTAAATCTATTTCATTGATATTTGTATTAACCGAAGCTTCGTGATCTAATAAAGCACTTGAAAACATTTTCGTTTTTGTATTTAAAGCACAGTGTACTTCAATACCGATAACAACTTCAAAATTACGCATGGTGGTCTCCGTTCTTATTTAATAAATTAATTTGGTAACCGATGTTTAACAAGATATCATCATTGTTATATCCACTTGTAATATTTAAACCAATGTTGCCATTTTCATTACTAATAAAGGGAATTGTTAAAGATGGTAACCCCGCAAAATTTGCTAGCTGCAAAATGTTATCTAGAACTGGTGGTTCATATTTATGTGCTAAAACATCCATAACTTTTTCAGCATAATCATAAGCACCTAAAGAAAGAACAAAATCATATGATTCAAGAATTTTATTGATTTCACTAACTAACACATGACGCATTTTCATGGCACGAATTAATAGATCATCAAAATTTTCAGGAGCCGAAACATATGCTCCTACTGCGAAACGGTGTTTCAATTCTTGGCCTAAAAATTGTGTTCTAACCGATTTAATTAAATCTTCATAATTATGATATTCTATGTCATGTTGTCCGAATGTGATGTTTGATAAATTAGCGTAAGAACTCAAAGCTTCAGTATATGAAATAATTTGGTAAACTGAGCTAATAGTTTTAATCATGTCATAATCAAAATCAATTTCGCGAATAGTGTATTCAACAGCTAATTGATCAATTTTTTCTTTAAATAATTTTTTTATTTCCGGATTCTTTAAAGCTTCTAATGATGGTTTCAAAACTGCGATTGTGTAAATATCTTTTTTCTGCAATAACGCTAAATAATTCTTGCGTGTATTAATACTAGTGTTATCTTTATCATCATATCCACTAACAGCGTTTAAGACAACTGCTACATCCTCAACGTGACGAGCTAAAATGCCGACATGGTCCATTGATGGCGCATAAGGTAGAACACCATAACGAGATATTAATCCATAAGTTGGTTTATAACCCACAATACCCATAATAGATGCAGGACGACGAATGGAATCACCTGTGTCTGTAGCTATAGCAAATTGAACGACCCCTTGTTGGACCAAAACAGCAGAACCACTTGAAGACCCACCAACAACTTGTTCTAAATTTAAAGGGTTTTTAACTTGATTGTATGCAGAATATAACCCTGATCCTCCTAAACCAAATTCATCTAAATTTGATTTATTTAGCAATACTGCGTTATTGGTTAATAAGCGTTCATAAACTGTAGCATTATATACTGGAGTATATTTTTCTAAAAATAAAGAACCTCCTGTTGTACGTAAATCTTTAGTACAAATATTATCTTTTAATGAATAAACAATTCCAAATAAGGGATCGGTTTTTTGGTGGTTAGGCATTTCATCTAGTTTAGTAGCTTGTTTTAAGGCTTCTTCATAATTAGTTGTAGTTACTGCGTTTAAGTCGCGAATGCTCTCGTCCTTTTTAATAGCTTGTTGAACTAATTGAAAAACATTAGTTGATTCATTTAAAAGCTCTTCGTGAATTTCTAAAATTGTCTTACTTTTCATTTTTTAAAACTCCATAACCATTTTGTACTTCAATGAAGCTTTCTAATGCGCGGGGGTTATTATAAACTAATTTATCTTCTCTAAAGGTGTTAGTAGGGCTAGCTGCAATATAAACGTGTCACGGAGTTGTTTCTTTAATAAAACGATCGAACAAGACAACTTCTTCTCTTAGGTTATTAATTTTCTGTGTAATAATTTGTTCTTCCTCTTCACTTGCACTAAACATGGCAGCATCAATTGCTTTTTTAATGTAATTACTCATTTAACTCTCCTTTTCTAATCCACATAAACGGGAACACTTTTATCTTCAACAACATCTTTTTCATAATCATATTTGATTAACGGTACAACAATTTTGAAAATCGGGTAAATTAAGAATAAATTAAAGACTACCATTGGGATTAATAAAATTGATCGAATAGATAATCATTGTGAATATTTTAAACTTGATAATTCTGCATCAAAAGATGGCAACATCATCACATTAACAATAGTTTCAGTTAATATAACAGTAACAAAAACTGGTGTGAAAATAATGAATCAGTCTTGCTTGTGTTTCTTTTTGTGATTTCTATATTTTCTTGCTAGGATTTTCTTTAAACCTAATGCTAGTCAAACAATAGCGATAGAAACCAAGAAGAAAGTGCCAATAATCATCATCATTTGGTTGGTTGTTAAAGCAATATTTAATCCAAATAGATCGATTTTGAAACCTTCATTACCTGTGGCAAATTTTAGAAATAACAAAATACCTGCACCAATAACTAAAGTAGCTAATGAACTATAAATGGCAAAAATAACATCTTTGCGTTTACTTGTTGTTAAGATAATACGAATTAGTCCACCTATTAAACCGAAAGCCATAGCTGCGATTAGGTATCCGTAGTGAAAAACCCCTGCAGTTAAAGCTACAGATAGCAAATCAGTCATTGCCCCAATAAAAATTCCTAATATTGGTCCAAACAATAAGCCACCGATTTTAATTAAAATTCCCTCTAAAGTCACCCTTGTTCCGGGTCATGCCCTAAAAATAACGGAGGCTGTGTTGGCTGATAAAACAGTTAGCAATATAATGACAGCAACCGAAATCGAAATAACCATCGCGATATTACTAATTCCTTTTACTGAGACTTTTGGAATAATATAATAACGTTTTTGGTATCGGAAGGAATAATAGATTTTTTTAATAATTGTTACAAGGATAAAAACTATTAAAAAAGATAAAAATATTAACGAAATTTTTCAACCAGGAATACCTGAATCCACAGGATTTGTACTAGTATTTGCTGTTAACACGCTTTGTAAAACTTGCATATCTCACTCCTTGTATTTAATTTTACCATTTAATGAATCCCTTCTTGTGCTTTATTAAATAATCGTTCGTTTGTGAAAAGTGTTTAGTTTTCAAAAAAGAACGATAAGCACTTAATGGCGAAGGGTGCGAACTTGTGATAATTAAGTTTTCCTTACCATTAATGTAAGGTAAATATGATTGGGCATTTTTTCCTCAAAGAAGGTAAACAACATGTTTTGTTTGCTGTAATTGCATAAAAACATGTTGCATTAATTGTTCATAACCAAATGAAGCATGCGAAAGTGGTTCATTCTCATTAACTGTTAAAATGGTGTTTAACAGCAAAACACCTTGGTTGGCTCAATCAGTCAAATCAGTGTTCACACGAGGAATCTGCAAATCATTTTGTAAAGTTTTGAAAATGTTTTGTAATGATTTGGGACACTGTTGAACACTTGTTTGCGCACTGAAGGCTAAACCGTGAGCAAAACCTTTTGTAGGGTAGGGATCTTGTCCTAAAATCACCACTTTTGTTTCGTTGATTTTAAAATCCTTAAAAGCCGCAAACATGTCTTTTTCTGAAGGAAAAACATTCATGGCCAGGCGTGCTTTTTTAACTTTATCTAAAATCAACAGCATATAAGGTTTGTTTAATTCTTCTTTAATAAACGACTTTCAAGATTTCATTCCGTTCGATAATCCTGCAAATTAGTTGGAGATTGCATATCATTTAATTTGACATAACTTGTAAATTCTGTATATAAATTATTCAATAATGTTTCGTTAAATTCTAAGTCGTCAGGAATCGTTTTGTGTCCTAGACTATAAGCAGCAAGTTGCATGTCTTGGTAAATACCATCTTTTCCATATAAATGGCGTGATGCCATTGATTTTTTAGCGTATTCATTAAATAGAGCTGATTGAACAAAATTGTCTCGAGTAATAAAGTTTTTAGCGTGTGGGTAAAAAGCATATGGATAAACAGCATCTTGACCACGATCGTGTGGATAATAAGCTAAATCGTTGAATTTTTCGTCATCTGCTTTCGTTTTTTCATCATTAGCTTCTAGAGATTTTTTTAAATTAAATCCTAGAAGATTGAATGCATCAACCTTAACTAAAGACCCTGCATAATATTGCACATAAACTTGGGCAGCTTTCTTTTCTTCTTCCGTTAATTCTCTATTTAATAACGCAGATCATTTTTGCATTTGCTGGTTAGTGGCTTGTTCATCTAAAACATTTGAACTTAAAACAGATGGTCTAAAGTTCATAACGACATCACTAATTGGTAAATCATAAACCAAATGTTCAACTTTTTGCGCAGGGAAAATGCGTTTATTAGCTTCTGATAGTCGATCATTAATTCGTTCTAATTGCTCACTTGCATTAAATTCGTCATCCGGTAACATAAATGAGCCACCAATTTTACTTGAAGAATCATATCAAGCATACTGAAGTTTAATGTTTGTTATTTTAACTAAAACATTATTGTCTTCGGGATTAACCAAGTAGTGCATCGGTACTTTAGATCCAAAGGCAAAATCTGAAACATTATTTAATTTATTTTGTGGATCATTTGGCACAATTTCATAATCAAAATCAATGTTGTATAAAGCTAATTTGTAAGTGTATTTTCCTTCACCTACTCCCGCAGCTAAACCAACTAAGAATTCTTTGGTTACTGGGTTATTTGACTTATTATAAAAATTGAAAATTTTAGCACCACTATCTTGGTTTATATATTTTAATAAAAGATCAGTGAAAGAAGTTAGATGAGTATAAACACTGTCTGTGACTAATAAATGATTGTATAAATTGGCTAGGTTGTTAATTTCAGGCATCGACGAAGCAAATAACGCTTTATTGAATGCATTGTTTACTACTAAATTATTTGGTAAAAAAGTTGTTGGTTCTAAAGCGTTGTCTTTGGTTTTTTCAGGATATTCTAATTTATTATAAACTTGACGAACTAATTCAGAACGAATCATATCCATATTAAAAGGTTTTAAATGATCTGGTTGATCAAAATCTTTTTTATTTCAAACCTGTTGTTTATTCATTAGACCACCTGCATCGTTTCGCAGCAAGAAACCCTGTGCATCAATTTCGTTATTTTTCGCATCATAACGTTTGTTGTCTTTTGTATATGTGTAATTTAAATCTCCGATAGCAAAATATTCATCTTTTAAAACGGTGTTTTGTTTTCCAAAAACAAATTCATGAACTGATTTGTTTTTCGGGTTCTTTTGATCAATATTGACCTTCATTGCTACCTTGCCAAACTCATTGTTATTAGTTGTTGCATTATAATTTAAAAACGCTTCGTTCACGCCTGGTTTTGCAGTGGAAGAGCACGCTGAAGCAATCATTGCCGTACTTAAAACAAAAAGACCGGCCATGCTTGCTCATATAATTTTTCTTTTTAATGTTTTTTTCATAAAAACTCCTTATTTTCCGTAGAAATGACCTGTGTCTTTTTGGAATAAAAGACTCACTTGACCGATTGGTCCCTCTCTATTTTTCGCTACTAAAACGTTGGCTGATACCATGCTTGCTAATTCTTTTGGCATATCAAGTGTGTTGTTGTCTTTTTTATTAAAATCAATTTGTTTATATCGATCATAATAAATAAATATAACAGCGTCAGCATCTTGTTCAATCGCTCCTGATTCTTTTAAATCAGATAATAAAGGAGGTTGGACAGGTGTAGTTGCCGCTTGGTTTTGGTTAAATGATTTCTGTCATGGTGCGGTATTCATCTGTGGCGTATTTTTATTTGATTCTGCTGAACGATTCAGCTGCGCAACTGCAATAATGGGAATATCTAAATCCAATGACAAACGTTTTAAAGTATTAGAAATTTTAGCTACTTGTTCAGCACGCGATTGATTAGTTTTGCGTTCTGAGTTAATTAACTGTAAATAATCAATTACTACTAAAGCAATTTTATTTTTCTTGTGTAAATCGTATATTTGTGATTCAATACTATTTATTGTATTAATGTTTTGGTCTGCTATTTGTAGCGGATATGTTTTAATTTTTTCTATTGCATTCTCGATTTTTTGATTATTATGAATTTCAATGTTTTTAGCGTAAAATTTACGCGCACTAATGCCAGTCTCAAGAGCAGTGAACTTATCTAAAATTTGTTTTTTATTCATCTCTAATGAAAAAAATAAAATTTTCTTCTTTTCTTTTTCTTCTGCTTGCTCTTTATTGTAAGCCTGTATTCCTGGAATAATATTGTGAATAATATTTAGAGCAAAAGACGTTTTACCCATTCCAGCCCGTGCTGCTAAAACAATTAGTTGACCTGGTTTAAATCCATTCGTTAATTTATCTAATTCATTATATCCGGACATAATAGCATTGTGGTTAAAACCTTGTTGGCGAATTTCAAGCATTTGCTCATAATAAGCCTGAGCAACATCTTTAATATCATCAATTTGTTCAGCATCTTGGTTTAACAAAACTTCACGGAATTCTGTCAATCACTTCTCAAAATAATTTTTAGAATTGCTAATGGCAATATTACTTTTTAAAATTGTCTTTGATAAGTTGTCTAGACGGTTTTTAATGAACGCATTCTTGACAATGCGGATTGATGTATGCACGTGTTCAACATAATAACTAATTTTTTGAACATCATTTAAATAATTGTAAAAAAGTACTGAATTTGCTAAAAATTCTTTGCTCGTACGTAATTGATTAACAATTGTAACATCGTTAATAGCGTTCATATTACTATGTTGATGCAAAGCTAAGACCTGTGCATAAATCACTCGTGGGACTGTACTTAGAAAATGTTGTGGTTCCAAGTTTGTACGAATATCCTCAATAGCTGCGTTGTTTTGTAAACAAGTAGCTATGATATGTTTTTCAGCAAAAGCTAATTCTTCTTGGTTCTGGTTGAAAACGGCCGAATCATCGTCATTAACCAAAACGTCATTTAATAATTCATTTGTTTGCATTAATTTTTAGCGCTAACATTAATCTTAACATTAGCGATAATATCCTTGTACAACACAACTTCAACTTCAAAAATACCAATTTCTAAATTGTTTGGTTTTTTAATCATATGTTTCGTAATACTATTGTTGGTGATTGTGTTTAGTTTATCAATAATTTGTTTATTTGTAATTGTCCCAAAAACTTGATCATTGTTTGTTTTTAATTCAAATTTTAACACTTCTTGTTCGATTGTTTTTTTGATAATTGATGCATTCAATCTTTTTTCTTGTTCAATCGCTTCTAACTTGTCTAAATCATTCGCCAAGTGGTGCGAAGATGTCGGCGTATACAATACCGCTTTTTTATTTTTAATTAAAAAGTTTTTTGCGTATCCATCAGCCACTTCGACAACATCATTTTTTTTCCCAACATTAGGAACATCTATTAATAAGATAACTTTCATAAAAAAACACCTCTTATTCTATATTATAAATAAAACGAAAACATCCAATTCAGATATTTTCGTTTCTTGTTGATTAAAAATTTTATTCTTTAACAAATGGTAGTAAACCAACAAAACGTGCACGCTTAATTGCGTTTGCTACACGTCTTTGCATACGCGCTGAGCAACCTGTTACTCTACGGGGTGAAATTTTGTTATTGTTGTTAATAAAACGTAAAAGTAATTCTGTGTCTTTGTAATCAATGTGTTCAATCCCTTGCGCAGAAAGAGTACAAATTTTTTTACGTGGACGACGTTTATTAAAATTATTATAATTTGCCATAATTATCTCCTATCTTATTTCTCTTGATTAATTCAATCAAAAAAATCATCTTCTTGATCCAATTCTGAAACACTGAATGTAGAATTTTGATTATCCTGCATCATGGGTTCAGGCATTGGAACATCATTTATTAAATTATTGTTAAACGAAGGACTAGATTGGTTGTTATTGGCTTTGCGTACACTTTGTAAACGATCAACACGAACTGACAAATCATAAACACGTTCGCCATTTTTATTGACATAATTGCTCGTCACTAACGACCCTTCCACAATCACACTATCACCTTTGTGTAAATAATTAGTGATAAATTCAGCTGTTTTATTTCAAGCGGTACAAGAAATAAAATCGGTGTTAGGGTTAGCCGTGCTACGATTACCTACTGCTACAGTGATTCGTGTATAAGCATTGTTTGCATTTGTTTCTTTTAGAGGAAATGGATCACGAGCCAAATTGCCGTAAAGAAATACTTTATTCATATTTATTTAGTCCTTATTTTGAAAAACAAAAATTTGTTTTATTCTTGGTTGTTTAAGTTAGCTTGACGTAATGCTTGACGTTCTGCACGTTCTGCAGCTCGACGTGCTTCACGTTCTTCACGTTCGGCTTGTTGTTTTTCAAAGACAACAGCTTTTTTCTCATTACGTGCAATTTTCTTAGGATTAACTGTTGCTTTGTAACCGTAATCTTTTTCTAAGTTAATAATGATGTGACGTAGCACATTTTTATTAATGATAGCTAAACGACGGAATTCATTGATCAATGAAGCGTCTTCTGTTTCAAAATTATATACATAACGGTAGCAAGTTTTCACTTTTTTAATTTCGTATGCTAATTGTTGCAAACCATCATAGTTGTTTTCTTCAACATTAACACCTTTAAGTGTTGATTTTAATTCATTTGCAACCTTGTTTGCGTCGTTTTGATCTAAATCTCCACGCACAACAAGCATGATTTCATATTTTGCCATAGTTTCTTTAACTCCTTTGGATATTTTTAATAGTTAACCTAGTTGAGATTAACAAGAGCGTTTATTTAAAGAAAATAAACTATTTAATTATAGCAAAAAAAGTATATTAAAGGAAGAGAAAAAGGGATTAATTAAATCCCTTCTTTTTTATTTGTTTATGCTTCGTCATTTTTAAAGGTAGACTTTTAAAGGCGATTGAGTTTGCTACAACAGCAATGTCTGATGTGGTCATAATCAAAATAGAAATAAAAGGAGGAATTATCCCTAAGACAGCGAGAGGAATAAAGAGCATATTATACCCAAAGGCTCATAGAAGATTTAATAAAATAAATAATCTTGTTTGTTTTGTTAACTTGATTAGTTTCGCAATATTAATAATGTCTTGGTTAATTAGATTAACATCAGAAACCGCATTGGCGGCTTGGTTTTCTGCTCCTGTGGCAATCGCTAAGTCGGCTTGTTTAAGAGCCAATAGATCATTTATACCATCCCCAACAAACATTACTACTTCTTTTTGTTTTTGAATACGTTCAATGATTACAGCTTTTTCCTCTGGTTTAACCTCTGCATAATAATCATCAATTTCTAATTGTTTAGCTAATCGCTCAACAGTAGGTTTATTGTCCCCGCTTATTACATAGGTTTTTATTTTCTGTGATTTCAGTATTTGAATTGCCTCGTATGCATCTTCACGAATTTCATCGTTAAAAGTAATCATTGTTTTAACAACCTTATTAACTGCTAAATAAACCGATGAAACTAATTCATGTTTATCAACAGAGGGCGAATTAGGCGTTTTAAATTCGCTAAAATCGTATTCATGGTCTAATAAATATTTTTGGTTAGTTAAAATATATTGGTTTTTGTTATCATTTGCAATAATCCCTACCCCAGCCAACTCTTTAATTTGCATATTAGTGTGGTTAATATCAATGTTATTTTGCAAGCAGTAAGCCACAAATGATTTGGCTAATGGATGTAGCGAAACGTTTTCTAATTGATAAATTAATGGCAGAAAGCTTGTGTCACCATAGACTTCTTGAACCTTTAAAACTCCGGTTGTTAACGTTCCGGTTTTATCAAATGCTACTGCTGTTACTTTTTTAATTTTTTCAAATATTTGGGCATTATTAAAAATAATACCATTGCGTGCTGCCTTTGCTGAACCAATTAATACTGCTAGTGGGATAGCAATACCAAAGGCACAAGGACAAGAGATAACTAAAACCGAAACAGCAACATGCAGCGCCTTATCATAATCAACTATAAGGCCATCAAAGGTAATTAAATACTGCTCAAGTGGATTGTTAATTGCAGATTCGTGAGATTTTAAGAAATAAACATCTCATGTTTGCATACTTGGGAAACAAATTTGCAAAATAAAAGATAAAATAGCCATAGCTATAATTAATGGTGTGAATCAAATAGCTAATTTATCAGCAATTTTTTGCACCTTAGGTTTAGTTTTTTCGATGTCGCTAATTTTGCTTAGAATTTTGTGAATGGTTGAATCCAAATATTTTTTTGTAATTTTAAAAATGAATCCTTCGCCTAAATTTGCACTACCCGCAATCAACTCATTCCCCTTAACTTTTAAAATAGGGTGTGCTTCTCCGGTTAATGACGATTCGTCAACATCAGCGAAATCTGATAATAATTGTCCGTCAAAAGGTACAATACCTCCCTTTGGAACAAAAACTAACTCACCAATTTGACCTGCAAAAACTACTTTTTTATTGTGTGTTTTATTTATTTCATCATAGGCATTATACATTTTAATATCTAGTTCATTTAATTTGCTTAAATCTTGGTTCGCTTTTAATTTAATACGCGCATTCACTAAAGAACCAACCAACATAGTTGCGACAATCATGCAAGCGGTTTCAAAAAACCCCATTGTTTTAATTGCATAATGAATCTGGTTGTTAATTAAAGCGTAGAGCGAATAAACATAGGCTACAAAGGTTGAAACGAAAACCAGTAGGTTTGAACCGATTTTCTTCCATTTGAAAACTTCATAAAAAGCATCGCGATAAAAGCGTCATCCTAAAACAAAGATTACGAATGAACTAAGACAAAAAATAATTCAATTATAAACAAAAAATCCTTTCAGCCCCATCACTTCGTGCGATGAAAACATGAATAGGATTTCAAAGATCATTAAAGGTAAACTAATTATTAGGGCTGTTAAGGCGATAGTTAATTCTTTAACGTACGATTTTTTGGCTGGTGTTCAAGATTTAATTTTATTTTTAATTATCTTTAACATAGATCTAATAAACAAACTCTTCTAAAACAACATTGTCAAAGCCGCTCTTTTTAATATCAGTTAACACTGTTTCTTTTTGTTCTGCTAGTTCATCGAAGTGAAATGAAAAAGTTCGATCTAATAAGTTAATGTTGATGTCTTGGTAATGTTTATTATCTAAAATACCTTGTAAGCTATGCAGACAAGAACCACAATTTAGATTATTTGATGATAATTTAATATAAGTCATGATAAAAAACCTCGCTTTTCTCATTTAATAACTATATTATAAACCTCAAAAAAACAAAAAGTCAATAAAATGTTCCAATTTTTAAAAATTTTAATCATTTTTGTTTTTTAAAATGCTGTAATTATGATTTTTATTTATAAATATGTTATAATGTAATTTTTTTATTTTTAATGAGGTGCTTGAGAAAAAATAGAAGTAAGAAAAGAGAGAGAAAAAAAGAGCCGTAGGCTCTTTTTTTATCGCTTTGTTTTATCGAACGGTATACCTGCATTTTTAGGTGCGTTAGAATACCTTGCAAACGCAATCATACCAATCATGGTGATCATATATGGAATGATTTTAATAATATGGGTGTAATGCTCGTTCTTGACGAGTCCTGGAATAATGTTTTTAATACTTGCAAAAACAATTGACATAATAATAATTAATGGGATTTTTCAACCACCAGCAATTAATATGGCGATGGATAAGAACCCGATACCATCAACTGTTCCATAGAAGGCTGCACCTCGTTGATACATAAATAATCCTCCTGCAAATCCAGCAAAAACACTAGAAATCATGATAGCAATTCATTGGTATTTATGAACATTAATCCCTTGTGCGTCTGCTGCGTTAGGGTTTTCACCAATAGCATACAAACGTAAACCAAACGGTGTTTTTTTCATCATAAAATAGAAAGCCAAAATGATTAAGATAATTGCAATTAAAATAATTAAGGCACTAAAATAAAAGATTGGTTGACCGTTTTTATCATAAACTTCCAAGAATCCACGGAAATCACTTGTTAAACTGGTTTTTTGATAGTTTGTAATACTTTTAGCGATCGGGTTGCACACAAATGAGGCTATTCCTGAAGCTAGCAAATTAATTGCAGTACCAGCAATCATTTGATCGATTTTTAACTTAATTGTTAAGAAACCAAATAGTAATCCTATGGGAATTGTAGCAATTCCGGCCACTACAAGCGGGAGAATTAAACTGTATTCAAAACTTTTCCCTTCGCTAAAAACTGAGGAGCTATTCTTCATACTAAATGCTACGATTGTAAAAAATAAAGCGCCAAAGATCATTTGCCCGTTAACCGAAATGTTAACTATTCCGACACGTTCACTAAAGTATCCACTCATTGCTCCCAAACTGAAAATACCAATAAATAGAATCAGCGTTGTTAAATTAAAATCTAATGCTGTATAAGCCATCTTAAATAACCGCCTTTGCTATAATTTTTGTTTTGTCTGCTTCAAGAGCTTGATCATAAGAAGTTTTTAATCAAATTAATAATAAGCTGTTTTGACTGGCTTCTAAACCAATTTTTTCAACTCTACGTAAGCTGAATTTATAAGCACGTTTAATACTTTGTTGTTTTGGTAAGCGTAAATGATCACTCATATAACGTTTAGCTGCGCTAATGAAATCATTATTTTGATCAAGAAGTTTTTCGTATTGTTTATAAGTCTTTACATAAAGTGTAAAGATTGTTCTAAACTGTTTGTTCCGACCTTTTAAATAAGCGCCTACGCGCAATCATTCTTCATGGCTGATTTTTTGTTTATGGGTAAGGATTTCATAAATCGATTTAATTTCAGGGTCAAAGTGACTTAGAAATTCGTCAACATTAATCATTGTTTGTAATTTTTCTCAATTCTCACTCGTAATCTCTTTTTGATCAGCAATTTCTGTAAATTTTGAATCTAAAAAAATGTGTTTAAAATCAGCTAAATTTTCCGCATTAACCGATCAGATTTCATAGTGGTTGCGTCGAACGTACATCAGATATTCATTGTAATCAAAACCGATTTCTTTTGCGTGATGTTTAAAGAAATTTAACGCATTACGTAACATAGTCTCTTTATCTAATAAAAGTTTGTCGCGTAAACTAGCAATTTTTTTTGCATGTTTTAATGAAATACGTTGGTAGAAAAGTTTAGCTTTATGTAATGCTCGTTGTTCAGGGAAAAATGCTTTGTTCACACTTTGCATTAATCAGTGTTTTTGTAATTGTTGATAATTAATTTTTGTTGCCTGAACATATTCATTATATGCTTGGTCCAAGATTAAACCATAATATTGGTGAACTAATTTAATTAATAATTGTAATTTAATCTTATCTACATTTGTATTTTTAACTCGTGTTTTAATATTGTTTAAAGCATCCTTATAAGCTTTTTTATGACGAACATAAAGACCGTTATAAGAAGATATAATTCCATTTAATTTATTCTCATAATTCTTATAGTCATCTAAACCTTTTTTACCATATACTCAGCGGATAATATAGTAAATTGGGGTGATTTTTTCAAACAAAATAAACATTGCTGCCCCAATCATAATGAATGAAATAATCAGACCACTAACTTCAGCAGGGAAAGCACCCCCTAAATAATCAGCTCCGAATTGTAAAAGTCCGACAAAGAAAGCAATAGGAATTGCAGCTAAAGGGTGGGCGAGCGAGATTAAACCAATAGCAATCCCATCATAACCCTCGTTTGGTAGAATATCCACATTGTCTTTTACAGCTACAGCTTGCCCTTGGCTATTGGCTGTATAAAGCACAAACCCTAAGACGCCAGCTAACATCCCTGAAATAGCAAATGTAGAAATAGCAATGATTCTAGTTTTATAACCAGCATATTTTGAAGCGTTGAATGAACGCCCTACTGATAGGATTTTTTGACCAAAAACAGTAAACTTCAATAAAATAAATACTGCTATTGCTAAAATGATAAAAATTCCTAGGGCGAATAAATATCCATACCCTGGTACAAGACCATTTAACGCAAAGTTCCACTGGATATTAACAGAACCTTGTGGCACTGTTGTGTTTTGTGCATATAAACCATTATTTGCTTTTAAAATTGTATATTTTGCAATAAAGTAAATTACCCAATTCAAAATAATTGATGATACTACTTCGTTAATTTTCAAGAAGATCTTTAAAACCCCTATAAAAATAGTAACCAGCGCACCTGAAACTACAGCAACTAAAAATAACAATAATTGACCGACTCCATTGGGAACATTTAAATGACTAATCTGCATGTGCCGGACAACTACGATCATAACTAAGCCAGCTCCAATCATTTGACCAGATATTCCGATGTTAAATAAGCCAGCTTTATAGGCGAAAATAAACGATAAAGCAGCAATACCTACAACCGCCACTTTATTTAGATAAATTTCATAAGATCCTACTCATCGCGTAAATAAACGATGTAAAAAATCCTTGGGGTCATAACCAATGATTCCTATAAAAATAGTTGCTGCGATAATAGAAATAAAAATAGCAAATATTGTTGATAGTGTTTTTTTATAATTGTTTTTTGCTGGTAAACTACAAAAAATCTTATGAAACGCTAATTTTTGCGCGTATTTATGCATTGTGTTCACCTGCCATCAATTCTCCGATTCGTTGTTTTGTCATTTCTTGTGAACTACCTAGACCTATAAAATGTCCGTTGTGAATCACTGCAATTGTGTCAGCAATACTAAGGATTTCGTCTAGTTCATAAGAAATTAACAATACAGCATTGTTTTTTTGTTTTTCGCGCAATATTTGTTCATGAATGAACTCAATTGCTCCAAGGTCTAACCCTCTTGTTGGTTGAGCCATAATAATCAAATTATGTTTTCGCTCGATTTCTCGACCAGCAATTAATTTTTGTTGGTTTCCACCACTTAATGCACGTGCTAAGTTATCACCAATAACTGTTCCACGGACATCATATTTATTAATAATATCAATAGCTTTTTCTAAAATTTTGTTGTTATTTAAAAAACCATAATTACTATAAGGCGGTTGATTAAACTCTTGCAAGACACTGTTCATCATAATAGTATCATCCAAGATTAATCCATGTTTGTGTCGATCTTCAGGAATGTGTGATAGACCGTATTTATAGCGTTTTGCGATTGAAAATTTGGTAATGTCGACACCATTAAGAATGATTTTAGCCTTATTGTTAGCACTTGCTAGACCCGCAATGATTAAAGCTAATTGACTTTGACCATTTCCTTCTACTCCAGCAACAGCAAAAACCTCACCTTCGTGAATTTGAAAGTTAAGCATCTTTGCGTTATCCTTACTAGAAGTTTTTAATTGCTTAAATAAGTTTAGATTTTCAACTTGTAAAACGACTTTTTTGTCTTCTCGTTGATATTCATCTTCATTCTTAATCTCAACTAACTTTCGACCAACCATAAGTTCAGCCATTTCAGGAATTGTTTTGTCTTTGACTGCGAAACGATCAATAAATTGACCACGGCGAATAACTGTTGCACTATCTGCCACTTTTTTAATTTCATTAAATTTGTGGGTAATGATAACAATTGTTTTGCCGTCTCGTTTAAAGTCTAATAACATTTCTAAAAATGACTGGATTTCATCTTCAGATAAAACAGCTGTTGGTTCGTCAAAAATTAAAATGTCGATATCTTTATATAATAATTTTAAGATTTCTGTTTTTTGTTGTTGTCCAACGGTTAAATTGGACACTTTCTTTTTTAGGTCTAATTTGAAATTATAAGACGAAATAATATTAGTTAGCTTGCGAGTAATAGAACGTCGTGGAATAACATTCACAATACCAGCTTCTTCGCTTCCTAATATTATATTGTCTAAAACGCTTAATGAATCGATTAATTTAAAATGCTGGTGCACCATACCGATACCATATTTATTAGCATCCTTAGCTGATGAAAAATTAACTGTTTCACCATTAATTCTAATTAAACCAGAATCTTGTTTATAAATGCCAAATAAAATTGACATCAAAGTTGATTTACCCGCTCCATTTTCACCAATAATAGCGTGTATTTCGTTGCGTTTAACAAATAAATCCACATCTTTATTCGCAACAATTTTTCCGTTTAAAAATGTTTTAGTGATTTGGTGCATTTCAATTGCAAAAACATCGTTGTTATTTTTGTTTTGCATTGGATTGTAAGACTCCGTTAATTAATAAGTTTAAATTTATATTTATTTTTTTCCTGTTGGAGATGGAATAATAATGTCTTTAGTTTCGTAAAAACTCTTAAGTCCTTCATATGTACTTTGATTAAATGATTGGTCATCAATTCTTGAACCAGCATCCCCTAAAGCTACTTTTACTAATTTCGCTTTTTCATCATTGTTTGTTGTAGCATTTCATTGGTTCTTGAAATTTTCTGATGATTTGCGTGTTGTTTGATTTGCATCAAGGAAAGATGTTTCGTTAAATGCATATTCCGTTGAGACTCCATTTGCCCCTACATAAGTATTACTTACAGTTAACAATGCAAATTGATCAGAATCAACTAAAGCATTAATTGCTGAATCATAATCAGTAACGTTTGCGATTCCTGCTGTTTTTAAAGCATCAATTAAGTATTTCTTTCCTGGTTCTGAAATACCCACTAGCGCTTTACCCTTAAAATGTGATTCTTTTTCGAACCCAACTAATGAGTGAGTACCTAAGCGTAAAGCGTTTTGAGCAGCATCACCTGTTAAAGGTTTTGGTTCAAGTGCATTAGTTACAAGACCTTCAGCAGCTAATGCAACTTCTTTTTTGATAGAGAATAAAATTGTTTTGCCACCGTTAACATTTTTAAAAGTTTGACTTTCTTTGTTTAATGTTACATTTTTTTCTTGATCTACATCAACACCAATTGCCAGAATAGGTCGAACAGTGTTTGTCGCTGCTGCATCTGTTACGTCAACAGTTTGTCCACCAGCTACTGGTAAAATAATGTCTGCGTTATTCGAAATTAATTGTGAAACAATTTGTTTAACAGTTCCTTCACCTGGACCTCATGCCCCTGAAGCATAACTTGATCCAGCAGATGCTTGTTCAACTTTAATTCATTTTTTAGTTGTTTTTGCATCATTTTCCTGCACAATATCTTTATTCATCAATTTTTCGTTGGCGTAATTTACACCTTCTTGGAATCCTTTAATAAAACTTAAAGTTGATGCGTACCCTTGACCTACGAATCCACCTCATTTAAGAGTTTGTTTTTTTTCGTTTGTAAAAACACTTTGGTTAGCATTTAAATAGTAGGCAGCGGCAATGCCGGCAGCAAAACCACCGTGGTCTGTTCTAAATTCTACTGATGCAATTCTGTCAGCATTTGCCTTTCCATTGTATTTTTGATCAATTAATCCTACAACTGTCCCATGTTTTAATCCTTCACCTTCGCCTAAAGATTTAGCTAATGGTTGGTCAAATGTATATCCTGATGCAAGAATAAAACGCGCCCCATCATCAATTAATGAATTCATTGTAGCAACATATGAAGACGTGTTGCTATCTGGTGTTGCCTTGTAAAAAGTTTCTAGGACATATTTAGATTGCTTTTGTTGGTTATTTTGAGTTCCACCAGAACCTGAGTTGTCTGGGGTTTTTTCTTTATCCTTATCGTTTCCACAACTTGTAGCAACAGCAGTAATAGTTCCAGCTACTACGGCTATTCCTAAAAATCCTAATAAAAGTGATTTTTTAAATTTTATTTTTTTCATTTTTTTGTTCCCTTAATTATCAACGTTAGTGAGTATTACTTTACTCATTCCTAATTATATAATAATTTTATTTATATATACAAGTTTATTACGAAAGCGATTGTGCGTTAATATCATTATTTTTTTTGGCCAAAAATCCTAAGCGCGTTATTTTTCAAAATACCATATAAATCTTGAGGTTCATATTGTAAAATTTCAGCCATTTTGTTTGCTGTATGAACCACATAATAAGGATAGTTTGTTTTCCCTCGTAAAGGTGCTGGAGTTAAGAAAGGGGCATCTGTTTCCACTAATAAACGGTTAATATTTAATGCTTGAATACATCGGTGTAATTCGTTGATGTTATTGTTTGCTGTCGGTTTAAAAGTGATCACTCCTGGGAATGATACATAATAATCTAAACTATTATAAATCAAGATATATTTATAAGCGTCTGTAAAGCAATGAACAATAGCTTTTTGGATTTGATATTCACGTAAAATTTCAATAGCATCATCATGTGCGTTTCGAATATGTAAGTTGACTGGTAAATCATATTTTAAAGCAAGTTCTAATTGTTTTTTAAACCAGTGTTTTTGCACGTCTTTACCGTAAGGTAATTCATGATAATAATCTAGGCCTATTTCACCAATAGAAACTATTTGTTTTCGGTTTTCTTGAATTAATTTCTCCAATAAAAGCAAGTCATCATCAGTCATAGTGGCAAGGTCAGTCGGATGAATGCCCACTGAAGCAACAATATGTGGATATCGCGAGGCTTGCTTGACAGCTAATTGACACATTGTTATATCACACGAAACAATATTAAAGCCTATTTGATTTGCTAGTGCAGTTTGAGCAATTTCTTCAAATTCCTCTTGCAATGGAGACATATTAGTGTGGGTGTGGGTATCAATCAAAGTGATGTTATCTCATTTTTTCATATTATTTACCTAAACAAAAATTAGCAAATAGTTCGTCCAAAAAGTCATATTCTTTATTTTCACCCAATAATTCCAATAATTTTAAATTAGCGATTTCTAAATCAGCTAGAACTAAATCAATTGTTGCGCCATTTTCCAAAATATTAATTGAGTATTTTATTTTTTCGTAGACTTGTTTTAATAAACCAATTTGTCGATGAGAAGATAAAACATTTACGTTAACATCACTAAATTCATGCACCTTGAATTGTGCTTTAATCGCCTCTATTAAATCTTGAATATCTTTTTGTTGAGCGTTAATGTAAATATATTTGTTGTTAAAGTCTCTTTGTAAGTCCTTTTTGGTATGAATAATTAAGTGTACCTTGTTTTTAATTTGGTCATAAATGTCGTATTCAATCTTGTCTTGATCAATTAAATACAGAACTAAATCCACCTGGTTTATTAGATTAAGTGCCTTATTGATTCCATATTGTTCAATCTGATCATCAGTTTCATGGATTCCTGCAGTATCAAAGAGTTTAAGGGTAAAACCATCAATGTTAATAACAGTTTCAATAACATCACGCGTCGTTCCTGGAATATTGGTTACTATAGCTTTCTCTTCGTTAGCAAGAGCGTTTAATAATGTGGATTTACCAACATTTGGTTGCCCAATAATTAACACTTTAATTCCGTCATTAATCGGCATATAGCGACTCGATCGCTCTAGTAATTCATTTAAACCATTATTTATATACAACAGTTTGTCAATCAATGTTTGTTCATCGATTTCGGGAACGTCGTCATATTCTGGATAATCAATATTTACTTGCATTTGCCCGATAATCTCAAATAATTCCTTACGAATCTTTTTTAAATCATCTCCAACTCAACCTTTTAATGCATTAATATTAGCGTTGATTGCGATTTCATTTTGAGCATGAATTAAATTGTTAATGGCTTCAACTTTTGTTAAATCCATTTTTTTATGCATTAATGCTCGTCGTGAAAATTCACCACGTTGAGCATATTCACAACCGTTTTTAATCAATAATTCAATGATCATGTGAGCCACTAATACACCACCATGACAATTGATTTCGATACTATCTTCACCTGTAAAACTATGCGGGTGAGTAAAAGTGTTAATTAATACTTCATCATATGTTTTCTGTTCATCCTGAATATAGCGATAGAAAATGCGGTTGCCAATATATGGCACCTTTTTATTTAAAACCTTATTAATGATTTCGAAAGCTTGTGATCCTGAAATCCGAATAATGTGGATCGCAGCATTCAAATTAGCTGTGGCTAGGGCTACAATCGTTGAAAACATATAATAATTCCTTTCGGTTTCTGTTAGTAAAATAAGTGGATTAATAAAGCTAGTAAGCTTGTTTTGTTAAAATTTAAATTATGATACATGCTAATTCATTTGTATAATTCGTTTTTTGCAGGCATTTTTAAATCTAAAAAATAAAAGCAATACCGTAGAAAATAATATAGTACTTCGTTTGTTTGGTCTTTGAATTCTTGTTTTAAAAATTGGAATTGATTAGGATCTTTGATTTTTTGTAATCAATCCTCAAACAGATCAATATATTTATTTTGACTATATGTTTCATATAACAGATAATCTTTAAAAACACTTAGTAATTTAGGGTCTGCGAAAGCGTTTACATTGTTTTTGATATTTTGCACACTACAACGACTAGCAATGGTTGGTAAAACTGCATTTAATTGATTTGTAATAAAAAAACCATAAGTATCTGCGGGTGGTTGCTCAATAAATTTTAAAAGCGAATTGCAAACAACATTTGATGTTTGATGAATATTAACGATAATATAGAATTTATCATTTAAAGCTTCTAGAGCTTGGTTTATACAGCGGTTTTGTAGTTCTAAACTATCTTGTTTTTTCATTTTAGATCCGTCATAAATTAACAAATCCGCGTAATTGTTTTGTTCTATTTTCTTTATATATTGATTAAGATCACTAATGTTTCTATTTTTTCAAAAATTAATAATCATTTTTTTGATTGCTTTTAAATAATCCACTTGAGGATTAATAATAAGTAAGTTTGCGTGGTGCATATTAAGCCTTCAAAATTGCCTTTAATTGTTTGTAAGTTGCTTCATAAACATCATCAATATTTTTATTTGCATCAATGATAATGTATTTGTTTTTAGGTTGATAGTGATGTTCAAACGCTAAATCGTATTTTTGGATTAAAGAGTCATAGAAATCTCTCTTTTGTTGATCATAAAAGTTAGATTCACGATTTTTTTGATTACCTAACGCGATCCGTTGCATCGCTTTTTTAGCATCAACTTTAAAATAAAAAATATAATCAACTTGGAAGTCGTTAATGGTTATTTTGTTCACATCGTACACTTTTTGCATACTTGTTTGTTCATCTGATTGATAAACTAGCGAAGAGTGCACAAAACGATCGCAAATAATAATTTTTTGTTGTGCTAGAGCTGGTTTAATTGTTTTTAATAAGTGTTCATTACGGCTGGCTGCATATAAGTACGCTAAAGTCAAATTATCAAAAAAAGGTAAATTTTGGTGAGTAAATGCACGGATAGTTTCACACGCTTGGTTGTTGTAACCACCTGGTTCGCGAGTAAAAATAAAATTATCGATTAACTCTTCGTTTATAAGTTGATTTTTTAAACGTTCTATAATAGTTGTCTTTCCGGCACCATCTATACCTTCAAATACTATAAATAAGGGTTGTGGTTTAATTTTTTGCATTAATGATCACACTCGATATCAGTTTCGTCAAAATCATTATGTTCAAAAAAACAAATGATTTTTTTTGCAAAAGCACTCGGTTGTTCGACATGAGGTAAATGTCCACTCTCATCAAAATGGATTTGGTAAATTTTATTTTTCGGGCGGTTAAATTTACGGTAACTGCCATGAGGGTCGATGATTTTGTCGGCATCTCCATAAATTAAAAGTGTTGGCGTATTCAATAAGTTCGCTTGAGCTTTATTTAACATCATTCGTGTCTTAAACGAGAAGGCTGTGTTTAACATTAGTTTTTTTAAAAAACCTGGTTTTTCGTAAAATAACCGACTTTGTTTTTCGAATCGTGTCACAGGATTTATATTTGAATTATTTCGAAAATCATAATACAACAATTCAACGGTTTTAGCTGGGTTATTTTTTAAAAAATAAGGAAATAAATAAATTAAATTAAAAAGATATTTATTAAAACCTTCGTAATAACTATTTGCGAGAACTAACTTCTTAATTCGTGTTGGAATCATTTGGTTTACTAGACAACTAATTGCCCCTCCCAAAGAGTGACCGATTAAATAGAATTCTTCAATTTTTAATTCATTTATAAAATCTACGACACATTTTGCCATCTCTAAAATGGATACTTTTGTTAGTATTTGTGAAGAGGTTAGACCGTGTCCTGGTAAACCAAGATAATAACAGTCATAATTTTGAAAATATTTATCGACTAAAAAAAAGTAATGAGGACTGGCGTTATATCCGTGTATAAAAATAATTTTACCTTTTGAAGTTGCAGGATCAACGGCTGGATTATAAAAATAATTCAAAGTATTTGTTTTAATTAGTTCCATAATAATACCTAGTTATTGCGATCCTTCATGTGCGGAAATAATAACACATTACGAATTGAGTCATTCTGAGTTAATAACATAATCAATCGATCAATACCAATTCCTAAACCTCCTGTTGGTGGCATACCATATTCTAGAGCATATAAAAATTCTTCGTCTAATTCGTTAGCTTCATCATTACCTAAATTTTTTTCGGCAATTTGTTTCATAAAACGTGTTCTTTGATCTATTGGATCGTTTAACTCAGCATAGGCATTAGCAAATTCTTTTTGTCCAATAAACAACTCAAAACGTTCTGTAAAACGTGGATCATTCACACATTTTTTTGTTAAAGGTGAAACATCAAGAGGGTGTCCGTAGACAAAAGTCGGCTGAATCAGTTTTTCTTCTACGAATTTTTCAAAAAATAAATTAATAATGTGACCATATGTTTTTTGGTGTTTTTCATATTTTACTTCATGTTTGTCAGCTAAATCTAAAGCTTCTTGATCATTTTTAACTTGATAAAAATCAATCCCAACATATTCTTTGATTAAATCAACCATGTGGCGTTTTTTGAAAGGTTGGTTTAAATCAATATTAAAACCTCGGAAGAAAACACTTTCGATCTTCAACGTTTTAACAAGGTGTTTGATTAATTTTTCGGTTAAATCCATAATGTAATCTAAATCTTCATAAGCCGCATAAAGTTCTAGGGAAGTGAATTCAGGGTTGTGTGTGCTGTCCATCCCTTCGTTTCTAAAAATTCGACCAATTTCATAAACTTTTTCGAAACCACCAACAATACATTTTTTTAATGCTATTTCAGTAGCTATTCTTAAATAATAATTCTTAGACAAGGTATTATGAAAAGTAATGAAAGGTTTGGCTGCGGCTCCACCTAAAACATCGTTTAAAACGGGTGTTTCAACTTCAAAATAACCATCAGAATCTAAAAAATTACGAATTGATTGAATAATCTTTGAACGCATAACAAAGGTTTTTTTTGACTCATCATTCATAATTAAATCCAGATATCTGTGACGCGCTTTGATCTCTTCATCCACTAAACCATGGTATTTTTCTGGCAAAACATTTAAACATTTGCTGATTAGTACTATTTTAGAAACATTTAGTGTTAGCTCTTGAGTGTTAGTTTTCATTGCTGATCCATGTACTTCAACGAAATCTCCAATGTCTAATGTGTTGAAAACTTCAAAAATCTCTGGATCAACTTCTTTTTTATTAATATAAATTTGAAATTTTCCAGCAAAATCAGCAACGATACCAAATGTTCGTCGTGTATTCATCAAACGACCTGCCATGACAATTACTGGCGTTTTTTGTTCATGTAATTCTTCTTTTGTAAAATGGTTAAAGCTATCAGTAAATTGTGCTGAATCATGAGTTCTCTTCACCTTTGTAATAGCAAAGGGATCTTGTTTTCCTTCTTGTAAGCGCGCTAGTTTTTCACGTCTAATTATTTCTTGATCACTAAGTTTTCTTTCCATAAAATACCTTTCTTGTTTGTTTAATAAAAACAACCCATAATAAAATGGGTGTATATTATTATTATATAAAAAATACATTCTCTTTCGTAGAGAATGTATCGGATAAATTATCCACGTAAATTAAGTTGTTTTAGTAATTCACGGTAAGCGTTAATGTCTTTACGTTGTAGGTATGATAATAAACGTTTACGGTGAGCAACTTTTTTGTATAGTCCACGTTTTGAAATCTTATCTTTTTTATTAGCAACTAAGTGAGTTGTTAATGATGAAATTTCAGCTGTCAGAATTGCAATTTGTACTTCGGTTTTACCAGTATTTGTTGCTGATCCACCGAATTGAACTGCTAGTTCTTGTTTTGTTTTCTTACTAACTGCCATGATTTTCTCCTTGTAAAATAAAATAAGCCGTTTACAATGCCAAACATGGAGAGGGTTTAACAAAGTAAAGGTATAAACTATAATATTATAAAGAAAAAATACAGTTTTGTAAATACTGTATTACCTTGTTTTTATTTACTTTTTGTATTTTTATTTAATTTATTTGTGTGTGCTTCGTATTCACTACCAGATAATTTGGCTAGTGCATTGGCCGCAGCATCTTGTTCTGCATCCTTCCGATTAGGACCATAACCAACACCATATTTACTACCATTTCAATATAATGTTACTTGTTTTAGATTGTGGGATAACTCTTCATATGCATAACTAATTGTACTCAACGAATTTTTTTGAACAATTTCTTGAAAAATTGTTTTATAGTCTTTAAGAGAATTGATTTGACCTTCTTTATAAAAATGAATTAATGTCGCATCTATAATTCGTTGTGCTTTTTTAATTCCTTGGTCTTGAGTTACAGCACCAATAAAAGCCTCAAATACATCTTCGTATATTTTATCCATGTTAGCTTTTTTTGTACTAACTTGACTATTAAATTCTGCCCCATTTCCAAAAATAATTAAATTGTTTAAACCAATTAATTGAGCGGCTTGTGAAAGCGTAGCTGAACAAACAAGTTTCGAACGAATTCTGGTCATTTCACCTTCGTTTAATTTTTTATTAGAGTGTTTTTCTGTTTGTGCGAAAACAAAATTGGTAACAATCCATTGAATGCATGCATCACCAAGGAATTCCAATCGTTGGTAATTGTAATCTAAATTATTTTCATTAGCATAAGTTTTGTGCGTCAAAGCTTCGATATAAATGCTAAGTTTTTTGGGCTCAATATGTATTTTTTTTAGAAATTTTCTAATTTCCAAAATGTGCTTACTAATGTTCTCTTTGGTCATAAAATTGTTTTAAATTTTCTGTTATTTCATCTAATGCATTATTTTTAATATTGTCATACAAAACATTAAGCGACGCGCTAAATTGTTTTTCATCAGCTGATCCGTGAGCTTTCACTAAAATACTTTTTGTACCTAAAACAAAAGCGCCTGCTGTATTGCGGTAATCAAAAAAAGCTTTCATTTTTTTAAAAATAGGGATAGAAAATAAGGCAGCTAAGCAATGACGTTTCTTTTTATATTCTTTTTTTAAAAAACTAGTTAAAGTTTTAGCGGTACCTTCTAAGGTTTTTAAAACTAAATTACCGCTAAATCCGTCAGTTATAATGACATCTGCTGGGTGTTCAAGAATTGTTTTAGGTTCAATAAAACCTTGGTAATTCAGATTTAATTCCGTTTGGTGTTGTTTAAATAAAACATTTGCTTTTTTGACTAGGTTATTACCTTTGATTTCTTCTGATGCGATATTGAGAATTTTAATAATTGGATTAGTTACTCTTTTAGAAGCAATTACTTTGGCCATAATGGCATAATTTAATAAATCGTATTCATCTACTTCAATGGATGCTCCAACATCTAATAAATTTAATCCAACACCATCAACCGTGGGGACAAAAGGCATAAATGCTGGTTTTTTAACATGCTCAATCAAACCAATAATGCTATAAGCATAGTATACAAATACAGCAGAATTAGCTGCTGATACTAATCCTTGAAAACTAGAGTCATCTTTTAATTTTTTAAATGCAATCGATAATGATGAGTCACGCTTATGACGAATACTTAAAACGCTGTCGTCTTGACTAATAAATTCACTTGCGTGTAAAATCGGAAATTCGTTTTCACAGACAAATAAAGGGCGAATTAATTGTTCATCACCAACCAGAGTGATTTGTACATTTGGGTGTGTTTTCACAAATGATCGAGCAGCGCTAATTGCATGTGAAAGAGGGTTTTCGTAACCCATAACATCAAATAAGATTTTGTACATATTTATTGAATTCCAATATAATAATCGTAAAGTTTTTGCTCAGTATGAATCACTTCACATAAAATGTTATGATGCATACTTAAGTGTTCATTAATTTGTTCAATATCACTTGCTTTAGCATTTTTACCTGCATATATGTAGCAAATTTCTGGGTGTTTTTTTAGATCAATTAATACCTGAATTGTTTGTTTTAGATTCTTTAGTGAATCATTGCTAGCGCTAACAATTTTTTTATTAATGATACCAATGTAATCATTTTTGTTGACTCGTAAATTTTCAAAATTAACATTCTTGATTGAACGAGAAATTTTCGCTGAAATAGCTTTTTTAATTCCTTTAATCATGTCTTTTGAGTTCTTTGCAGCATTATTGCGTTCATCAAATAACGAGATGGCAATCAATGCTTCAAAAACGTTTTTACCAGGAATAATAAAACAGTTAATATTTTGCTCCGCTGCAATTTTAGCGGCATGATCGGCTGCCATAATATAATTTGGATCATCAGTTACAATGAAAACGTTTTTTGACTCAGTTTTTAAAATTAAATCAACATAATCCTGGATAGACGGAATATTTTGGTCTTCAGTTACCAAAATATGTTCTAATCCATAATCAGTTACAAATAATGTTTTGAATTTTGCTGATGGAACACTCACGATAATTTGTTGATCATGCACAAAATCTGGTATTTTCTTTTTTTCTAAAGCAATCCCTTTTTGTTTTAATGTTTCATAGAATTGATTAGTCATGTTGTCGATTTTAATCTTGTCAAATTCACCATATTTTTGAGAAATTTGCAAAAGTTTATGTGGTGTTAGTGTATGAATGTGAACTTTTACATAGTTATCATCTTGTACCAAAACTAAACTATCACCTATTTGTTCTAATTCAGATTTATAATTTGATAAATTAAAAACTTTTTTATTAGGAGCATCAGGAATAATTTTGTGGTTTAAATTCATCACAATTTCGCTACAATAGCCAAAACTTTCAGTTTCGTCGTGTTGAGTTACAAAATCAGTTTTCTTGACGTTTTTTTGCTTATATGCTTCCCATTTTTTTTCTGTATTAATAATGGCATTATGATCCAAAACCGATAGCATACCTTTTAAAAAAGTTAATAATCCGTAAGCACCTGAATCTACAACATTAGCTTCTTTTAATGAATCTAGCATTTCGGTTGTTTGGCTCACCACATCTGAAGCAACTTCCACAATTTTTTGAAAGAAATCGTTTATGTTATTAAATTCCATTGGTGGAATTTTTTCAGAAAGAACGCGGATGACTGTAAGCATTGTTCCTTCCACTGGGTTGCTTACTGAATCATATGCTTTTTTCGCTGCTAAAATTAGACCTTGTTGAAAGTCTTTAATTTCCAAAATATCTGAATCAACATTTAAAGCGTCAAGGAATCCTCGGAAAATTTGTGAAAAAATTACTCCGGAATTTCCCCGCGCATTCATTAATAAACCTTTAGCGTATGCAGAACTAAAATTTGCATAATTTAAAGATTCATCACTAATGTATTCTAATGCTCCACTTGTTGTTGTTTTCATATTCGAACCTGTATCGCCGTCGGGCACAGGAAAGATATTGAGTTCGTTGATATAAGTATATTCTTCAGCAATTGATTTCGTTCCAGCAAAAATCATTTCACGAAATAAACTTATTGGTATATTTTTCATAATATCATCCTAAATCTTCTGAATATCTGGTGTCAATAATTCACATTATTAATTAATAATACCGTTTTTAATCAAAATATGATTTATTATAAACATTAATATATTATAATTTAATACTATTAAAAAACATCACTAGATATTAAATAAGCAACCGTTTGTCCAATATTTATGGACAAAACAGGAGTTTTTTAGTAAAATAAATAAGTAATTGTGTAATCACACAATATTGTTATTGAAAGGAACATCATATGGCACGAAGAGATCAGATAACTAATAAGAAAGCAATGTCTGGAAACACCAGATCACATGCTATGAACCACTCACGTCGTCGTTGAAACCTTAACTTACAATACGTAACCATTAAAACAGACAATGGTGGTACTCAAAGAGTTAAAGTTTCTGCAAAAACAATGAAAACGTTGCGTAAACATAATATGTTAGCGTAATCACACACGTGATTTTTTATAAAAAATAAACCTTGGTTAACCAAGGTTTTTTTATTTCTTTTTTTGTTTATTTTCATATTCAGAAATTAGTGTAATTCGTTCCTCGTGCCGTTCGTGCATAAATTCACTATCTAAATAAGTTTTTAACATTTTTTTTATTTCATCAATCGAATGTTCGCGTGCACCTATACAAACTACATTCGCATTATTGTGTTGTTTAGCTAAACTTGCTGAACTCTGGTTGTAAAGAAGAGCAGCGCGTATGCCATTAACCTTGTTAGCTGCAATACACATCCCAATTCCAGTACCACACAATAAAACGCCTATACTATGACTGTCTTTTTTAACGTTATCCGCTACTTTAACTGCATAATTAGGATAATCAACACGACCATCATTTATTTGCGATCCTTGATCTTCAACTACATATCCTAAAGTTTTTAAATAGTTTACTAATTCATTTTTGATTTCATAAACAGCGTGATCATTGCCGAAGTAAATTTTTTTATTTAGTTCCAAAAATACGATCTCCTGCGTCCCCTAATCCAGGCACAATATATCCTTGATCATTTAATTTTTCATCTAACGAACCTGCATAAATATCCACATCTGGATGTGCATCTTGAACGTTTTTAATTCCTTCTGGAGAAGCAACTATACAAATAAACTTAATTGATTTTGGATTGTGTTTTTTAATAATATTAGCTGCGGCAATCACTGATCCACCTGTTGCTAACATAGGATCTAAAATAATTACATCTGATTCATTAATATTTTGTGGGAATTTCTTAAAATATTCGATTGGTTGTAATGTTTCCTCGTTTCGATATAGACCGATATGCCCAATTGTCGCAGTGGGAATTAAACGTTTAACACCATCTACCATGCCAATTCCGGCACGCAAAATTGGTACTAAACAAATTTTATTTTTTAATTTAAAACCAACTGCTTCATTGGTTACTGGTGTGTCAATTAAAATATTTTTTAATGTTAAATCTTTAGTGGCTTCATAAACCATTAATTGAGTTAACTCTTCTAAATTAGTTCGAAAAACAGTTGAAACTGTTTCTTTTTTACGCATTCTTGTTAATTTATCTTTAACTAAAGGGTGGTCAATAATTTTATACACAATAATAATCCTCTTTTTTACTTTTATACATATTATAAAGGAATCATTTTTAAACTTAAAGATAAATAAAAAAAGTTAGCATAAATTGCTAACTTTTGTTTTCTTTAAAAAGTGTCATTACACATAAAAAGATTATGCTATTGCTGCTGGATCTCTCCCCTGACAAGATACGCCACTTAATATTGTAATGACATATAAATTATAAACAAATATTTGTATTTTGCAATATATCTCTTGTGTTTATTTAATAATACGTGCTAAAAAATAATTTCTTTTGCCTTTTTTCACCAAAATATATTGATTTAATAAGAGATCCTTGTTGACTAGAACATACTGTTCATCATTAATTTTTTGACCATTAATCAATAATGAATTATTGATAATTAATTCTCGCGCTACTCGTTTTGACGCAGCAATTTGCATTTCTATTAAAAAATCAACCAAAGAAACGGGTAGTTTTTTAATTTCAACACTTGGAATTGTTTTAAATGCAATTTCCAGATCATCAGGTGATAAAGCATTTATATTGCCATTAAATAAAGCTTGTGAAATGGCAATTGCTTGCTGTAATTTTTCTATTCCGTGTATATCAACTACAACTGTTTCGGCTAGTTTTTTTTGAGCTAAACGTAAATGTTTTTGCTCTTCGTGCTCGTTTAATAACTGCTTAATGTCAGGCACACTGATTAATGTTAATGAATAAAGCAATTGGGCGATATCATCATCTGCTTGGTTAATTAGAAATTGATACATTTCATATGCTGATGTGTATTTTTCAGACAAATAAATAGCACCTTTTTCAGATTTACCAAATTTTTTACCATCCTTATTTACTAATAAGTTAATTGTTAAGCCACAAGCAAGGTTATCATCACCCATGTTTTTTCTGATGATTTCAACCCCAGTAGTGATGTTTCCTCACTGATCTGAACCACCAGCCTGAATTGCTATTTGATGATTCTTATATAATTGCAAAAAGTCATATCCTTGCAAAAGGTTGTACGAAAATTCTGTAAAGGAAATTCCCGTAGCCAAACGCGAAGAGATAATCTCTTTTTCTAAAAGATAGTTGACATTAATACTTTTTCCAACATCTCGTAAAAAATCTAGAAAATTCATTTTTTCATAAAATTGATAGTTATTAAGAACTTCGCTTTGTGCATATGTAATTAATTGTTTAGTTACATTTGTTATGTTATGAGTTAATGTTTCCTTGTCTAATAAATTTCGTTCTTGACTTTTACCGCTAGGATCGCCAATCATTCCTGTTGCACCACCAACAATAGCTACTGTTTTAATGCCTGCTTGGTGAAATCTTCTAAGTAACATAATCATAATATAATTACCTAGATGCAATGAATCAAAGGAAGGGTCAAACCCCACATAAATGCCATAACCTTTTTTGAGTGCGTTGGCGAGTTTTTCTTCATTAGTAATATTGTTAATCAAGTTGCGATCACGTAGTTCACTGATAATGTTTTTCATTTTTATTTCCCTGTTTTTTTAATCGTTTAATACCTATTCAAAGCGAATAGTTAAACGCACTATATTATATAATATAATTAAATATTAGTATTATAGCAATATAATTCCAAATTATAGGAGATCAACTTATGAGCGAAAAAGTATTAACTACTCCCAAAACAAAAACCGATAGCATCTCTAAAACAACTAATAAAAAAGCTATCCTTTCTTCTTTGGATAAGGAAGAAAAAAAACTTTTAAAAAAACGAATTGCAGAGATTAAAAAAGCAAATAAGCCACATAAAGGTCCCATTGACACGTCTATGCACAATGAAGAGAACGTGATCGAGCTAGTTAATGTTAGCAAGACTTTTGAGAATTCATTAGTCATTTATGAGGCATTAAAAGACATTAATATTTCCATTAAAAAAGGTGATTTTGTAATCATTTTAGGGCCTTCTGGTTCAGGAAAAACCACTTTGATGAACATTATGTCAGGTTTAGACAGAGCGACATCAGGGGACGTTCGTGTTTGTAATAAAGCGTTGATTAATATGAAAGAATCACAACTAACAAAATTCCGTAAAGACCACGTCGGTTTTGTCTTTCAACAATATGGATTACTAAGTTTATTGTCTGTAATAGACAATGTCCGTATGGGTGCTGACTTGCAAAGTGATAAAAATTTACGCATAGACCCATTAAAAGCTTTGGAAGGTGTTGGAATGCTTGAATACCAAAATAAATACCCTAATGAATTGTCTGGTGGACAACAACAACGTGTTTCTATTGCTCGTGTTTTAGCTAAGAATCCTAAAATTATTTTTGGAGATGAACCTACTGGGGCTGTTGATGAAACAATGTCAAAAATGATCTTAAATCGGTTTGTGGAGGTTAATAAGGAATTAAAAACAACAATTATTATCGTTACACATAACCCTATTTTTGCTGACCTTGGAACTTTAGTTGTTAAAGTAAAAGATGGTCGGATTCATGAATTAATTCGCAACGAAAATCCTAAATCAGTTGCTGAGTTAAAATGAGATTCTTAAGAAGAGAGGTATCTATGAATTTATTCAGCCAAATATCACCAAAAAACCGTATTTTACACCAAGCTAATTTAATTGCCACAGACGTTTTAAAGTTAGAAAAAGAGTTTGCTATTAAAACCGATGAAGAATTACGCAGCATGTCTGCTAATTTAATTGATTTTTTAAATGATAACAACCCTTTAGACGACCGATTAGTTGAAGCCCTAGCTTTAATACGTGAAGTGGTTTATCGAGTACACAACAAATATGCGTATAAAGTTCAGCTAATTGGAGCAATTATTGTTTATTTTGGTGACTTTGCCGAAATGATGACAGGGGAAGGTAAAACACTTACCCTTGTTTTAGTTGGTTATTTAAATGCTCTTTATAAAAAAGGTGTGCATATGGTAACTGTTAATGAATATTTAGTAAAAGTAGGTGCCGAGTTCTGTACGCCTGTTTTTAGCTTTTTAAATATGTCTGTTGGTGTTAATTTAGCTAGTATGAGTGAGTACGAAAAAAGAACAAATTACAATTGCGATATTACTTATACAACCAACTCAGAATTAGGTTTTGATTATTTACGTGATAATATGGTGACTAATTACAATGACAAAGTTCAACGCGGCTTACATTTCGCTATTATTGATGAAGGCGATTCTGTTTTAATCGACGAAGCACGAACGCCTTTGATTATTTCTGGTGAGCCACAAGATGAAGTTAGTAATTATGTGAAAGCAGATCGTTTCGTTAAGAAACTCGATTCCAATGATTATTTAGTAGATCCGGAGTCACAATCAGTAATTTTAACTGTTTATGGAATCAAAAAAGCTGAAGAATTTTTTAATGTAACTAATTATTTTAATATTGAAAACTCCGACAATATTCATAAAGTAAACAATGCATTACGAGCTAATTTTACTTTTGTTAATGGTCGAGAATATATTGTTCGCCAAGATGAAAACGGCGAAGACGTTATTGCCCTTGTTGATCAATCAACAGGACGGATTATGGATGGAAGAAGTTATTCTGCTGGTTTGCAACAAGCTATTCAAGCGAAAGAGTATTTAAAAATTGAGCCCGAAAATTTGACAGTTGCTACCATTACTTATCAATCTTTATTCCGATTATATAAAAAATTATCTGCTGTTTCGGGAACGGCCATTACAGAAGCTGAAGAATTCTTGAATATATATAACATGGTTGTGGTAAGTATTCCTACCAACAAACCGATTCAACGGATTGATCATCCAGACTATATTTTTGATAACAAACGAACAAAATGAAAATATGTTATTGCGGATGTTATTCGACGACATGAAAAAGGCCAACCTATTTTAATTGGGACAGCTTCGGTTGAAGATTCAGAAATTTTACACCGTTTATTAGAAAAAGTACATATCCCCCATGAAGTTTTAAATGCTAAAAATCACGCTCGAGAATCAGAAATTGTAGCACGAGCTGGCGAGTTTAAAGCAGTGACTATTGCAACTAATATGGCTGGACGTGGAACTGATATTAAATTATCACCAGAATCCTTAGCTGTTGGTGGATTGTGTGTGATCGGAACGGAACGTGCAGATTCTCGTCGTATCGATAATCAGTTACGCGGTCGTTCAGGCCGTCAAGGAGATGTCGGTGAGTCGCGTTTCTTCATTTCAATGGAGGATACTTTATTCTCGCGTTTTGCTACTGACTCTTTAAATAAGGCTGATGAGGAGTTTTCTGAGGACGTCACTTCAACTAATTTCTTTACACGATTATTGAACAATACCCAAAAACGGGTTGAATCATTAAATTACGATACTCGTAAAAATTTAATTGACTATGATAGCGTTCTAAGTAATCAGCGGGAATTAATCTATAAACAACGGGATGCAATCTTAATGAGCAAAAACAATAAGGTGTTGTTTTATCGTATGCTAGATATAGTCATTGATGATTTATTATACCAAGCTCGTAATGTACCAAATCACGATATTATTGATCCTCATAAACTAATTGAAATTACTACGAATGAATTATTAGTTAATTACACGTTAGATGTTCATTTATATATTGGTAAGAATTATGAGCAGATGCGAGAACAATTGCGTTATGACTTACGTGCCTATTTTGATCAAAAAGAACAAAACATGACACCCGAATTCTTCAATCGTGATCTAAATACTTTAATGATTTCCATTATTGATCAAAAATGAACAAAACATTTAGATGTTACACAAAAAGTTCGTGAAGGTGTTAATTTGCGTGCTTATGAACAAAAAGTTCCTTTAAATATTTATGTGCAAGATACCGATAAGTTATTTGAAGAACTAAAAAACGAGGTTGCTCAAGAAACTGTTCGCATCGCTGGTAAGTGAAATTACGCTTTTAATAATGATATTAATGAAGAAGATAATTTAAGTTTTGATTTTGGTCAACTAGACTATGTTAGTTAATAAACCTTTTAAAATTGTCAGCAAACACACTCCTGCAGGTGATCAAAAACAAGCTATTGATCAAATGGTCAGAAATATTCAATCAAACGAAATTAAACGCCAAGTTTTATTAGGGGCAACGGGTACTGGGAAAACTTTTAGTGTCGCTAATGTCATTGCTCAAACACAAATGAAAACATTAGTTTTAGCACATAACAAAACTTTAGCTGCTCAATTATATACAGAATTAAAAGAGTTATTTCCCGAAAATAAAGTGGAATATTTTATTTCATATTTTGATTATTATCAACCAGAAGCTTATAAACCCAATACAGACACGTATATCGAAAAAGATGCTATTACTAATCAAGAAATAGAACGTATGCGTTTATCAACTATCAATTCGTTAGCTACTGCTAATGATGTAATTGTTGTCGCGAGTGTTGCTTGTATTTATGCTTCGGTTTCTACAGCCGAATTTATTAAACATCAAATTTTCTTAAAACAACACAGTACCCTTGATTTTAGTAATTTTAAAAAACAGTTAATCTTATTGGGTTATGAACGTGTTACAAACGACCTACTCCCTGGGACTTTTAAAATAAAAGGGGGAGTTGTCGAAATAATGTTTGGTTATGCAGATGATTATAAAATCGAAATTGTTTTAGATTTTGATGAAATAGCTACTATTTCAAAGAAAGAATTATTAACAAATAAGTTAATAGAAAATTATAGTGAAATTTCAATATATGCAGCTACTGAATATATTTTTAACGAAGAAAAGTTGGATATTGCTATCCAAAATATTCGTGATGAATTAAAATCGC
The DNA here is from genome assembly GCF_025780055.1 of Ureaplasma zalophigenitalium. Taxonomy (GTDB): domain Bacteria; phylum Bacillota_I; class Bacilli_A; order Mycoplasmatales; family Mycoplasmoidaceae; genus Ureaplasma; species Ureaplasma zalophigenitalium. Next base: position 48,215 of record NZ_JAOXHJ010000001.1, on the reverse strand, counting down.
GTGTAGCTTTTTTTAATAAGGAGAATAAGTTGATTGAAAGTCAACGTATTGAACAACGAACAAATCAGGATATTGAAGCTATTCTTGAATTTGGTTATTGTTCAGGTGTAGAAAATTATTATCGACACTTAGAACATCGCGAGCCTGAACAAACCCCGTGAACTATTTTTGATTTTTTTAGCATTAAACAAGAGCCTTGATTAATGATTATCGACGAATCACATAACACTTTACCGCAAGTCAAGGGAATGCACAATACCGATCGTTCTCGTAAACAAACATTGGTTGATTACGGATTTCGTTTACCGTCCGCTTTAGATAATAGACCATTAAATTATGATGAATTTAATCAAACTTTGGATAATGTTATTTACGTTTCAGCCACACCTAATGATGAGGAAATTGCTCTGTCAAACGGCGTTATCGTTAGTCAAATTGTCCGACCAACTGGTTTACTTGATCCTGTAATTGAAATCCGTCCTACCGAATTTCAAATCGATGATTTAATCCGTGAGTTAAATATTTTACACGACAAAAATGAGCGTGCTTTTATTAATGTTATGACTATTAAAATGGCCGAAGAATTATCTAGTTACTTAAATAATACAAGTATTAAGTCAGCATATTTACATAATGAGTTAAAAACACTTGAAAGGACATATATCATCAACCGAATGAGGGCTGGTGTTTTTGATTGCATTGTCGGAATTAATTTGCTAAGAGAAGGAATTGATGCTCCCGAAGTTTCTACTGTTTTCATCTTTGATGCAGATAAACCTGGCTTTTTTCGAAGTGATAAGTCTTTAATTCAAATTATAGGTCGTGCGGCTCGTAATGCTAACGGCAAGGTTATTATGTATGCTGATATCATTACTCCAGCTATGCAGACAGCTATCGATGAAACTAACCGCCGTCGCCAAATTCAAATGAAATATAATGAAATTAATAATATAGTTCCAAAAACAATTGTAAAACCTATTCCAATGGACTTGAATGAACCTAAGAATTATAAAAAATACGAAAGAATGATTGGTGTGAAAGATCCTAAAGCGTTCAACGATCAAATTCGTGAACTTAAAAAACTGATGCAGGATGCAGCTTTTAACCAAGAATATGAACAAGCGGCTTATTACCGCGATTTAATTTTTGAATTACAAGCTAATAAGAAAATTAAGGATGGCGATAAATAGCATTTTTTTCGCTTGTTTTTCTTTGTTTATTTTAAACATTGCGCGCACCTTGATAATATGGTTTATAATTAAAATTATTAAAGCAACAACGACGAAAGAAAAGGAAGAATAAATATGGAATTTAAATCAGAAATTAAAAACAAACGTCCGATTGATTGAAATCACACGATTGAAATTGAAGAATTGCGAATTGATCCTAAAATGTTGGAAATGCACCGCGAACGTGTTAACCAAGTATTCGCAAATGAAACAGAAGAAAAGAAAGCTCAACAAATCCACAATATTGTCATCCGTGAAAACGCATTCAATTTAGCTATGGACTATTTGGTTGGTTTTTATGATGTTGATGTGCATGAAGATGATGTTAAAGAATTAGAGCCTAAAATTAAACAAGTTTATGGTGATCAAATTAAAGACGATCAAGTAGAACAAGTTTTAAATAAAATTATATACCGTGGATTAATTTTTAAAGATCTACAAAAGGCATTGTCAATTAGTGTAAACGATGAAGAGTTAGATTCGATTTTAGATAATTACTACGAACAATCAAACCAATCAATTCGTAATTTCAAGGAAAATAAAGCACAATACGAAGCTGCGCGTGAAACATTGTTAGATGAAAAAACAGTTGCTGAAATTATTGGTAGATTTACAATTGATACATCTAAATACGAAAAAAATCTTCGAGATTCTTTAGGTGAAAAAATGGAATTAGACAAAAAGATCGAGGATATAAAAAAAGAAGGCAAACTTGCTGAAGAAAAATAAAAACAGGAATATTGTTGAAGCAGACATCGCTTGGGTTTAGTGATGTCTTTTGTTTTTATAGGAGGAAAATGTATGACTAATAAATCATATATTTTGCGTTATATACTTTATAAAATTGCTGTTGGCGAGTATGCCTTAAATGCAAATATCCCCAGTGAACATAGCCTTGCTGAATACTTATCAAGTTCGCGCATAACTATTCATAACGCTTTAGAAACTTTAAAAAGTAATTGCTTATTAAAATCTGTTAAAGGGAGTGGCTATTATGTTGATATGAGTATTGATGCTTATTTAAATTATCCCTTAGCTCACTTATACACTCGCACATCTGATATCAAGGTTAAAAAAATGGATTTTTCTGATTTTGTTTTCAATGGTCGCAAGTTTAATTATGGATATCAATTAACTTTTTTGCAAAAGCAAAAAATTTTGTGCACGCATTATGTTTTTTCTTGTCAGAAAATTTATTGAAAACTCAAGAATCACGAATGAAACCTTGCCCGCTCATATATTCTTTCTGGCATTGATGACTTCTTTTCAGTTAAATCATTAATTTTACCTAATTTCAATGAAGTCCAACATCAATCATCATACGCTTTTTTATGCCCCTTAATTGTTGATGAGTTATTAAGATCTGTTGTTGCCATTCATGAATATGATAATATAAAAGAAGAAATCCAATTATTGACAGTTACAAAATTTCCGTCCAAAAACTTTCTTTTGCGAGATAAAAAGAAAGTTAGTTAACTTCATGAATAACATATTAACAAGGTTTTTTCTGATATACTTATATAATTATCAAATTTTAATAAGGAGAGTTAGCTGTGATCAAAATTAAACGTTCAGGCGTCAGTATTATTGTCTCATGAATTTTTATGTTAATTTTTATAATTGCTGGTTTTTCAATACTTTATGGTCTAATACAATTAGTTAATCAAGGGAATCCTAATCCTAATCACGTAGGTGATTTAAAATTCAGTTTTTCAACCGTACGTGCTATTTATGAAGTAGCCATTTATAACGGAAAAGTTTATCCTTACCAAAATGACTTTCATGCATTTGTTCAATACCAACATGTTTTGCAATTTTTAAAAAACATCTATTCAAGTACTGTTTTTGCTTTTGCTGGTATTGGTTCTGTGGATAGCGTATTCCCAGCGTTATGTAGCCTTTCTGCTTTCTTCTTATTTTTAACTGTTCTAATATATATTATTATGAAAATTAGAATGCTTGTTTTATGGAGAAGATTGCGAAAAATTGATCGTGATATTTTATCGCTACTATGTTTAATTGGTGCTTTTTTACCATTAATTTTTCTAGATTGATGAGTGGCCATTTCAAGTATTCGTTTATATAAAAAAGCTAAGAAACTAAAAGAAGAATCTACAAATATCACCAAAAACCCGTGAGATATTCGAAAATAATTATTCTAATAATACCCAGACAAAATAAAAAAACAAGCAAGATTAATTTGCTTGTTTTTTTATTTTTTTAGTTGGCTTAGGAAATAATTTATCTCTCAAACAACGCCGTCTTCTGTGTTTGTGTGTTTTGTAATGTGGCGTGCTAATAATTTAGCTGCTCTTGTTCCGTTTTTCATAGCAAATCCATAACCTGCCTGATTTAACATTGTTAAGTCATTTTCTCCGTCCCCAAAGGCAATACAACGATCTAGCGGGATTCCATAGTACGATGATAAATAACGCATTGCCATTGCTTTATCTGCAAATGCTGAGTTAATTTCAATTACCTCAAAATTTTCTCATTGTGGTAATGATCAACTACGAACAGCTAATGTTGGTGCAATTTTTTTAACATGGTATACGATAGAGTCGAAAATGTTTTTATCTTTAACATATAGTAATAACGAGTTTACATCACGGCTACAATTATCTAAAGAAAATAAGACTTTGTCTTGCGTTTCAAAAGGGATATGAAAAAAGTGTTTAAATGATTCTAAAAATTGTTCATCTTCAGTATCGTTAAAAATTAACGCATGATCGTCCGATTCAATAACTGCATTTGTTATATTTTTATTGATAAAAGGATCATTTAATATCGTTGATACGATTTGCGCGTTAAATTTCATATTGATTGGATCAAAATCAGGATCTGAAGGATTAGAAATATAAGAACCATTATAGTTAGCCATTAAGGTTTTTAAGCCTAATTGATTATAGATGTGAATTGCCCCACGGTATGGACGACCTGTAATAATACAGAAAATATGCCCAGCATCAATTATTTTTTTAACTTCTTTAATTGTTCGTTCTGATAAAGTTTGGTCATTTTGTAACAAGGTTCCATCTAAATCACAAGCAATTAAATATCGGTTATCATTCATTTTAATTCCTCCTTCTATTCCTTAATAATAGCATATAAAAAGCGAAACGGAGCACAAGAAAAAAAGATATGAAAATATCTTATTTCAAGTGCATTAATTTCATTGTATCGTTCACAATTTTTTCGGCTATTTCATTAGCTTTTTGATTACTTTTTTCAATAATCGCATTTAATTCTTCGGAATTTAATCAGTAATCAATTTTCGTTTGTAAATTTTGAATAAAATTAGCAACAATTTCAGCTAAATCATTTTTGAAAACACCGTAATTACTTTCAGCATACTGTTTTTCAATTTCTGAAATTGATTTGTTTGTTAAAGCATGATAAATGACAATTAAGTTAGCAACACCTGGTTGGTTCTTCGGATCGTATTTTATTTTATTAAACGAATCTGTTACAGCAGCGCGAATTTTTTTTATAATTGATTCTTTGCTATCTGATAAAAAAATTGTTCCTTTTGGATTCTCAGAAGATTTAGACATCTTTTTGTTAGGATCTTGTAGATCCATAATTTTGGCTGTTGTCTGACTGATATACGTTTGTGGATAATGAAAATGTTTTATTTTAAACTTCTTATTAAAACGTTCAACTATACTTTGAGCTAATTCCATATGTTGTTTTTGATCTGCGCCGACGGGTACCAAGTCTGCGTTAAATGCTAATATATCAGCCGCCATAAGTATAGGATATGTTAGTAAACCAGTTGGGATAGATATGGTGTTGTTTTCCTGCTTTTTCACTTTTTGCGATTTATCTTTAAATTGAGTCATACGCTCAAGTTCACCCAGATTAGACATACACAATAAAATATGTGATAGTAAAGGTATACTGCTAACACTTGACTGAAAAAATAGTGTGGCTTTTTGCACATCAATTCCTGCAGCTAAATATGTTGCAATAATACTACGTTTAACGTCCTGAAAATTTTTAGGTAGTGGTTCTTGAGTTGTTAGGGAGTGCAAGTCTGCTACAAACAAAAAGACCTCAAACTCATTTTGTAAATTAACAAAATTACAAATTGCTCCTAAAAAATTGCCCAATGTTAGATTGTTTGTGGGCTGGATCCCAGAAAGCAGTCTTTTTTTCATTATGTTGTTCCTTTAATTCGTAATTATTAGTTTATATATATTATAATAAAAGGCAATTAATATTATGATATTTGTTTTATATTCCTTAAACTCACGTTCGTGTAAGCGTGTCATTAGTTTTTTTAGAACTCATCAAATTTCCTTCAATCGTATTTTGCTTGGCAAAGATCCAGTCCCTATTCAACTAATTAAGGACATTTTGGAATTAACATTTGACGGATATGAAGAGATTTTCAGTTTCAAAACACAAGCTTTTTTAAGGCTAAATATTAGTAAAAATAAGTTATTTGAGATGCATACAAATGAAGTTCTTGAATTGCTATCTCGAGATTCTGAGCTCTTAAAACGTCCAATTGTTTTTCAATACGATAAATTTAACAAACCTTTAAGGTTAATGGTTGGTTATGACAACGAGGAAATTGAAATCTTTTTGCGCGATGAATAAAAAAATGATTTTTAATTATGAAATTCTGTGTTCTAAAAAATGTAACGATTATGCTATTCACAATGAACTGCATCAACACTTAAATAGTAATCCATCATATGAATTTAAACAATCACAAGATAGTTTATCGTACTTGTTTGTTTTGGGCGGTGATGGAACTTTTATAAACCAATTAAAACCTTATATCCCATCAAAAAAACCTTTACGTGTTATTATGATTAATTTTGGCAGTTTAGGTTTCAATGCAAGTTATGAAACGATTCAAGAAATTGTTATAGAAGATATAGTTAACGAAAAATATTTCCAAGCTATTAACGTTTTGGAAACTATCATCAATAAGAAGGTAAGGGTTCATAGCATTAACGAATTAATGTTGTGAACACCAAAAATTATGCACTTGGATGTTTGTATTAATCATCATCATCTTGAATTTTTCAAGGGTTCGGGTGTTATTGTCAGTACTCAAATTGGTTCCTCAGCAACTAATAAATCAAATCAAGGTGCTATTATTGTTGAAAATCAAAATGTTTACCAATATTCAAAAGTATTAGCATGAAATGTTAAGGATAATATTTCTTTAGCAAATCCCTTAATTTTGCATCTTGATCACTCATTAGAATTTGAAAACATTAATCAAAATGAGCCATTTGAAATTATAAATGATGGGCAAAAAGTTGAAATAAGTTGTAAAATTAAACATATTTTATCGAAATTAATTCCTACGAATTTGTTCATTTTTAACGAACATCGATTAATTTCATATATCACAGCCTTGCGTAAGGCATTTATTAAGGATTAGATAATCAAATGAAAAATTGAAAAATTGTTTTACTAATTATTTGTACGTTCGGAATAGCTTATTTTATTCTAAAAAAGAAGGCAAAAGAAAAAGCGTTGCAAACTAATACAGAGCTTACTGTCAGCAAAAAAATTCCTTTTCATATGGATCAGTTTTACCAAGCTGTAGGAGGTGTGCAAAACATTGAATCATCAACAGCAACTCTAAATTCTTTAAAGTTGGTTTTAAAGAAACCAGAGCTGGTGAATGTTACTTCATTAAAGGCATTAAATGCTAAAGGAATTTTAAAATCGAACAATTCCTACCGGATGACATTAGGTGATTTCGCCATGTCTCTATCAGAAACTATTAATCAAGAATTGTCTAATCAATAGGAGTGAATTACATGATTACTATACACCCGCAGAAGCGGAATGATAAAATTTACGAAATTATCTCGATTAACGAAGATAAAATTACGATAAAAAACGACTTTGATGATGTTAAAGTCCTTAATTTGTATGAATTTGATATTCAAAATATAAACCCAGAAATCAATAAAACAATTGTGTTGGTTCGTTTTGAACCAAATGGTTGTTCAATTATCGAAGAAAATTTTGAATAAAATTATTTGTGATATTTTGTATTGTTTAAAATATTAAAAGCGCGATATATCTGTTCCACTAGGATGACTTTTGCTAAATTATGAGCAAAGGTCATTTTTGACATTGATAGTAATACATTCGCACGCTTGTAGACTATTTCATCTAAACCATGGGACCCACCTATCACAAAAACCATCGACTTAGAAATATTTTGATTGTTTTTAATTAATTCTGCCAATTGAACACTGTCAAAACTTTTCCCTTCAATAGCTAAGCAAACCACAAATTCTTCCGGTTTAATCTTTTTTAAAATAGCTTCTGATTCATTTTTTTTAATTTGTTTTATTAGAGAATCATTGAGGTTGTTTGGTTCTTTTAAATCGTTGACCACCTCTTCTTGAACTTTACAAAAAACGCTAGTGCGCCCAATATAGTCCTTAATTGCTTTTGATCAATATTCTGTTTTGATTTTACCAACCGAAATGATTTTAATATACATAAAAAGCTCCTAAAATAAAAAAGATTACCTAATAACATATTATACTTTTATACAGATAAAGAAAAAAAGGAAAGCATACATATGAACCAAAAAATTTACATTAATTTAAGTTATCCCGAACAAGATAAGGGTAAGTATATCAGCGGTTTACCTGTCATTCTTGAATCGCCTGAAAATGCTACGCATATCCTAGAATATTTGAAGTTAAAATATAATAATCAAAAAGTCGACTTATTTGATAACATTTTAACTTTTAAGTTTGACGAATTATACTTACACGTATACATTCCTACAATAGAAGAAAAACCTAATATATTTGATCAACAAACACACGCTAAACACGTCAAAGAATTCGTGTATTTTGATTTGAAACCTGTAAACACACCATGAATGTTTTATGAGTCTAAGTACATTAAAAAACTCCACGCCTTGTTGTGTGAAGTTTTAGAACGCTTTATGAATTATGTTAAATTTGTTGATTTTTGAGCAGTTCACATGCACATTAATAGCTGAGTTGTCTTTAGCAATTATGATTTCCGAGATGTTCACGTTAAGAATCCTGATTATTTAAAAGAAATTTTTTACACTAAGAAAAACGATTTGCCTGGGTATACATTTGTTATGCATTTACGAGCTTATGGCTTTATTAATCTAGCTTTTAAAAATGACTACTTTAATGTTAAACAAATCGAAATCTACGACTTTATACGCCAATTAGTAGCTGCTGATGACGAAACTGTGGTTGCATTATATAAAAATTGACAGAATGAACACCAAACGTCAAAAATTAAAAATAAAGAGGAGTTATTCTTAGTTTCTAAAGATTAATATCTAAGCAAGCATCGTCCATGTCTGCGCAATGCTTTTCGTGCTGGAACATGAAATCCTCATAATAATCTTTTGAAAGAGAAATCTGATAAAAACAATTGTTGCAAATATATTTATTATCTTTCTTTGTTCATAATAATTTTTCCATGTCATTATTCCTTTAACAGGTGTTGGATAAACTTTCCAACACTATTTTTGTTATTTTTTTTATGCATAACTAGATCAACATAATCTAAAATTTTTTTATTGCGAACTTTAGCAGCAGCTCTTAGATTTGTTTTTAAAAACATAGCCAGGTCATTCATGCTATCGCCAATGGAAGCAGATGTTTTTAAATTAATTTCCATATAGTTAGCTAACCACTCAATAGCATAACCTTTGTTAATGTTTCGATTAGTTATTTCAATAATTCAAGGGTTTGTAAAAATTATTTGTAATCGATCTTTAAAGTATTTTATTATTTGTTCGTAAAAATTTGTTGGAATTTTTTTAAAAATACTTGGAGACAAAACATTTATTTTAAAAACGCCTGTGTTATCAAAGTTTAGAGGATTGATATCAAATTGATATTCTTTATGTCATAAACGAATTCATCGTCAATATGGTATGTTTTTAAACTGAATTGTTTGTTGATTTGTAAAAAGATTATTGTATGGTCATAAACCAAACCTTTTTTCTAATACATAGTCAAAAGCTTCTTGGGCAAGTAATGGATCTATTTGCGATGACAATAAAACTTTTTTACGTAAATTATCATAAATAAGAGCACCACCAAAACAGATGAAATAAGGTACAATGTATCCGGTCTTTTCAAGGATTTGATCAGCAATTACAACTGTTCGTTCTAACGACCGACCCGTAACAAAAATGAGTGTTCCACCAGCTTCATAAAATTTCTTAATCATCTGGTAGTTAAATTTACTAATTTTTTTATTTTTTTGTAATAGTGTTTGATCTAGATCACTAAAAAGATATGGGTGTTTCATAATATTTTCCTTAATTTTAATTTAAAATGTACTTCCTAGTGTTTTTCATATAAAATTATAGTATATACATATCATAAATTATGGTAATACCATTTTGTTATAAAAAAATAGTAAATATAATATATAGCATATAGCCATTTGCAAAAATGGTGTTTTATAAATATAGGAGAAATTAATGAATCAAACTAAACAAACTCCCACTTATCTTTTTGCTTTAGGTGGTTTAGATGAAGTTGGAAAAAATACATATATTATTGAACATGATGATGAAATTCTAATTATTGATTGCGGAATTAAATTTGCTAATGCTAAAATGCCAGGTTTCGATGGCTTGGTCGCAAATTATGATTATTTAATTCAAAATGCACATAAAATTCACTCGTTAGTAATTACTCATGGGCATGAGGATCACATTGGTGGAATCCCTCATTTATTGCGGCGTGTAAATATTAAAAAAATTTATGCCCCACCTTTGGCTGTTAAATTAATTGAACGACGTTTACAAGAAAACAAGGATATTAAACCGCCTCAAATTGTTTCCTTTTTAGATGACGACCGTTTTAGTTCAAAACATTTTAAAGTAGATTATTTTAGAGTTTGTCACTCTATTCCTGACTCTTTTGGAATTGTTATTGATACACCTAATGGTATTGTTGTAGAAACTGGGGATTACCGATTCGATTTTGCTACAGCAGGGGATCAAACGAATTTACACAAAATTGCGGAAGTGGCTAAACGAGGTGTAGCTGTATTAATGTCAGAATCAACATCGGCTGAAATACCTGGATTCTCGGAGTCAGAATTGTACATTATTCAAAATATTTACGATTACATCAAGAAAGCTAAGCACCGTGTTTTCATTTCGACATTCGCATCTAACCTTGGTCGTGTAGAACAAATCATTGCGATTGCTGTTTCAATGAAGCGAAAAATTGTTATTGCAGGAAAGTCAATGGAAGCAAACGTGAAAACTTCTCGCCGTTTAAATTATTTAAATATCGATGATCGCTCTTTTGTTTCAATTAAAGAAATTGATAATTATAAGGATGAAGAGATTTGTGTTATCTTAACTGGTTCACAAGGTGAAGAACACGCTGCTCTTAATGTCATGGCGAATGGCGAACACTCGCGCATCACTTTAAAACCGACTGATACAATAATTCTTTCATCTAACCCAATTCCTGGGAATTATATGCAAGTTGAGAAGATGATTAATAAGCTTTATCGTTTAGGAGTTACTGTTTACGAGAACTCTGGTGACAAAAAAATTCACTCTTCAGGACATGCAACACGAAGTGAACAACAACTGATGATTCAAGCTGTTAGTCCTGATTATATTTTCCCGATCCATGGGGAGCATAAAATGTTAAAAGGGATTAAACAAAATGCGATTGATTTAGGTTTTGATCCTGAAAAGATCATTGTAGCCACTAACGGGGAACGTTTGATGTTATTAAATGGAGTCTTATCTGCTACTAACGAATTCATAGATGCAACACCTAACTACATTAATGGAGCCGATGTTTCTTCACGTTTTAATGAATTACTAACTCAACGGAATATTTTATCTAGTGATGGTGTTGTTAATTTGGTTGTTTGCATTAACAAAAACAAAGTTACAACAAACCCAACAATTAGTACGCGTGGATGTTTTTTTGCAAAAGAATCAGTTAATTTAGTTAATAAGTTAACAAACACAATTAAAGAAAAGACAAACGCTTTATTAGCAAAAAACGAATCATTAGAAAATATTCGCCAAGAGTTAATAAAAGAAGTTAAATCTATCGTTTGAATCTGAAGAAAGAAAAATCCATTAATTGATATCAATTTAATTAACAACGACATTTTTGTTAAGAAAATTAAAAATAGAAATTACATTAAACCTGTTGAAGTGTCAAAAGAAAAAGCAGAAGTGCAAGTAAATTAATAAAAAAAACGCCACAAAGGGCGTTTTTTATAAACTCTACTAATCTAATATCTATACTATAGCCACTGATATAAATAATAAACAAGCTTCGTTTGTAGAAAGTAATAAACCGTTTTTAGTCCTCTTAAAATTCTACATACATTATTATATAACTTAAGAAAGAAATAAAAAAGATTTCTTTTTTAGCACTCTGGCTTGCTATCTGCTAAAATTGTGTTATAATTTAGTATAGTTTAATCAAAGGAGAATACAAATTATGGCTAAAGAAATAATTTTAGGAATTGATTTAGGTACAACCAATTCATGTGTGGCAGTCTACCGTGATAACACCCCATCAGTTATTGAAACGCCCGAAGGAAAACGAACTGTCCCTTCTGTGGTTTCGTTTAAAAAAGGGGAAGTAATCATTGGAGATGCTGCTAAACGCCAACAAATTACAAACCCAAACACTATCTCATCTGTTAAGAGATTTATGGGTACTGATAAAAAAATTAAAATTGTTGATAAGGAATATACACCAGAAGAGATTTCGGCAAAAATTTTATCTTATATTAAAGAATATGCTGAAAAAAAACTGGGAACAACTGTTAAAAAGGCTGTAATTACAGTCCCAGCATATTTTAATGATGCACAGCGTCAAGCAACAAAAAACGCGGGTGTAATTGCGGGGCTTGAGGTTGCTCGAATCATCAACGAACCTACAGCTGCAGCACTTGCTTATGGTATTGAAAAATTAGATAAAGAACAAAAAGTTCTTGTTTTCGACTTAGGTGGTGGGACGTTTGACGTTTCTATTCTAGATATGGCTGATGGAACTTTTGAAGTTCTATCAACATCTGGAGATAACGAATTAGGTGGAGATGATTTTGATGATGTGGTAATTAACTGATTATTAAAATCAATTATTGAAGACCACAACATTGATTTAACTAATAACACAATGGCTAAGCAACGTCTTAAAGATGCTGCAGAAAAGGCGAAAATTGAATTGTCTGGTGTTAATTCAACATTGATTTCATTACCTTTTATAGCAATGGATGAAAATCAAAACCCCGTAAACTTCGAACGTGAGTTAAACCGTGCTACTTTTGATAAATTAACAGCGCATTTAATTGAACGATTGAAAAAACCGGTTTTAGATGCGATTAACGAATCGAAAATTGGCTTGAACGAAATTGATCAAGTTTTACTTGTTGGTGGTTCAACAAGAATTCCAGCTGTTCAAAAATTAGTGGCTGAATTGACAAATAAAGAACCAAACCGTTCATTAAACCCCGATGAAGTTGTGGCTATTGGTGCAAGTATCCAAGGTGGGGTATTAGCTGGTGATATTGATGATATTTTATTATTAGACGTAACACCATTAACTTTATCAATCGAAACTATGGGTGGAGTTGCCACTCCATTAATCCCAAGAAACACGAAAATTCCAGTTTCGAAATCACAAGTTTTCTCAACTGCAGCTGATAATCAACCATCAGTCGACGTTCGTGTTTTCCAAGGTGAACGACCTATGGCCGCTGATAACAAATTCTTAGGTCAATTTGAACTTTCAGGTATTGAACCAGCGCCACGTGGAACACCTCAAATTGAAATTAAGTTCAGCATTGATGCCAACGGTATTATTACAGTTACTGCCAAGGATTTAAAAACACAAAAAGAAACTATGACAACAATTAAAGATGCTCAAGGTTTAAGTGAAGAAGAAATCCAACGAATGGTTAAAGAAGCAGAAGATAACAAAGAAAAAGATGCTAAAATTAAAAAAGAAAAAGAATTAGTGAACGAAGCCGATGCTTTAATTAATCAGTTGGAAACAATTACTAAGGATGAAAAATTCCCAGCAGAGCAAAAAACAAAATTCGAAGAAGAAATTGCTAGTTTAAAGAAATACAAAGATGCTGAAGATTTTGAAAATTTAGAAAAAAAGATTAATGAAATGAAAACGTTAATTAACCAAGCAATGCAATTTGCTCAACAGGCAAGTCAATCTCAAGACAAACCAAAAGATGACGAAGTTACAGAAGCTAAAGTTAACGAAGCAGAAGATAAAAAATAGTTAATTAAATGTTTCCTCTAATAAGGAAACATTTTTTTGTCTATAATTATAAAGATAGACGATAAAGGGTGATCATATGAAATTATTTGACTCTTATACTAATGCACTTGTTGACTTCAACGAAAGTGATATCAGTATTTATAATTGTGGTCCTACAGTGTATAACCACATACACATCGGAAACGCTCGTCCGTTAGTGAGTATGGACGTTTTATATCGTTTCCTTTTAGCAAAAAACAAAAATGTAAAATATGTTTTAAATATTACCGATATTGATGACAAAATAATTAATTATGCACTGGAAAACAACCGTAAAGAATTAGAAGTTTCAGAAGAATTTTTCCAGGCTTATTTACAAATTAAGAAACAACTTAATACGTTAACAATGGTTAATCCTAAGGTGTCAGACCACATGAATGAAATTATTGATTATATTAGTGTTTTACTATCACAGGATAAAGCTTATATCGTTGGTGATGATGTTTATTTTGACACAAGTTGTGTTAATAATTACGGTGAGTTATCAAAAATCAAAGTCGATGAGAATATTCATGGTAAACGAATATTTAATGTTAAAGAAAAGCGTAACCCCAATGATTTTGTTTTATGAAAAAAGACTGATAAAGGCTTAGTTTGAACAACACCTTTTGGCGTAGGTAGGCCTGGGTGACATACTGAATGCGTTTGTTTGATTAACAAATATCTAGGAAAGCAAATTAGTATTCATGGTGGTGGAATGGATTTAAAATTCCCTCATCATGAAAACGAAAACGCTCAAAATAATGCGATATACAATCAAAACTTAGCACGTATTTGAATGCATTTTGGTTTGATTAACATTGATAATCAAAAAATGTCTAAATCGTTAAATAATTTCATTCTAATGAAAGATCTTTTAAAACAATATTCATACCAAGTTATTCGCTGATTCTTCTACCAAACTAAATATTCGCAACCATTAAATTTTTCGCACGAAATTTTAAAACAATGCGAAAACGATGTTTTAAAAATCAAACAAACAATGATTCGATTGATCAATTTCTTCGTTATTAATGAATGTGAATTCACAAATTTAAAAAAAGAGGTGTGTGTTGAGTTTGACGAATATGCTGAAAATGATTTGAATTTCGCGAACATGATTAAAGTAGTTTTTGATTTAGTTAAAAATGCTAATTTGTTATTGAAATCAAAAGATTTATTAAAAATCAGTCGCGTTTATCAACAACTTATTTATTGTTTAGATGTTTTAGGGATTGAATTTACAAACGTGCACACCCCAGATAATATTGCACTTCTAAGAAAATGACACAATAGTGTTAAGCACCAAAATTATGAAGAAGCCGATAGATTAAGAACAGAATTGATCGGTCTAGGATTGTTATAAATAATGTTAAATTTTAATAAAAAAGCTTTATACGACGCAATTAATGCTCATATTGCCATTTCTAAAGTATATATTGGTTCTTATGATCAAAAAATTATTGATTTGTTAGAAGAAAGAAATATTCCATATGAAATTGTTAACCGCGTTTGATTTAACCGTTTTGATAAACAATTAAATCATCAGTTCCTAGCATTCGAAACTAAACAAGTTATCAAAAACGTTGCTTTAAATGAATTTTTAACATCTCATCAGGATTCCCCTGGCTTAATTCTTATGTTAGACGAGATCCAGGATCCCCATAATTTTGGTGCTATTTTAAGAAGTGCTGATGCTTTTGGTGTTAAGGCTGTTATTTATAAGAAAAATAATCAGGCAAGTGTGAATGAATTAGTTATTAAAACCAGTATGGGAGCCATTAATTATCTAAACTTAATTTGTGTTGCTAATTTATCACAAAGCATTAAATTATTGCAAGAACATGGTTATTGAGTTTATGCTAGCGCATTAAATCATCAAGCACAACCATACAATCAAATTAATTATCCAAATAAAACGGTAATTATTGTTGGCAATGAGAATAAAGGAATTTCACCTTTAGTTTTAAAAAATGCTGATCAGCAAGTTTATGTTCCGATGTATGGACACGTTCAGTCATTAAATGTATCAGTGGCAACTGGAATTTTATTAGCTTTTATTAGTCAACATTTAAATAAATAATTCTGGTACCTATATAAAGACATTTTTTTCTTTTTTTTGTTTAATAAAATATGATGATTGTGGAGGTATTGTATGTCTCATCATGTATCTTATAGTTTTGACACGGAATTGCAAAAACTTTCTTTTTTAGTTTTGACTAAAAAAATGTCTTTAAAAGAGTTCGAAAAAATTTTGTTGGCAAGAGAAAAACAACTAGCACTTTTGGTTAATAGCAAAACAGAAACAACTAATTTGTGCTGTTTAAAAAAACAAATTGATGTTTTACAAAAACAAATTAACGATTTAAAGATCCAAATTAAAAAAATCCGAACAAACATAGAAGTGTTGAATCAACAAATTCTTATTTTGCAAAAACAAGAAAACAACTAATGTTCATACATTAGTTGTTTTCTTAAAAGTTAATGATGATTTTTATTGCTTTAGAATTTTTTGCATCTTTAAAAGCTTGGTATGCTTCACAAATATCAGCGAAGTTAAAACTGTGTGTTATTAGCTGACTTACTTGTTTTTGTATTTTAGGTAGTTTTGCATATAGTTCATTTGTTGTGTTCGTATTTACTAGACCTGTGCTAATCTTAATATTTTTTATTCACAAATCTTGTAGATTAAATTCAACAGGTTTTCCATGAACACCAACGATTGCTATTCGCCCTCCGACTCTAACTATTTTTTCAGCTAATGCTCATGTGTGAGGGATACCCACTGCCTCAATCACTACATCTGCATCAGTAGAACCAATTGTGTTTTCTAAATGATCCGTTAGTTTATCATCCACAAGCAAAGCATGTGTTGCTCCCATTTTTTTAGCTATTTGCAAGCGATTCTCATCTAAATCTAAAACTGTAATAGATTTTGGTTCATATTGTTGTGCAGTAATCAAGGCACTTAAACCAATTGGACCTGCTCCGATGATAATCACATCATCACCTTTTTTAACTTCACCATACAGAACACCAATTTCGTGTCCTGTAGGCAGTGCGTCAGATAACATTACACTTAAATCTAAATCGGTTTCGTCATTAATTAAATGTAAACTATTGTCAGCAAAGGGAATACGAACAAATTGTGCTTGTGTTCCGTCAATCATATATCCTAATTTTCATCCGCCCTCTACTTCTTGACAGTGTGAATATAATTCTTGTGCACACATAGAGCACGTCTGGCACTTACTAATGCATGAAATAATCACTTTATCATTGGGTTTAAAGTTTTTTACTTCTGAACCAATAGCATACACAACCCCTATTCCTTCATGCCCTAATATCCGTGGAGTTCGTACTTCTGGATTTTTATTTTTGATAATCCCTAGATCAGTACCACAAATTGTTGTTTTTATCATTTTAATAATTACATCTGTCGGTTTTTTAATAATTGGCATGGGCATATCTTTTAGTTCGATTTTTTCATTACCCAAATAAACAAGTGCACGATTTTTCATAACTTACCTCTTTTTTATTAATTATATTGTAATTAAAAATTATTTTGTTTTAGAAAAAACAAAGAATATAGAAAAAACGAACCGTTTTTTTGGTTCGTTTTTGTTTCTATTCAATGTTTCTTAGATGTCTTTATGATAAATAGCTCCAACAGCTGCGTTAAATTGGCCACCAAACGCATCATTACTTGAATTTCATGGCATTGCACCGTCAGGATAATTATTTGGTTGTTGCGGGTTTTGGGGATTCTGTGAATTTTGTTGTGGTTTTGAGAAGTTATAAACAAGGGGCATTTTTTCATTTTCTTTGTAAAACAAAATAATCCCTGGAGCTGTTGGTGTGTTTAGGTCAGCTATTTTATCAGCACCGATAAAGTTCTTTAAATATTCCATTGTTTCACGCATCATTTTAGCTTGGTTATCTGAACGATAAAATACTTTTTTGTTATTCACATCCATGTATGATGCTTGTGGATCAAAGACATAAGAAGAGCTGGCATTATTTGCTCAGCGTTTTTCATTAGCGATCGATGATTGAGAAAATTTATTATATTCTTTTAAATAAGCTTCTTGTTGAGCAAAAACTTCCTCATTTATAACATCGATTAAGCAAACGATTTCTGGTGGATTTTGATATTCATTATTGTATTTCTGCAAATTTTTTAAAACCTTTGCTAAAGCACCTTCAAACTTAAGATGAGGGTTGTTTTTTAGAGATTCAACGTGACTAATTTTATTTGCGTCGTTGTCATAAATAAAATTATTGTGTTGTAAATTAGCTTGCGTTCCAATATATAAAATGTAGTTGCCGTTATTAATTTTTTTAGTTCCTAGAATTAAATCGTGTAGGGTTGCACTTGTATTTTTTAATGAAGTTAAGGTCAATGGTTTATTAACTTGTTCGGGATCCAATATTTTTGCGTAATTTTTTGCTTTACTTTTTAACACAACGAATGTTGTTGTGGTTGTAATTGCAGCCACAGCCGTTAAAACAGCGGTTGTAATTAAAATACCTTTTTTCATAATTCTCCTTTTATATATGAACAAAAGTCCATTATATTATTATATTATATATAGAATAAAGTTCAAAGAATATCAAGGAATAATGATGATTAATAAAAAAAACAAAACTGTTGTCGTTGGTTTAAGCGGTGGAGTTGATTCAGCTGTAACTGCCTTGTTATTAAAACAACAAGGATATGATGTTATTGGTTTGTTTATGACCAACTGAGACGCTAGTGTTAACCAAGAATTAAATTTTAAATCAAAGCAAAAACACGGATGCGATAACCAAAAAGATTTATTGGATGCCAAAAGAGTTGCTGAACAAATCGGTATTAAATTCGAGACTATTGAATTTATTAATGAATACTGGGATAATGTATTCCAACATTTCTTAAATGAATACCAAAATAATCGAACACCCAATCCCGATATATTATGTAACCAATTTATTAAATTTGACGCCTTCTTAGATTATGCTGTTAAACATTTTAATTGTGATTTTATAGCGATGGGGCATTATGCTCAGATCGTGCACACACCCAAACAATCTACACTTTTGAAGGCTGTTGATGAAGATAAGGATCAAACTTATTTTTTGTGTAACTTAAAACAAGATCAATTACAAAAAGCTCTATTTCCTATAGGGCATTTAACCAAAAAAGAAGTTCGTCAGATTGCTTACGAAAATCAATTAAATGTTTTTGATAAAAAAGATTCTACTGGGATTTGTTTTATTGGAGAACGTAATTTTGTCGAATTTATGAATAATTACATACCTAATCAACCAGGCGATATTATCGATATTACAACAAACAAAAAAATAGGTGAACATGTTGGTACTATGTATTACACAATTGGTCAAAACAAAGGACTTCATTTGGGCGGTCAAAAAAGTAAAATGTTTGTTTGTCAAAAAGATTTAAAAAATAAAATTATTTACGTTGCTCCTAGTGAATTAGAATGGGATTATTTAATGTCCAATAAAGCGGTGGTTAAAAATTGCAATTGAAACCAAAATGTTAGACCAGAAAAACCATTACAAGTTCGTTTTCGACATCGTCAAAAACTCATCAATGTTGATGTCATTGATTTTATTAACAATAATGATGTTCTTATTAATTATGCGTATGCTAGAGCTATCACGCCAGGACAATATGCTGTTTTTTACCAAGATGATGTTTGTCTAGGTGGTGGAGTTATAGATAGTGTCTATCAAGATGATAAAAAACTAAATTAGTTTTTTGTAATTTTGAAAAAACCGTATTCGTTAATAAAAATAAATAATTCTTCGTTAACTTTGTATTTTACATTGGGTGCTGGTTTTTGATCTATAAATATTTTTAGTGGGAAAATATCATAATCGGTTGGGTTATTGTTTGTAATATCAATTAATCATTCTCTGATTAATTGATATTTTTCGTTGTCTGTTAAATTAACATAAAACCCAAGGGGGAAGTGTTTATCTTTAAATTCTTGATATTTATTTTGGTATATTTTTTGTATTTGTGATTCGTCTTGATCAATAAAAGCTTCATCAATATCATTGCTTATTTTAGGGTCAATGATCACTTGGAGATTGTTTTGTTTATTAATAATTAAAAACTGGTCTTCTTTTAATCGGTATTGTTTATTTGCGATATCCTTTTTATTTAAGAAAGCCATAATTCCATTAATCTTATTCTCACTAACATTCGAAATTTTATTATCATTCAAAAAATAAAAAAGTAAGAAAAACTGTTGTGTGTCACTTAGTTGTTTAAAAAAATCATAATCAAATTGTTTTTTTGTTCAATCTTGATAAGTTGTGTCAATAACAATACTTTGAACTTCGTGTTCTTTGTTGTATTTGTTTATTTCTTTTTGAAAATTAAAAATTTTTCCATGATCCCAAGTAGCTATCGTTTTGCGCACTTGATTGCGTTCGTAAATGTCTTTAAAATTCGTTTCATCGATTGCATATTTAATATCGTGTTCCTCACAATAACGTAACAAAGTTGATTTTCGGAGTTTTAGAACCGGTCGATAAATTAGAACGTTGTTAATCATAACTCGTTCGCGAATCCCATAAAATAAAGCTTTTGATTCACGCTGTTTTTGCATATAAGCTGTTTCAAGAAAATCATCTTGGTTGTGCGCAACAATTACTGTATCAATATTTTTTTCTCTAGCAATTTCAGCAAAAAAAGCATAACGGATAGCTCGGGCTTTTGCTTGAAAATTATTAATATGACTAAATTTTTCTAAAACGTTGTTGTCTACATGTAAAACATAATATTCAATATTGTATTTACGACAATATTCTTGAACAACTTGCATATCATAATCAGAATTTTCGCGGATATGATAATTCACATGGCAAACTACTTTAATTTGTTTCCGATACATATCTAGCATAGCCATAGAATCTGGTCCACCGGACACTGCTGCAATATAATTTTTAGGTTTGAATAAACTAATTATTCGTGCTCATAACTTTTTCAAAACTATCACCTTTTAATCACTGCATAATTGCGTTTGTTACCTTGTTTAAGACTGGCTGAATTGAAATTAATTCTTCTGGTTTAAACCTCGATAAAACATAATTAGCTAAGTCCTTGTGTTCTTCTTTACCAATACCAATACGAACTCTTTTTAATTCGTTATTAGGGAAATGCAATAAAATATTTTTCATTCCATTCTGACCACCAGACGATCCTTTAAGGCGCATTTTAAAATTTCCAATTTTTGTATCAACATCGTCATAAATAATTAAAACATTGTTTTTTGGTATATCAAAAAAGTTTATAAATTTACTAACAAAGTCACCAGACAAGTTCATATAAGTACTAGGTTTGGCAAAATAAACTACTCGGTTATTAATAAGAGTTTTTGTATAATCTCCATTAAATTTATGATCAGTCATTTGTAAATTTAGAAAATGTAAAATATTATCAATTGACAAAAAACCAATATTATGGCGAGTGTGATTATATTTTGATCCCGGATTTCCTAAACCAACAATTAATATTTTTTCCATATAATATTCTACCCTTTTCTTTAATATTTTCATTATGTTATATACTTTAAACTTTTTTTAATTATTTAGCAATAAAATTAACAATCATACAATTCTCTTTTTACATCTTAACTCTAGAAGTATAAATTTTACTTTTTTAACAAAATCAAGAAAAAAACAAATTTTTTTGACAAATTTTGTGTCGATAAAAACAATCTTATCGACAGGTTTCTTTTGTTCTTTTTCTTAAAAAAGTTTTCGACATTGTTTCGACATGTTTATCGACAAATTTACAAGGTTTTTTATTTTTTTGAAGTTTTTATTCACAATTTTTGTTTTTTGTTCTTTTAGACATAGATATCGACTTACATTATCGACAATCTTAGACAATAATAGACATGATTTCGACTTGTTTTTCAACACGCTAAGTTGTTAAAAAACCCTTATTTTATCGGGTATTTTTTATTTATTGACATTTAGACACAGCGTATAGTAATAATAATAGTGAATTAAATATAAATATATAAAAAATATATTATAAAAAATATTTATTTATTTTCTTTCTTTTGTGTGTTTCATAATAAAATTAATATATTGTAGTTAAGTAGGAATATTATGCAATTAACAGTTAACACTAAAAAATTTATTCAAGGTATTAAATTCAATCAAACTATTGCTAATTTAAATATCACTAATCAATTCTTAACGGGTGTTTTAATTAGATTAAAAGATAACAGAATAGAAATCAAAGCAACGAACACACAATTATCAAGTTTTTTTTATATTGATAAAGAAGATTTTGAAACTGATAGTGAAGGTTTTGCGCTATTAATAAATGCAAAAATACTTTACGGGTTAATAAACAAGGTGACCGAAGAAAAAATTATTTTAAATTTAATTGATGAAAATACATTGATTATCAAAACAAAGAAGTTTGAAACGCAAATTAATACAATTGATTTACAAGTCTTCCCAATTTTTGAATTAGATCTTAATAACTCCGAAGAAGTTTGTCTTCCAAAAAACTTATTTAACGAAATAAATAACAAAATCCTCCCTGCTATACCAAATTTAAACGGCACAGAAAAGATGCTAACGTTCGCAGGTGTGAACATTAACAGTACAACTAAGCCAAACACCTTGACAATTCTAGGAACAGATAAAATTCGTGCTGCAATTTTAAATAAAAACTTTGATAAAGGTACATACAACTTTATTATTAGTTACCAATCGATGCGTATTACACTAGATATTTTAAAAAACAACATTAATAATACAGTTGATGTCAAACTTTTTTTGAAAGAAAAAAATATAATTTTCGCCTTTGAAAATGCTTATTTAATAACCAAAGCAATTGAAGGGGAATATCCCAAAATTACTAGTTTGTTTGAAGTGGATGAGACAAAGTGTGACTTTAAAATTGGTTTGTCAAAACAAAAAATCCTTGAAGCTATCGAACGTGGAATGACGATTATGACACAAGAAAAGAAACCAAAAATGTCTTTTGATATAAACGGAATATACGCTCAATTAAGATTTCAAACTTACGAGATAGGAAATTTTAATGAAGAAATTGAAATTACAAATTATTCAAATAATGATGTTTCTATTAAAATCAATCCTGTTATTCTGACAAATGTTCTAAAAAGCTTTGTAAACGACGAAATTATTTTAATTAAAGAAATTAAAAAAAATATTATTGTTTTCATCGACGAAAAAGATCTTAGTTTCAGACAAATCATCTCATTAATCAAAGAATAATATATATTTATATATATTAGCTTTTACATGATATAATAAAGAGTATATTAAATATATATTTTTTTGTTATCTAGAAGAAAATTTTTCATGAAGAAAATTTTAATTACTACAGAATACATTACACTTGGTCAATTTTTAAAATTATCAAATGCAATTAGCTCGGGTTCGCAGGCTAAATTTTTTTTATTATCTAATGATGTACTTGTTAATGGAGATAAAGATGAACGACGCGGGCGCAAACTTTACCATGCTGATAAAATTAAAATCCAAGATGAAGAATATCAAATAGTGCAACAAAACAAAGATAACTAAAGAGTCAGGAGCAAACTATGACTGATGACAAACAAAAAAAATCAGATTATACATCTTCAAGCATTAAAGTTTTAGAAGGTCTTGAAGCAGTCCGAAAACGTCCGGGAATGTATATTGGAAGTACGCAATCAGAAGGATTACACCATTTAATTTGAGAAATAGTTGACAACTCAATTGATGAGGCTATGGGAGGTTATGCGAGTTTTGTTCGGGTAACTATTACTAAGGATAATCAAATTCGTGTCGAAGATGACGGTCGAGGTATTCCTGTTGGAATTCACGAAAAAACAGGTCGTTCAGGTGTAGAAACCGTTTTAACCGTTTTGCATGCTGGTGGAAAATTTGACAATGATGCATATAAAATGTCTGGGGGATTACATGGTGTTGGTGCATCTTGTGTTAATGCTTTAAGTGAAACCTTTGAAGTATGAGTAAACAAAAATCATAGTGTGCACTATGTTAAATTTGTTAATGGTGGTCACGCTGAAGCTCCACTACGTGTAATTGCTGAAAATGATGAAAAAGAACATGGAACAACGATCCAATTCTATCCAGATTTTTCTATTATGGAAAAAAATGACTGAGATGAAATGAAAATTACAAGTCGTTTGCGACAATTAGCATATTTAAACAAAGGGATTCGAATTCAATTTGAATCAGAAATCACAAACGCTAAAGAAGAATGATTGTTTGAGGGTGGTTTGGTTGAATATATTAAAGATTTAAACGAACAAAAAACACCACTTTTTGAAACGGTAATTTTCGGAGAAGAAGAACGTAATATAAAAGCTCATAATGGTGATCAAACATATGATGTAATTTGTGATTTAGCTTTTCAATATAGTAATTGTTATACATCTTCAGTGCATTCTTTTTGTAATAACATAAACACAACAGAAGGTGGGACTCACGAAGAAGGTTTTAAATTAGCGATTTTACGGATTATTAATCGTTATGCAATCGACAAAAAATTAATAAAAGAAGATGAAAAATTCACTAAAGACGATGTTGTTGAAGGGCTAACAGCGATTATCTCGATTAAACATCCTAATCCACAATACGAAGGACAAACAAAAAAGAAATTAGGAAATAGTGAAGTTCGACCATTCGTTAATGAAGTAACATCAGTTGTTTTTGAAAAATTCTTAAACGAAAATCCAGATGAAGCTAAGATCATTATTAATAAAGCGAAAATAGCCGCTGAATCTCGTCGTCGTTCTAATGAAGCGCGGGAAGCTACTAGACGTAAATCTCCATTTGAATCAAATTCGTTACCCGGCAAACTAGCTGATTGTTCAAATCGTGATTCATCTGTAACTGAATTGTACATTGTCGAAGGGGATTCAGCTGGTGGTTCAGCTAAAACTGGACGAGAACGTGAATATCAAGCGATTTTACCATTGAAAGGTAAGATCATTAATGTTGAAAAAGCAAAAATTGAAAAGATTTTTGGAAACGAAGAAATTCAAAATATGATCACAGCGATTGGTGCTGGAATTGGTTCGGAATTTAATTACGAAAAACTACGTTATAATAAAATAATTATTATGACCGATGCGGACGTTGATGGTTCGCATATCCGAATTCTATTATTAACTTTCTTTTATCGATACATGTTGGAATTAGTTCAAAAAGGTAATATATACATCGCACAACCGCCGTTGTATAAAGTAAGTTATGGAAAAAAAGTTTTGTATGCGTATACAGAAAAAGAATTACAAGAAATAAGAGAAAACGTTGGAAACACTCGCTTGAATTTACAACGTTATAAAGGGTTAGGTGAAATGAATCCTGAACAATTATGAGAAACAACAATGGATCCACAACATCGAATGTTGTTAAAAGTTGATGTCCAGGATGCAGCTGAGGCTGATAAAACATTTTCACTACTAATGGGGGATGATGTCACACCTCGTAAAGACTTCATCGCTAAAAATGCAAAATACGCAAAGAACATTGACGCTTAGTATAGAGGGGGTTAACAATGAAAAAAAGTAAAAAAAGTCGTTTAACAACCGAACAAATTAAAGAACAATTATCCGTTTCAAAAATTATTGACCACGAAATTGTTAAAGAAGTAAAAACATCGTTTTTAGATTATGCAATGTCTGTTATCATTTCACGAGCATTACCTGATGTTCGTGATGGTTTAAAACCAGTTCACAGACGAGCGTTATATGCTGCTTATGAAAATGGGATGACACATGATAAACCATATAAAAAATCTGCTCGTTGAGTTGGGGATGTAATTGGTAAATACCACCCACACGGCGATAGTGCTGTATATTCTACTATTGTGCGGATGGCACAAGAATTCTCGTTGCGTTATTTATTAGTTGACGGTCATGGTAACTTTGGATCTATTGATGGTGATTCACCAGCTGCGATGCGTTATACAGAAGCGCGTTTATCAAAAATTGCTAATGAATTATTAAAATATATTGATAAGGATACTGTTTTATTTGCTCCTAACTATGATGGCTCAGAAAGCGAACCAACTGTTTTACCTTCTGGTTTCCCTAATTTATTAGTTAATGGTACAACCGGGATCGCTGTAGGTATGGCGACAAATATGCCTCCCCACAACTTAACTGAAGTTTGTGAAGGTATTAAATTATATGCATATAATCATGAAATTAGTATTGATGAATTAAAAGAAGTTATTAAAGGTCCTGATTTTCCAACAGGGGGGTTAATTTACGGAGACCAAGGAATCAATGATTACTTTACTACTGGTCGAGGATCAGTAACAATGCGTAGCACGTATGAAATCGAAGAACTAAACCACGGAAAACAAGCGGTTATTGTAACAGAAATTCCATACATGGTTAATAAACAAACTCTAATCGAAAAGATTGTTGAATTAGTAACAAATAAAGAAATTGACGAAATTTCAGATTTACGTGATGAATCATCACGTGATGGTATCCGAATTGTTATTGAATTAAAACGGGATGTAATACCTGAGGTATTGGTGAACAAATTATTTAAACAAACACCTCTACAAACAAACTTTGCTGTAAATAATTTAGCTTTAGTCAATAATGAACCAAAAGTTTTAAACTTGCACGACTTAATTAAATATTATTTTGAACACCAAGTTGAGGTTTTAGTTCGCCGAACAAATTTTGATTTAAATAAAGCTAAAGATAGAATTCACATAGTTGAAGGTTTGGTAATTGCTGTTAATAACATTGATGAAGTGGTTCGTATCATTAAACAATCGGGTGATGACGAAATAGCTATGAAAACACTCCAATCAACTTTTTCATTAACTGAAATTCAAGCTAAAGCAATTTTAGAAATGAAATTGCGTTCATTGACTGGTTTAAACATTGATAAACTAAAAAATGAACACGCGGAATTACTAGCTGTTATTGCGGATTTAGAAGATATTTTAAACAACTACGACCGCCAAGTAAAAATCATTGTTGAATATTTGGATTATTTAATCGAAAAATTCGGAGACGAAAGACGAAGTGAAATCATCTATGGAATAAGTTCTTCGATTGATGATGAAGATTTGATCCCTCAAGAAGATATTGTTATTACAATGTCAAAACGTGGTTATTTCAAACGTTTAGCAGTTGACACATATAAAGCACAACGCCGAGGTGGTGTTGGTGTTATCGGTGCGAAAACTTATGATGATGATGATGTTGAAAAGATTTTAATCGCTAATACGCATGTTGATATTTTATTATTCTCGGATTACGGTAAAATTTATCGAATTCGAGGGCATGAAATACCATTGGGTTCAAGAACTGCAAAAGGGGTTATGGCTCTTAACTTCTTACAATTAGAAAAAACAGAAAGAATTTTAACTTTCATCGCAATCGATAATTATGACGAGGGTTCATTAGTATTCACAACTCTTAGAGGAATTGTAAAACAAACAGATTTAAAAGAATTTGTCAACATTCCATCAAAAGGTAAAATTGCGATAAAATTACGTGAAAACGACCGATTAGTTTCTGTATTACAAGCTACAACAGATGACAATTTATTCATTGCTGCAAGTAATGGAAAAGTTGTTCAATTTAGTTTGGACAAAGTGCGTCAAATGGGTCGTAATGCAGCTGGTGTTAAAGGGATTAACATTGCTGAAAAAGAATTTGTTCTTGGATCCGGATTATTATCACAAGGTAATTATGTTTTAGCGATAGGGGCACACGGTATTGGTAAGTTAACAAATGTTGATAATTATTCATTAACTAATCGTGGTGCCAAAGGTGTCTTAACACTTAATGTGAACAAAAAAACAGGTCCACTAGTAGCTATTAAATTAGTAAATAGCGATGAAGAATTACTAATTATCACTAGTGCAAATAAAGTCATTCGAATTGCAATTTCGAGCATTAGCGTTCAATCACGAAACACATCAGGAGTTAAATTAATTAATTTAGACCAAGATAAAAATGAAGTAATTAGATCGGTTACAGTCTTTAAAAAAAGTGATGAAGACTTAATTGATGAAGATTATGAAATCGACAACACAACCGAACAAATATTAGCAAATGATGTAAAATAAGAATAAATAATAAAAAATTAAACAAGAACTATTAATAGTTGTGTTTATTTTTTTATATACTGGAGCCAAAAAATGAATATAGTTAATAAAAATGCTAACCGTAATTATTTTATAGAAGATACAATAGAAGCTGGAATCAGTCTGTTAGGGAGTGAAGTAAAACCATTAATTAATAATGATGCATCTATTAATGAAGCGTACATTATGATTCGTCAAAACGAAGCATATATTTATCAAATGCACATAGCCTCTTATAATTTTGCTCACCACAAACAACATGATCCATTACGTAACCGTAAATTATTAATGCACAAAAACGAAATTATAAAATTTGCGCACTGACAAAAAACGCAAAGGATTAACTTAATTCCGATGAAGTTATTTTTTAAAAATAATAAAATAAAACTTTTGGTAGGAATTGGAAAAGGGAAAAAGTTATGAGACAAGCGAACAGATTTGAAGAAACGAACCCAAAATTTAGAAATAAAAAAACAAGTAAATTCACTTTAATTTGAAGTGCTTTAAATAAAAAAGGACGTTTTTTAATCGTTCTAGTTTTAATTTTAAACTTAATTCAAGTATCAGCAATGGTCGTTTCACCGATCATTATGAAACAAATGCAAAATAGCATCAACCCTTATCTTGAAGATTACGGTCAAAGTCTATTAGTCAAAAACTGTTTAATTATGTTTGGTGTTTTACTGATTTGAGCCACTCTTGCAATTATAGGTAACTATTTATCTGTTCTTGTTGATGTTTTGTTGATGCGCAGTCTACAAAAAACAATCTTAACAAAAACATTAAGCTTAACTAAAGCCGATGATGGTTATTTTAATCAGGATAAAATATTAACAATTACTACTAATGATACTTTGCAAATTCAAGATGGTATTCGAGCACTCACACGTGGTTTATTAATTGGTATTGTATATATTATTGGAGGCTTCATTGCTCTTGTTGTTTTAAGTCAGCAAACCTATAGCATCTATATCACTATTTTTGCTTTCATGATTTTAGTTTTCGGAATCGAATTTATCTTCATAAAATCATTGCGAACAAATTTTAGAAAAATGACGAAAGAAAACGATGCAGTTATCGCACTAACAAATGATTATACGAACGGTTATCGAACCATCAAGACTTTTTTATTACAAAGTTTTTTCTTAAACGATCTAGTTAAACAGTGAAAAAAATATCAAAAAGTATCACAAAAAGCTTTTATGATTTTGTACACATTAATTGTAGTGATTAGTCAACTATCATTCATTATTCAACCAGTTATTTTATTGATTATGTTTTATAGTGATCCTAAAATTGCTAATACCAACGTTTTCCCTATTTTTCAAGCAATCAACATTTTTGTGTTAGGAATTTTTATTACTTCTGGATCACTATCATTATTTTTAAAAACAATTATTAACTTTAATCGTGTAACACAATTTTTAGGCTACCAACCACAAATTATTTACTCTGGCCAATGTATAACCAACCTTAATGATATTGTATTTGAAAATGTTAGTTTTAAATTTCCGAATCAAGAAAATTATGTATTAAAAAATATTTCGTTTACTTTGAAACATAATCAATCATTAGGAATTATAGGTAAAACAGGTAGCGGCAAAACAGTACTTTTAGATTTATTAACTCATCAATTACAACCAACAAGCGGACGAATATTTATTGATAAAAAAAATTTAAAAGAGATTGATATCAATCATTGGAAACAACGATATTCATTATGTGAATCTCGACCCACTTTAATTAACGATACAATTGCTAATAACATTTATATTAATCATCAAAAATATGAAAGATCTGAATTAATTAAGAATCTAAAAATAGCTCAAGCATACGATTTTGTTAATAACCTAGAAAAGAAGGAACAGACAATCATCAATACGAAAGGAACGAATTTTTCGGGTGGACAAAAACAACGAATTGCTCTTTGTCGGGCAATTAGTAAAAAAGCACCTTTATTAATTATTGATGATGCCACAAGTGCACTAGATGTTTTAACTGAAAAAGCATTTATGAAAGGCTTAGCAGAACTTGATAGTTTTCAACAAAAGATCATTGTTTCGCAGCGCGTTAGCAACATTATGAATTGCGATCATATTTTAGTTCTAAATAATGGAGAATTAATTAGTCAAGGAGACAATCAAACCCTTTTAAGAAATTGTCCTTTTTATAAAAATATTTACAAAACGCAAATTGATCGGATGGTAGATAGTTATGAATAGTCGACAGATGAATAAAATTTTATGCAAATTTTATTTAAAAGATTTTCGGAAATATTTCCTAACAATTTCCTTTTTAACATTATTCTTTGTTATTAGTTATGTAGCTGCTTCGTATTTAATGCAACTAGCTACAGCTAAATATGGATTAAACGAAAGCAATAGTTTCCTAATGTATTTTGGTCTAACAATAGCAGGATATGTTTTAATGGGTTTATTTAATTTTGGGATTTCGTTAACCTCGAATAAAGTAGCGCATAAAATCGAAATTAATTTAGCAATGACAATTAATCAAAAACTAAGAACAATGAGTATTGGTTTTTTTGAACAAAATAAACCAGGTGAATTGTATACAAAAGCATTAACAGATCCTCAAATTATTAAAAATGCACTTACTACTTATTATGAAAAAATTAATGTCTTAGTGATTGGTGGAATTGGTTTTGGAATAGCTTTATTAGTGATTAACCCTTATGTCGTTCTAATTGCAATTCTTGCTTATTTAATTGTTATGATTCCATCGTTTGTCATAGTTAAAAAAGCTTATTTTTATAAAACAAAAACGAGAAAGGTAACCGGAGAAATTAACGACTATGTGGAAGAATTAATTCGAACACGTAAAACAATTAGTGAATTTGATGCTCAAGAGCATTTTATTAATAAATACGATCAGAAAATTGATGATATGAAAAAATCATGAATTCGATCAGAATTTCTGAGCATCATTCCCTTCCCATTAAGTGTGACAGCTAATAGAGTGATGGGAGTTGTTATCGCCTTCACTTATCTACTTTTTACCATCCATAATATCCATTTACCTTCAGGTTTCATGAGTAATTTTATAACTCGAGAAATCAATAACGAAATGATTGAAGTGCCAAACTTTGCACCACTAATCACTCTATCTTTTAGCGCTGTTTTATGTGGCCAATATGTTACTGATTTGGTTCAACAAACACCAACAACTTTAGCAGGAAAAACAGCACTAGTTAAAATATATGAATTATTAAGTATACCAAGTGAAAAAGATAACCGTGAAATACTAAAAATTGATTCGTCAAGCGGGGTTGATATTCAATTAAAAAATCTAACTTTCCAATATAATAGCGATGTTATTTTAGATGATATATCATTGCATATTCCTAAAAATAAAACGACAGCCATCATTGGTCCGACAGGGTCAGGAAAAACAACTTTAGCTAGCTTAGTTATGCGTTTTTATGATTTTCAAAAAGGTGACATACTTTTTAATGGGATCTCAATTAGCAATAAAGCGCGAGATAGTGTTCGGAGTTATTTAACATCAGTTCTTCAAGAGCCATATTTATTTAAAAAAACACTGTATGATAATTTTTGAATGGTGAATAAAAATGTGTCAAAAGAACGAATTCATGAAGTTTGTCGAATGGTAGGTATTCATGACACAATTATGCAATTGGATCATAAATATGACACAATTATGGATGAGAAACATGGTTTATCGAATGGTCAAAAACAATTAATTACGATTGCTCGTGCAATGATTAAAGATGCCCCCGTTGTTATTTTGGATGAGGCCACATCAAACGTTGATGTTCACACAGAACAACAAATTCAAAAAGCAATGAAGAAGTTGATTGAAAATAAAACATCAATAGTAATTGCACACCGTCTATCAACCATTGTCGAGGCGGATCAAATTGTCATGTTGAATAACAAAAAAATCGTTGCCATTGGTCGACATGAAGAATTATTAAAAACAAACGAGGCATATAAAAAATTATTTACTAATAACTAAAAAACAAAAAAACTTGCTTTTTAGAATTAAATACACTATAATAATATGGTGTATTGGAAGTATAGCTCAGCTGGTTAGAGCACACCCCTGATAAGGGTGAGGTCGATGGTTCGAGTCCATTTACTTCCACCATGGGGACGTAGCTCAATTGATAGAGCACCTGATTTGCACTCAGGAGGTCGAGGGTTTGACCCCCTTCGTCTCCACCATTAAAACTTAATCTAGCTCAGGCTAGATTTTTTTATTCCTCAAAAAACCTATCTGTTATTTTAAAAAAAGTCTAACAGGCAACAAGTAGATTAAAAAAACTATAGGAACCCCTATAGTTTTTTTAATTGCTTTTAAATAAATTTAACTAATTCGAAATCAATTTTGCGCGTAACTTTGTTAGCACCAATAACCTTAACAATTACACGTTTACCAACAGTAATAATTGTTTGGGTTTTTTCCCCAACAAGGGTATTATTTTCTTTGACATAGTTATAAAAATCATTTTTCAAAGATTTAACAGCAATTAAACCTTCGATAGTATTATCTAATTCAACGAAACAACCAAACGTATTAACTGATGAAATAACACCTTCAAATTCTGTGTTTAAGTGCTCTGACATATATTCAGCGAACTTCATACTATTAACATCTCGCTCCGTACGTACAGCAACCACTTCTTTTTCGTTACATTGGTCGCAAACGTTTTTTAAATTACTCATCAATTCCAATCGTTGTTGATCTGTATAAGCTTGAGGATCAAAAATAAAAGATCATAAAATTCGATGAACAATTAAATCTGAATAACGACGAATTGGTGAAGTGAAGTGAGTATAGTGTTCAGATGCTAGACCGAAGTGGCCAATATTATTTACTGAATAAGCAGCTTTTTCCATTGAACGTAACAACAATTTGTTTACTAATGTTAAATTGTAATGATTAGCATTGTTATCGAGTCAAGTTGAAATCGTTTTTTCGTCTATACTCAAGAAGTCTTCAGTAATTTTAAAACCCAACTTTTTAGCTTCAATAGCAAACATCTCTAGCTTCTTAATTTGTGGTCTATCATGGGTACGATAAATAAAACGAAGTGGTGTCTTAATATTTGTTAATAAATAATCATCCGAATTATTTATTGTTTTAGGGTTTTCTTGATAATTAATTTGCTTATCTACAAAACGCGTAACCGCTTCGTTAGCTGCAACCATAAAATCTTCGATCATCATCTGAGCGGTTTTTTGCTGCTTAACTTGAATTTCAATAATTTTGTTATTTTTATCTAAAACAATCTTTGGTTCTTTAATATCGAAATTAACATAACCGTCCCGAGATTTTTTAGCACGTAAAATCTCATGTAACTCTTTAGCCTCACGTAACATTTGATGAACGGAAATTACGTATTCAGGTAGCTTACTTTTCTCTTCAAAAAAGTCATTTACTTCATCATAGGACATTTGGTACTTACTAGTAATTACAGAAGGATAGACATCCTCGAAAACTACTTGCCCTTCGTCACTAATAATCATATCGCACGTTACAGCCATTCTTTGGACATTTGGGTTTAATGAACAAATATTATTAGATAAATTATGAGGTAACATAGGAATTACACGATCTACTAAATATACAGATGTGCTACGGTCGAAAGCGTTTTTATCTAAAGCAGTATCTGGTTGAACATAATACGAAACATCAGCGATACTAACTCCTAAGAAATAAAACTGCTTGCCATTGACTCCTTTTGGCAATTTTTGTACAAAAACTGCATCATCGATATCTTTAGAACCCGCTGGATCAATAGATATGATTTCGCGTTCATTTAAGAAACGACGAATCTTTTGTTGGTGCTCATTTAATTCGAAAACAGCCTTATTAGCTATTTGCTCAGCTTCAGGATGAAATTCGGGTTTAATGTTATTATCATAAACAATAGATAAAATATCTACCCCAACATCGTTTTGGTGTCCTAAAACCAATTCAACTGATGCATACGCATTTTGTAAATCGCGTTGATAAACGTGAAATAAAATTTTATGACCAGTAACCAAACCTGGATATTTATCAAGAACAATATTTAAATAAAAAGCAGGATCATCACAAGAAACACTAAGTGTTTTGCCATCAAAAACAACAACACCTACATAAAAATCTTTGGAATGCTCGATCACCGAGGTAATTGCTGCATCATAAAGACCAGGTCTTTTGGGTTCTTTTTTTAATAAGGCAAATTCAACACGATCCTTTTTTAAAGCACCGTTTAAATATTTCTTATTAACATAATAGTCAACTTCTTCTTCCTCTACACGAACAAATCCATCACCTTTTGAATTGATTGATAAAACACCAACCATTTTCTTAGATAAATCTATTTCATAATCACCGTAATTGTAGATCAAATAATTATTTTCTAAACGTCTTACACTAGAGTCAGCTACTAATTGACTAACTGTTTGGTAAAAAGTATTTTTTTTCAAATCAGGATATGTTTTTAATATTTTTTTAAGGAGAATGCCTGGAGGGATTGGTTTATAATTTTCCTTTTCTAATTGGTTTAAAATTAGTGTGCGCAATGATTTAATATCCATTATGAATTACTAGTAGCTCGATAAATAATAACAATTAATATTAATGTAATAGTAATAAAAAACATGAAGACTTGAAATCCCTTCATTCAACCACGATCTTTAGTTTTTTGAAAGATTTCTAAATCTTGACCATTTAAACTAGATAAACCACCTGTTGCAGATGTTCTTGATAATAACAAACCAATAATTAATGCCAAAATACTTAAAAGTATTAATGTAATTGTTAATCCCATACACAGCTCCCTAAATGTTATATTCTTTAATTATAACAAATAAAAACCATAACAATGAAGTTACGGTTTTTATTTATCATCTTCTATGCTTTGTTTTTTTGTAATTCTTTAATGTATTCATCATAACCAATTAAAGAGGCATCTTGTGAGAACTTTCTATCTGCTCCCTTCGGATCAACACGATCTTGGTCACGGAAACGGCGAGATGTAAAGACAATATTTGAAACTAATTCAGGATATTCCTCTCAGTTTTGTGGTTGCATAATATTTCCTTGTTTTGTCAAGTTGTGCACCCCTGAAGTCATTGTATTAACATTTTGTGCGTAAATAATTTTAAGATAAGTGTTTTTTAATTCTTCTACAGACTCAGTCCCTTTGATTTCACCAAAGCGAGGTAGTTCCTTGATCCAATTCCCTGATGTTTCAATTAAATAATTAATACTTGTTGGGCGATCGTGACCAGAAGTACTTAATGCACCCTTAATGTAAAGGTTCGGTTTTAATCCGAGAGTAATTGATTGGTCTAATGTATGGACACTTGTTACTCAGAAATTAATATCTGTTTTGTCGGAACGGTGTTTTTTGTATGGACTACGCCCTTCTTTAAAAACTTTTTTGCCATCAGATGTAGTTGTTAAATCATCTTCAGTAAATAACGGCAAAGGGTTTTGATTAACTTTAAATTTTTCTTTAGCGATTAGTCCGTCTAGTTCATCTTTAGGCATTCCAAATAATTTTGAATATTCACGTAATAATCAATGGATCCCAATAACCCCGTAGGTTGCGATTCATCCTGATCGACCCATAAAGTGAATTTGATCTGTTGAATCTTTTACTAAACGAGCAGGTAAGAAATTTTTTGTTTTGGCTAATTCTTGTTCATATGATTGACCAAGATCACTTTTATATTTTTCAGTTTTTTCACCATCATTATATACATAGATTAAATGATCGAAACTATTAGAGAATGAATTAATTAATTGATTAATTGCTTTGTTTTTGACGTTTACATCTCCGTATGAAGCCTTTCATCCAAAAGAGAATCAGTCATCAAGTAAATCAGCACCGTCATCAGTTTTTGGTGTAGGGAATTTAAGACCTAAACCGGGCAACTCATCATATTCAGGGGAAGTATACAATAATGAATTTTCTGTTGGTTGTAATAGTCCGAATGAATTCATGTTGCTAACATCTAAATCAGAAGGTCCGCCACGAGTAGTGAAACCAACTGTAGTGTTGTTGTCACGCAATTTTTTTCAAAAAGGTGAATTTGCATACATTTTAATATCTTCTTTAATTAATTTAATTTGTTTTTCAGCTTCAAGAGCGAAGGTTGCTTCGTGTTGACCTTTTTCGATCAATGGTTTGAAGGTTGATGATTTAGACAAATCAACAGCTTTATCTAAATCGACAGCAAGTGATTTTAATTGGGCAAACGGGGAGTTTCATCAGCTTCGTCATAATATTTCTGTTTGACCACTATCTTCGTTAAGTCCTTTTTTAGTTAAAATCTCATGAATAATTTTTGATCTATTTGTTAATTTTTTTAATATATTCTCTTCCTTGTTGTTTTTTTTACAACTAGCTGCAACCGCTGCCACTGAGGCTAGAACGGAAATTGTTGCTAAACCAGAAAGTGCGCTAAATAAAATTTTTCTTTTATTAATAGTCATTGGTGACTCCTTTAATACTTACAATATAAAAATTATAGTTTTTGTTATTTTTTTTACTTTCTTTTAGCAAGTTTCTAATACCAAAAAAACGCAAATGTTCCATAAATTTTGCGAATTAAATAAAAATAACAAAATAATGAAAAATAAAAACTACAAAAAATTGTAGTTTTAAATTTTTGATGTTTTTAATTATTCTTTTTTAGAAATTAGAATTATGAAGTAAGGAGAGATTAATAGAGGGACAGCAAGATTAACTCATTGTTCTGGAATGTTGATAATTAAGAACAAGAACCCAAAGGCTGCCATATAAAATGTTGCGCCTAAAGAACTTGATGTGATCATACCTGTCTTATAATTGTGTTTATTAATATTACGAGCAATATTTCCTGCTACTAAACCAACAAAGACCAAGTTTCCGTTTAATGAATAACTTGCACCTACCATCAAACAAATAGCAATTAAAGTTGCTAAAGACACCAAGTTAACTTTAATACCTAATTGGCTAGCGATTTGCTGGTTTGCAACAATAATTTTAATTTTATTAGAAAGAATAGCTACGATAAAGATACCGAATATGATAAGACCTAAAGAGATATAGAAGGTTTTCATAAAATCTCCGCCTCCAACACCAACAGTACCAAATGAAAGATTAGATATTAATATACGACCTAATTCATGTAAGTGTTGAGAAACGATTAAGGCAATCGACGTAGAAAGAAAGTTCACTAAAATCCCTGCGATAATCATTTTCTTAAAATTGAAACTACTCACTTCTTTAGAAGCTACATAGTAGATAATCATTAGGATTAAAGGTGATACAAAATAAAGAAAGGGTTGAAAAGCGATTACGAAATTAAACTTCTCCATACTTACTGTTTGAAACCCGATCATTTGAACGAAAATCATCAAACCAAGCAAATTAATGTTACCGATTCCTAAAATGGATGTATCACTAAAACGATTGTTTGTAAGAGTTTGAATTAAATAACCACTTAATCCCATACAAATTCCCGTTAAAAGAAGTTTACCAACCATTACATGTCGAATTACTTCCTTAGGATCTACCTTCCACCCTTGATTTCAAAAGAAAACTATTAGGAACATGGTACACATTACAAAAACATTGACTGCTGTTTTTATGTAGCTTTTTCGATTTATAGCTTTTAAAGGATTTTTAAAACCCCAAGCTCTATTTCATCTTTTTTTGAATTTATATTCATCTGTTTGCGTAAAATCTAGTGTTGACATACTATTTAACACCCTTTCTTCTAAATAACACATATACGAATGCTGGGATAGCTAAAATAGCAATAATGATTTCACGAGATCCAGCAAAAAATTCAGCTATATAACCAGAGAAAGATAAGATGGCTGAACCAAATAATCCCGCATAGAGCATGGCTGAAGGAACGTTCATACGTTTAAACAATGCTGAGATAATAACGTTAATAACAACTCCAATTAATGCGATAATTCCAATTAGTACAATCGCAGAAACAGTAATAATGACCAGTGAAAAAGCAACTGTTCAATAAATTAAGTTAACGTGAATACCTAAAGATTTAGCTAAAATAAAATCTTTTTTTATTACTGTTAATTTTGAAGACAGTAGGAACAAAATAA
Source organism: Ureaplasma zalophigenitalium (assembly GCF_025780055.1). GTDB lineage: Bacteria > Bacillota_I > Bacilli_A > Mycoplasmatales > Mycoplasmoidaceae > Ureaplasma > Ureaplasma zalophigenitalium. Next base: position 10,443 of record NZ_JAOXHJ010000001.1, on the reverse strand, counting down.
CAGTTACAACCACCATTAAGATATTACTAGTTAAAAATCTAGTCAATGAAATAGGGTATGGTTTGAAACCAACATAAGAATCAAAGTCACGTCGTAAATCTTCAATCTGCGAAATTACAACAATATTAATAGCAGATACAGTTGCACCAATAGCAAAAGAGATTAAAATAGGACGGAAACTAGCTCCTTGTACATTACCCTTTGTTAGTAAGAAGTTTGTTGTAATTAAAATAAAACAAAAAGCTAAACCAAGTGAATATAAAATTGCAGTTGAAGCTTGTTCTTTAATAGTAATCATATGCGTTGATGTATTTGCCAAAATAATCATTGGTGTAAATCCAAGAGTAGTTGGCCCACTTAATACATTTCTTGATGTAACCGTAATGGCGATGGAAGCAGATGCTATGCAAAAACCGACCAGAAAGTTACTAATTGGGGTATAAGCATATAAACCAATATCATATTGATTGCCTGAAAATAAACGGTTAAGGTTATTTAGTGATTTACCATCAAAGAAAATATTGATGATCAAAAATAAAACACCTACAATTACCGATAAAGCGATAAACATTATTTGTCATTTACCATATTTTACTTTTTTTGGCTTATCAAAAGTATCGTATTTAGGTAGTGAATATTGAAATATAGAAGTTTCAGAAGTATTGTTCGCTGTCAAAGTAAAAATCTCCCCTCTTTTGTTTCATATATTAGTTTACTAAAAATTACTTAAAAAAACATAAAGCAGGTACCAAAAAAGTAAAAAAATTAGGGGGGAATCTATATCAAAAAGAAAAACGAATATGCTAAAATTTAGATATAGTTTACATTTCTAAACAAAACGAGGTAAAAACATGAAAAAAATTAATAAGAAGTTTTTTTTATCGATGTTAGGGGGTATAGCTGTTTGCGGGTTAGCAGCGGGTATAGCTACATCGTGTAAAAACAACAATGAGTTGATCACTGCAGTTAATGAGTACAACAATTACGTAAGTCAAATAAAAACAACAGATTTTTATAAAAAAAATACAGTAAACGCTCAAGAAATAGACAAAATCTTAAAAATAACAAAAGACGAAATCGACAAACATAAAAAAGATGCTAATTTTATAGTTATTTTAAATGACAAACTAAGTTCATTAAAAACTAAGATAGATCCCATGGTGAAAACATTTAATGCTTTTGTTGAATTGAACAAGAAAGTCCAAGTCGGATATAAGAATGCTAATAAAATTTTATTTGCTGATGCAACTGTAGATGGTAAAAATTTTACACTAACTCATCCTGAAGTTAAAATAGAGTTTGTTAAAGCTGACAAAAAAGAAAATAGTATTGTTGTTTCTTACATAATTAAAAATCAAAACAAAGAACAATCAACAGTATTTACAAAAGAAATTCCGTCTTCATTATTTAAAGTGGATTTTGAATCAGCTAACAGGGGTACAAGTGTAACTTATAAAGGTGCGTCTGAAGTAACTTTCACCGATGCATCACTTGTGGTAGATAACTACCAATTAAATGTATCTGATAATACATTCACGATTGCTTTTATTAGTGCTCAAAAAGCTGCGGACAAATCTAGAATAACTGTTTCATATAAATTGAGCAAAAACAATCAAGAACATCAATTTACTAAAGACATTTTAGCAGATGTATTCAAAAAAGAAGCTCCTAAGGTCGAACCTATTGATTTTGAGTCAGCAAACAAAGAGGTGACTATAACATACAAAGGTGCTAATGAAGTTACTTTCACGGACGCTTCAATCGAAGTTAGTAACTACCAATCGAATGTACCAGACAAAACCTATGTCCTTAATGTAAAAGATGTGAAAAAAGACGAGACAAATAAGAAAATAATTGTTTCTTACACGCTAACAAAAAATCTGCAAGAATCAAATGTTTATATTAAGGAAATTCCTGAATCAAATTTTAAATCAAAAAAAACAAGTATGTAGGTTGTTCATTACTAAATAAAAAAATATGCAAAAATAACTTTTATCCCGATAAATAGCTAATATAAATGCTCTTTAGACGTTTAAAAAAATGGTGCAAAAAAATAAACATTTTGAATTATTTTTTATAAAAGTTTTTATGTGTTATTATTAATATGTTTTCTTTTTTAGGGAAACATATTTTTTTATCTTTTTAAAGGAGATTTTGATGCAAAAAACAATTTTACATTTAAACAATATTTCTAAATCTTATGATGATGGTTTTACAGCTGTTCATAACTTTGATTTGGAAATTAAGAAAGGTGAATTTGTTACACTTTTAGGACCAAGTGGTTGTGGTAAAACCACCGTCCTTAAAATGATTGCAGGTTTTGAACAACCTACAAACGGGAAAATTTTGTATAACGGGATTGATATCAAAGATATGTCGATTCGTATGCGACCAACATCAACTGTGTTTCAAGATTATGCACTTTTTCCAAATATGACTGTTGCTCAAAATATTAAATACGGCATTAAATTGATGCGTAAGCCCAAAGAAAATGTCGATCCAAAAATATATGAGGCCGCTGAAAGAGTTTATCAATTAGCAAAGAAAAAAAGTCAAACCAAAATAAAAGAAATTGAACTAAAAAAAGCAAATTTATACAATGATATCAAAAAACTTGAGAGATTTTATGAATCTAATGCTTATTTAAGTGAAATTAAAACTATGCGTAAAAATCAATACGCAGCTTATTTGGATGAGCTAAAAACGAAGAAGAATGATCTAATAACACAATCTAATCTAGAAAATAAGGATTTCTTAATCAAGGAAGTTGATAAAGAAATTAGCTTATTAAAAACAAATTATGAGAAAAAAGTTCGTGTAGACAAAAAATATGATCGTTTAACTTTTAAATATAATGATTTAGATTATTGAAACTCATACTGACAAATCTACCCATCAAACAAAAAAGAAGAGTTTGAAAACAAAAACATTACACGTTTATTAACAAAAGCAGAAATTAACGAAAAAGCTCGACAAATTATTGAATTAGTCGGTTTAACTGAGAAAGTTAATAATTTTCCTAATGAATTATCCGGTGGAATGCAACAAAGAGTAGCTTTAGCTAGATCAATTGTAATTGAACCGGAAATTATTCTATTAGACGAACCATTAAGTGCTTTAGATGCTAAAGTTCGCCAACAATTACAAAATGAATTAAAAAAACTACATGAAACATTGGGAATAACATTCATTTTAGTAACCCATGACCAAGAAGAAGCCCTTTCTTTATCAGACAAGGTTGTAGTTATGTCAAATGGTCAAATTGAGCAAATAGGAACACCATCTGAAGTTTATGATTCACCAAACTCATTATGAACAGCTAACTTTGTTGGTCGTGCAAACATCTTTAATGGTTATTACAAAACAAAAGGAGAAGTTGTTTTTGATGACATATCTTCGACAACAGATGTAGTAGAAGGTTTTGAAGAAAATGAAGAAGTTTACATTATGATTCGACCAGAGGATTTTGATGTGGTACCTAAAGATCAAGGAAGTATTAATGCAACAGTTGAATCAGTTTTATATAAAGGTTTAATGTGAGATATTAAATGTAAATATCAAGACATGATCATTAATGTTGAAGATATTAACAGCTCTGCTGTTGGAGATGTTGTTGGTCTTGATTGAGACGACATAGATGTACACGTAATTAAGAAGGGAGTGAATGATGAAACAACAATTACAAAATAAACGTCAATCATTTAGTTGGAGACGCATTAAACCCTCAAAAGGGTTAATTTTAACGATCCCTTACTTTTTATTAACCATTTTTTTATTTATTGTTCCATTGGTTGTTGTTTTAGTTACAGCATTTAAAGGTGCACAACACCCTAATGTGGGTGAAATGAATGTGGCAGATAACTGAGATGTTTTAACACAAACAATCGGTTTAAAAATCTGAAACACTATTTGAATTAGTTGCTTGTCAACTTTTATTGGCCTATTAATCGCTTTTCCTTTCACTTATTTTTTAGCTAAGGCAAAAAACGTAGTTTTAAAAGTTATTGCTATCGCTTTGATTACAGCTCCTATTTGAATGACTATGTTAATAAAACTAATCGGGATTAAAACATTTCTTGATGTGTTACATGGGCACAACAACTCAACATATGGCCATTTTTATACAATTATAGGTCATGTGTTTATCTATATGCCATTTATGCTTTTACCTTTATATACAGCATTATCACACATGCCCAAAAACTTAGAACAAGCAAGTTATGACTTAGGTAGAGGGCACATATACACCTTTTTTCATATTACCATTCCTTATGTTCGTAATGCTTTGATTTCAGGGGTTACAGTCATGTTCTTATCTTGTTTAACATCTGTAGTAATTTCTGGATTCATGAATATGTCAAACGATTCGGGACTACTTGGCGGATTGATTTTAAACTTAGGTGAAGGGGGTATTTCTAACCCTGCGCAATTAAGTCGTGCTGCGACTTTAACATTGATGATTAGTGTAGTAATTTTGGCTATGTATGTCATTTTCTTAATTATTCCTAAATTAATTATTAAAGCTTATAAAAAAGCTCAAATTAAGAAAGGAGCCTTATAATGTCATATAACTTCTTTTATAAAACACCTAAAAAAAATCTAAGTAAAATCAATAATCAAAACAACCTGTTAGAAAAGGTACAAAATTTTCAAGAAAAGAGTACTTTCGAACAAGTTTCAGCGATGAAAAATATTAACAAGGGTCAATTATTAATTAGTTGACTGCGACGATTTTACATCTTCATTGTTTTAGCTGTTATTTATATCCCTCTGATTGTTATTATTTTCTTAGCTTTCACGCAACCTTCAATACGCGGAAACATTACAACTGCTTTTCAATGAAATGGTGGTGAAAATTTCTTAGAACTAGCAAGTAGTCAATTTACCTCAGCTTTACTAAACACTTTAATCATTTCGGTTATTGTAATCCCTATTTCTATTTTTTTAGGATTAATCACTACCTTTGGTATTTGACACGCGCGTTCAATTTATAAGAAAAGTGTTTTAAATACATCTAAAACAAATATAGCTGTACCAGACATCATTACTGGTATTTCTTTAGCTTTATTGTTTACTTCAACGTTTTTACCATTGGGCATTAATTTCGGTTTCACAACGATAGTTTTAGCTCACATTTCTTATTGCACTCCGTATGCCATTATGATTTTTTATCCGCGAATGATGAAGATGAATAAGAATTTAATCCTTGCTTCTTATGATTTAGGGTATTCAAAAATTCAAACTTTCTTTAAAATTGTCATTCCTCATTTATTGCCCTCTTTATTTTCAGCTATCATTGTCGTGTTTGCAATCACTTTTGACGATTATGCTATTACACGTTTGGTAGGGGGCAAAGTGAATACAATTTCAACAGAACTTTACCAAATGGCTAAAGGGGTCAAGGCCTGAGCTATTGCCTTCGGTGCGTTGATGATTTTATTAACGCTTTTGATTATTATAATCATTGCTATTTATCAGATTATCAAAACGAGCAATCGTAAACGAACAACCAACAAGATTCGCTTATTGGTTTGAAAAAAACAGGAGTAAGCTATGAGTAAAAAATGAATTAAAAAAACACTTTTTGGCTTAGGTTTGAGTGCTTTAGTAATTCCTATTACAACTGCATGTGCAGTTGGGACAAACAAATTTGTCGTAGGTAATTATGATGCTTATGTTGATCCGGATGTAAGTAAGGAACTACAAACTAATTTCAAAACAAACACGAACGGCTTTTTAAGTTATGTTTATTATTCAAATAACGAAATTGTCGAAGGGTATTTAAAATCAAGATCACTGGACATCGCTATTATTTCTCAATATACAGTAGCAAAATTGGCTAAACGAAAAGTGATTAAAAAAATTGATTGATCTAAGTTCGATTTACATGATGCGAACGGGAAATTAATCACTAAAACAGAACAGCTAAAACCATTTTTTAGCGATACAACATGACAATTATCACAAGCGTATAGTGACTATTTGGGTGATTTGGACAACGATCAACAAAACGAGCAATTATTAGATTACATGGTACCTTATTTTTACCAAGACTTAATTTTTGCTTATCGAGGAAAAGAAATTCCAGCATTAAAACCAGAAAACAACCCAACATGAGCAGATATTTTCTGAGCTATTCAAAATGAGGATCGATTTAACCCTGAAATTAAAACAAAGTTGTATGAAAGAGATGGATCTGTGATTTATACTAATGATAATCCTGCGCGTTTAACATTTATTAGTGACCCACGAACTATTTATGATTTAGCACGAATTATGCAAACTTCAGAATCATTAACAGAAAAAGATTATGCTGATTTAGTTAAATGACAAACATGAATTAAGTTAGAAGAAACTAAAGCACATCCTGACTTACAAAAGATAAAAGAGTGAAAACAACTCTTTGCAAACAAAGCACCAAATGTACAAAACCAACCGAAAGCAAGTATTGATGATATAGAAACAACATTTAATGCATTGAACCACTATACAGAAAAATTACCCAAAAACACAATTCGCTTCGATCCTAACTCGAATAATGTTTTAAATAATTTAGCTACTTTAGAAACAGTAGGTGTGATTGGCTATAATGGTGATATTTCATTTGCCTTAAATGGTGGAGAATATGCTGATGTAAAAAAATATGAACAGCTTTTACCAACAACCAAAGATTTCCATTTTGTTCGCCCGCGGTATACATTAAATGTTATGGACGGTTTGGTTATTAATGATTTAATTGATGAAAAACATCTAGACGGAGCTTATGATTACATCAAAAACCTGGTTTTTGAAGGAATTAATGATACGGATAATGATGGTGTTTTACGATGAGGGTTAAATGTTCATAAAGGTTTAACTGATGAAGAAATTAATAAGTATGAATCAACTGATTTAGAAGCCAAAGAAGAAGGTAATATCTTAGAAGACCAATCTTATTTTTATATGCCTATGCGTAATTTTGATTATTTAAATTATACGCCAACACTGCGAGCGGTTTACGAGCATGTTTTAGATATTAATGAAGGTTATTTAGGTAATACAGCTTTTCAAATTGATTTAGTTAAAAACCTAATTGCCAATGAGGATCCAAAGGATTTTATGACGTCAGAAACCTTTGGCTTTGATCCTCGATATTATACAAAACAAGAACGGCAAAAAAAACATACCTTCTTTGATGCATTAGCAGAAATTCTTTACGAAGTATATACAAACAACAAGAAACCCGATGTTGAATTTGTCTATGCGAAAGAATTTTTAGATGATCAAATTAATTGGGAAGAAAATAAAACATCAGTCTTTTTAGCTCTTAAACAATTATTAATCGACTATCAAATTATTGATAAAAAAGTTGATGATCAAGAATTAAAAAATGTATTAGAAAAGAAAATGTTGGCATTTTATACTGATTTGGACGACCAAATAACTGATAAAATTCAGTTAAACAATATTAATAGAGAGATCTTTAACGTACGTTATAACCCTTCTACATTGGAATTCCCGATTAACGACTTGATTCTTTCAAATATTGCTATTGGGTATGACGATTTTGTAGCCAAAAATTAATTTTTATGAAAAGATAGTCTTTAGGGACTATTCTTTTTTATCTATTCCTTTATAATTAATATATTGAATAGAGGGCTAAGAAAATATGATTTACACGTATACAATTGAACAAAAAAGAAAAGTTTTAAATTTTATATCAAAACACTACGGATCACCCGTAAAAATTATTAATTTAAATGACTATAATCGTACCATCCCCATCAATTATGATTTGCTGTTAATAGAAACTAAAAATTCTTATTTATTAATGACTATTGGATTAGGCGCTTTTGACTCTCACAATCATACTGAGGAATCACACGAAAGATCAGAAATTTATTTAGAATTACCCCTTAATTGAGACTTAAACAATCCCCAAAACTATTGAGCAATTAATTTTTTAATTAACATTGTTAAGTATTCATATGAACAGCATTTAACACTGAAGTGATTACAAGTCTTTATTAATCCGAATTATTTTAGTCATTCAAATAAAGTTGCCGGGTATTTAGATCTTCCCTGAAATAAAATTGATGCAAATGATTTTGTGTTAACCAACGATTTTGTTGTTTCTTTTTATCAAGTTGTAATTTTAAGTGATGACGAATTATTCTTTGGAAAAGTTAATAGTTTCAAAGAATTAGCAGAATATTTTGAAAAAGAAGAAAACAGAATTGTTAATTTAAGTCGAAAGTCTTTAATTAAAATTTAGAATCAATGATTAATTATGAAACCAAAATAAATCAAGATTGCATCGTTTTCCTAGATATTGAAGCAACAGGACAAAAAAATCCCGAAATCATTCAATTATGTGGTTATAAAATTCATAATTACAATTTTGATAGACCAATAATTTTTAATCAAAAATATTATTCGAATCAGCAAATCCCTTCAATGTTGAAAAACAAAATAAACTTTAACAAAAACTTTGTTAACTTTAAAGAATACCAGAAAATGAGTCTAAAAAAAGCAGAGGAAATACATGCATTTTTAGAAAATACTATTATTGTTACATATGGAAACTTTGATGAGATTCTTTTAAAGAGATTGTTTGAAAAATATAAATTAGATATTAAAAAGATGTCTTTTTTAGATATCACGCACCTTTTTGAAAATCCTTTAAAAATTAATTATAGTTTGAACGAATTAGCTCAAATTCTTAACATTAAATATCAAACTAATAATTTGCACGATGCCAAATATGATGCTTGGTTATTAATGAAAATAACCCAAGCACTTAATATTAAAAAAATTCAGGAACTAAAAAAAGTCTTGATTTTTTATCCAAAACAAAAAATTAGTTTTAACAATCCCCTAAAGAAATCAATTACTGAAAGACGAAAACAATCATCCACTGCCATGATCATTAAACATTTTGATTTCCAACAAAAGATTTTAGATTATGAAATCTACAATTATAAAAGCAATACCTTTAGCTCCTATAAAATAAGTTTCAATAAAAACAAAGGCGAAAGAAATAAAATTGTTGAAATTTTGCAAAAATATCCCTTGTATATTAGTTTTCATAATAAATCGGGTCTACGTGCGTTGTGTGCTTGGGCAAATAATTTAAACATTGATTTAAAATATATTAATTTATTACATTTACACCGATCAATTTTACCAACTAACAAAAATGTTGATTGGCAAAAAGAAACAGCAGCATTAATTAAATATATAGGCGAATATTTTTATTCTAAAAAAATTCAAGGAACAAAGGAATACTGAATTAAATGTTAAAAATTTTAAAAATTTCAAAAAACGAAGCGGACCAACGTTTAGACCGTTATCTTTTAAAGATGTTTAAAAATGTTAGTCGGTTTAATATATACAAAATGGTACGGACAAAAGATGTAAAGGTTAACAACAAAAAATCTGATATTAAATATATGCTTCAAGTTGGTGATGAGGTGCGTGTTTTTATGCCCGCAGAGCTATTGCAGGAAAATAAAAACCTTGATTTTTTAAAAGCAAAAGATGATTTAGAAGTTATATACGAAGATAATAATATTTTAGTAATTCACAAACCTGTAGGTTTAATAGTTCATGACGATATACACGAACAAGAGGACACACTTGCTAAACGCGTGAAAAAATATTTAGCAAAAACTAAACAATACAACCCTTTTGACGAGTCATCATTTACACCAAGTTTATGCCACCGCTTAGATTTAAACACATCAGGTTTAGTAGTGGCTGCTAAAAATGCCATGGCTTTAAGAAATATTACAGAAATGTTTCAAAAAAATGATGTTGTGCGCAAATACTATTGTTTAACTTATTCTAAAACACCAAAAAACCAAGACTTAATCCAAAACTTTATGTACAAAAAACCGGAAGATAACTTGATGCTTGTACAGGATTTTAAAACCAAAGAAAACAAAACAGCTTTAACCAAATATAAATTCATTAAACAAATTAACAATTATTATTTGTACGAAATCGAACTTTTAACAGGCCGAACTCATCAAATTCGCGCAGTGATGAATTATTTGAATGCTCCCTTGGTCGGCGAAACCCGCTATATTAATAAAAGAATTGATAAAGATGAACGATATCGCCAACAATGCCTAGTTTCTTATTATATAAGTTTTAAAGATCTAGCAAAATACGACCCTGAATTACATTATTTATCTAATAAAGAATTTAAATTGCAAAATATTTGATTTTTGCATTAAATTCTTTTTTTATTTATAGTATAATTTTATTTAGTGTCTTTGATGACAACAATGTTTAAAGAAAAAAATAAAAAAGCTTGACATTGTTTAAAAAAAGCACTATAATAATATGGTGTGTTTAACGAAACACATTATAAAATGATCTTTGAAAACTAAATAGAATCCGTCAATTTTTAAGAGTTTGATCCTGGCTCAGGATTAACGCTGGCGGCATGCCTAATAC
>NZ_JAOXHJ010000019.1 GCF_025780055.1 Ureaplasma zalophigenitalium | reverse complement strand
CACATGTCAGCGACTCCCAATAATAATTATCCGCAAGTCGTGTTAAGTGAAAAAGATTTATTAAACGATAACATTGCTTTAGTTAAAAGAGCAGCATTTTTTAATCATGATTTAGCTTCAATTGCTGTTGATGAAATTGATGATTTTGATTTATTAAATAAGGCCTGTCAAACCTATAAAAAAATTTCTGCTCAATATATTAATGATGATGATTTAAAAACAATCACGCCAGCGATGTTAATTCAAATCGATGATTCATCGAAGATTAATGAAGTCAAAAGACAAAATTTCCAACAAAACCTAGACAAAATTAAAGAGGTTTTAAAAAAACACAATATTGAATATGCCCAGTATTTTAGTGACGAAAAAGTTGATGCTTATTCACGCCAAAGTATTAGTTTGAAAGATCTTTCACGTAATAATTCGAGCGTGCAAGCTATTATTTTTAAAATTGGCCCAGCAACCGGGTGAAATATTCCGCGGGCTTGTATGCTTGTGCAATTAAGAAATGTTTCTTCGAACAATCTAAGTGTGCAAACAATTGGCCGGATTAAACGTAACCCTATTCCACATAAACAACTTCCATACAATCATGTGTCCAACCATTATTATATTTATTCGAACCATAATGAAAACGACCCCGAAAAAGGGGTACGTACATACCAGTTAAAAAACCAATATGTTAATTGGTCATTTACTTCAGGGGAAATCAACGAACAAGTACACTTAAAAACGCGTGATGAAAAAACCTTTATTAATGAAGTCATTAATTTACTGAATGCTCAATATGAGCATATTGTCGACTACTTTGAGGCATTTATTAAAAAATACCAACAAGATTGTTATTTAATTGGTCATGCCACTGATTTAAAAACTGATGAGGGGATTAACAAAAAACTCTTAGAATCCAAAATCGAAAATTCTTTACAATTAGAGATCTTTCGAAACCAGTTTTTTGAACAAAACAAAGCCTGATTTGCGCC
>NZ_JAOXHJ010000018.1 GCF_025780055.1 Ureaplasma zalophigenitalium | reverse complement strand
TAAAACTTTCATTTTTTGTGCCCTTCCCATGATTGATCCGGTATAAACGTTCGTATGTTATTTCATCTCCGATCTTATTTTCATTATTGGTTATTAAGGTATAAGTTCTATTTCCGCCATCTTCTCTATTTAGTTCCATAACAGCATGACCAGTGGTACCAGAACCGGCAAAAAAGTCGAGAATACGAGCGTTTTTATTTGTTATTAAATTTATTAAATACTTAATTAATTGATAAGGTTTAGGAAAAGAAAAATCTTTATTATTTAATATTGATATTAACATTCTTTTTCCTGCCGATGTAGTGATATTTGATTCAAAAATTATATTATTAAAATTATTTCCGAATTCTCTGTTTGTGATTTTTTGATCTTGATTATCATATTTTACTCTTTGATAAATTTTTCTATAAGCTTTCCAATAATATTCATTATTTTTATTATTATATTTTTTTTGAATTTCTATAAAACCAAGATTTTTTTGAGATAAAAAAGTTTCTTGATTCAAGGTATATGCATATGATTTTGGCTTTAGCAAATTTCTATAATTTTTAAAGAAGCTGCCATCTGGAGCTTCTATAGCATAATCTAATGTTTCACTATATTTAAAACTACTCTTTGAACTTACACGATCTAAATCTGTGAGTTTATATTTTCCACGTGTGTCAAAAAAACTATCTGTATATATAAAAGAATTTTCATCGATTGGTATTGAATTAAAAGTAACTACTTTTTTATTTTTGGCGTAAGATATAATGTATTCAGTTTCTATTTCAATATTGGTTTTATCTGATCCTCCACCAGTGTTTTTATTTCTTCATATAAAATTTGCCACAAAATTCTCTTCACCAAAAATATCATCCATTAAGACTTTTAAATAAGCTTGTTCACTATCATCGATAGAAACAAAAATAACTCCATCATCTTTGAGCAGTTCCTTAGCTAAAATTAATCTTTCATTCATCATGTTTAATCAACCGTTCCGACTGAATTTATCGCGGTAAATAAACTTATTATTGTTGATTTTTAAAGCATCGTTGGCAACAGAATTCCCATCCGAATTTGCTGCTTCTGTATTATAA
>NZ_JAOXHJ010000017.1 GCF_025780055.1 Ureaplasma zalophigenitalium | reverse complement strand
TTATCCAAAAAGAAAAAAATCGCCATATCCAGCGCGATCATAGGGACCATTTTTTCTGCAGCTACTGTAATCGCTGCAACGCAATGAAGATGATCAAAACACCATGCATATGCAGAAGCGTTGCAAGCAGAACAAAATTCTCTAAAAAATATACTGATAAAACTAAACTCACTAAATGTAAACAATTTAGTCACAACCGAAGGGCAACAAATTTATAGTGATGTTAATAACTTTTTTGCTCAAGCAAATCAGGACGAACAAGAAGCAAAACGTTTATATTTTAAAATTGTGGACTTCAAGAAAAAGCAAAAGGATAAATTACCAATTATTGATCGCATTAGTAAATTCGTAGATAATCAATATAAAAATTTAAACAAAGAAAAACAAAATAAATTTAATAACGGAATTCCAAAATTATTAAAACAATTGTTTGACGACAAAACTGATATATCTTTAGTTAGTAAAGAAATTGATCAATTCATTAACAATTTAATTAAACCAACAGATGATTCTACAAAAAAAGAAAATGAAATTACTCGCGAATACTTAGATACTTTAATCGCTCTAACTAATTTAATTAATAGTAATGAAAACTTATTAAATAACCTTCCTAATGGTGAAGATTATAGAGGATTAGAACAAAATATAAGTGAATCATTAAGCGTTCTAAAAAAAGTTCCAAATAATTCACAAATAGCAGATTTAACAAAAATAGTTCAAGAGCATCAAGCAAAATTAAAAATAAACAATCAAAAAAAAGCAGATTTAGATGAAAAGTTAGCAACAGCTATTGCTAGTTTAAAAGAACAAATCAAAATTGCTAATACTGAGTTTGACAACGAAAAAAACAAACATAAAGATAAAACGGATTTAAGTCAAAAACTACGAGATTCGTATGGTTTTTTAATCAATACTAACAATCAAGACGCAAGCCAACTAGAGACACAAGCAATCACTTTAAAAAAAGCAATTGCTGATTTAAAAAAACAAAAACCTGTTCATCCAGGTTCAACTTTAAAAGATCTAATCTCTGATCAGCTTGATAAATTAATCAATAGTGCACAATCTGTAGTTGCAGCAAATGAGACTGCTGGTTTAACTAATGAAATATTAAAATCACAATTGCAAAAAGCCCAAGAAGCAAAAAATAACATTGATAATCAAAAACCTGAACAATTAAAAAAAGTTATTCAGGAATTAGCTAATGCTTTAACAGATGCTAATAATCAGTTGAATGAG
>NZ_JAOXHJ010000016.1 GCF_025780055.1 Ureaplasma zalophigenitalium | reverse complement strand
TGTGCTTGAATATGATGCGAAGCGCTCATTTACTAACACCATAGATAATGAGAACACTTTAATCATTGGTGAGAACTATGATGCTTTAAAGAATCTAATACTCATAGAGAGAGAGAGAGAGAGAGAGAGCTGCGCTCGATTATAAATATGATGTAATTTACATCGACCCTCCTTATAATACAGAAGCAGCAAATTCGGATGGGAATTCTGTTGCCAACGATTCTTTAAAAATCAACAATAATAAGTTTATTTACCGCGATAAATTCAGTCGGAACGGCTGATTAAACATGATGAATGAACGATTAATTTTAGCTAAGGAACTGCTCAAAGATGATGGAGTTATTTTTGTGTCTATCGATGATAGTGAACAAGCTTATCTAAAAGTCTTAATGGACGATATTTTTGGTGAAGAGAATTTTGTGGCAAATATAGTATGAGAAAAGAAAAATTCTGGGTCAGCTTCTGATTCAAAATTACTAAAAATTTTAACAGAATATGTTCTTGTGTATGCAAAAAATATCAATAAAATTTTCCTTAATGAAGAAGGGCAAAATGTTGATAAAAATTCCAATTATAAATTTGAAGATAAACATGTTAGAGAAAGAGGGAAATATTTTTTAAATCAGTTAGATAGGGCATCGCTAACTTGATCTAGTGGTCTAGATTATGTTATTGAACATAATGACAAAAAATATTATCCTGGAAAATCTCAAGAAGATTGATTAAGAAGACAAAGTGGAAAACACGCAGTGAAAGACTGGCAGTGAAGATGATCAGCAAGTAAAGTTCAATGGGGAATAGAAAATGATTTTATACTATTTAAAAATGATTCTGTTTATAGTAAACAATATCAATTCGTAGATAATGAAGGAAATCAAATAGTTAGAACATCTAAATTCTCAAATTTAATCTCTAAAATTCATAACACATTAGGAACACAAACGCAAAAAGAAATTTTTAATGCTAAAATATTTGATCATCCCAAACCTACCCAATTATTAAAATATCTAATCAATCTAATCCCTAACAAAAACGCCCGTGTTCTTGATTTCTTCGCCGGTTCTGGTACCACTGGTCATGCTGTTATGGAACTAAATAGAGAAGATGGCGGAAATAGAACTTATACCTTAATAACCAATAATGAAAATAAGATCGGTGATGAAATAACATACGAACGTTTATACCGGATCAATCATGGGAAGGGCACAAAAAATGAAAGTTTTAAATGAGCAGAGAAACATCTTCCATATCTAAGTAATTTAAACGTTTTTAAAGTTAAAAAGT
>NZ_JAOXHJ010000015.1 GCF_025780055.1 Ureaplasma zalophigenitalium | reverse complement strand
AAAATATGCGCAAACACTAGCTCAAATTAACAATGAATTAAGAGCTAGTGAAATTGAGTTAGCAAATATGTTAAAAGATTTAAAAGCAGATGAATATGATTTAAAAGCGATTAATGAATTAATTGATCTATTAGGTGATAAAAATGAATAATAAGTTAGTTCCTGCTATCAGATTTAAAGAATTTACAAACGATTGAGAACAGAGAAGAGTGGGAGATTTGCTAAGAAGTTCCACTATCAAAAATAATGGAAAATATGATATAAATCATTTTTTATCGGTCGCTAAAACGGTAAAAAGTAGAGAGATCCCTAGGGATATAAAATTAAAAACATTAGATAATTACAATATATTAAAATATGGAAATATAGTTTACGAAGGCCACACAACAAAAGAACACCAGTTTGGCTTCTTAGTTCTTAATTTACATAAGACAGGCATTATAAGCGATATTTTTAGTATCTTTGAATTTATAGATCAGCAAGATTTATATTTTTGAAAATATCTATTAGCTAACAACAATATATTTAAATATATATTAAAAGACTCTACAAAATCAGGAATTATGATGAATTCTATTGTTAAAAATGATTTCTATAAAAAGAAATTAAATGTAGGAATATCTGTGAAGGAAAGTGAGCTAATTGGCCGTCTGTTTAATCGAATTGATTTATCCATATCACTTCTTCAGTGTAAGTTAGAAAAGCTAAAAAATCTTAAAAATAACCTTTTAGAGAAGATGTTCGCAGATGAAAAACACCCTTTTCCAAAGATCAGATTTAAAGAATTTACAAACGCTTGAGAACAGAGAAGAGTGGGAGATTTGTTTATTTTGACACGCGGAACCGTTGTGTCGACTAACAAATTATCCAAAATAAAAACATCCCTGTTTAAATACCCGGTTTATTCTTCTAAAACAGTAAATGAGGGACTTTTGGGTTATTATGATAAATATTTATTTGAAAACTGTATTACCTGAACTACTGATGGATACGCTGGCAATGTAATGTTTCGTCCGGGAAAATTCTTTTCAACAAATGTTTCTGGGGTATTATTAGGTTCTCCGAAGTATTCAAATTATTGCACTGCGCATAGTTTGAATAATGTTGCATACAAACATGTTTCTAATTCAGGAATACCAAAATTAATGAACAATGTGATGCAGAATATTAAAATATGATTACCTCAAGCAACTGACGAAATAAATAATTTATCCCATCTATTAGAAAAATGAAGTGTTACCATATCACTTCTTCAGCGTAAGCTTGAAAAAATGGAAAACATTAAAAACACACTTTTACAAAAAATGTTTGTGTAAATTACAGAATGAGCAACTAATTTTAAAAGTGTGCTCATTTTTTATAAA
>NZ_JAOXHJ010000014.1 GCF_025780055.1 Ureaplasma zalophigenitalium | reverse complement strand
GAATTAATTTTCAATATTATGAAAAAGATTCGCTGTTTGAAATCAAAAATAGTTACCCCGATTTTTTAATTAAATATAATGACCATGAAATATTTATCGAAATCAAAAGCAGTGATGATTTTGATGTCCTAAAATCCGAAGGGATTATTGAAGCGTTTGAGCAATACATTGCTGAATTAAATGATTATGAAAATCGTTATCAACCACTAATTAAGCACTTGACTTTACTAGTTGTTTACTTGGATAGAACCCAAAATAACCGAATGTATTTACAGGGAGATAGCAACCATTTAGGGATACAAAAATTGTTGTTAAAACAAAAAGGTTATCACACGACAATGAGTGATTTATTTACTGCAATTAGAAAAGATAGTAATCTTGGTTAATTCTTTTTATTCTTCCTTTATATGTTGAATAAAAAAATAAAGAATAGCAAAAACTCAATTTGGCTTTTTATTTCTTAATTTATATCAATACTTATAAAAAAAGTTAAAATATGTGTAAATATTCAGAAGCATAGCAAAACGATCGATAAATCACATTACTTATCATTTATTTTTTTAAAGACACCATAATGATAATTAAAGAATAGTGCAAAATAATAACATTTCTCTTATAAGTCATAGTAAAAAGTTATTTTAATGATTTGGTTCAATAATTAACTTTTTATTGTTTTTCTAATCTAATAACCGATTATTAGAGTTAAATAATAATATAATGTTCTTTATTTAGGATATGCTTTTTGTGACATAATAATCATACAGCGAAATATTTAAGTAAATTTAATCAGTTTCCATTAAGTTTGAAACTAAAGTAATCATGGCTGTACTGTTTAAAATTGTACTTGCGAAATCATTTTATAAGTTTAACACAATCCAAAAAGGAGGAATTTATATGTCTCAAACTAAAAAAGATAGAATTGAAGTAAAGGGTTTTGATATTCAAATTTACACTGAAGATTTTAAAAATGACTACATCAGTTTAACTGATATTGCAAGATATAAAAACTCAGAAGAACCCAATGTAGTGGTCGCAAATTGATTAAGGAACTATAATTCTATTGAATATTTAGGAATTTGGGAGAGTTTAAACAATGCTGATTTTAACCACCTCGAATTTGAGGGGGTTTTGGCAAAAGCTGGTCAGAACACCTTCACTCTTTCTCCGACGAAATGAATCACAATTACAAATGCTATTGGTATAGTTGTTAAAATGGGGAGATATGGTGGAACTTATGCCCATAAAGATATAGCATTTAAGTTCGCAAGTTGGATTTCAGCAGAGTTTGAACTTTATATGATTAAAGACTACCAAAGGTTAAAAAATGACGAAAATTCCAAATTATCACTTACCTGGAACTTGCATAGAGAAGTCGCTAAAATCAATTATAAACTTCACACAAATGCCATCAAAACCTATTTACAGGTAGACCTTACTAAAGAGCAATTATCCTTTAAATATGCAAATGAAGCAGATATGTTGAATGTAGCATTATTCAATAAAACATCTAAACAGTGGTGTGATGAAAATAAAGACGCAAAGGGTAATATTAGAGATTATGCAAGTCTTAATCAACTATTGGTATTATCAAATATGCAAAGTTATAACGCCATAATGATAGAAAAGGGCATGAGCCAAGCAGATAGAATGATAGAGCTTAGAAAACTTGCGAGAACTCAGCTAATAGCACTAGAAAAACTTAACGATAATAGTTTTAAAAAATTAGAGCGGTAATCATTTAAAAGTGTGATGTTCGTATGGGGAAAGAATAGCAATTAACAAAAAATAAAAATTCATTTAATGAAATAAGGATATAGAGCAAATACGATTAGAGTATATAGATCTTTTTCAATTTTGACATTTAAAAGTGTAAGATCAATGAGCAAATAATCCGAAAGTCTTACCATTTTTGTTATTTAAAATTTTAGTGGTAAACATCAGAACAACTTAAATAGTGGAGTAGTTCACATAAATACTATTACTATCTTTATATTTTTATAACCATGTATTAAAATCCTTAAATAAAGATACGATTTTTATAAAAACGGTTCTAGTCGGTTTTATATATTAAAATATTAGTTAGAGTATAAATATAGGGAGTATGTATGTTAGAACAATTAAAACAAGAATACATTGA
>NZ_JAOXHJ010000013.1 GCF_025780055.1 Ureaplasma zalophigenitalium | reverse complement strand
ATCAATTAATTCATTAATCGCTTTTAAATCATATTCATCTGCTTTTAAATCTTTTAACATATTTGCTAACTCAATTTCACTAGCTCTTAATTCATTGTTAATTTGAGCTAGTGTTTGCGCATATTTTTTTGCTAATTTTTCTAATTTAGCAATTTGTTCATTAATAATATCATGACCCTTGTCTAAAATGGATTGAGATAAATTAGCACTTCACTTGATGTGTAATAAATCAATGAATTGACTTGGTGTTATTTTTTTAATTATTTGGGTTAAAGTAGTATCAAAAGCTGTTTGTTGTTTTTTAAACTCCTCTTTAGCGTTTTTTAAATTTAATTTTAGTGCACTCAACTCTGTTAATTGCTCATCATCTAAATTCTCTTCAGCTTCCTTATCAGGTGCAATTTCTTTAATCGCACTTGTGTATTCATCAATACTTACTTGCAAGTCTTGTATATGGGCAAACTCGGAGGCTAAAAAGGTTTCTTCTATCGTTTTTGTTTTGGCAAACAAGCTAGCAAATCATTCGGTGTTAAAATTTTCCATATTAGCTAGAATTTGGTACAAATCAGCTTTAATTGTTTTAAAAGATGCAATGGCTTCTTGGTATAATTCGTATTTGTCTAATAAGCTAATTTGTGCAATGTTTTCAAAAAAGAAATTATCAAAAACTTCTTCTAATTCCTCGACTTGGATGTTTTTAATTTGTTCAAAATTACCAAGATTTATTTTAATAAAATCCCGCAGTTTATTGACTACTTGGTTGTATTGAGCAAAGTAGTTTTGGGTGTCTTTGTGGTTTAAAATACTTTCGCTGATCAATTCAGGTTGTTTAAACGTACTATAATCAGGATTGATAGGTGTTAATAATAAATTTTTTATATTTGGTAAAGCTGTTCATAAATCATCAAAAGCCTTTAGTTCACTATTGGGAATACCCCCATATAATGAGGCATAAAGATCATGGTAGTCAGTTTTTTCAAAACTATCAATATAACGGGAAATGTTTAAATTAAAATCGTTGGCTTGAATTTCGTCAAAATGGACAAGTCGGGCAAATTTATCAACATCGGTTTTATTTGTGTATGCATCCACAACTTTGCGGATATGTGATACTTCCATCCGGTTTGTTGCCCCGGCTTTATTAAACAATTTAGAAGCATCAATAAATTGAATATCCCGGTTAGGTTTGTTTTTTCTTAAAACCATAATAATGGTAGCAATCCCTGTACGGAAAAAGATTCCAGCAGGTAAACCAATCACGGTATCAATATATCCTTTTTCGATTAATTTTTGACGAATTAACCCTTCGCTACCCCCTCGAAACAATACCCCGTGGGGTAATACAATAGTCATAATCCCATCCTCTTTTAAGTGGTATAAACTATGTAATAAAAAAGCGTAATCGGCTTTGGATTTAGGAGCTAGGCCATATTCAATAAACCGGGGGTCACCTTGGGCTTCATCCGCATCTCATTTTAAAGAATATGGCGGGTTTGAGACCACAGCATCGACCGCTCGTAATTCGTATGTTGATTCATCACTGGCGTTAGTAAAGAATGGTCAATCACGTTTTAAAGTATCCCCGTTACGGACGTTTATGTCAATACTACTAATACCGTGCATTATTAAGTTCATTCGAGTAATGGTGTAGGTTGAACTGACTTTTTCTTGGGCATAATAGGTCACATTATTTTGTTTTTTTGAGTACTTAGCAAACATATCACCAATCGTAATTAAAAGTGATCCCGAACCCGAAGTCGGGTCGTAAACAGCAATGTTTTCGCGATCTTTTAAATGGCGGGCTACAATTTCTGACATTAACTGTGAAACCTCATGGGGCGTATAGTATTCTCCACCTTTTTTACCAGCTTCCCCCGCAAATTGTTCAACCATGTATTGATAAACAAAACCCAAGACATCAAAGTCTTGTTTACCTGTAGGGATATCTTTAATCACGTTTAAAATCTTTTTTAAATTCTCACTTTGGGTTCTTGGGTTTTGGCCTAATTTATTAAGTTCGGATTCATAAACATTAAAAACACCCTCGAATAAAATACGGATGCTTTCATTACTAGATAAATGGTTATTAAAAGATTTAATCGATTCACTAATTAATTCCACATCGAATTTCGTTTCTTCGTGGATTCAATTATCAAATAAATATTTGGGTTGAATATAAAAACCCAAACTATTTTTGGCACCTTCAATTAATTCTTCTAATGAATCATGACTAATTTCTAATTGATCAATAACCTCGGTGTCAGGGTTAATATAAGCAGAGTCAATTAATTGGATTTGTTCAAAAGTTAAGGGTTCATTTATTCAACAAATTTCTTTATTGAAATACTCAACTTGTTTTTGGGATAAGAATTTGTAAAAAAGCATAGCTAACAAAAAGTTTTTATGATCATTTTGTTCTAGTGAACCACGCATATTAACAGCAGA
>NZ_JAOXHJ010000012.1 GCF_025780055.1 Ureaplasma zalophigenitalium | reverse complement strand
GTGGGTTAAGAACAATAGAGCTAGATAAAGAAATTAAATTAGCTCCTCATCAAAGGTTTTCGATTGTTGCATCTGTAAAAAATGATAAAAATGATGCAAAAATAAAATTTTCAGATGAAGAGTTTTCAAATCTTGATTTAAGTTACGTGAATCGTGATAATCAATGGGTGAGTAGTCAAAAACTTTTTGGTGGTGTTGCAAGAATTAAAGTATTTACTCGTAACAACTATAAAAATCCAGATTCAAAGAATTTATTAAACGATATCACAAACGCATCAGTTTCTTTTGATAAACCTAAATATAGATATGGTATGCAAACCGAAGCTAAGCCCAAAGTAATGTTTAATGGGGAAATATTAAAAGAAAATATTGATTACACTGTGGATTATTCTTATTTTTATGATGACAGCAAGAAATTTTTTAAAGATTCTGCTTGATCTGGTTATGGTCAAGTGGTTATTAATGGAAAAAATAAATACACAGGAAAAAATAAAAAATTTTTCACAATCTTAGTGGGTTTATATCCGAAAGTTAATAATAGAATTTTTGATCCGAATACTGATTTTACTATCTATGTGGACGAAAAAAATAAACAAAATACTGATTTTAATTATGGACCCGGTTGAAAAGTCGTTAACCCCGGACCGTTAACAACAGGGAAAAATAGTGTATCACTGGTTTATGAGGGTGATGATGCAGATTTTTATCGTTATAAGAACATAACCGTTAGTGTAATAAAAACCAATGGTTTAGACCCCCAAGAAAAAGATGCAATAGCTAATCAACAAAAAAACCAACTATTACAAGAAGTTCAAACTCATTTAGCTCAAGTTAACCAAAAAAACGCAAGTATCAGTATCACTTATCAACCAGTAAAACAGCAAATTGATGTTTTAAACTCTGAATTCCATACATTAGTTAGTGACCCAAATGATTTATCTAAAGTATCTCTAGATGATTTGCAAGAATTAAAAAACAAAATCCAAAGTTTTTTTAACAAGATTGATAATCAAATTTTAAAGATTTCACAAGATAATTTAGCAGAGATAAAAAATCGAGTTCAAGATTACATAAAAAAATTAGAATCTGATGCACAACATAGTGTATATGTAGATATCATCAACCAGTTACAGACGGTTTTTAATCAGAATTCAACACTGGATTCAGATTTCTTAAATAACGAAAAACAAACTGAAAGACTACTAAACGCTTGAAAACAAGCACAAAGTGATTTAGAAAAATTACCAACAATACAACAAGAATCTAAAAAAGAGAATGAAGCTACTTTGATAGCGTTGAAAGAAAAGTTAAAAAATAAAATAAAGAAAATCGATGCTTTAAAAAATAATGGATCAGCTCATTTATCTATTTTACAAATTAGTGAGATCGATACATTTTTAAAACAAAACCACAATACAAACCAAGAAATTAAACAAGCTATTCGTGTTGCACAAGAATTATTACAAAAAGCTGATAAAAATATCTATGCCGATAAATTAAATAGCATTAAAGACACTTTAGAAACTTTAGCAATAACAGAAGATTTAGCTAAAAATCATCCTGATATTAATAATCAATTAACTGGATTGTTAGCCGCTATTACAGCCACTATTGAACCACAGACAGTTGATGCTTATAAAACGCGTTATGAGCAACACAAAGATGATATAGCTAAAATCAAAGAATTAATTAAACGCAAACAAGAGAATGAGCAAGAAACTAAACAGCGATTAGTTAATGAAATTCAGAAATTATTTAATCGGGTTGATGAGAGAAACACACAGATTAATAATACATACCAAGCTATTAAACAAAAATTGGCGAATTTAAAGCAATCTTATGCCACTTTCATAACTCAAACTAATAACTTAAAAGATGCACGTTTAGAAGAATTAGAATCTTTTAAATCTAAAACGCAAACCTCATTTAACCAAATTGATGAAGAAATTTTAACTATTTCATATAATCATTTACAAACAGCAAAACAAGCTGTTCGTAAACATATCGAAAATTTAAAACAAGCCGAAAACACACAAAACTATCGAGACATTTTAACAGAATTATCAGAGGCTTTGGACAAAAATGAATCATCAACGAATTACGTGGAGAATGAAGAACAAGCGAAAAGTTTACACTCTCTTTTAATCAAAAAACAAGCTGAGCAAATTAAGATAGATAATATCACAAAAAAACTAAGAGCAAATTTGGCGCAAGTTATCTCACAAGCTAACAGCCTAGTAACTGATTTAACCGAACCATCTTTAGGAGTGATTAAAAAAACGTTAGAATCTGCAATTCAAAAGGCGCACTTAATTAACACTTTAGGCAAAAATGCTAAAATCGCATTTCATAATGAAATAAATCAGACTCATAAAGATTTAGAATTAATTGTTGCAGAAGCAGAAATAAAATTAAAAGAAGTTAACAATCATAAAACTATGTTAAAGCAAGCAATTGCAACTTCTAAAACGATAATTAACTCGTTATTAAACGAATTAGCAACCACAGAAGATAATCTTCTTTTAAAAGAGCAAACAAGCAAAACATTAGCTAATTTAAATCAAGCTTATCCAGATTTAAATGACAAAACAACGAACGATTTAATAACTATTAACAAACTTTATAAGAACTTATTAACAGAAGTTAAAAACAAACAAAGTAATTCGGACTTATTAAAAAAAGAAGAGCCATACAAAGGGGATACCACTAAAATTATTTTAGTGTCAATTTTAACTATAATTTTTACAGTTGGTTTGATATTGATAATTTATTTCGTGAAAAAGAAAAAGAAAAAAATCAATTAATATTTCAGACAAAAAAGTAAGAGCAAAGGATAAATTAACGCTTTTGAACTAACAAACTACTTTCATTGAAATTAACAAAGAAAAAATGCTTTTTATTTCTGATGTCGGACAAAAAAACTAGTCGTTAGACTAGTTTTTTATTTGATTTTAATAAATAAGACATTTTCTAATTGTTTACATATCACTAAAAGACAGGTATTTAATAATAAATCATTGTGATGTTATTAAATATTTTTGGAAAATAAATGTGTAAAAACCATCGCTTGAGAACAGAGAAAATTGAGAGATATTGGATCAATATATTCAGGTTTAAAATCGAAAGTTAGTATCGACTTTGTCCAGGGCAACTCTCTTTATTATTCTTATTTGGACATTTTTAAAAATACTATTATTGATTTCGAACCCAAAAATTATGTGAAAATATCAGAGTATCAAAATGTTGTACGCTATGGGGATATTATTTTAACAACATCTTCAGAAACTGCTGAGGAGTGTGCCACTTCTTCCGTAATAATGTTCAGAAGTGCCAAAAAGATTTATTTAAATAGTTTTTGTTTTGGTATTAGATTAAACGATCTATCTCAATTTGATTTATTTTTTTTAGCATATTTTTTAAGAAGTAGTTCGTTTAGAAGAAAAGCTAGAATATTAGCGCAAGGAATATCAAGATTTAATATACAACCAAGCAAAATCTTAAACACTATTTTTCATTTTGGCATTTCAAAACAAGAACAAAAAGCAATTGGTTCATTAGCAAAATCCTTTGATCAAGCCATATCACTTCTTCAGTGTAAGTTAGAAAAGTTAAAAAATCTCAAAAATACCCTTTTAGAGAAGATGTTCGCAGATGAAAAACACCCTTTTCCAAAGATCAGATTTAAAGAATTTACAAACGATTGAGAACAGAGAAGAATAGAAGATTTGGTTAATCTCGTTAAAAAATCTTCTTTATTAATCACACAAATTAAAAACAAAGGATCATATCCTGTATATAGTGCAGGTACCTTTTT
>NZ_JAOXHJ010000011.1 GCF_025780055.1 Ureaplasma zalophigenitalium | reverse complement strand
GCACTATAATAATATGGTGTGTTTAACGAAACACATTATAAAATGATCTTTGAAAACTAAATAGAATCCGTCAATTTTTAAGAGTTTGATCCTGGCTCAGGATTAACGCTGGCGGCATGCCTAATACATGCAAATCGAACGAGGTTAGTTTACTAACCTAGTGGTGAACGGGTGAGTAACAAGTATCCAATCTGCCCTTAAGATGGGAATAACTGACCGAAAGGTTAGCTAATGCCCAATAATAACATTCTTATCGCATGAGAAAATGTAGAAAGACGCCTTTAAAGCGTCGCTTTTGGATGAGGGTGCTCCGTATCAGATAGTTGGTAGGGTAAAAGCCTACCAAGTCTATGACGCGTAGCTGTACTGAGAGGTAGAACAGCCACAATGGGACTGAGACACGGCCCATACTCCTACGGGAGGCAGCAGTAGGGAATTTTTCACAATGGGCGCAAGCCTTATGAAGCAATGCCGCGTGAACGACGAAGGTCTTATAGATTGTAAAGTTCTTTTATTTGGGAAGAAACGTTATGATAGGAAATGATTATAACTTGACTGTACCTTTTGAATAAGTATCGGCTAACTATGTGCCAGCAGCCGCGGTAATACATAGGATGCAAGCGTTATCCGGATTTACTGGGCGTAAAACGAGCGCAGGCGGATCTGCAAGTTTGGTATTAAATCTATGTGCTCAACGCATAGCTGTATCAAAAACTGCAAATCTAGAGTGTAGTAGAGAGTTGGGGAACTCCATGTGGAGCGGTAAAATGCGTAGATATATGGAAGAACACCGGCGGCGAAGGCGCCAACTTAGACTAACACTGACGCTTAGGCTCGAAAGTGTGGGGATCAAATAGGATTAGATACCCTAGTAGTCCACACTGTAAACGATCATCATTAAATGTCGGCACGAACGTGTCGGTGTTGTAGCTAACGCATTAAATGATGTGCCTGGGTAGTACATTCGCAAGAATGAAACTCAAACGGAATTGACGGGGACCCGCACAAGTGGTGGAGCATGTTGCTTAATTTGACAATACACGTAAAACCTTACCTAGGTTTGACATCGATTGCAAAGCTATAGAAATATAGTAGAGGTTAACAATCTGACAGGTGGTGCATGGTTGTCGTCAGCTCGTGTCGTGAGATGTTGGGTTAAGTCCCGCAACGAGCGCAACCCCTTTCGTTAGTTATTTTTTAACGATACTGCTACTGCAAAGTAGAGGAAGGTGGGGATGACGTCAAATCATCATGCCCCTTATATCTAGGGCTGCAAACGTGCTACAATGGTTGAGACAAACTGCTGCAAAACTGTAAAGTCAAGCAAATCAGACAAAATCAATCTCAGTTCGGATAGAGGGCTGCAATTCGCCCTCTTGAAGTTGGAATCACTAGTAATCGCGAATCAGACATGTCGCGGTGAATACGTTCTCGGGTCTTGTACACACCGCCCGTCAAACTATGGGAGCTGATAATATCTGAAACCGTACTGTTAACCGCAAGGAGGCATACGTCTAGGGTAGGATTGGTGACTGGAGTTAAGTCGTAACAAGGTATCCCTACGAGAACGTGGGGATGGATCACCTCCTTTCTTCGGAGTAATTTATTAAATTACACAATCAAGTGTACGAAATCACAAACAAATCCATAATGATTTGCCGCAATTTATTTTTTTATAAATCGTTATGGTCGGATTCTATTTAGTTTTGAGAGATTATTCTCTCCATATATCGACTGATATATGTGGTCGATCTTTGAAAACTGAATTATTATCAACAATCTTTCTAATGATTAGATATGCAAATATCTAGTCAACAGAAATTATATTAATTTAATTAATATAGTTAACAATCATATTAAAGATACAACTTTAAGGATTTATTATAAGTTATTAAGGGCTTATGGTGAATGCCTTGGGACAAACAGGCGATGAAGGACGTGCAAATCTGCGATAAGCGACGGGAAGCTGATAAGAAGCTGTGATCCGTTGATTTCCGAATGAGTAAACTCAATATAAGTAATTTTATATTATTACATTATGAATTCATAGTAATGTAAGGCAATACCTGGTGAAGTGAAACATCTCAGTAACCAGAGGAAAAGAGAACGAATGTTATTCCGGTAGTAGCGGCGAGCGAATCCGGATCAGGCCAAACCGAATCTTGATTCGGGGTTGTAGGACTGCAACGTGGACTAATTATTGATAGTGGAATGAGTTGGGAAGCTCAATCACAGAGGGTGATAATCCCGTACACGAAATCAATAATTTACCTAGCAGTATCCTGAGTAGGGCGGGACACGTGAAATCCTGTCTGAATCCACCCAGACCATTGGGTAAGCCTAAATACTAGTTTGTCACCGATAGCGCATAGTACCGTGAGGGAACGGTGAAAAGAACCCAGAGATGGGAGTGAAATAGAACCTGAAACCATAAGCCTACAAGGTGTTAGAGCACATTTATGTGTGATAGCGTGCCTTTTGAAGTATGAGCCAGCGAGTTATTGTTGCATGCAAGGTTAAATTGTAGAAATGGAGCCGTAGGGAAACCGAGTCTTAATAGGGCGTTCAGTATGTGGCAATAGACGCGAAACGGGGTGATCTATCCATGGGCAGGTTGAAGGTGAAGTAACATTCACTGGAGGACCGAACCCACTTTCGTTGAAACGACAGGGGATGACCTGTGGATAGCAGTGAAATTCCAATCGAACTCCGTGATAGCTCGTTCTCGTCGAAATATTTTTAGGAATAGCGTTGGATAATGCAATTATGGGGGTAAAGCACTGAATCTATGATGGCGCCACCTCGGTGTACTGAATAGAATTAAACTCTGAATACCGTAATTGCTATTCCAGCAGTCAGACAGTGGGGGATAAGCTTCATTGTCGCGAGGGAAACAGCCCAGACCAATATCTAAGGTCCCTAATATATGCTAAGTGGAAAACGATGTTGAATTTCTTAAACAGCAAGGATGTTGGCTTAGAAGCAGCCACCGTTTAAAGAGTGCGTAACAGCTCACTTGTTTAGAGATTCTGCGCGGAAGATGTAACGGGGCTAAGCATATAACCGAAGATTTGGGTTATCAATTTATTGATAGCGGTAGACGAGTGTTGTATAAAGGACGAAGCCAGAGCGTGAGCACTGGTGGACATTATACAAGTAAGAATGCTGGCGTGAGTAACGAATGAGAGTGAGAATCTCTCAAACCGATTGACTAAGGTTTCCTGGGCAAGGGTCGTCCTCCCAGGGTAAGTCGGATCCTAAGGCGAGGCCAAATGGCGTAGTCGATGGAAAGCAGGTTAATATTCCTGCACCTACGTATTGAGTGATGGAGTGACGGAGAAGGTTAATATGTGCCGGTTATCGGATTCCGGTTTAAATAATAAGACTGATGAGTAGGCAAATCCGCTCATCTTAAGGTCAAGTTATGAGTACGATCGAACCCTTCGGGCAGTAGAGAAGACATATACATCATGCTTCCAAGAAAAGCTTCTAGCGCTAATCAATAAGTAGTCCGTACCGAGAACGAACACACGTGGTCAAGGAGAATATCCTAAGGTTAGCGAGTTAACTACAGTTAAGGAACTCTGCAAATTAGCCCCGTAAGTTAGCGAAAAGGGGTGCTGGAGAAAAACCAGCCGCAGTGAATAGCGAGGGGGGACTGTTTAACAAAAACACAGCTCTATGCTAAGTCGTAAGACGATGTATATGGGGTGACACCTGCCCAATGCTGTAAGGTTAAAGAAGAATGTTAGCGCAAGCGAAGCTTTCGACTGAAGCCCCAGTGAATGGCGGCCGTAACTATAACGGTCCTAAGGTAGCGAAATTCCTTGTCGGGTAAATTCCGTCCCGCTTGAATGGTGTAACCATCTCTTGACTGTCTCAACTGTAGACTCGGTGAAATCCTGGTGAGGGTGAAGACGCCCTCTTGGCGTGATTGGACGGAAAGACCCCATGAAGCTTTACTGTAGCTTAATATTGGGATATTTTATTGCTTGTAGAGCATAGGTAGGAGACTTTGAAGTATACTCGCTAGGGTATATGGAGTCATCGT
The DNA here is from genome assembly GCF_025780055.1 of Ureaplasma zalophigenitalium. Classification (GTDB taxonomy): domain Bacteria; phylum Bacillota_I; class Bacilli_A; order Mycoplasmatales; family Mycoplasmoidaceae; genus Ureaplasma; species Ureaplasma zalophigenitalium. The sequence goes on along the minus strand of NZ_JAOXHJ010000011.1, from coordinate 902 downwards.
TGGAATACTACCCTTGTAATAAGATCTCCCTAACTTGCGACCATTATCTGGTCGGAGGACATTGTTAGGTGGGCAGTTTGACTGGGGCGGTCGCCTCCCAAAAGGTAACGGAGGCGCGCAACGGTACCCTCAGCACGGTTGGAAATCGTGTATAGAGTGTAATGGTATAAGGGTGCTTGACTGCGAGACATACATGTCGAGCAGGTAGGAAACTAGGTCATAGTGATCCGGTGGCTGTGTATGGAAACGCCATCGCTCAACGGATAAAAGCTACTCTGGGGATAACAGGCTGATAGTGCCCAAGAGTTCATATCGACGGCACTGTTTGGCACCTCGATGTCGACTCATCTCATCCTGGAGCTGGAGCAGGTTCCAAGGGTTCGGCTGTTCGCCGATTAAAGAGATACGTGAGTTGGGTTCAAACCGTCGTGAGACAGGTTGGTCCCTATCTGTCATGCCCGTTAGAAGATTGAGAAGAGCTGTTCCTAGTACGAGAGGACCGGAATGGACACACCTCTTGTGATCCTGTTGTAGCGCCAGCTGCACTGCAGGGTAGCAACGTGTGGAATAGAGAAACGCTGAAAGCATCTAAGTGTGAAACTAACTTCAAGATTAATCTTCTCTTCCTTAAATGGAATAAGAATCGTTAAAGACTATAACGTTGATAGGTCAGATGTGTACGCGCGGTAACGCGTTTAGCTAACTGATACTAATTATTCGAAGACTTATATAAATTCTCGATTAATAACATTGTTGATAAAATTTAGTTTTCAAGCATCGATCAAGGTGTGGTGAAGATATCAAAGTGGAAATACCCGTTCCCATCTCGAACACGGAAGTCAAGCACTTTAGAGCCGACGATAGTTAAAACAAAATAGGTCATCGCCACGCAAAGTAAAAAA
>NZ_JAOXHJ010000010.1 GCF_025780055.1 Ureaplasma zalophigenitalium | reverse complement strand
GTGGCAAATATAGTATGAGAAAAGAAAAATTCTGGGTCAGCTTCTGATTCAAAATTACTAAAAATTTTAACAGAATATGTTCTTGTGTATGCAAAAAATATCAATAAAATTTTCCTTAATGAAGAAGAGCAAAATGTTGATGAAAATTCCAATTATAAATTTGAAGATAAACATGTTAGAGAAAGAGGGAAATATTTTTTAAAACAGTTAGATATGGCATCGCTAACTTGATCTAGTGGTCTAGATTATGTTATTGAACATAATGACAAAAAATATTATCCTGGAAAATCTCAAGAAAATTGATTAAGAAGACAAAGTGGAAAACACGCAGTGAAAGACTGGCGGTGAAGATGATCAGCAAGTAAAGTTCAATGGGGAATAGAAAATGATTTTATACTATTTAAAAATGATTCTGTTTATAGTAAACAATATCAATTCGTAGATAATAAGGGAAATCAAATAGTTAGAACATCTAAATTCTCAAATTTAATCTGTAAAATTCATAACACATTAGGAACACAAACGCAAAAAGAAATTTTTAATACTAAAATATTTGATCATCCCAAACCTACCCAATTATTAAAATATCTAATCAATCTAATCCCTAACAAAAACGCCCGTGTTCTTGATTTCTTCGCCGGTTCTGGTACCACAGGTCATGCTGTTATGGAATTAAACAGAGAAGATGGTGGAAATAGAACTTATACTTTAATTACAAATAACGAAAATAATATTGGTGATAATATCACATATGAACGTTTATATCGGATTAATCATGGTAAGGGAACACATGACGAGAAATTTAAATGAACAGAAAATAACTCACCATATCTAAGCAATTTAAACGTTTTTAAGGTTAAAAAATTTAACATTTCCATTAATGCTCAAAATAATCCTAATGAAATAATCAAAACGATGTTAAAACAATCTTTGGCACATTTTGGGATCATGCATGCTGAAGTAAATAATAACAAAATTCTAAGACAATTATTAGCACTACAACCCTACGAGGAAAATGAAGATGCAACTAAGTAATAGTCAAAAGAAGTGTGTAGAGAATTTATTAACGCATTATTTAAGTATTAAACAAAAAGCTAAATCTGATCATCATAAAATTGTTGAATTTAAAGCGCCGACTGGCTCTGGTAAAACTTTTATGATTGCTAACTTAATTGATCAAATCATTAGTTATAAAAAAGTTTATCAACCACAACAAAAAATAATTTTTATGATCGGGACACTATCAAGTGCTGAATTACCATTACAGTTTGCTAATAATTTAAAAGAGTACAAAAATTATTTAGAGAACAATAACTTAGAAGTCGAATATTTACAATCACCATCGACAACTGCTAAAAATACTAAAGATGGTAGTTATGATATTAAACTCAAAGACGAAAAGGTGTTAGTTTTTGGTTCATCGACCTTTGGAAATAAAAAAATATTAACCGAATACGGAAAATTAGACGCATTTATAACAGCCATCGAATATGAAGGGTATGAACTGATTTATATTCGTGATGAAGCTCATTATGGATCAGCTAATAAACGCAATATTATATTCAATGATATTTATGATCAACAAAAAGCAAAGAAAATGAGTCAAAAACATGAGGTTCGTGCCGACGCTTTATTACAACGCGCAGCTTGTTTTATAGTGCATATGTCAGCAACACCCAACAACAACTACCCACAAGTTGTTTTAAGTGACAAAGATTTACTAAATGACAATATCGCTTTAGTTAAAAGAATACCCTTTTTCAATCATGATGTTAAATCGATTGCAATTAATGAAATTGATGATATTGATTTATTAGATAAAGCATGCGAAACCTACAAAAAAGTTCGCAAACAATATATTAAGGATGATGATTTAAAAGGGATTAATCCCGCAATGTTAATTCAAATTGATGATTCATCAAATATTAATGAAGCAAAAAGAGCTAATTTTGAAGAAAACCTAAGTAAAATTAAAAATACGTTAGCTAAACATAATATTGAGTATGCCCAATATTTTAGTGATCAGAAAGTAGATGCTAATACTCGTGAAGTTATAACTTTAAAAGAACTTTCACGTAATAATTCAACCATTCAAGCAATCATTTTTAAAATTGGTCCAGCAACTGGTTGAAATATTCCGCGTGCATGTATGCTGGTGCAATTAAGAAACGTTTCGTCTAATAATCTTAGTGTACAAACCATCGGACGAATTAAACGTAATCCCATCCCTAACAAACAACTACCACAAGAACACATTTCTAATCATTATTATATTTATTCGAACCACAATGAAAATGATCCTGAAAAAGGCGTGCGTACTTACCAATTAAAAAACCAATATATTAACTGAGCTTTTACATCTGGTGAAATTAATAAACAAGCACATTTAAAAGCTAAGGATGAGCAAATGTTTATGAAAGATGTTGTTAATTTGCTCAATGAACAGTATGACAACATTGTTGATTACTTTGATTCTTTAATAAATAAATACCAAAAAGATAATTACTTAATTGGTCATTCCACAGATTTAAAAACGGATGATGGTATAACTAAAAAACTTTTAGAATCTAAAATTGAGAATTCCTTACATTTAGAATTATTTAAAGATTATTTTCTACAACAAAATAAAGCCTGTTTTTCTGTTAATCTAATCGCATGCATTGAGCAATGATTTATTGATCGATTGCAAAAACAGCAACACACCAGCAATGAGCTTTTATTTTGATATATAATTGCTAAATACTATAAAAAAGATATTCATCAGCTTTACAAAAAAGCTTTAGCAGCTATTTTAGATACCCAACAACAACCAGAATACATTTTGAAGCATCGTCAAATTCTACCAAATCTTATTTATGCGTATGTGCGTGACAAACACAAAATGGTTTTTGATCTTGATAAATACGCTTATAAAAGTACAATTAAAGACCAAATAGAATATTATTTTGACTCTTATACAGAAAAGGCTTTTTGTGAAGAATTATTTAAATATTTACAAGCGCATGAGGACGTACACACAAACGTGCAAATTTGAAGTAAAAACCCTGTTTTTCACGGCATTAATTTCCAATATTATGCCAAAAATACCTTATTTGAAATCAAAAATAGTTACCCGGATTTTTTAATAAAATATGATGATCACGAAATCTTTATGGAAATTAAAAGCAAAGATGATTTTGACACGCAAAAAACCGAAGGTATCATTGAAGCATTTGAAAAGTATATTAATGAAATGAATTACGATGATAACATCAAACCATCAAATATTAAATACTTAACTTTATTGGTTATTTATTTGGATAGAAACGAAAACAATTATATGTATCTAGAAGGTGATAGTAACCATTTAGGAATACGCGAACTTTTATTAAAACAAAAAGGTTATCACACCACAATTAACGACTTATTTGCAGCGATTAAGAAAAACTACCACGCTACCTAATTAACTTATTTTAGATATTTATAAAAAACAAGGAACAGTTAAAACTGATCTTTGTTTTTTATTACTAGTTAGGTTAAAGTTTTTGGATGCGTTAACTTGAAATCCATCAAGGAGTCTAACTATGACCTTATTTTCATTTAATCTATGCAAAACAGATTTAATAGTTTTTTTGTTCCTAAGTCATAAAAATCATTTATTCAAAAGATTTCGCCTTCATTTTTTTAGACATTATGGTCTCTATTTTATTAGTAAATGAAGCCATAAATTTATCGCCTCCTTGCACCCAAAATTACATATTTTTAGGTGCTAAATGTCTCCAACCTCAAAAATAAATATGAGGATATAAGCCTGCTATTATAAATAACATCATAGGGTATTGAATATATATTAAAATATTATTTAGAGTATAAATATAGGGAGTATATATGTTAAAAGAGTTAAAACAACAATACATTGAAAAAATCAAGAGTATTTTAGATACAGTTTTTAATCGCGAACAAAAGAAATTAGCGATTAAGATTATTAACCAAGTCGAAAATGAAGAAGAATTATTAGATATCTTTAAATTTGTAACCCAACGAGTGAATGTGGGTTTTGTTTTTGATGTAGCACCCAGCATTGATTCACAAGCCGTCAGTGTGCTTGAATACGATGCTAAAAGATCATTTACTAATACATTAGAAAACAATAACGCTTTAATCATTGGGGAGAACTATGATGCTTTAAAGAATCTAATACTCATAGAGAGAGAGAGAGAGAGAGAGCTGCGCTCGATTATAAATACGATGTAATTTACATCGACCCTCCTTATAATACAGAAGCAGCAAATTCGGATGGGAATTCTGTTGCCAACGATGCTTTAAAAATCAACAATAATAAGTTTATTTACCGCGATAAATTCAGTCGGAACGGCTGATTAAACATGATGAATGAACGATTAATTTTAGCTAAGGAACTGCTCAAGGATGATGGAGTTATTTTTGTGTCTATCGATGATAGTGAACAAGCTTATCTAAAAGTCTTAATGGACGAAATTTTTGGTGAAGAGAATTTTGTTACTACGATTACATGAATCAAGAAAAGAGGACCCGGAGGCAATACTTCCTTTAATTATTCAATAGTTAAAAACACAGAATATATTTTGGTTTATTCAAAAAATAATGATATTAAAAACTTTAATTACGTTAAACATAATCAAGTTCAATTACAAAAATTGGGGTACGTTAATAAAGATGAATACTTCAAGGATCGTGGCTACTATAAATTAACTATGTTATATCGTCCTAGTTCGACAGGAAGTTTTCAATATACAAAGTCCTTAGACTATCCGATTAAAGCACCAGATGGAACTTATTTTGAGTTGCATGTAAATAAACATAAAAAAGAATCAGGATGTTATACTTGAGCTTATAAAACATATTTAGAAGGTGAAAAACTAGGTTTTATTGAATGTAAAAAGAATAGCGATAATGAATGAGTTGCTTACAGAAAACAATATGAAAAAGTTAAATTCGATCCAAAAACACATAAAATTGTCGAAATAGAAGCGGGGCAACAATATCAGAATTTTATCGACGATTTTTATTCTTCAAATGGTGGTGAGGATATCAAAAATATTTTTTCGAACAAAAATATTTTTAGTTTCCCTAAACCTATGCAACTAATCAAATATTTAATCGAAATGGCAACAGATAACAAAAACGCTCGTGTTCTCGACTTTTTTGCTGGCTCAGGCACAACTGGTCATGCTGTTATGGAATTAAACAGAGAAGATGGCGGAAATAGAACTTATACCTTAATAACCAATAATGAAAATAAGATCGGAGATGAAATAACATACGAACGTTTATACCGGATCAATCATGGGAAGGGCACAAAAAATGAAAGTTTTAAATGAGCAGAGAAACATCTTCCATATCTAAGTAATTTAAACGTTTTTAAAGTTAAAAAGT